>LJTT01000120.1 GCA_001303585.1 Betaproteobacteria bacterium SG8_41
CCGTTCGCCGTCGGCGAGGCCCAGATGCCCGTCAGCTGGTACGACGTGCTGGTATGGCACGTGGTGCAGTTGCTCAGCTTTCCGGGGAAGACGACGTTGCTGAAGTCGTTCACGCTGCTGTTGAAACCGTAGATCACGATGCCATTTTCGCGATAGCCGCCATTGCTCGCCTGGCCGGCGTGGATGGCGTGGATCATGGTCTTGAAGTCCACGGCTTCTTCCACCTTGCCGTCGGCGAACGGCGGCGTGGTCCGCCGCCCCTTGTCGGTCGCGTTCGGATTGTGGCAGGCCGCGCACACCTGGGGTTCGTCGGTGCGGTTATTGCCGTGCAAGCTCAGCACGTCATGACATACATTGCACTTCGCAATGTCGACAACTGTGCGTCGCGCCACCACCGGGCCCGTGATCGGGAAGTCCCTGAAGACGCTCTTGACGGCGAGCCGGTCTTCGAACGTGCCGGGCGTCGTGACATCGCCCGCGGGATGTCCGTCCATCACGACGCGCAGCGTGCCCGTGGCCGGTAGCGCGACCGCGGAGGGGACGGTGTAAGTGCCCGGGGCAGCTCCCGGCGCTGCGGATGTCAACGCGTTGATGCCGATGGGCTGGCCATAGTTCTGGCCATTGCCATCGTTTCCGATGTCCGCGCGGCTTGCATCGGTCCATGCGAGCCGGACGTTGAGCGTGCTCGCGCCGGAGGTAAATGCCGGATCCGTCGTGATGTCGTAGGGCGCGTCGCCGTTGGTGGGATCGGTAACCGAGAACGTCACAACGGGGGAACTGCCCGGAGTCGTGGGCGTGGCGCTGATGATGTTGAGCTTGAATTTGGCCGCCGCCGCCTTGAACCGCGCCGTGAAGTCGTGCGCCACCGCCACATCCGCAACCTTCCCGGTTCCATGACAGAGCGCGCAAGCGCTGTTGTCGGCCTGGATGCCGCCCGAGTGCGGCTTGGTCTGATACGGCCTGGCCGGATCGGGCACGGCGCCAAAATACACATTGTCGTGGCACGAGCCGCAGGCCTGCATGCTAGGCTGATTTCTCCAGTTGTCGCCTTGCGCGCTGAGGGCGCCGTCATGGCACCGGGTGCAATTGCGAGCGTCCTGCGTGAAGACCGGTGTCGAAAAATCCGCAGAGCCGATCGTGTACGGGTAACCCGCGTCAACGCTGGGCAGAGTGGGCGGAAGGTAGTTTGGCGCGGCAGGATCGTCGTCGTTGACGCTGTTATAGATGTTGTAATGGATCTTGTGGATCATCACCTTGAAATCCACCGTCGTGTTGGGCGTCCCGGCCACCCACGACCCGGGGTTGTGGCAGGTCACGCACAGCTTGGTGTCGACCCGTGTGCCGTGCACCGTGAGCTCGTTGTGGCACGTGTTGCAGGTGGCCGTCAGCACGATATCGCGCCCGGAGCCGCCGACACCCGCCGGCACGAAATCGAGCACGCCTGTAGACTTCGGATACGCGCTGTTGCCCTGCTGAATCGTTACGCGGTGGGTCAGGTTTGGCTGAAAGCTGATGTTAAGTGCGTTCCCTTCCGCATCCGTGCATGGCGCCGGACACGGGTTCGCGGCAGGGTTCGTGATATCGGTGGCAAACGTATAGGTATAACTGCCGTTCCCGCGGTTCACCAGCGTCCCGAACGCATACCCGGCAGCGGTCCGCTCCTGGCTGCCCTGCACGGCACCGTTTCTCACGCGATTGATGTAGTTCTGCCAGTTGCTGGGCTCGCCGTTCGATATTGGAATGAGCTTGGCTACGTTGAAACGCAAGTCCGCTGCAGCAAGGCCGGCCATGCCGACGCCGGCCTGATTGGTGACCGTAAAATCCACTGCGGGCGGGCTGTTGATGCACGCGGCGGTAACGGTGATGTTGAGCGCGGTCGAAGCGGCCAGTCCGGCGGTGCTGGTGTCAACCGTTCCCGGCGCCAGGGGCGCCCCGCCGCAACCCGTAGGAACGCTGGCGAAGCCGCCGCCCGAGCCGCCGCCGCCACATCCAGCAAGGGCGAGGGTCAGTATGCCCGCCACTACAAAAAGGATTCGCCTATGCGGGCGCGTTCGATTTTCGTCCATGACTATCCGTTTTGTCCGCGAACAACCCGCCCGAGCGAAACGCTCGCCAAGCCGTCCCTTGATTGACCCACGGCTCCAATACGTCTTAACGACGGCGCGGGCGATTTTCGCCGCGCCGCGCAATCCTTGCCTTTTCAGGAGGATACCCGATCGGCCTTCCGCAACGAGAATAACCCAGCGAAAATGGGCTGTCGAGTTCGCTGCCGGCGATCGGGCGGCCGGATTCCGGTGACGCCTTGAACCCGATGCACAAAGGAGACACCCGGGGCGATTCCGCGGCGATCTTCGATAAATGAACGGGGGTATACTTGCGTCGTAGGCTACCCAAAGCGCCGGATCGAGCGTTTTTTGATGTGTATCAATTTTCACCACCAGCCAGGTTCCCGCAAACGGGGTCGCGAGCGTGGGTCTGCAGGGGGCATCGCAGCTGCGCGCAAAATGGGCGCGTCAGCCTCTCCCTCGTAAAATAGCGTAACGCCTCCGGGCTCCTCGCTCTCATCCATGTATCTGAGTTACTTTGGCCTCGCAGAAGCGCCGTTTTCCATTGCGCCCGACCCGCGCTACCTGTACCTGACGCGGAGCCATCAGGAGGCGCTCGCGCATCTGCTCTACGGCGTGAACGGCGATGGCGGATTCGTGCTGCTCACGGGCGAGGTCGGCGCCGGCAAAACCACGGTCTGCCGCTGCCTGCTCGAGCAGATTCCCGATACCTGCGACGTCGCCTACATCTTCAATCCGAGGCTGACGGTCGAGGAGCTGCTCTCGACCATTTGCGTCGAACTGGGCATCACGTGCCCGCCCGACAACGCCAGCATCAA
The DNA here is from genome assembly GCA_001303585.1 of Betaproteobacteria bacterium SG8_41. GTDB lineage: Bacteria > Pseudomonadota > Gammaproteobacteria > Burkholderiales > SG8-41 > SG8-41. Next base: position 2,885 of record LJTT01000120.1, read on the forward strand.
GGTCTTCGTCGATTGCATCAACGCTTACCTGCTCGATGCCAACGCCAAGGGCCGGCACACGGTGCTGATCATCGACGAGGCGCAGAATCTCTCCGCGGAAGTGCTGGAGCAGATGCGCCTTCTCACCAATCTCGAGACCAACCAGCGCAAGCTCCTGCAGATCATCCTGCTGGGACAGCCGGAGCTGGCGAAAATGCTGGAGCAGCCCGAATTGCGGCAGCTCGCGCAGCGCATCGTCGCGCGCTATCACCTGGGCGCCCTGAGCAAAGCGGAAGTCGGCCCCTACGTGCGACACCGCCTCGATGTGTCCGGCACGCAACGGCAGCTCTTTCCCGAGGCGCTCATGGGCCAGCTCTACCGCCTGAGCAAGGGCGTGCCCCGCGTCATCAACGTGCTGTGCGACCGGGCGCTGCTGGGGGCCTATACGCAGGGCAAGGAGCGGGTGGACCGCGCGACCCTCGCTCGGGCGGCGCACGAGGTTTTCGGCCAGCAGGCGGCGCCCACGCGCAAAACGTTGTACGCCTTCTCGGCCACACTGATTCTCGTGGCAGGCGGCGCCCTGGCGCTCGGCGCGCATCAGTGGGTGCAGCGGGACACCGTCGTCTCGACCGCGCCGCCTGCGACCGAAGAACCCGCGGCGCCTGCTGAACAGATAGCCGTTCACAAAGCCGTTCCCGAGCCCCCCAAAGACGACAGCGGCCCGTCCGAAAAATCCTCGGATACCCTGGCCTGGCCCGCAGAGGTGCCGCGCGCGCAAAGCGCCGCGATGGCCTATGCCGCGCTGTTCCGGGCCTGGGGCGCGGAGTACCGGGGCGGGGACGCCTGCCAGCAGGCCGAGCGCGCGGGGTTGCGCTGCCGGACGGCGCGCGGCGGACTGGATGAGCTGCGCGAGGCCAATCGCCCCGCGGTGATTCGCCTCAACGACGGGGATGGCAGGGCGTTTTATGCGGCACTGACCCGGCTCGACGACCGGATAGCCACGCTGTCGGTCGGCGGCGAGACCCGGCCGGTCGCGCTCGGCACCCTGGCGGTCCAATGGTCCGGGCACTACACCGTGCTGTGGCGCATGCCCCCGCAGGGGCGCGAATACATTCAGTACGGCGAGCGCGGTCCCGCGGTGGCCTGGCTGAGCAGCCAGCTCGCGCAGGGGGAGGATGGCGCCACGCAATCAACCACGAACGGGAATCCGGTGTTCGACGACGCCCTCATGCAGCGGGTCAAGCAGTTTCAGCTCGCGCAGGGATTGATACCCGACGGCATTGTCGGGCCCCAGACGCTGATCCGCTTGAACGTGGTGTCCGATCGATCGGCGCCGAAGCTGTTGCGCGAAGACGGGGGATCGTAGGCGTGTCGTATATCCTCGACGCCCTCAGGAAATCGGATCAGCAGCGCCAGCGCGGCGCGCCCCCGACGCTGCTCGCGCCGCAGGCATCAGCGGGCGAGCCCAGACGCCGCCTGTCAGCCTCTCACATCGTGTTGACGGCGGTCCTGGTCGGCGCCGGCATCGTGATCGGCTCGCTGCGCCCGTGGCAGAGCGAGCAACCGGCTACCGCCTCGAGACCCGCCACGAACCCGCTCGAGTCGAGCCCGCGCGCATCCGCCCTGCCCGTGCAACCGCAAACGGTCCGGAAGACAGAGCAGGACGGGCCGGCACCGAGAATCGCTTCGCCTATTCCGTCGGCAGCGGTGCTTGGAGCCGGGGCAATGGACCAGCAGGCGCCTGCGGCTGGAAAGCCGCAGTTTGAGTCCAGGACGCTCAATACGCCGCGCCAAACAATGCCCACCGCCGCCCAAGCGCCTGTAAAGGCCGTTCCCGAGAACTCTCGGGGCGGTGGCGCGGCCGCGCAGCAGCAGAAAGTGATAACGATGGCGGAATTGCCGCTGGCGATCCGGCAGGAGATGCCGGCGATGTCGATTTCGGTTCACGCCTACTCGCGCGAACCCAAGGACCGCCTGCTCGGCGTCAACGACCGGGTGCTGCGTGAAGGCGAGGACCTGGCGCCCGGCTTGAGACTGGAAGAGATCACGCGCGACGGCATGATCCTGCGCTACAAGGGGTATCGCTTTCAGCGCGGCGTGCGCTAGCGCCCCGCCCGACGTTAAAGCACGTAATAAGTCAAATACATTGAGCCGCAGATAAACGCAGATAAACGCTGATCAAAAGCGAATCAACTACCGCGTTTATTCCCCCGGCTCCTGCCTTGAGGGCAACGCGATCCGCGCGACACGCAAGCCTCTGATTTGCGGTTAGCCGCCGAGACGGGCATCGGCTTCAGCGCTTATTCTTTTCGAGCTCCCGGAGCTTGGCTTCGGTCGCTTCGTTCGGCCTGGCGATCACCCGCTTCTTGAGCCCTTCGTAGGTCTTGCGCGTGATGATGTAGTGGGTGGTCAGATCGGCCTTGCTCAGGTAGGGCCGGCCGGCAATGATGCGCTCGGCTTCCTTGTCGCCGATGCCTGGCAAAGTCTTGAGCTCCGCCTTGCCGGCACTGTTGATGTCCACCAGTTTTACAGCGGGCGCGGACTGTTTTGCCTTGCTGCCGTTTCTTGCTTCTGCCGGCGCCGACGCCTTGTTTTCCTTGTTTTCAGCTGCGAGCGGCGCGCTGGCGGCAAACAACATCGTAGCGACGACCAGCGCGGCCTTCAGGGTGTTGCGTTCCATGAATGAGCTCCTCGAGTTGCCAGGAAGGTAATGTAATCAAAATGGGGCCGCCACGTTGCGGCAGCAGCCTCGTCAGACGAAAAAAGACCCGGAAGCGTTGCCGCCTCCGGGTCCGGTATATCTTGCCCGGGCCGTGGCAGAACGAACATTGCTCCTGGCCCGCCACGAACGCTTGGCGCTCCACCATGAGCTGGCCGCCGCCACTGATCGTCATGTGAGTCTTGGCGGTGGTGCTGTCATGGCAGCTGACGCAAGCTGCGGCGAACGGCGAGGTCACGACGTCATCAGGGTTGGCCTGATCTAGAGAATCGTCGGCCATCACCGTCGTTGCTGTCGGTAGCCCATAATTGGCAGCATAGGTCGCATCGATGGACTCGTAGGTCGACGCCAGTGCACCCGCCGGCACACTGTTATACGTGCCGGGGAGGTGGCAGGTCTCGCATTGGTTGATGATGCCCGGGAAGTTCATTCTCCCCAAGTCGAGCAGGGTAATCGCGCCACTATTGCCACCCTGGCTCGTGCGATTGCGCGCATCCCGGAATGGCGCGACCCGCTCGCGACCCTTGTGGATACCGTGAATCATATCCTTGAGGTTGTTGGTCGTTACCGGCAAGTCCAGCGCCCACTGGTCGCCGATGGTAACGGGGAAGGCCGTGCTGAGACCCCATTCCGCCAGCTTCTTCAGGTCGTCAGCGGAGAATCCCGGCCCCGTGGAGGTATAAGTATTCACGACAGCATCGGAAATCCCGCGGCCGCTGGTGGCTAAGCCTGGGACGTGGCACACCGAGCACACGTACAACCCCTGGGTCTCTACACCGATGACGCGGTTGCCGCCGTGCCCTTCGAACCACTCGTGGCAGTTGGCGCACTTGGCCGCAGCGATGACCTGACGGCGCTCTTCACCGGCCACCGATTTGACCGCGGAGATCGTATGACGTGCGGCTGCAGGGGATACCTGCGTGAAGTAGCCTTGCAGGGCAACCGTGCGCAATTTTGCACCCACCGGGAATGCCTTTGTCCCAGCGCCTAAAAGCGTCGCGGTGTAATAGCCGCTAGCATCGGGGCCGGAAATCGATCCATCCGTGTTGTTGGTATCAAGTAAGCCCCTGGACGTTAAGCTGCTGTTCGAAACGAGAGAGATGCTCTTCGGCTGTGCTTTCGCGACACCCGATGTCAGGTTGTTGAAATCGGCAGGATTCACAATGCCGTCCTGTGCTTCCGCCCAGGCGATCTGGAAGCTCGGTGCACCGGTGAACCCCGTCAACGCCACTTGCTGGTCTGCGGCAGGGGCGAGCAGCGTAACCGGACCGTTTTGGTCACTGATCCTGAAGACTATGGTCACGTTATTGGTCACGCCGTCCACGCTTACCGACTGGACTTCATACGTAAAGTTTGACAAGCCAGCTTCCACCGTCGGATTGTGCGTGGTGAGGTTCTCGGTCTGGTGATAGACCGGAATATTCGTCCCGTCATGGCACAGCGCGCAACGCGTATCCGGCTGGATGCCGCCGACGTGGTTGGCTCCAGTTGCGAAATTAACGTTGTCGTGACAGGCACCGCAGGCGATCTGGCTCGGCACGTTCTTCCAGTTGTCGGCCTGGGCCGCCTTGCCGTTGTCGTGGCACTTGGTGCACATGCGCT
>LJTT01000050.1 GCA_001303585.1 Betaproteobacteria bacterium SG8_41
GACACGACCCTGTCCGAGACGTGGAAGTCCCAGATCGCGGCGCCGCCGCGCGCGGCGAATTCCTTCAACGCCTTCGGCAACCCGTCCAGGCTTTTGAAGGTCTCTCCGCCGAGCCCGAAGCCGCGCGCAATGGCCGCGAAATCACAGCGGCCGAACACCGACCCGTCCTCGGGCATCCCCTCGGCGCGGAACTTGTGCACCTCGGAGCCGTACGCGCCGTCGTTCATCACGATGATCAGGATGTTCATGCCGTGGCGTTTGATGGTTTCGAGCTCCTGAACATGCATCATCAGGCTGCCGTCGCCATCGAACAGCACCACCGTTTGATCCGGGCGCGCGGCCGCCACCCCCATGGCGAAGGAGATGCCGTTGCCGATCGCGCCGAATTCGCGGATCGTGAGGAACCGCTCCTGCGGGCGCGAAGGCATCTGGGCGAAGAACCACGAGCAGTGGCCTGACGAGTTCACGAGCTCCCAGTCGGCGGGCAGGGTTTTCTCGAGCGCTTCGACCGCATCGCGCGGGTCGAGCAGCCCGGGCTCGACCTCGAACACGTAGCTGTCGGGTTTCGAATCACGGATGCGCGCGGCCATTGAATCGCTGCGCCATATTGCGGTGCGCGCGGGCACTGCCGCCGTCAGCGCCTCCACGCCCAGTCGCGCGTCGGCGCGCAGGTGGTGACGCGCCACTTCCTGGCCCTGACTCACCGCTACAGGATCGATGTCGATATGCAGCGTCTTCGCCTTCGGCCAGAGCTGACCGCCGCCGCCGGCGTGGAAGGCAAGGGAGCCGCCGACCGCGATGACCAGGTCGGCCTGCGCCAGATATTCGAGCCCGACCTCGGGCGTGAAGCTGCCCGCAATGCCGATGCAGAACGGGTCGTCGTGGAACAGTCCTCGTGCGGGCAGCGTCGTGGTCAGCAGTCCGCCCGTCTTGGCGGCTAGCGCCCGGCACGCGGCCCCCGCCTTGGCCTCGACCGCGCCGAGGCCGGCGAACACGACCACGCGTTCGGCGCCCGCGACCAGCTTCGCGGCGCTTGCCACGTCATCCGGATGCGGTGGAATCGGCGATAGCTGTGGCAGCAATTGTTGCGAGGGCGTCGGCAACTTTTCCGGTCCGTCCCAGGGCCGGCCCTGCAAATCGAACGGAATGCCGATCACCACAGGGCGTCTTTCGCGGCGTGCCTGCAGGAACGCGTCGCGAACCGCGACCGGCATGCGCTCGGGCAGGTGCAACCTGTGATAGGCGGCGCCCGTTGCCGTGATGATCGGCGCGTGATCGATCCCCTGGTTGTACCAGCCCATCCTGAGCGGCGCCTCTCCGGCAAACACCACCAACGGCAGATGGGCGCGCACGGCCGCTGGCAGCGCCGTGATCACTTGCGTGACGCCGGGTCCGCAGGTGACGGTTGCCACGCCCACGTCCGAGGTCTTGCGCGCATAGGACATCGCGGCCGCGACTGCACAATGCTCGTGCCTGACATAGACCATGCGACATCCCTGCTGGGCCAATCGCGCCGCCCAATTCATGTTCGCATCGCCCAATAGCGCAAAGCACGTGCTCACGCCCTCCTGGACGAAGGTTTTGGCAAGCACATCGTAGACACGTGGTTTGTCTTCATTCGTCACCGTTTCAACTCCCCTAGTTTGTATCCAATCCCCTCACACCGCAGGACCCGGCGATTCTGCACCAGCATCGGAGAAGGGAGCGGACGAGTATAGGCAGCATAATGCGAGTGTCAACGGCGAGTGCGCGAGCAGGGGCCCCCGCTGTCAAGAATCACCGAAAAGCAGGACCTTAGATTCACCCGGTGCGTGGTGCCTTCGCCAGCCGGTGTCGCGGCGATGCGCAGCGTCTTAGTAGCCGGTTCAGAGCAGATTGACCGGCAGGTGTGGGTCATAAGCGGAAATCCCGAGCCGCCTGCTTTGGGCCAAGCCCCCCGGTCGAGCGAGGTGAGCTTCCGGCCGCGTTTTATCCTACTATCCTGTGCGGCGGGGAGTAGAGGAGCAGTGCAGCGCAGGTCCGCTGGCGGCTCCCGCGAGCGCGCTTGACTGGAGCACGGGTAGAACGTGAAGACATCGCGGTTGATTAAATGGTTCGGCACGCGCGGCATCTATTACGGCTGGGTCATCGTCGCCGTGATGTTTGTCACGCTGTTCATTTCTCTCGGGTTTCGCTTCGCTTTCGGCGTCTTCTATTCCGCCATTCTTGACGAGACCGGCTGGCTGCGCGCGGACACGGCGGTCGTGGTTTCCGCCTCCATGATCGTCTACGCCTGCACGGCGGCCCTGAGTGGCTACCTGTTTGACCGCCTGGGTGCGCGCGTGCTCTTTCCCATCGGCGCGCTTTGCATGGGGGCGGGGCTCATGCTTTGCTCGAAAACCGATTCCCTGGCCGGCTTGACAGTGTCCTACGGCATCATGCTGGGGATCAGCTACGCGGTCCTTGGATTCATTCCCCACATGGCCATTGTGCCCCGCTGGTTCGCCCGGCGGCGCGGGCTGGCCTCCGCGGCGTCCCTGGCCGGCGTGGGCCTGGGCTCTCTCGGAATCGCAACCCTGAGCGCGGAATTGATCGTGCACATCGGATGGCGGGAAACGATGTGGTGGTTCGGATTTGCCGCGATGGTGGTGCTGATCCCTATCAACCTCCTGTTCCATCGCCATTCTGCTGAGCACGTTGGCCTGGTGCCCGATGGCCCGTCGACGCGATCTGCCGCGCGAACAACCGCGCCTGCCAAGGCCGTTTCGAACATCGGGGATGCGGTCCGCACCCCGACCTTCTGGCTACTGGGCCTCTCCGTCACCATGATCGGCCTGTGCAATATGATTGTAGTTGTGCACCAGACGCGGATGCTGGTGGACATGGGATACGGCCTGCCGCTGGCGTCGTTGATCTTCGGCATGCTTGGTGTGATGCGCGCCACCGGCGGGCTCATATGGGGGCCGCTGTCCGACCGGATCGGCCGCGCGGCCTGCGTCGTCGTCATCTGCAGCATCAGCATCGTCGGACTGGCGTTACTGTGGCTGACATCCCTCGTTCCCGCCGAATCCTCCGTCCTGCGCATCGCCCTGCTCTCGGGCTACCTGCTGACGTTCGGCATCGGCTTCAACGGCATGTCCCCGGTCTACGCCTCCGCCGTCGCTGACAAGTTTGCCGGCAAGAACCTCGGCACAATCCTCGGGTTGCTCGACCTGGGCTTTGGCCTGGGCTCGGCATTAGGCCCCTGGTGGGCGGGCTGGATGTTCGACCGTTACGGCAGTTACGGCGGCGTCATCCTCGGAGTCGCGCTGGCCGTGGTGCTCACCGGCTTTACGCTATGGACCGCGACGCGGCGACGGGAGCCGGCTTGACCCGATTATTTGGCGCGATCGAAATGGTTAAATGAATCGTAAATCGTAAATCGTGAATCGAAACGTCGAAAACCAATTATTAGCCGCAGATAAACGCAGAAAGATCTATTCGAGAGTCAAAAAAGCCGTTTTGCCTTACGCCTCGAAGGTCACTGGTCACTGGTCACTGGTCACTGGTCACTGGTCACCGGCCACTGTATTCATGGCCGCAGACAAGTTCTGATCTAGAACCTATTTCATATATCGGCGCGTGATGCGTTGTGGCCAGGACGGACCGGGTGCAAGGCGCCCGACGAAGGCCATATGTCGATATGGTCAAGGAGGGCAACGACGCAGCCGACCATACTTGCCACAACCCGGAGAGACGGGGCGATCTGGGCGCATTTCTTCGTCGGGGACCCTGAAATATCGAGATATTCCTTCGGGCCCTCCTCCTTGAACTGCGTCCCGCATCGCCTCCGTCGCACACGCGCCTGTATATGAAATAGGTTCTAAATATCTGGCGACGCAAGCGGATCCAACAGGAATATCAGCAGCGAACGGCGGGTTCGAGCGCAATTCCTCCGGAGCGCAAGGCAAGCCTCGACGGGTAATGGATCGCGCTGGAAGACAGGCGCGCCTCAAACGCTCGCGGCTTCCTCCATCCCCTCGCTCGCGTCCATCGCTTCCTCCCGACCAATACGCTTGGCTTCCTCCTCCGTCACCTTGTAGACCTTGGCCGCGAAGCCCCGAAGGGTGTAGCCCCCGAAGCCCGGATCGAGGAAAGGGTCGGCGTTCGGGGTGAGGGTGTTCGCGTTCGAGCGGAATGCGCCGTAGAGGTGCGGCGCCTCGCCTTTCTCCTCAGGGAACCACCAGCCGTGCTCGACGTGAACGATGCGCGGGTCCATGCCGGCGAAGAGCCGGGCGCGCTGGACGCAGCGTCCCCGGGGCGACTCGACGCAGACCCAGTCGCCCTTGCTGATGCCGAGCTTCGCGGCGGCGTCCGGGTGGAGCTGCGTTCGCGGCTCGGGATGCAGGCGCCGCAGCGTGGCGACCTGGCGGTGCTGGGAGTGGAAATAGTTGGGCAGCCGCCCGCCAGTGATGACGATGAAGGGGTATTCCTTCATCAGCCCGGGGTCGCTGTATGGGCTCTCGGGGATTTCAGTGTAGCTGGGCAATGGGTCGTAGCCGTTACGCCGCCACACGGTGCTGTAAACCTCGGCTTTCCCCGTTGCAGTTGGGAAGCCCCCCTCGCGCCGGTAGTGGTCGGTCTCGTGCTTGCGGTAGGCCACGCGGTCAAAGGCCCCGCCCGCCTCGACGACCGAATCCCAGCTCATGCCCGCCGCGCGCAACCGCTCCTCGTAGAACTCCACCGCGGTGCGCCAGGGCCAGTTCCGGTCCATGCCCATGCGCCGAAGGATGTCCCCGCAGACCTCGAACTCGTCCCGCACCTCGCCCAGAGGCTCCACCGCGCGCACGCAGCGCACGTTGCCGTAGGGCCCGTAGCCGTGCGTCTCCATCAGGCGCTCTTTCTCGAAGTGAGTGGGCGCGGGAAGGACGATGTCAGCAAGCTGGAGAGAGGGATTCATGAAGAGATCCACGCCCATGAAGAAGTCGAGCTTCATGAGTGCGCGATAAACCTCCTTCGTGTTGCTCCACGTGAGCAGAGGATTGCCGCCGATCGCCACCCATGCACGCACCGGGTAGGGCTTTCCTGTGAGGATGGCTTTGAGCACCGCGGGGTTGTTGGCGTAGCGCTTGGTGGTGGGGCCTGCGCACAGGCGGAAGCGCTCCGCGCCAAGCTGGCGGACGTAAGCTTCCTCGGGCAGGGTCTCGCCGAAGGCGTCAGTGAAGGTGCGGCAGCCCTTGTGCGAAGGCACGGGGTGCATGTTGCCGCCCGGAATATCCACGTTCCCCGTGATGCACTCGAGAAGCGTGCAAGCCCGTCCGTTCTGGTGGGCATTGATGCACATGTCGAGCCCGACGCCCCAGGCTAGCGCGGCCGGCTTGGTGGTGGCGTAGAGGCGCGCGGCGCGCGCGATGTCCTCGGCCTTGAGCCATGTGATCGCGGCAGCCTTGCGCGGCTCGTACTGCGTGCAACGCTCCTTGAGGAGTTCCCAGGCCGTCTTGCAGACGCGCCCTCGCACGTTGAACGTGCCGGAGAGTTCGGGGCGTACGCTGGGCCAATTGCTCGGTGCGGCGAGGCACTGGTCCTTGTCCCACACGAGGTAGTGGCCCTGGCCGTCGGGCAGGAGATCACCCGTCTCCACGTCCACCAAGTAGGGCGCGTTCGTCCATTTCTCCACGAAGGCGCGGTCGAAGAGGTCCTCCTCGATCATCACGTGCATCATGCTCAGGGCGAGGACCACGTCGGTGCCAGGCCGGATCGGAAGCCAGATGTCCGCCCGCCGGGCGGCGGCGGTGCGGCGCGGATCGATGACGATGAGCTTGGCGCCGGCCTTGTTCTTTTCCAGCATCTTGAAGCCGAGGATGGAGTTGTGATTGGAGATCTCGGGCTGATCGCCCCAGAGCACGATGAGGCGGGGATCGCCCTCGTAGTCGGGCGTGTAATAGTTGCCGAAGGTGGCGTTCGAGGCAGCCCGCCGGGGAAGCATGCATTGCGCGCGGCCCGGGCCCGTGCGGTTGGTGCTGCCCAGGTTGAGGAGAAAGAGATCGACGATCCAGGCCACCTCGTCAGCCTTGGTGCCGTCCCCGCCCGTGATCCCCAGAGGCCCGTAGCGATCGATCACTTTTTTGAGCTCCACCGCACAGGTGTCGATCGCCTCGTCCCACGAGATGCGCGCCCAGCGGCCTTCACCGCGCGCGCCGACGCGCTTCAGCGGGTGGAGGAGACGGTCTTCGTGATAAAGGAGCTCGATTCCCGCCCGGCCCTTCACGCAAAGATAGCCCCGGCTGTTGGGGTGATCAGGGTCGCCCTCAACCCGCACGGCGCGCCCGTCCTGGACGTGCACGTCGATTCCGCAGCCCCCGTGGCAGAAGAAACAGCCCGACTTGACAATTTGCGTCTCGCTCCGGCCACCCGGAAATTCGCCGGAACCCTGCGCGACTGAGAAGTCAATTTCACCTGCGCCATCGGTCATCGACATGTCGTCCCCGCTATCGAGAAAAACGATCCATCATTTTCTGCGGCGCGCCGTGCAAATTCGCCCGTGCCCGAGAGCGGCGCAAGACTTGCTCGATGCGCTGTCCGGCTAACCGCAATGTTTCCAAATGGGACTATCGACCATAGAGAGGAAGAGGATGTCTTTTTTTAAAAGCTCTTTGACTTAGATCAAATAAAAAAAACATGCATGGGAACATCAGACGACTCCGTTTCCCATCAGCCGGCGCGATTTGCCTGGCCGTCCCCGCACTCGCGCTTGGGCGATCCGAAACTCCCCAGCCGCGGTAATGACCAAGTCGGTGGCTGGCGTTATTGACGGCGATGCCGTCGCCGTTCTTGGCGCCAACGCGGGGCGGCATCCGGAAGCCGGGTGATAGCTGGTCTTGGGTTTAGCCGCACGCGGACGTGCGCCAATCAAATCCGTGAGCCGTGAGGGAGTAAGTCGTGGGGAGACAAACTTCGAGGCGTGGTTCTCGTCGGTTTTCCGCACGCCGTTCAGCGTTTACGCGTCGTTCTTCAGCGCGTTGGCGCCAAGCCAACGCACCAGCGGGCCCATCGTCAACGCTTGCACCAGGATGCTGAAGATCACGACGACATAGGTCGCGGCGATCAGGGTCTCCCGTCCGGCGAATGCCGGCAGCGAGAGCGCGAGCGCGATGGAGATGCCGCCGCGCAGCCCGCCCCACGTCATGAGCTTGATGGTGTGGGGAGAGAATTGGCGGACCTGCCGCAGCGCGCCGATCGGCAGCGCGACGCTGATCCCGCGGGCGGCGAGGACGATCGGGATCGCGATGAGGGCCGGCAGCAGGTCGCGCGCCGAGATGGACAGCGCGATGACCTCGAGCCCGATGAGGCCGAACAGCAGGAGATTGAGCAGCTCGTCGGTCAGCTCCCAGAACGAGAAGAGCTGCTCGCGCGTGCGATCGGACATGGCGAAGCGCTTGCCGTGGTTGCCGACGATGAGCCCCATTACCACGACGGCGATGGGCGCAGAGAGGTGCAGCGCCTCGGCCGCGCTGTAGCCGGCAGTGGCCATCGATAACGTGACCAGGATCTCGACCGCGTAGCTGTCAATGGTCTTCAGCAGATAGAAGCCGGCGAAGCCTGCCGCGATCCCGAAGATGAGCCCGCCGGCGACTTCGCGCGCGAGAAGCCAGAGCGCTTCCGGCACGGACGCCTCGCCGGCCCCGGTGACGAGCCCGAGCAGTGTCAGGAACAGCACGACGCCGGTGCCATCGTTGAAGAGGCTCTCCCCGGTGATGCGGGTCTGCAGGGTCTTCTCGACGCCAGCCTTGCGCAACAGGCCCAGTACCGCGATTGGATCGGTGGGCGCAATGAGCGCCCCGAAGAGCAGGCAGTAGATAAAAGGCAGTCCGAGGCCGAGCACCGGAGCGGCGTAATACAGTCCCATGCCAACCAGAACGGTCGAGAGCACGACACCGGCCGTCGCGAGCACGAGAATCACCCATTTCTCGCCGGCGAGCTCGGCGAGGTTGACGTGCAGACTGCCGGCAAAGAGAAGCATGCCGAGCAACCCGTGGAAGACGACCTCCGAGAAATTGACGCCGCGCATGGTCGCGGTCGCCCACTGCGATACCTCGGGGTTGGCCGCGCCCAGCGCGGTGACGATCAGCGACACCACCAGGCCCATCGCGGTGATGCCGATGATGTCGGGAAGCCCGACGAAGCGGTGGTTGAGGTAGCCGAACAGCGCGACGAGCGTGATGATCAGGCTGATGACCTGGAATAGCGACATTGTGTTCAGAAAACCGGAAACTCGGATTTAGCCGCAGATAAACGCAGATAGACGCAGATGAAAAATCCGAAAATATCCCCGATTTTCAGTATCGGCGTTCATCGGCGTTAATCAGCGGCGAAAAACAACGCAAACGGGCTTTTGATTTTTGTATCGATCTATCTGTGTTTATCTGCGTTTATCTGCGGCTTAAATGGGCTTTTCTCAAACCTGCCCATCGTGAGCGGAGATCGCCACCACCGCGGGGCGAGTCGAACGATTGGACCAGGCGTGGTTGGTGCCGCGCTGTATGACGATGTCACCTGCTTTCAGGGCCACTTCCTGCGTGTCGAGGACGAGCGCGATCTCGCCTTCGAGGACGATGCAGAAGTCGAGCGTGCGTGTCCTTTGCATGTACGGATGGGGAGCCAGGGGAGAGTAGGTCGAAGCCGCGGGCGATCCCAGCGCGCGAAAATGCGCCTGCACCTCGGCCGTGCCCACCTTGCCTTTCCATGAATCGTCTGGCGGGAAGGTGACCACCCTGCAGACGGAGCCGCGAGCCGGCGGCTCGAGGGTGTGAGGCAGGTGCAGCGTTTCGAACACGATCTTCGCCGGGGTGCTGTCGGTCACCCAGAGACGCGCGCAGGCGTAGCCCGGGCGCGCCGGATCGGTCCGTACGTCGGGTGCCGGACCGTCGCTCACCAGGGAGGATTTGCCCGGTTCCCGGTCTATGGTGACGATTCGTCGCGTGGGCTTGACCCCGGCGGGCAACGTGGGCGTGGCGCGCATCGGCGCATCGCGGCCCTGCGCCAGACCTGCCGGCCCGTCCACGAAACGCGCGCCGATCATGTCAAACGCCATCATGGCACCCTTGGGCATGCGCCATTGGTGCCATGCGCCAACCTGGATGACGACATCACCGGGCTTCATGACGAGCTCGCAGTCGTCCAGGATCAACTCGCGCTCGCCTGCCAGCACAATGCCGTAGTCCACCGTTTCGGTCTTGTGCATCGACGAGGAGAAGGCGCTGTTGCCGCCCCGGTCCCACACGCCGCGGCTGCCGGGACGCTCCTTCGCCGCGTGGGCCGGGACCAGGTCCTTGTCCTTCGCCGGGTCGTAGTCGGCCGGGCGCTCGCGCGCGTGCACGACGCGGAAATGTCCGCCCTCGGGCGGTCCGGAAAAGACGTACTTGAGATTTCCGTCGTCGTCCCCGGAGAGCGGAAGGGGAGACTCGTTATACACCCAAAGGTCCGTGTGGCCGCGTCCCGAACCCATCGACGCTTCGTGAGTATTGGGGGCGGGGCCGTCCCAAACCACTTTCGAGTGGCCGCGCTCGTCGTTGCCGGTAATCACGCGCCGGATCGGTGTGAGACTTCCTGCCATTTCCGCCTCCCTTCTCTTGAAATGCCGCATTGCGTTTGTGCCCGATTATGACATGGGAAAATGGGCGTAGAATGCAGCGTCGCGCCGTGCCGCCCGGGTATCGCGCGCAGCACGAGAGGAGATTCGCCATGGGGCAGATCCTGGGGCTCGGCATGACTCATTACCCTAACCTTTCCGTTAAGGGGAACATGAGCCGGCGGATGAAGATATCGCTCGACGATCCCCTGCTCGCGGAAAAATTTCGTTCCCCCGAGAACTGGCACCCGACGATGCGCGAGCAGTGGGGGAGCGATCAGGGCCAGGCGCATTCCGACCGGCACCGCCAGGATCTGATCAGCCACTTCAGGAAGATCCGCGCCGAGCTCGACGCCTTCAAGCCGGATTTCATTTTGATCTGGGGCGACGATCAGTACGAAAATTTCCGCGAGGACTGCGTGCCGCCGTTCTCGGTCCTTGCCTACGACTCCTTCGAGTTTCAGCCCTGGAACCACAACCACCGTGGCAAGAACGTGTGGGACGAGCCTGACGACAAGGTTTTCAAGGTGAAGGGCCACCGCGAGGGCGGCAAGTACCTGGCAACAGCCCTGCTGAAAGAGGGCATTGACGTCGCTTACGCCTACAAGCCGCTGCACGACGGGCTTGGCCACGCGTTCACGAACTCGGTGATGTATCTCGACTACGACCGCAAGGGCTTTCCCTATCCGGTGGTGCCGTTCGCCGTGAACGCGTACGGGCGCTGGTTGATCCACGCGCAGGGAAGGCCGATGCGGCCATCGGAGGCCGCCGAGAAAATACCCGCGAAGGAAGCGGACCTCGATCCTCCCGGGCCGCAGCCATGGCGGTGTTTCCAGGTGGGAGCTGCTATCGCGCGGGCGCTGCAGAAGAGTCCGTGGCGGGTCGCGGTCATCGCGTCCTCGAGCTGGAGCCACTCCTTCATGGTGCAGAAACATTCGCTCATGTTCCCGGATGTCGAATCCGACAAGCGCTACTATGAAGCGCTGAAGGAAGGCGACTGGGAGTTCTGGCGCAACACCACGATCGAGGAGGTCGAGGACCGCGGCCACCACGAGCTGCTCAACTGGTTCTGCCTGGCCGGAGCCATGAACGAGCTCAAGCGCAAGCCGGACGAGTCGGTGTTTCTCGAATCGTGGATCACGAACTCGGACAAGGTGTTTGCGGTGTTCCGGCCGAACCACGCTTCCTGATCGAAAACGCTGAGGGCTGATCGCGTCCTTCGCGATCTTCCATTCTCCCGGAATGCGCTCCTGCCGGAGGGGCGCGGTGCCGAAGGCGACGCGGTGGTGGGAGCATGCACGACCTCGGGCCGGCGAGCGACGGTCGCGATACAGTGCAGCCTGACCGACGGGGTGGCCGTGCAAGCATCTAGTCTGCGGCGGATCAACCGGTCCATCCCGATCGCGTCATCGAATGCGCGTTGGCAGGAGGGGATCCGTCGTTGCTCACACCACCCCGCCCGCTTTCGCCGGCACCCCTCCTCCGGCAGGAGGGGAATGATTATGGGAGCACGTAGGGCAAACTTGTGCAGAGGCATCCATGACGGCCGTGGAGGGCAGAGGCAGGCTGACGCAGGTGCTGGCGCTGGGCGTCACGCAGACGATCGCGTGGGCCTCGTCGACCTATCTGCCTGCAATCCTGGCGCAACCGATCGCTGCCGACGTCGGTGTGTCGGCGAGCACCGTGTTCGGTGCCTTTTCGGTGTCCCTCATCGTGATGGCGATCGCCGGGCCATCAGTCGGACGGGCCATCGACAGAAGCGGGGGCCGCAATATGCTGGCCTGGTCCAACCTGGTGCTCGCGTCGGGCCTGGTGCTGCTGGGCTTTGCGTCAAGCGCGATGATGGTATTCGCCGCGTGGTGTGTGCTCGGCGTCGGTATGGCGATGGGACTCTACGATGCCGCTTTCGCGACGCTGGTACGAATCCATGCCGGAGCGGCCCGGACACCCATTACCGGCATCACGCTGATCGCTGGTTTCGCCAGCACGGTTGGCTGGCCTCTCACCGCCCTGGTCGCGGAGCACTTTGGTTGGCGCGCAGCCTGTTACGGGTGGGCGGCAATGAATGTCTTTCTCGCGCTCCCGCTCAATCTGCTTTGCATACCCTCCGTGACTCGAGATGGGCAGCGGGAAGCCCAGCCTGGTGCGGCCGGTGAAGCTGGAGCCGATTCAAAGTCCGCATCCAGGTGGAGCTCGCGCAAGGACAGGCGCGCTTTCATTCTGCTTGCGCTTTTTTCCGCGGCCACGGCATTCGTCACGTCGGCCATGGCTGCGCACCTGCCAGGCCTGTTGCTGGCCGCTGGGGCCACCACGGTAGCCGCACTGACCGCAGCCGCGCTGCTGGGGCCGGCGCAGGTGGCGGCGCGCCTGCTCGAGTTCCTCGCGGCCCATCGCTTCAGCTTTCATCCTTTGTGGACGGCCCGCATCGCGACCGCCCTGCACCCGGTCGGTGCTTTCGTGCTGGGGGCGTTCGGCGGCGTGCCCCTGGCCGCGTCGGGCTTCGCGATGCTCCACGGCGCGGGCAACGGCATGATCACCATCGCGAAGGGCACGCTGCCTCTTGCGATTTTCGGGCCCGCGCAATACGGGCTGCTGCAGGGGCTGCTTGGGGTGCTTGCGCGGGCCATGCAGGCGCTGGCGCCGTATGCGTTCGGACTGGTGCTCGAGGCTTTCGGTGTGCGCGCCGCGATTGGACTTTCCGCGGGGCTATCGCTGGCCGCGCTGGGCGCGTTGTTTGGCTTGCGCGCAAGGGCAAACGAACTGCCGCGCGAGGCGGCTTAGCGCCCCGATTCATCGATAATAGATCGTGACCCGCCGGGATGCCATGAGACAACTGCAGTCGAATTAGCGGAAGAAACAGGGGCGGACGCCATTTGGACTTCGGCCTTTGCGACGGAATCCTTTTTAGACGACAATCGATGCGTAACCGCGGTGCGTGATTCAACAGTTCAGCTAAACCTCAGGCGAAATTCAGTCATGACCTCAAGAAGCAAAAAGCCGAAGCGGTCGGTGCGCTCCCGGACGGCACGGCCCGCACGAAAGATCAAGGGGGCGAAATACGTTTATCTGTTTGACGAGATCCGGCTTGCCGAGCGTGCCGCGGGCTCCTGGGAGGGCGTGCGCGCCTTGCTCGGCGGCAAGGGCGCGAATCTGGCCGAAATGACCAAGCTGAAAATCCCGGTGCCTCCCGGGTTCGTCGTAACTACGGAAGCGTGCAACGCATTTCTCGCGGCGGGCGGCCGCTTTCCGAAGGGGATGTGGGAGCAGGTGCTGGCGGCCGTCGATGCGCTGGAGCGCGCCACGGGCAAGAAGTTCGGTCACGCCGACAACCCGCTCCTCGTCTCGTGTCGTTCGGGTGCGAAGTTTTCCATGCCGGGCATGATGGACACGGTGCTCAATATCGGCCTCAACGACGAGGTCGCCGAGGCGCTTGCCCGCCAAACCGGCGACGAGCGTTTCGTCTTCGACGCCTATCGGCGGCTCGTGCAGATGTTCGGCACCGTTGTGTTGGGGGTATCCGACAGGCCCTTCAATGAACGGCTCGAAGCCCACCGCGCGCGCCGTGGTGTGTGGAACGACGCGGAGCTGCCGGCGGAAGATCTGCGGGCGCTCACCGGGGAATTCAAGCGCATCGTGGAAGAGCATGCGAAGCGCCCGTTTCCGGCGGACGCGCGCGAGCAGCTCGAGCTTGCGACGAGCGCGGTATTCCGCTCGTGGAATGGCAAGCGCGCGCAGGACTACCGCAAAGCGGCGGGCATTCCAGACGACCTTGGCACCGCGGTGAACATTGTCACGATGGTTTTCGGCAACCGTGGCGACGACTCGGGCACGGGCGTCATGACCACGCGCAACGTGACGGTCGGAGAGAACCATCTCGAAGGCGACATGCTCATGAACGCGCAGGGCGAGGACGTTGTGGCGGGAACGCGCAAGACGCTGCCCATCGCGGAGCTGGCGCGTCTTGCGCCCGCTGCCGACAAGGAGTTGCGGCGGATCGCCCGCACGCTCGAAAAGCATTACCGGGAGGTGCAGGACATCGAATTCACGATCGAGCAGGGCAAGCTCTGGATGCTTCAGACGCGCGATGCCAAGCGCACGGCGCAGGCGGCCATTCGCATAGCCGTGGAACTGACGAAGGAGAAGCTCATCAGCAAGGCCGAGGCGGTAAGACGCGTCACGCCCGAGCACGTTGATTACTTCCTGCACCCGCAGCTCGACGCGGCCGCGCGCAGCGCGGCCAAGGAAAAGGGCGACTTGATCGCGACGGGGCTCAATGTGTCTCCGGGCGGGGCCATCGGCCAGATCGTCTTCGATGCCGACAAGGCCGAGCACTGGAAGCGGCAACTCAAGAAAGAAGTCATTCTGGTGCGGCCCGAGACCCGGCCGGACGACGTGCACGGCATGCTCGCCGCGCAGGGCGTGCTTACGAGCCGCGGCGGACGGACCAGTCACGCCGCGCTGGTTGCGCGGCAATTCGGAATACCGGCTGTAGTGGGCGTGTCCTCTCTGGAGGTGGACGTGGATCACGGCGAGCTGCGCACGTCAGGCGGCAAGGTGTTGAAGGAAGGCGACTGGCTGTCGATCGACGGGGCGACTGGCGAGGTGTTTGCGGGGCAGCTCGAGACCGTGGTGCCGGATCTGACCGATCCGTGGTTTGTCGAGCTCCTTTCCTGGGCTGACGGATTCCGCCGCTTGGGGGTATGGGCCAACGCGGACTATGCGCGCGACGCGGAGCGAGCTCGCAAGTTCGGCGCGGAAGGGATCGGCCTGTGCCGTACCGAGCACATGTTTTTCGAGCCGGAGCGGCTCCCGATTGTGCAAAGCATGATCCTCGCGCGCACCGCGGAGCAGCGCGAGGAGCAGCTGGCGAAGCTGCTGCCAATGCAGCGCGCGGACTTTATTGCTCTGTTCAAGGCGATGGACGGCTTACCCGTGACGATCCGCCTGATCGACCCGCCACTGCACGAGTTCCTCCCGAGCCGGGACGATCTGCGGACGGCCGTTACCGAGCTGGAGACCCGAATCCGGCTCAAAGACGGCGATGCCGCCGCTCTGGAACGGGATCTCCGCGCCAAGAGCAAGATGCTGGAAAGCGTGGAGGCGATGCGCGAGCAGAACCCGATGCTCGGGCTGAGAGGCGTGCGCCTCGGAATTCACATGCCGGAGCTCGTGCGCATGCAGGTGCGCGCGATACTCGAAGCCGCCTGCGAGTGCGCCCGGGCGGGCGTCAAGTTGAAGCCCAAGATCATGATTCCGCTCGCCGCCACCAGCGCCGAACTCAAGTTTGGACGCGACTTGCTCGAGGAGGAGGCTCGCAAGGTGCTGAAAGAGCAGGGCATGAAGTTGCCCTATCAGTTCGGCACGATGATCGAAGTGCCGCGAGCGGCGCTGGTCGCCGGGCGGATCGCCGAGTCCGCCGAGTTCTTCTCGTTCGGGACCAATGATCTCACGCAGACGACCTTCGGCATTTCCCGCGACGACGCGGAAACAGGATTCTTGAGTGAGTACCTGCAAAAAGGCATTTTGACGCGCAATCCGTTTGCCACGATCGACCAGAACGGCGTGGGCTACCTCATGCAGCTGGGGGTGAAGCTCGGGCGCGAGCGCCGGAAGAATCTCGAGATCGGCATCTGCGGCGAGCACGGCGGTGACCCCGACAGCATCGCCTTCTGTCACCGAATTGGGCTCGATTACGTTTCGTGCTCGCCGTTCCGCGTGCCGGTCGCACGGCTGGCCGCGGCGCACGCAGCGCTAGGGGAGGCAAAGGATAACCGCTGACGGTCTTGCAGGGTGACCCCTGACCAGGCCCGCAAAAAAGGGGTCAGGACCCTTTTTTCAATTCCGGCTTAAAAAGTGTAAAAAACTAGCTGCTTACGGAACCAAAAAAGGGTCCTGACCCCTTTTTAGTGATCGGATGCGTTAAGTCAGTGACTGGTAATGCGGAAATCGGAAGCGGGGTGCAGGTTCCTGGCAGGTGGCAGCCGACTTATCCTTACTTGGCGAGCATGATCGGCGTTTATAGGCGGTTGAGGATTTCGTCGCCTTACTCCTTGCCGCCGCCAGTCGCCCGCGACACGTAGTAGGCGACAGCCTGGATCTGCTCGTCGGTGAGTTTTCCAGCGACGAGCCGATATCTACGCCACAAATTTCCTTTTGCCGGCCCAATCCGTAAAGGAGTCTCCGCATGACCGCGATTACGCCGCACGCTAGTCAACATGCCAATCTGTCGCCGCTTGCCTCGCGCTTCGTCGACGTCGCGGCGCTCCCATGGGAAAAGACGCTCTACCCGGGATGCGAAACGAAAACGCTGCTCATCGACCCCGCGACGGGCCTGCTGACAGTGCTCATGCGTATGAGCCCGGGAGCGAAGCTGAAGGACCACGAGCACGTGCTTATCGAGCAGACCTATGTGCTGGAAGGGAGCCTGGTGTGCGGGGAGGGCGTGTGCCGGGCGGGCGAGTTCGTATGGCGCCCGGCGGGCAGCCGACATGAAGCCTGGGCAGGACCGGAAGGAAACCTCCTCCTTGCGATGTTCCAGTTGCCGAACCGGTTCTTTCGGCCGGACGGGAAGGTGGTGGACGCGGTTGGGAACGATTGGGAGAAAACGTGGCGCGGCGCACTAGCCGGCCACCGGGGCGGTCTTCCGGGCATTTAATGGCGCCGTGGGCATGATTGGCGCGGCGAGTCCGGTCAGAAGCGCTCGTCGTTCCGGAGGTAGCGCCATTGTCCAAGCGGCAGATCGCCGAGGCGCACGTTGCCGATGCGCACGCGCTTGAGGCCGGTGACCTTGAGCCCCACGAGCTCGCACATGCGCCGGATCTGGCGCTTCTTGCCTTCGCGCAGGATGAACCGCAACTGGTCCTTGTTCTGCCACGCGACTTTCGCCGGCTTCAGGGCAGCGCCATCGAGGCTGAGCCCGAAGTTAAGGCTGGCAAGTCCACGCTCGGATAGCTGGCCTTCGACCCGGACCAAGTACTCCTTGTCGATTTCGGAGTCCTCTCCGATCAACTGCTTCGCGATGCGGCCGTCCTGGGTGAGCACCAGCAACCCGGTCGAGTCGATGTCGAGGCGGCCGGCGGGCGCGAGGCCTCGCAGGTGCGCGGGACTGAAACGCTGGGGCGAGCGATCCCCGGCGAAGTGCGACTGGACGGTGATCAGCGTCACCGCGGGGCGATAACCCTCCTCGGCCTGTCCCGAGACGTAGCCCAATGGTTTGTTGAGAAGTATCGTCACCCGGGCCTGCTGCCGCGACTGTGCTTCCTTCGCCAGCGTGATGCGCTGGTTGGGATAGATGCGCGTGCCAAGCTCGGTGACGGGCACGCCGTCGACCAGCACCCAGCCGCGCTCGATGTAGCTGTCGGCTTCCCGCCGCGAGCAAATGCCTTGCTCCGACATCAGCTTGGAGAGTCGGATTTTTTCCATGCCGCTACTTTACCTCCATCCTTCTCCGCGGGGAGCGCGCACTGTATGACGCACCCACGTGCACTTGGAGGAGACCAAAGCGTTGTCTTTGCGTCCTTCCGGATTCCGCGACCAGTGCCGGCGAGGCGTGCCCCGCGACCGGTGACCAGCGAGGCAGAGGGAGAAGGGTTAAGGGATGAGGGGGCGTTCTACGGCAGAACGATTAAGGGTGGTCGAGGGGTTCCCTGCATGCCACCCTTGGCGTCCGCTGCGTCCTTCGCGGTCTTGGCGTGCTCGGCGGCGAGGCTCTAGCAGTCCGCGCTGCGGACCACCTCTCGTGACTTGTTGGGCCTTTGCCGCTGTGGCCCGTGCCGGGCTATGCTACCGTCGCGACTCCATGGAACGTCAGAGAGGACATCAATGAAAATCAAGCGCATCGAGCACGTCGGCGTCATCGTCCGCGACGTCGAGCAAAGCCGGAAACTGTGGGAGGACTGTTTTGGTATTCCTCTGGGCGGCACCGAAGCCAACGAGCGGCGGCGCCTGGCGCTCTATCCGATCGGCGAGTCGATGGTCGAGCTGATCGCCGGCACCACGCCCGACAGCAAGCACCAACGCATGGTTGACGAGGGCAAGGGCGGGTTGAATCACATCTGTTTCGAGGTCGAGGATATCGACGAGGCGCTGGCCGAGCTCAAGGAAAAGGGAATTCCACTGATCGACAAGGTGCCGCGGATCGGTCACGCCGGCTGCCGCATTGCCTATCTTGACCCGTCGGCCACCGAGAACTGCCTTATCGAGCTCGCCGAGCTTCCCAAGGGCGGGCATCATGATGACGGGTGGTCATGAAAGATGGTGATGAGAGAGGATGATAAGTAGCCGTTTGACCGCCTATCACCAGTAATCATCACCAGTACTCATCGCCATCGAGGGCCGTTATACCGGTGCCTTGTAAGTGATGGTGGCGTCCTGCTGTTCAGCTTTTGGCTAACATCCGTTCGACGAGCGCCAGGTTTGAGCGATCCGGCTTGAGCCTGCCCGGCGAATCTGCGCGTTGACTTCCGTAACGGCCTCGTTTGCCGGCGTGGGGATGCTGGCTTCCCTGCCTTTTTGCACGACCAGACCGCTGAGATAGTCGGTCTCGGTGCGGCGTCCCTTCAAGTAATCCTGGAGCACGACGCCGCGCACTTTCCGTGCGGTGCTACCGTGATGCTTCACGATCGTCATCAGAAGTTTCTCGACGACCTCGTTGGCGGAACCCATGAATTCCTCCGCGCTCAATCCGAAGATCGGTTCCATCGCATAGCCGAGGGCGGCCCCCACGCTCATGGTTTCACGGCCGAGACGGACGCAGAGCTTGAACACCTCCGGAATCTGTGTTGCCTCCCACGACTGGAGACCCAGCATCCCGAAAGGCGCCAGAATCATCGAGCTGTTGACGAGCTTTGACCATTTGGCGCCGTATATATTGGTCGTTACCGTGATCTTGCCGGCACACGCGAGCAGCGCCTCCAATTCCCGCAGCCGCGGCGTAATCCTGCCGTGCAACTCACCGAGTCCGATCCATGCCCGCTCAGGGGGCGTATTGCGCTGGACCACCCCCGGGGTAAAGATCTCGGCTGAAATCTCGAATGCGCAGCCGATAACGCGCTGGTAGCCGACGATCGGAATGATCGACTCCTCGTTCATCCCGTTTTGTACGCCGACCACCACGCCGTCCGGCTTGAGACAAGGCCTGATGAGCTCGGTCAACCAGCGGGTGTCGTAGGACTTCGGGGAGAGCAGCACGATATCGAACTGCTGATCCAGGGCGGAAACATCGCAAAGGTGGTAGGCCCGGACAGGAACGTGGAGCTCCTTGTCCGGCATGACGATGCGCAAGCCATCGCTTCTCATGGCGTCAACGTGCGACGGCCACTGGTCGATGAGCGCGACATCGTGCCCCGCAGCAGTCATATCCGCCCCTAAGCTGCTGCCGATGGCGCCAGCGCCTACGACCGCGATTTTCTTGGCCATTCCCGCTCCTGCTTGTGAAGTCCACCTTATGGTTTTGACTCGGCGCGTCTATTTTATCGGCTTCGCGGAGACGCAAGAGCGGCGATGACGGTAGCGATCGAGGGTGTGGCAAGGCTGGAGGGCCGGCCGAGGAAACCCGCGCACCTGGAAGGTCCTTACCGAGATCCAGGACACGGGGCTTCCGCTTTCCTGGAGAAGCGCAAGCCAAAGTTCATTGGCCGGCAATCTTGCCCGCGCGCCCAGCTGGTGATGAGAGAATGGTGATGAGAGAATGATGATGCAAAGCGGCGCGTCCGCTGATCACCGTTTATGTCAACTGGTGATTAAAGAGGGTGACGAAAGATCGTGATATGGCGCGGTTTTGCAACCTGTCACCAGTACTCGTCACCAGTAACTATCACTATTTGCGAATAGCAGTATGGATTACATTTGAATGTCGTGCCACGCGTGTAGAAGGGGGGGTGAAATGAAGCTGGCGTTTTTCGACGATTTCAAGCTTGGCGTTCTCAAAGGCGAGACAGTGGTGGATGTTTCACAGGTGGTGCGGGATATTCCGCACACAGGACCACACAACCTGATCAATGGCGTGATAGAGCGCTTCGCGGACTGCCGCTCCAGGCTGGAGAAAGCGGCTGCGGATGGCAAAGGTGTGCCTGTGGATCAAGTGCGTTTCAGGCCGCCTCTGCCGAGACCGCACAACATCGAGGACGGCACCCGGAGTGAGCCGGCGCCGATCAATGCGTTCCATAAATCGCCGAGCGGTGTCATTGGCGACGGCGACACGATGGTGCTGCCCGACGTGCCGGCGACGATCTTCGAGGGCGAAGCGGAGGTGGCGGTGGTGATCGGCAAGCGCGCGCAGAACGTGCGCGCAGCCGATGCGATGAGCCACGTGTTTGGCTACCTGAACTTCATCGACGGGTCCGCGCGCGGCCTGCCGCCGTCGGGCAACACGTTCTATCAGATGAAGTCGCGCGATACCTTCGCGCCAATGGGGCCCTACATCGTGACGGCTGACGAGATCAAGGACCCGCACAACCTTCAGATCAGGCTGTGGGTGAACGGGACCCTCATGCAGAACTTCAACACCAGCGACATGGCGCACAAGATACCCCGCTGCATCGAGTGGGTGAGCTCGATCCATACGCTTGAGCCGGGCGATGTGCTGGCGAGCGGAACCAATCACCGCGGTCTGAGCCCGTTCCAGGATGGCGACCTGGTCGAGCTCGAAACGGAATGCCTGGGCCGGCTGCGCATCAAGGTGCGTGATGATCTGAAGCGCACGTGGGCACGGGTGACGCGGCTCGAGCGCCAGCAGAAAGGGCAGGAGGGGCAGACGCCGCAGCTGACGGGCAAATACGCCAAACAGCCGTGAATCGTAAATGGTGAATGGTGAATCGGGGTTCCGCCGAGCCGCCTTTCTTGGCCGCAGTCAAGAACAGATACAACTTAACAAGAACGTCGGTTCGTCCGGCTTTTGCTGTCCTGGTCACCGGTCGCGGGTCACCGTAGTTACGGCTGCCGATGCATGCCGATAAGGGGTCGCGGTCTTCTGTTGTTCCGGAAGATCACGTCTGCTTCCGGCCAAAAGCGAACTATCATCCGTTGTGTCAGCCACTTCATTTCGCGTGTGTAGACGACGATACCTGTGCAGAAGCTGAAAGGAAGGAAAAGATCATGCCAAACTTGACTACTGAGGTCACCGCGGAGATTTTGCAGGCCTTTGCCGATGCCTGGAATCGCCATGATGTCGATGCCCTCATGTCGTTCATGACAGAGGATTGTGTCTTCGAGGCGTCTGCAGGTCCGGACGCCTGTGGCACTCGCTATTCCGGCACTGAGGCCGTGCGAGCGGGCTTCGCGGAAGTCTGGAAAACCTTCCCTGATGCCCACTGGGGCAACGCCCGTCATTTTGTCCGGGGGGACAGAGGGGTATCGGAGTGGATGTTCACGGGAACGCGGGCGGACGGCACTCGCGTCGAGGTAAGTGGTTGTGATTTGTTCGTCTTTCGAGACGGCAAGATCGCCTTGAAGAATTCGTATCGCAAAAACCGCCCGCCTCTTGGCAGTCCAAAGCGTTGAGCCCACCTGCTCAGCTGGCCACGTGACTCGCGGCGCCGCGTTCAGGCACATTCGCAACCCGCCTCGGTTGGCGCTCGCCATACGCGAACGTTAGCTGTCCGCTTCGGGTCGGAGGCGGACGTTCGTATCTTCAGTGCGTGCCCGATGCCGAGGCGGAAGTGGCGGCAAACAGGGAAGCGGGCGGGACGTGCGCCGGGGTGACGATCTACACTACCGGCTTGATTCCGGCAAAAAAGTTAGTGCCCAGCCATGTGGAGATGTCACGTTTGAGCCTGGGAGAGCCCGTTACCCTGAGCAGGTTCGACCGGATCGCCTGTCCAAGGCCGATGTCCCCCATCCAGATACCTGTGAGAGTCCTGACGTCCGTAATGAGGTGGAGATCAATCTCGTGACCGGGGTCTTTCATGCAAACATCAACTTCCCCGGATTCGATGACAAGCCACCAGCGCCTTTTCTTTGACGTGTAATCGGCAAACTCAAACAGCAGCACGTGACGTTTCGCACCAAAGTACTTGGCTTTCATCGTTCGATGAATGTCCCACATCAGCATTGAAGGATCGAGATCCTTCTTGTCGAATTTGCCGCGCGCCCAACGCTGGCCCCAGGTTCCCATCGCGAGAATTATTGGTTTGAGCTCTCGGCCGGCCTCCGTGAGCGTGTAGCGGACCCCCTTGTCCGATTCCGTGCGCTGGACGACCCCCGCTGCTGCAAGTGACTTGAGTCGCATTGACAGCAGCGACGGCGACATCAACGGCAAGCCCCTCCGCAGGTCATTGAACGCTTCGCTACCCGCGCCCAGCTCGCGGATCACAAGGTGCGTCCAGCGTTCCCCCAATACCTCGGAGGCTTTTGCAATCGGGCAAAACTGACCGTATCCCTTCATCGTCAGTATGTTAATTCGTTATCCGCTCTTGAGCTAGTACAAATTCTGAACTGGCTCCAGACCAACCAGCGCCGATCAGTCCGGGATCTGATCTGGCCATTGCATCCGCTGTGCCCGTCAGGGTTGGTACAAATGTTGTACTAGTTGGAACGCCAGTGGGTCCCTAGCATCCTCATCGCGCAATGTTGCGTTAACTACTGAATAGGAGAAGCAGACATGTTGCCCGCAAGAATTCGATACTGGTTGTTCGACACGCTTTCGGTTCAAACCATGCGCTACGTATCTGCGGTCCCGACGCGTCAAGCCCAGGGGCTGACCAGAAAAGTCTACGAGATGATCCGGGAGGACTTTTTCAAGAACGGGTCTCTCACCAGCCGCTCCAAGGTTCCGGAATTGATGGCAGCCATCTGGACCGGCGGGCGCGAGGCGATGCTGGTCGCCGATAAAGTTGATCGCACGACCAAGGACGCCGTTACCGCCGTCCTGTCACAGATCAATGACTGCCCTTACTGCGAAGACATGCTCATCAGCCTCGTGCACGCCGGTGGTGACCACGAAGCGGCAAACGATATCCTTGCGAAAAAGGGCGTTGACACGTCGAACGAGACTCTTCGTCGGCGGCTCGAATGGGTCAGAGCCGTCTCCGGGCAGTATGACGGCGAAACTCCGGACACGCCATTTACTGCCGAGCAACTGCCGGAAGTTATTGGAACGCTGATGGCCATGAGCGACATCAATCGGTTCAGCCATGTCGTAATGGAGGATTCTCCGGTCATCGCTCCGTTCGGACTGCAGTCGGCGAAGGCATGGGCGTTACGCATGTTCGGGTCGGAGCTCGAAGTCACACGGCGGTTGCCCCTCGTGCCAGGGCGCGCCTTGGGTCTTTTGCCACCGGCTGACCTGCCCGGTGACATGCAATGGGCGAAGTCGAATCCTCGAGTCGCCGATGCGGTTTCTCGATGGACAGCGGCGGTCGAACGCGAAGGTGCGAAGGTCATAGCGCCCCGCGTGAGGGCGCTGGTCACCGATTCACTACGCAACTGGCAACTCGAAAACATGCCGCTCGACGGCCGGTGGATCGACCAGGCCGCGGGGGAGCTGAATGGTGAGGATCGGGCCATTGCACGCCTGGCCATTGTCCTGGCCAAGGCCTCGTATCGCGTCACCGACAAGATGGTCGCGGATGTCCTCGGGGAAAACCGTGACGAAGAGCGCTTCATCCGCATTCTGGCTTGGTGCTCGTTTACGGCCGCCAGAAGGTTTGCGGGAATAGTCTCCCAGAGAATCCGGGACAACGCGTCACGGACACTCACGGCTATTGCTGCGTAAAAACAGCGACTCGGGCCTTGGGTTTGCGATGCCAATCGCGAATTCCATGGTCCGAGGAGCTGGCGAAAGAATATGTCCCGAATCGCCCTGCTGCACTTATTCTCGAATGCCCGAAATTGGTCGAAAGCAGACGATCACGGACGCCCGCTTTCGGCCAGAAGCGGACATCCCTTCCTACAAAAATGCCCGTCGAAAAACACCTACGCATGCGTCCGGCCCCATCCCGCCGCTATCACCGTTGACGTGCGTCAACACGCCTAAAAAGTCATTGCGTTAGAGTGCTTTTTTTGGAGGCAGGAGGAAACCATGCGCGGCGCGCCGGATTGGTTGTTGCTTCTTCTGACGCTGCTGACAAGTGGCTGCGCTTCGTTAGAGCCGGTCGTCACGGCGTCAAAAGCGGACGCTGTGACTCTTGAGCAAGTTCAGCAGCTAGACCTTGGGCGCGGGACGACACGAGCTGAAATTACCAAGCGCCTCGGGACCCCACTAGCCGTTTACGACGTAGACCACGTAATTTCTTACCGCTTGTTCGAGCAGGACGGCACGATTTTCGTCAAGCGCCCAGAGAGAGCATCACGTGCTCTGCAACTGATGTTGCTCTTCTCAGCTGACGGGCGACTTGAGCGCGTTTCCATTGTGGACAGGGTCTACTAGCTTCTATGAACCTGCCTGTAAGCACCGCAGCAAACACGGTAGCCCCCAGCGCATTGACGCGCGCAATTTCCGTGCTGGCCGCCATGCTGATTGCCTCATGCATAATCGTGCCACTTCCAAATATTCCATACAGGGCATTCACGGATGACACGCTGAAATCACTACATGTCGGGATGAGGCGTTCTGAAGTGCTAATGACTTTGGGTAATCCAGACCGGCGCATCAAAGGTGACACTTTCTTCGGCTACTTCTGGACGGAAACCACGGCTGTTGTGGCCGTCCCATATGTACCTGACAGGGATATTGTGCGTCCGCACATCCTCATGATCGAGTTCGACCTTGATGGTAAGGTAAAGCGTATGCAGGAACTAACACATGAGCGCGTTGGGTTACTGAACCGAGAAGTGGAGAAATGGATAGAAGGGTCAGAACGGTCACAAAATGACCCCTCGTAGATGTCCGCTTCGGGTCGAAGCCGGACGTCCTTGCAGGTCTGCTTCCGGCCATCAGCGGTCGCTTGAGGTAATTAAGCCTCGCCCCGAATTCCCTCGATATGTATAGAATGTCTCTCAAGGCGCGCAGATCAGCGGGCCAAACTGTATGTCTTGCACCGCCCTCCAGGCAAAAGGATCGCAATGAAGTCTCGAGCCCTTGTGTTGGGCGCCGGTTTCGGCGGCATGGAGCTGTCCACCCTGCTATCGGAGGCGCTGGGGGAAAAGGCCGATGTGACCGTGATAGAAAAGGGCGACGCCTTCGTTTTCGGCTACTCCAAGATCGACGTGATGTTCGGACGGGCGACACCGGAGGCGGTGCGCCTGCCTTACTGTAACTTCGTCAAGCCCGGCGTGCGCTTCGTGCAGGAGACGATCACTGCCATTGATCCCGCGGCGCGGCGCGTTACCACCACCGGCGGCACCTACGAAGCCGACTTTCTGGTGGTCGCGCTGGGCGCCGACTATGATCTGGCCGCAACGCCGGGCCTTGCCGAGGACGGCTACGAGTTCTACTCGGTGGCGGGCGCAAGCCGGTTGCGCGAGGTACTTCCTGCGTTTTCCAAAGGTCCGGCAATTGTCGGAGTCTCCGGCTTTCCCTACAAGTGCCCGCCGGCGCCGAGCGAATGTGCCCTGATGTTGCACCACTACCTTGCGATGCGGGGCGTGCGGGATGCATGCGAGATCACGCTGGTCATCCCACTTTCCAGCCCGATGCCGGCGTCGGCTGACCTCTCAGCGGACCTGGTCGCCGCCTTCTCCGAAAGGGGGATCAAGCTGCTGCTCGGCCGCTCCGTCAAGGCGCTGGAGCCGGGTCGGAAGACCGCTGTGCTGGACGATGGAACGGAATTGCCCTATGCGCTTTACCTGGGCGTGCCTAAGCACCAGGTACCGCAGCCGGTGCTGGCCAGCGGCATGGCCGAAAATGGCTGGGTGCCGATCACCGTGCGCACGCTGGAGACGCGCTTCCCTAATGTGTACGCCATTGGCGACGGGGCCGCGACGGGAATGCCGAAGGCCGGATCCTTTGCCGAGAGCGCGGCCCGCGCCGTAGCGAGTTCAATCCTCGCGAAAATCAAAGGCGGCGAGGCGACACCCAACTCGGGGACGGGCAGTTGCCTTGTCGAGTTTGGAGACGGCCGCCTCGGCTGGGCCGACCTGGACTTCCTGACCGGGCCGAAACTGACGAGTACCTATCACCCGCCCTCGGTCGAGGGGCGAGCCCATAAGGTGCAGTTTGGTGCCAAGCGCATGGCCCGCTGGTTTGGGCTCTGACATCGACCATGCTGACCCCGGCTGATTTCCAGAAAGTCGAAGTCTTCGCAGGCATTGAGCCGGGCGAATGCCAACGGTTCTGCCGCAACATCGCCGACATCTCGGTCACGACGGGCGAGTACGTGTGCCACGAGGGTGACAACCGGTCGCTCTTCGGTATCCTCGAGGGCCGCTTCGAAGTCGTCCGGCTCATCGACGGTGCGGAACGCGTGCTGGGCCAGCGCCAACCCGGCCAGGTGTTCGGCGAGATGTCGATCGTCTTCGGCATGCCCCAACCGGCTGGCCTGCGCGCGGCCGAGCCGTCGCGCTGCTTCAAGATCGAGCCGAACGACTACCACACGATCGCCGCTGCGGTCCCCGTGCTCGCGGAGCGCATCGGCAAGCTCGCGGCCCACCGCATGGGTGGTCCCGGCGGGTTGCAGGCGCTGGTTTCCCAACCCGAGCCGGTGCGCGTGCTCCTCGTCGGCCGCCGCGGCGACGCCGCGTGTGCAGAACTGCGCCGCTTCCTCGACCGCAACCAGATTCGCTTCGAGTGGCTCGACCCGGAGTTGCCTGGCGACATGGCGAAATGGTCGGGCGCGCCGCCCGCCGCGCAGGACTTTCCCGTGATGCGCGTCATCAACGGCAAAACGGTTGTTCGACCCACGCTGCGCCGCGCGGCTGAATTGCTGGGTCTCTCCACCGAGCCCGCCGCTTCCGACTACGACACGGTGATCATCGGCGCAGGCCCCGCCGGTCTTGCCGCCGCCGTCTACGGCGCATCAGAGGGCCTGCGGACGATCGTCGTCGAACGCGACTCCCCTGGCGGTCAGGCCGGCACGTCCTCGCGCATCGAGAACTACCTCGGCTTTCCCTCGGGCGTGTCAGGCGAAGAGCTGTCGGCCCGCGCGCTTCGTCAGGCGCGGCGCCTCGGCGCCGAGATCCTCGTCACGCGCGCGATCACTCGCATCGGCGCCGACAACTTCCAGACGTATCTCGACGGCGGGGACGTTCTGCGCTCGCGCACGATCATCCTGGCCTGCGGGGTCTCGTGGCGGCACCTTGCCATCGAAGGCTTCGACCGCTTCGCCGGCAAGGGCATTTTCTACGGCGCTTCCCGTAGCGAAGCGTCGAACACGCACGGCCTCGACATCCACATCGTCGGCGCCGGCAACTCTGCCGGTCAGGCAGCAATGTTCTTCTCGAACTATGCCAAGAGCGTGACCATCCTTTGCCGCGGCGACTCGCTCGGAAAAAGCATGTCGCACTATCTTGTCGATCAGATCGCCGCTCGGCCCAACATTCGCGTCCTCAGCCACACCGAGGTTGTCGCCGCCCACGGCGGTGAGACCCTCGAAGCCATCGACGTCCGCAACAACCGGACCGACGAAAAGACCCGCCTCGAATCGGGAAGACTCTTCATCTTCATCGGCGCCGACGCCGAAACCGGCTGGCTCCCTCCGGAAATCGCGCTCGACCGCAGAGGGTACGTCCTCACCGGCCCGGATGTCCGCGCGGCCGGGCGATGGAGCCTCGACCGCGACCCCTACCTCCTCGAAACCAGCGTGCCCGGCATCTTCGCCTGCGGCGACGTCCGGGCCTCCCCGGTAAAGCGCGTTGCGGCCGCAGTCGGGGAAGGCAGCATGGCAATCGCTTTCGTCCACCAGTATCTGCGGCACGCCGCCTCATCTTAGTTACATTGCGTTCGGAGCCTCAATGCCGGGCCGGAGCGCTAGATTAGCGTAACGGCGCCGGCTGCCGCCCCCGCAGAAATATATCCCAACGGCCGGTACCGCTGTGCGGGTATGGGGTCCGTTTTCTTAAGCGACCGGAATGGGTCGGAACCGGACGTCCTAGCAGGTCCGCTTGCGGCCACCGGGGACAGACCGCTTGCCATGTGACTGCTCGGGAGCCTGCCCCCCGCACGCTACCGGGCGATCATCGACTCGAAGACAAACTCTACTTCAGAACTGTCTACTTGACGGAGACGCTTACGTTTTGAGAAGCCTTGAGAAGACCGTCAATCTCCGCGACGCATGGGCTAGATACACCCCAAGCAGCTTTGTCTTGCCCCGGCATCTTGTCCCAGCCCCCTCTTTCAATGAAGCCAGTTCTCGTATAGGTATCTGTTCCCTGAAATTCTTTGACGTTCAGCTCATGGTTCGGGGCGTTCATGAACTGGGCAGCGCAAATCGCCGCCCGGCTCGCCAAGACGGCTTCGTCGCTCATCTTCTGAGTCGTGTTGGAGCTTGTCCAACCACCCCAATTAAAGCCGACGATCATTGCGATGGCTGCCCCACCAAGAACCCCCCAAAATCCATACACTACCTTCGCGTCCGTTACTGGTGTCATTGATCGTGCCTCTCAAAAGGTGGGGTGTCCCGCTAAGCCCTCTGCGTTGCGTGGTATTTCGACAATCCAAGCTTTGCGTGCCACGACCCCCACGTTATCGTGGCGCAGGACTAAGTCTTTACAAGGTTCCGCGCTTGCCAAGACGGGGTCTGTGCGCTACCGCACATAGGGGGCAGCGCCTGTTTTGAAACCGGAGTTCGTTTGAGCTAACCGGTACTAACTGCCCGTGCGGCTTGATCGTATAACCGTGAACAACAGGGTTTTGGAAATACTCATGAAATACGCTCAGTCCCGCCCTTGCTTCTTCCGATCGCGAATGTCCTGCGGTTCACCAGATGTGAATGGCTCGACACTCAAGAGCGACGTCCGCTTTGGGTTGCGGTTTCAACCGGTCATCGCAACATTCTATTCTCTGATGGGAGAGGGAGGATGTTGCAATGGAACCGAGACGGAGGATCTACTACACCGAAGGAAGGCATTGATGTGGGATCGCTGGCAGAAAGGCGAATCCCTCCACGCTATTGCACGGCTGTTTGGCCGACGCCACACATCGATACGAGGCGTCTTGGCACGGAGTGGCGGGATACGGCCCGCACCGCGTCGACGATCGTGCCGTGCGCTGACGCTGGCAGAACGTGAGGAGATTTCGCGTTCGGTAGTCGCAGGTCACTCAATCCGCTCGGTGGCTGTATCGCTCGGACGCGCGCCCTCTACCATCAGCCGCGAGCTCAGGCGCAACGGGGGCCGGCAAGCCTACCGGGCGGGCCAGGCCGACGAGGCTGCTTGGACACGAGCGCGCCGTCCCAAGCGCTGTAAACTGGTGCGAAACCGAGCCTTGGCGCGCCTGGTGGCCGAGAAGCTCCAGCTGGAGTGGTCGCCCGAGCAGATTGCCGGGCGGCTCAAGCACCGGTTCCCGCACGATGAGCGCTACCAAGTGTCGCCTGAGA
This sequence comes from Betaproteobacteria bacterium SG8_41, assembly GCA_001303585.1. Lineage (GTDB taxonomy): Bacteria > Pseudomonadota > Gammaproteobacteria > Burkholderiales > SG8-41 > SG8-41. The sequence goes on from LJTT01000050.1 coordinate 28,996, forward strand.
CGATCTACCGCAGCCTCTTTATCCAAGCCCGTGGCGCCCTGAAGAAGGAGCTGTTAGAGCACCTGAGGCGCACCCGGGGGATGCGCCGCTCGCGTCATCACACGCAAAAGAGCGATGATCACGGCCAGATCACCGGCACCGTATCGATCCGTGAGCGGCCCGCTGTGGTTGAAGACCGGGCCGTGCCGGGTCACTGGGAAGGCGACCTCTTGTTCGGCAGCCGCAACAGCCAGATCGCAACCCTGGTTGAACGTCACACGCGCTACGTGATGCTGGCCAAGGTCGACTCAAAAGACACCGAGACGGTGATCAACGCGCTGATCAAGCATGCGCACAGCCTACCGCGCGAGCTCTACCAGTCGCTTACCTGGGATCGTGGTAAAGAGATGGCCGAGCACAAACGCTTCACGCTGGCGACCGACATCAAGGTGTATTTCTGTGATCCGCAAAACCCCTGGCAGCGTGGCTCTAACGAGAACACCAATGGCCTGTTGAGACAATACTTCCCGAAGGGGACGGATCTATCGGTTCACTCGCAGGCGCATCTCAATGCGGTGGCGAGGCGGTTAAATGAACGCCCGAGGAAAACGCTAAACTTCGAAACACCGGCTGAACGATTTGCCCAATGTGTTGCGTCGA
>LJTT01000121.1 GCA_001303585.1 Betaproteobacteria bacterium SG8_41
TTCGAGCTCCCCGACCAGGCGGGGCGGACTCGAAGCATTGCTGAGTTCCGGGGCAGGTGGCTGGTGCTGTATTTCTATCCGCGGGATGACACGCCCGGTTGCACGCAGCAGGCCTGCCAGTTCAGGGATGGCGAAAACCAGTTCGCCGCTCTGGGTGCGGTCGTATGCGGGGTGAGCGTCGATGATAGCGACAGTCATGCCGAATTTGCGCGGAGCCACGATCTGCCGTTTACGCTATTGGCCGACCGCGGCGGAATAACGGCGGCGCGCTATGGCTCGCTGTGGAATCTGGGGCTGATGAAGTTCGCGAAGCGAAATACGTTTCTTGTAGACCCGCGCGGCAAGATTGCGCGTGTTTACCTTGGGGTCAACCCTGCGCGGAACGCGGCGGAGTTGATCGAAGATCTCAGACTCCTCCAGAAACGGTAAATAGTGAATGGACTACGTCTTTCGCGAAACGTGAGGCGGAATTGACTTGGCTCCAATTCCCATTTGTAGTTCGGTTTCAACCGCAAAGCCTCACCGCCAAGGGCGCTGAGGACGCTAAGGAAAATAACAGCCTTACCGCCAAGGCCGAAGAGGACGCAAAGGAAGATTCGTCCGTGTAAACCTGAAGATCGCAGAGGTAGCGCCAAGAATGGCATATAGATACGTCGGTGGTCGGGACACGCGGTTGGCCGTACGGTTTAATTGTTATTTGTAAACCTCTGCGTCATTTGCGGTAGGGTTTTTCTTTTCCTCGGCGGTCTTGGCGTCCTCAGCGGTAAAGCTTGTGTGTTCCTTGGCGACCTCCGCGGTAAAGCTTTAGAGAATATCGGCATTACACATTACGCAGGACGCATTTCTCGTAGAGCGTCTTGAGTTTCCCCTCGGGATCGTATTTCGATTTTAGCGCCGAGTACGCCGCGCCGTTGTAGATGCGATTGAACTCGTCCTCGTCGATGAAGGTTGAGGAGTAGAGCATCTTGACGCCGCCCAGGTCGAAGCATTTCCGGTCGATGACCTTCGTGTAGTAGTAGTCGCCCTTTTCCGGCCGCTTCCTGACCTGGCAATAACAGCCCAGGTTGAAGTAGAGCTCACCGGGTGCGACGGGGTAGAGCGTGGGTGCCCGACCCGGGCGTATCGGGGTCGCGATCCACGGCTTGCCCGACAGATCCGCCTCGCTCATCGCGAAGCGCATGAGCTCGGCGGCCTTTTCCCACGGCACTTCCCAATCCTGGATGAGAGGTTCTTCGCGTTCGCGAGCGCGCCAGGGCAGGGCGGAGAGCAGGCGGTTCTTGAATACGCTGTAGCGCTTGTAGAAGCCCGAGCGCCGCATTGACTCGGGCGCAAGGCGGCGAAACAGGCGATAGGGCCAGCTTTCCGGAATGTTCCAGAACCACTCCGGATCGTAGCGGAAGAGGTAATCCTTGGTCGTGAGGCAGACGTCACGCTGGCGCTCAACCAGCTTGTAGAAGATGTTCTCCCGCAAAATATCGTCAACGCGCGGCACAGCGTCGCTAAATCGGGCGATTGTCACGAACAAACGCTTTCCGCTATAGGCCATGCCCTCGATGAAATCCACGTCGTCGCGCCGGGTGGCCGTCTGCATCGTCGCCAGAAAATCGTCGACGCCGCGGCAAGGTGTGGTTTCCAGATGAACGTAAGGCGCTGCGGGCATCAGCTTCATGCTGACCCGCAGAATGTAGCCGAGTGTGCCGTACGAATTGGGCAGGGCCTGGAACAGGTCCGCATGGTCGTTGTCGGGCGCACATGTCACGATGCGTCCGTCGGCGAGCAGGACTTCCGCTTCGAGCAACCCGTCATGCACGAAACCGTGCCGGAAGCAGTTCGATTCGATCCCGATTCCGACCGTTGCGCCGGCGATCGTGATGTCCTTGAGCTCGGGCGTGATGAGCGGCACGAACCCGTGCGGCAGGGTCGCATCCACGATTGCCTCGTAGGTCGCGAGCCCTTCCACCTCGAGGGTTCGGGCCTGCGCGTCCATGCGCAGGACGTGATTGAAATCGCGGAGATCGATGGCTGCATGGGCGCCGCCGCGAGGTCTGTAGCGGAAAAGGTTGGAGCTCGAATGTTTCCGGATGCCGGCGCCGCCACCTTCCGCCGCCAGTCTTGCGACGAGCGTCGCCTTGCGGGCCGCGAAGGCGTCCGCGTTGCTCAAGGCGTCATATCCTCGACGTAGAGATGGGCGCGGGACATCGGGTAGCTGCTGCCGACGTTGCCTTTGCTGTAGGTGATCTGGAAGAGGTGCGTGTAGCCCCGGGACGCCCGGAACATCTCGGCGCAGGAGTAGAGATAGGTGCGCCAGATGCGCCGGAACTTCTCGTCAAATTTTTTCGGGTCGATCGCCTGAATGCGCTCCCAGTTGGCGTCGAAACGTTCGGCCCAGGCGTCGAGCGTGAACGCGTAATTGCGCCGCAGGTTCTCGATGTCGAGAATCTCCAAGCCAGCGCGCTCCATCGCCGTGATGGTCTCGGCAAGGCTCGGAATCCACCCGCCCGGAAACACGTACTTGCGGATGAAGAACTCGGTTTCGTAGTGGCCAACGTGTCCGATGAAATGCAGCATGCCGATGCCACCCGGCTTGAGGCAATCGGCGTGGGCCTGCACGACTTCCGAGATTTGATCGCGGCCTGCGTGCTCGAGCACGCCGATCGATGCGCATTTGTCGAACTGGCCTGGCACGTCGCGGAAATCCGCCTCCACCGTCTTGATGCGGTCCTCCAGGCCGCGCCGCGTGATCTCGGCGCGCATGTCCTTCAGCTGCTCGGGTGTCGTATTGAGCCCCGTGGGCACGACGCCGTAGCGCTCGAAGGCATAAAACGAAAACCCGCCCCAGCCGCAACCGATGTCGAGCAACGTCTCGCCCGGCTTCAGGCACAGTTTGCGGCATACATGTTCCATCTTGTTCTGCTGCGCTTCCTCGAGCGTGGCGGCACCGTCTGCCCAATAGGCGCAGGTGTACATCATGTAGGGATGATCGAGCCACAGCCGGTAGAAATCCGTGCCAAGAGCGTAGTGAAACCGCGCATTCGCCTTGGCCTGGGCGATGGAGGCGTTGCTGTAGAGCGCCTCGTGCCAGCGGTTGCGGACCCGCACGAGCGGGCGAAACCGCATGTCCAGACCACCTTCGTAAGCTGTCCGGAAGGCGAGAGCGAGCTCGCCGTCGATGTCCGCGGCCTGTGTGGCGTAAGCTTCGAGCAGTCCCACATGCCCTAGCAAGACAACGCGCCACTCCGCGAAGCGGCTTCTGAACGTGAGAGTGAAGGCGGGTACGCCGTCGCGGTTCTGGTATTGCCTGCCGTCGCTGAAGACGACGCGAAAGCAAATGCCGGTGCGCTCGCCGACGCCGCGGAGGATCCGATCGAGTCTGTTCATGTCGTGTTAGCCGAGCGGTGGGTGCTGCAGCCCTGATTTTAGCTAAAATCCGTATACGCCACTGCATTATCGCGGCTCGCAGGGCCGCAGGGAGGCCGGCCAGCATGATCAAGAGCATCGATCACATCGTCATCACCACGGCGGACCTCGAGCGCTGCCTCGATTTTTACACGCGGGTGCTTGGCATGGAGCTCGAGCGTTTTGGCGAAGGGCGCCTTGCGCTGCGCTTTGGCGATCAAAAGTTCAACGTGCATCCGCCCGGCTTCAATGCGGGCATCAAGGCCCGCGTCCCGACGCCGGGCTCGCTCGACCTGTGTTTTCTCGCCAGCGTGCCGCTCGATGAAGTCGTGGCGCGCCTGCGGGCGCACAATATCCCGATCGAGGAGGGCCCAATTGAGCGCACCGGGGCTCGCTTCGCCATCCGGTCGGTTTACGTTCGGGACCCGGACGGGAATCTCATCGAAATCTCCGAACCCATGAATCGTAAATCGTAAATCGTAAATCGCGAATCGTGAATCGGAAAACCAATAGCTTTTAGCCGCAGATAAGCGCAGATTAGTATTTACGAAAAGCATAGAACCTAGGAAAGCAGATCAGAGTCGATCTGGCCGACGATTTAACCATTCACCATTCACGCCTTTCGATGCCGGACTTCTGGCAATCCTGCGGCTACCACCTCCTGCGCAGGACCGCGGAGGGGCGGCTCCTTGTCACCGATGATTACTTGCGCGCGTACTACGCGCGCCCGGAGCTGGCTCCGATTGCGGAATCGTGCGAGGCGGAGCGGAGGCTGCACGCCTCGCTAATGGCCGAGCCGCGGCGCAGCGTGGCGGAGGCGGAGATCGGTGCGCTCGTCGATCCCGACGCGCGGGAGAACTTTCGCGTCATGCTGCGGTTTCGAGATCAACTGCTCGGTGCGCCGACACTCGAGGCGTTTTACGCTGACCTGTTCGTGCGCGACGTTGCCGTTCCGCCTGATTTCGTGGCGCAAACGGCGCAGGTCGTCCTGCGCGGCATTCTCGAGGGCACCGAGGACGGACTCGAGGCGCGCGCGGCGGAACTGTTTTTCCGCGAGCAGCGCGTCACGGTCGACGAGGGCCAGATCATGCTGGCGGACGCCGAGACGGTCGACTTGCACGCCAGCGGCGGGGCGTTGGGGGACCTCGGGCGGCTTCTGCGCGAGGGGCAGGTCCCGCAGCGGACGATCGAGCTCGACGTGCTGAATCAGGACAACGCAAGCGAGTATTTTAATCGCGACGAGCGCCACGACACCGTGCTCAACCTCAACGTCGGGCGGCCGGGATGCCTGGCGCTATGCCGGGTGCTCGAACGCTGGATCGCGCATTTTCACGGCGTGCGCGTGAACATCAAGCCCGTGCGCGAAATTCCGGATGACGAGTGGAGGTGGCATGTCGGACTCGATGCCGAGGCAACCGCGATGCTGAACGAAATCTACAATGGCGGCGAGGCGGATGCCGAGCGCATGAAGCGCGTCGTGGGCCTATTCCGCACGGAATTCCGGGACCCGGTAGTGCTGCGTCCCGAGATAGCCGGGTTTCCGGTGTTCCTGGGCCTGGCGATGGGGCCGGATGGAACGCTGCGAATGAAGCCTCAGAACCTCCTCGTGAATTTACCGCTCGAAAAGCAGTGATAACTGACATCGTCGCCGGAGGATCACCGCTTCCCGGACTTTGTCCTGGAAACAGGGGTCCGGCGCGGACGTCGTGCGCGGAACGTAAGGCGACGGAACGAGACTGCGATATCGCTACAGGCCTCGTTTTCGTTTGCCGAGGTTGCGAAGGCGGCCGACGACTTTGACTGGCTCATGCCCCATAAAATCATCCCGCTTCATGGCAAGTTCACGACGGGCTCCACCGTCACGTCACCACTCGTGAATTGGGCTTTGGTCGCGAGCGTGGCCAGATTTTTCTGGGTCCACACGGCATAGAAGCGCGTGCCATCCGGCCGGGTCATGAGTTGGGCCTCGAAAGCCGACTCGTCGTCACCCCACAGAACGCCTTGGACCGCGGACAGCTTAACCGGCGTCTCGAAGGTCGCTGCGGAGTCCAGGCTTA
>LJTT01000122.1 GCA_001303585.1 Betaproteobacteria bacterium SG8_41
CGTCCGGCCGCAGCGCCAATACATCCGATGCGGTGGTCTGTGCCGGCACGACGGTAATGCGGCAGCCACGAGTGGCCAGCATGCGCAGAATGTTACGCTTGACGCCGAAATCAAACGCGACAACGTGAAAATTGAAATTCTCGACTCGCGCGTGACCTTGACCCAGCGCCCAGACGCCCTCGTCCCACGCGTAAGGCTTTCTGGTAGTCACCACCTTGGCGAGATCCATGCCCTTTAGCCCGGGAAATGCGCGTGCTGCCTCGAGTGCCGCCTTCTTGTCCGGCTTGCCCTTTTTTGCCGCCAGGATGCAGCCATTCTGCGCACCCTTCTCGCGCAGGATGCGCGTGAGCCGACGCGTGTCGATGCCCGCGATGGCGACCATCTTGTGGGAAAGTTGCTGAGTTGCACCGGGAGCTCACGAATCACGAGACCGGTCGCGTACAGCCGCGCGGACTCCATGTCCTCCGCGTTGGTGCCGGTGTTACCGATATGCGGGTAGGTAAGCGTGACAATCTGGCGCGCGTAGGACGGATCGCTCAGGATCTCCTGGTATCCCGTCATGGCGGTGTTGAAGACCACCTCGCCGACCGACTCGCCCGAAACACCGATCGACTCCCCGTAGAACAGGGAGCCATCTTCGAGAGCGAGCAGTGCAGATGGCATCAGCGAAATCCCAGGGCGCGCGCAGCCATACAAAAACGGGAGCAGACTCGCCGCTCCCGCTTTGCATTCAGTTGTTTAGGGGGTGTTCCCGCTGAGGCGCAATTATACGGCAGGGCCTCGCGGCAAATCAAACCGGGAGACAGCCTCTCTAGCGCTGGCTTGAGAGGTATGCAACGAGCGCCTCAATCTCTTCGTCACCCAGAGTGCGGGCGATCTCCGACATGACGGAACCGGGCCCGGCGCCGCCCGCGCGCAGCGAGAGCAGACGATGCTTGAGATACCCGGCTTGCTGCCCGGCCAGACGCGAGTACACCTCCGTGCCCTTGGCGTCGATCCCGTGGCAGGTGATGCAACTCTGCTCGTAGCGCCGACGCCCCGCCGCGGCGAGCGCCGGATCGGCCACCACCGCGTGCGGTGACATGATGGCGTAGTGGACGGCGAGCAATGCCCGCTCAGCCGGTTTTGCCTGAGCGGCGAGCGGCGACATAATGAAATCCTTGCGCCGGCCATCGGCGAAGCGCTCGATCTGCTCGAGCAGGTAATAGGCGTTCTGCCCGGCAAGATTTGGAACCAGCGGCTGCACGCTCACACCATCGTTGCCGTGGCAGCGTGCGCAAAACGATGCCCGCTCCGACGCCTGCTGGAGTTGCTCCGTCCACGCGTCCGGGTCAGATTCCCGGAGCGCCAGCAACTCCCGCAGCAACGTGCGGCTATCGCTGCCTTCGGCTGCCGCGACCAGCGACGAAACAATGCACAGCCAGGCGCCCAGCAGGACGCCCGCCAGCGAGCGACGCTTAGCGCAACCCCAGGACATCCTGCATGTCGTAAAGGCCGTTCTTCTGATCAGCGAGCCAACGCGCGGCACGCAGTGCGCCGTTGGCAAAAGTCAGGCGGCTGGAGGCCTTGTGCGTGATCTCGACGCGCTCACCGGCCCCCGCGAACAGCACCGTGTGATCGCCGACGATGTCACCCCCGCGTACCGTAGCAAACCCGATGGTATTTCGATGACGCTCCCCGGTCACGCCTTCGCGCCCGTAAACCGCACATGATTTGAGATCGCGTCCGAGCGCCTGCGCCACCACCTCCCCCATGCGTAGTGCGGTCCCCGATGGCGCATCAACCTTGTGCCGATGATGCGCCTCGATGATCTCGATGTCCGAATCCTCACCCAGCACGCGCGCGGCGAGATCGAGCAGCCGAAAACAGAGATTGACCCCAACGCTCATGTTGGGCGCAAACACGACAGCGATGTCACGCGCGGCATCGCGGATAGCCTGCTTGCCGGCGTCATCGAATCCGGTGGTACCGATGACGAGCTTCTTACCGTGCTCGCGCACGAGCGCGAGATAGTCGAGCGAGGCCTCGGGTCGCGTGAAGTCCACCAGCACGTCGCAGGCTGCGATCGCGGTGGACGCGTCGTCCGTCACGATGGTGCCGGTCCGCCCCAGTCCGGCGAGTTCGCCAGCGTCGCTCCCGATCGCCGGCGAACCAGTGCGATCCAGGCCAGCGGCCAGCCGCAGGCCAGCCTGCTGATGACAGGCCTCGATCAGCGTGCGACCCATGCGCCCGCTGGCACCACTGATGGCAATCTTGATCATGCGGAATTCGCAACCCAACGTGGGACCGGCTTCGTAGGATAAAGGATTTGCCGCGAACCGGCGAATCGTGCGGGCGCGAGTGCTGCGAAAACCAGAGATGACCGTGATCAGCCTGGCGGCACCCGGCCATCAACACGGTCACGTAAAAAGTTCGCGGATCTTGTCGAACCAGGACTCCGAGCGCGGGCTGTGGCGGGCCCCGCCCGCGCGCAGTGACGCCTCAAGCTCCTCGACCAGATGCTTCTGCTCGTCGGTGAGGTGTACCGGGGTCTCGATGCTCACGCGGCAGTAGAGATCGCCGGTCTCGCCGTGGCGCACGTTGCGCACGCCCTTGCCACGGAGGCGAAAGACCTTCTCGCTCTGCGTACCGGCCGGGATCTTGATACTCGCGCGCCCGCCCAGAGTCGGCACCTCGACCTCGCCGCCGAGCGCGGCGGTCGCAAAGCTCACCGGCACTTCGCAGTACAGATCATCGCGCTCGCGCTTGAAGAGCGGATGCGCCTTGAGGCGAACCTGCACGTAGAGATCGCCTGCCGGTCCGTTGTTCTCACCGGCCTCCCCCTCGCCGGCCAGCCGAATCTGGTCACCCTCGTCCACACCCGGCGGAACCTTGACCGAGAGCGTCTTGGTACGCTGCACGCGTCCCTGTCCATGACAGACCGTGCACGGACTCTCGATTGCCTTACCGCTACCGCGGCAGGTGGGACAGGTTTGCTGGATCGAAAAGAAGCCCTGCTGCATCCGCACCTGGCCGTGGCCGCCGCAGGTCCGACACGGCGTCGGGTGGGTACCCGGCTTGGCGCCGGACCCTTTGCACTCCTCGCAGGTTTCGTGCGACGGAACGCGGATCCGCACCTCTGTGCCCTTGACCGCATCCTCGAGCGAGAGCTCCAGACTGTAGTGCAGGTCGGCGCCGCGATACGCACCACCCGGGCGTCCGCCACGTCCGGCACCAAAGATATCGCCGAACACATCGCCAAAGATATCGGCAAAGCTCGCGCCACCTGCCGCGCCCGCGCCGTAGAAACCGCCGGCACCCCCGGCTGCCGAGGGGTCGACGCCGGCGTGCCCGAACTGATCATAGGCGGCGCGCTTTTGCGCATCCGTGAGGACCTCGTAGGCCTGCTGAATCTCCTTGAACTTGGCTTCAGCCGCCTTGTCACCCGGGTTGCGATCCGGATGGTGCTTCATCGCAAGCCGCCGGTAGGCCTTCTTGATGTCGGCCTCCGAGGCGTTGCGGGCCACGCCCAACGTTTCGTAGTAGTCCTGCTTCGCCATGGTCTCCGTCACGCGCCACTTGGCGTGTTGCACTTCGCAAGCACTTCGTCGCTAACGCAAGAAAGGCGCAGTGTACGGGACCCTGCGCCTGTCTCGCCTTGTCCCACACGGTAGTCGCGCGGGCGGTCCTACTCAGGGCTTCTTGTTGTCCTTGACCTCTTCGAACTCGGCATCGACGACATTTTCCTTTCCGGCCTCGGCCTTGCTTGCGCCTTCCGCCTGCGCCGCAGCGCCCTCGCTCCCGGCGGCTTGGCCGGCCTGCGCATACATCTGCTCGGCGAGCTTGTGCGAGGCTTGCATGAGCTCCTCGGTCTTCTTCTGGATATCTTCCTTGTCCTCGCCCTTAAGCGATTCTTCCAGCGCCTTGATGGCTGCCTCGATCTTGTCCTTGTCGTCAGCCGACACCTTGTCGCCCGCATCCTTGAGCGTCTTGTTGACTGTGTGAATCAGGCCATCGGCATGGTTTCGCGTCTCGACCAACTCGCGCGCCTTGCGGTCTTCCTCGGCATGCGCCTCGGCATCCTTGACCATGCGCTGGATCTCTTCCTCCGTGAGGCCGGAGCCGGCCTTGATGACAATCTTGTTCTCCTTGCCGGTGCCCTTGTCCCTGGCGGACACATGCAGGATACCGTTGGCGTCGATGTCGAACCCGACCTCGATTTGTGGCATTCCGCGCGGCGCCGGCGGGATGCCGGTGAGATCGAAGCGCCCGAGCGACTTGTTGCCCGCCGCGATCTCGCGCTCACCCTGCAGGACATGGACCGTCACGGCGCCCTGGTTGTCGTCGGCGGTCGAGAATACCTGCGAGGCCTTGGTCGGGATGGTGGTGTTCTTCTGAATCAGCTTTGTCATGACGCCACCGAGCGTCTCGATACCGAGCGAGAGCGGCGTGACGTCGAGCAGCAGGACATCTTTGACCTCACCCCCCAGCACGCCGCCCTGGATGGCCGCACCGATCGCGACGGCTTCATCCGGGTTCACGTCCTTGCGCGGCTCCTTGCCGAAAAACTCCTTGACCACTTCCTGGACCTTCGGCATGCGGGTCTGGCCACCAACCAGAATCACATCGTTAATGTCGGAAGCCTTGTGGCCAGCGTCCTTGAGTGCGACGCGGCACGGCTCGATGGTCTTCTGGATGAGATCTTCGACCAGCGCCTCAAGCTTGGCGCGGGTGAGCTTGACGTTGAGATGCTTCGGACCTTTGGCGTCGGCCGTAACGTACGGCAGATTCACGTCGGTCTGCTGGTTCGAGGACAACTCGATCTTGGCCTTCTCGGCCGCGTCCTTCAGACGCTGCATGGCCAGCGGGTCGCCGCGCAGGTCAATGCCCTGGTCCTTCTTGAATTCGTCAGCCAGGTAATCGATGACGCGCTTGTCAAAGTCCTCGCCACCGAGAAAGGTGTCACCGTTGGTCGAGAGCACCTCGAATTGATGCTCGCCGTCCACCTCGGCAATCTCGATGATGGAAATATCGAACGTGCCACCACCCAGATCGTATACAGCAATCTTGGAATCGCCCGGCTTCTTGTCCATGCCATAGGCGAGCGCAGCCGCGGTCGGCTCATTGATGATGCGCTTGACCTCGAGACCCGCGATCTTGCCGGCATCCTTGGTTGCCTGGCGCTGGGAGTCATTGAAATAGGCCGGAACGGTAATCACAGCCTCCGTCACCGCCTCGCCGAGATAGTCCTCGGCGGTCTTCTTCATCTTCTGCAACACGCGCGCCGAAATTTCGGGTGGCGCCATTGGCTTGCCCTGGGCCTCGACCCAAGCGTCCCCATTCTTGGCCTTGACGATCTTGTACGGCACGAGCTTCACATCGCGCTGCACCACCTCCTCGTCGAATTTGCGGCCGATCAGACGCTTGACGGCATAGAGGGTATTTTGGGGATTGGTAATTGCCTGCCGCTTTGCCGACTGGCCGATCAGCACCTGATCATCGTCAGCGAACGCCACCACCGATGGCGTCGTACGGTCACCTTCGCTGTTTTCGACCACCCGGGCCTTGCCGCCCTCCATGATCGCCACGCAGGAATTGGTGGTGCCCAGGTCAATACCGATAATCTTGCCCATGTTGCGGTTCCTCGAACGGAAAAAATAAGCCTTAAGTTATTGTGGAAATGGGGCTAAAGGCCGGCAGTTTCAAGGCC
>LJTT01000123.1 GCA_001303585.1 Betaproteobacteria bacterium SG8_41
ATGAAGTGGGCTATCAGGACGCCAGTTTTTTCGGCCGGTTGTTCCGGCGCAAGGTGAATCTCACGCCGGCGCAGTACCGCAAACGCTTCGGCGCGTTACGGCGCTCGCTTGCGGCTCCGATCGCAGATGCGTGAAGGCAGGTCGTGCCGGTCGCAGCCCGCAAGGTGTGGGCGAACCCGGTCATTCTTTCGCGCCGGCATCCGCTAGGCGACGTGCTGCGACAGGGCCGTTTCAACCTCTTCCATCGAAAATTGCTGCAGCTCCACGACCCGCGCCTGGTTGCGAAACGCCGGCGGGATAATTCTCCGCGCGGCTTCGCGCGACTCGGCCTCGACAGTCATCCACGCCTTGTGGATGCCGTCCTTGCAGCCCCAGTCGCAACGCGTGAGGAAGTGCGAACCGCTCGCGAGGAAAACGTGAATCGCACGATAGCAGGCGATGCGCTCGGCCTCGTGGGGGATCTCGATCAGATATCGTTTCATGACAGGCTCCTGAGCGTTTGAAAAATGGACGGGGTCGCGCCACGTCGGCGCGACCCCGCCACCGGTCCGGTTCAGGCCAGCTCGATTTCCACCGACACCGGCGTGCCGTGCACGATGGTGTCGTAGATCGGCGAGAACGCCGCCAGCTCCTTGAGCGTTTCCAGCGAGGCATCGGCCTTCACCTTGAAGCGCGCGCGGATCTGCTGATATCCGGTGCGTTGTGCTTCGCTGAGTTCAAGGAAGTTGTGCGCGTCCATGTCCCCCTCGATCGAGGATTCGATGGATTCGATCTTGATCCCGCGCGCTGCCGCCTTGTAGACAATGGCGCTGGTCAGACAGGCGGTGAGCGCGTGAAGCAGGTACTCGGCCGGGTTGGGCGCTTCGTCATCCCCGAGTAATACCGGCGGCTCGCCGGTATCGACGGTGAAATGCCGGCTGTCCACGCCCTGCTCTTCGCCGCCGCCGTGGAAGTTTCTAATGGTTGTCTGGTTGAGTCCGCCGCCGTGCCAGCGATTGGTGGCGCGAAACTGGAACTTCGCGAGCCGGGGCTCGTCGCGCACGGCAGCGACGATCTTGTCGTAGGCGGTGACGTTGAGTCCGTTCAGGTACTGGTCCGGTGTTTCGATCGCTTGATTCAACATGGCTGTTCTCCTTGATTAAGGTGGATGGTGAGTGCCGCGTCCGGCGAGGTTCGCCCTTCGCGTCGGAGCCCACTATGAATTTGGCAAGCCCGGATGATCAGGGGCAAAATGCCCAAGACCGGGGCTTTTCTGCCAAATCGCCTGCGCAATGATCCACATCAGTCTCGTTGCCATTCCCGAGTGCGGAGCATCGCTGATCGGCGCGTTTGAGCTCGTGGCTTCGGTTGGAACGGCTTGGAACCAGATCATCGAGCGCAGCCGGCCCGAACCGCAGTTTCAGGCGCAGATCGTGAGCGAGCGGCCGGGCCCGATGAAGATCGCGGAGAGCTGGTCGGTTGAACCGCATGCGACGCTTGCGCAGGTGGCCAGGACGGATGTGATTTTCGTCCCCTCTCTGTGGCTTGGCCCGGACGAGACTTTCGTCGGCCGCCATGCGGAACTTAAAGCCTGGATCGCCGAGCGCTATCGCGACGGCGCGATGATCTGTGCGGCATGCACCGGCACGCTGCTCATCGCCGACACCGGCCTGCTCGATGGCGAAACCGTGACCACCCATTGGGCGTACGTGGATTCACTGCACCGGCACTACCCGAAGGTGCGTATCCGCGGCGAGAAGGTGCTGGTGGTGTCGGGTCGCGATGGCCGGATTGTCACCTCCGGCAGCCACGCGACGTGGTATGACCTCTTGCTCTACGTCATCAGCCGCTTCGTTGGAAAAGAGGTCGCGCTGAAAACGGCGAAGTTCTTCCTGCTGCAGTGGCACACCGACGGCCAGCTGCCGTACATGGCGTTTCGAGAGAACTTGCAGCACGGCGATGCTGTAGTGCGCCAGGCGCAGGAATGGCTCGGTAACCACTACAGCCACCCGAATGCCGTCGAGGCACTCGAGCAGCAATCCGGCCTGGCATCACGAACGTTCAATCGCCGATTCAAGCAGGCCACGGGGTTAACGCCGGTCGCCTACGTGCAGCAAATCCGCGTCGACCGGGCGAAGACGCTGCTCGAAACCGGCGACTTGCCGATCGATCAAATCAGCTGGCGTGTGGGCTATGAAGACATCGCATTTTTCCGCCGGCTGTTCAAGCGCCTGACCCAACTACGGCCGACCGAGTATCGAAAGAAATTCCGCCTGCCAGCGCCGGCACGGGAGCGATAGAGCACAGGGTCGGTCCCCCGCAACGCAGTGCGGCCGGTCGAACCTGCGTGCTCAGTAACGGCTTCCTTCGAGCAGATCTCGTACCTCGGCGATTTCCTGCGCGACAAAGTCACGAAAGACGCGCAGGCGCTCGGTGCGCTTGAGGTCACGGTGCAGCAGGAACCACAGCTCCGTGTCCATTTCCGGGACCGGATCGGCATAGCGTTCCAGCTCCGGGTCGGGATCCGCGAGGTAGCAGGGCAGGATCGCGAGGCCCGCGCCCTGTTTCAGCATCTGTTGGGTTACGTTCGGATCATCGACCGAAATCGGGTAGCTCTCGCCGCCGGCGAGCTTCTTCGTCCACTGACGGTGAAAATCACAGCAGGTCATGCCGATCCAGGCGGGCGGCGCACTCTTCTTGCGCAATGCGGCGAGATAGCGGCGACCCCCGTAGACGGTGGAAGCGATGCGGGCAATCTTCTTGCCGATCAGGGTTTCGGACGGCGCGTTGGTAACACGAATCGCCGCATCGGCCTCGCGCCCCACCAGGCTGACATCCGAATTGGAGACGAGGACCTGCAGTTTGATTTCCGGATAGGCCTTACTGAAGCGGCTGAAGATTGGTGCGAGGAATGAGCTCGCCATGATGTTGACCGCGGTGACGCGCAGCGATCCCGCCAGCTGCCGGTCCTGGCCTTGCAGGGTGCCATCGATGAGCAGCATTTCGCGCTCCATGCGCAGTGCAATCACCTTCAGGTCCTCGCCGGCGGGCGTGAGTTCATAGCCCGAGCGTTTGCGCTCGAGCAGCCGCACACCCAGATCCTGCTCGAGCTGCTTGAGGCGGCGCGACACGGTCGAGTGCTGGACGTCGAGGTGTCGCCCGGCCCCCGAGACCGAACCCATGCGTGCAATCGCCAGAAAGATCCGCAAATCGTCCCAATTCATGCGGTTTTCTCACCCGTGCATATTTGCACATTATAAGTTCCGAATTTGGGAATGGTTACTGTTTTCTGCACACCCTAATCTTGGCTCCGAAGCCGAGCCGCGACACGCGCGATTCCGGGGTGGCCCGGCGGCTGTTTGCAACCACACATGACCAAACGGGGGTGCAACATGAGTCAGCAGAAAACATATACGGGCAGCTGTTTCTGCGGTGCGGTGAAGCTCGCGGTCACCGGGGAGCCGGAGGGCATGGGGTTTTGCCATTGCGATTCCTGTCGCCGCTGGTCGGCTGGCCCGGTGAACGCCTTTACCCTGTGGAAGCCCGAGCGCATGAAGGTCACCCACGGTGCCGAGCACGTCGGTAAGTTCGAGAGTTCACCGAAATGCCATCACCATTGGTGCACCGTTTGCGGCGGGCATCTGTTCGCCGACCACCCGGAGATGGAACTGATCGATATCTATGCGGCGGTCATACCCGACTTTCCTTTCAAGCCCGGTGTCCACGTGCACTATCAGGAAACCGTGCTGCCGATGGCTGACGGGGTAACAAAGTTCCGGGATCTGCCCGGCGAGGCCGGTGGTTCGGGAGAGGTCATGCCAGAGCAGTCATCACGCTAGGTGAACATATATCGGGGAGGATGGCATGCCACGAGTCGCAATTGTCCAGGAATCGCCGGTGCTGCTTGATCGCGAGCGCAGCATCCAGAAGGCCGCCGGGTTGATCGGGAAGGCCGCAGCGGATGGTGCGGAGCTCATCGTCTTTCCGGAGGCATTCATCCCGGGCTATCCCGCATGGATCTGGCGCCTGCGTCCCGGCAGCGACTGGGGAGTGAACGAGGCCCTTCATGGTCGTCTGCTTGACAACGCCGTTGACCTCGGTGCCTCGCATCTGGATCCGCTGATGCAGGCGGCCAAACGCCACGGTGTAACGGTCGTCTGCGGGATGCACGAGCGGGATCACAATCTGAGTCGCACCACGCTCTACAACACTGTCGTGACCATTGGCGCGGACGGACAGATCCTCAATCGTCATCGCAAGCTGATGCCGACCAATCCGGAGCGCATGGTCTGGGGGTTTGGCGACGCAACCGGTTTGAAAGTAATCGATACGCCCGCCGGCCGGATCGGAACCCTGGTGTGCTGGGAAAACTACATGCCACTCGCGCGCTATGCCTTATATGCGCAGGGGGTCGATCTTTATATTGCGCCGACCTACGACAGCGGTGATGGCTGGATCGGCACCTTGCAGCACATCGCCCGCGAGGGCCGCTGCTGGGTGGTCGGGAGCGGCGTCGTCCTTGAAGCGGGAGACATACCGGCCGATTTGCCGGAGCGGGAAAAGCTCTACCCTGATCCGAAGGAATGGGTGAATCCCGGTGACTCCGTCATCATCGCGCCCGGCGGAGAAATCGTGGCGGGCCCACTGCGCCAGAAGAAGGGCATCCTGGTGGCCGATATGGACATCAGCCAGGTGAGCCAGGCGCGTCGGGTGCTGGATGTCGCCGGCCACTACGCACGGCCGGATATTTTTCGGGTCCACATCAACACTCATCCCCAGAGTCCGGTGGTGTTTGAGTGAGGGGTCGTTCGTTGCCCGCATCTTCGTTCGAGAGAAACTTTCACTGACTGCGTCACAACGCCTCTGCGCTACCGATTCAGATCTAGTGAAACGCCATCACCGCCGCGATGAGCGTTGCCACTGCCAGTAGCGGCCCGAGCGGACCGAGCTTTCTCATCATCTGCGCCGCCTGCACATCACCCGCGCGGCGGGTGCGGGCAGCGAGGTAATGCATGGTGCCGACGAAAGCAATGATCATCGCCACGAGCGCCATTTTTATCTGGAACGCCGCATTGAGCGCCGCCGGGCCCATGACCAACGCGAGCCCGACGCCGGAGACGAGCAACAGCGCGAGTCCGACGCTGCCGACCTTCGAGATCGCGCCATTGATGCCGGGAATCAGCGTGCGCGCTTCAGCCTGCTCCATGTTGCGCGCCGCATGCCGCCCGACCGCGGCGATGAAGAAGCCCGTGCCGGCGCCGACGGTGAGTCCGAACATATGAAGCAGTAGAAGTGTCTTGTAGAGCATGGCCGCCTCCGCGATGGCGAGTGATCAGCGTTTTGCCTGCGCCTGCTTCGGCAGGTTCTTCGGCACGAACTCGATGTAGGGCGTCGATACCTTCACGCCGGGCGCGGCAGGCGCTGGCGCGGGCTCGCCGG
>LJTT01000124.1 GCA_001303585.1 Betaproteobacteria bacterium SG8_41
CCGGCGACGAGCAGCATGCATGCCATTGCGACGCCGGCGTTGAGTGAGCCGATCGTGAAAGTGGAGTGATAGAGAATGAGCAGCGGCCCGACGACTCCAAACATCATGTGCAGCCGGAACCAGTAGCGAATGCTGCCGGCAGATTGTAGGAAGCGCACATGCTTGCGCAGGGGGTAGAGGAGCAGCGCCAGCATCATGACGCCACCCACGACTCCCATGTAGTAACCGAAATCCGACCCCGGCGTGTAGTAGCCGCGGGTGGATCCTATCCCGAGGACGACCATTCCGATGACGAGAGGAAGCACGTATGCAGGACGGCGCGCGGGCGGGTTCGCGCTTTCGGACGGGCTGGCCGCGGCTGCTGGGCGTCGTTCATAGGTCTGTAAATGGGTCATCTTGGCGTTGTTCTTCTTGAATACGAGGTTGGGTCGGCGGCACGGTCTGCCGGACGTGGTCTGGTCCCTGTTGATAGCCAAGCAATAATCGTGCTCGTGCCACCTTTAAAGGTAATTTATGGCCTATTCCACTAATGCTGCAGGGACTTCCAGCCGGAAAGCATAGGCCAGCGGATGGGCGGCGTGACTTGTATGCCTTTCCACGGAAATTGGAGGCGTTCCGGCCGTGCCCGAGCCGGCATCGCGCGCTGGGCGGGGACGGTGAGGTTTCAGCCGGTGCTATGCTTTTTGCGCTAACTTCTTCGGGACCTAGGCCTCAATGAATCTGCTGCGCTCGGACGCGTTCCTGATCGCGCTGTATCTCGTGCCGTTAATCGCGGTAATGATCTGGTATGTCCGTCGGCATCGCCGGCACGAGGCAAAGCATGTCGCCACATGGAAGGGTGCCGTCGAGTCCGGGTTGACCGAACCAGCATCCCTGCATCCTGTGATCGATCCCAAGCGCTGCCTCGGCTCGAAGGCTTGTGTCAGTGCCTGCCCGGAACAGGCCATCGGCATCATTGGCGGCAAGGCGCGCCTGGTGGACCCGGCCAAGTGTATTGGCCATGGTGCCTGCAAAGTCGCGTGTCCTCACGATGCCATTGCGCTCGTATTCGGAACCGCCAAGCGCGGCATGGACATTCCCCAGGTCGATTCGCATTTCGAGACGAACGTGCGCGGGATATTCATCGCCGGCGAGCTCGGCGGGATGGGGTTGATCCGCAAGGCAGTAGACCAGGGCAGACAGGCCATCGAGCAGATCGCCAAGCGTCGCGATGGTGCCTTTCCCTACGACGTCGTGATCGTGGGGGCGGGACCGGCGGGGCTGGCCGCCTCGCTCGGGGCACTGGAAAAGAAGCTGCGATTCGTCACGGTCGAGCAGGAGGACGCATTCGGCGGCACTGTGTACCACTATCCACGGAACAAGATCGTGATGACGGCTCCGGTGCAATTGCCCATCATCGGCAAGGTCAGGATGGGGGAAATCAGCAAGGAAAAGCTGCTCGAGTTCTGGCAGGGCGTTCTCGGGAAAACCGGGCTCAAGGTCAATTTCTCGG
The DNA here is from genome assembly GCA_001303585.1 of Betaproteobacteria bacterium SG8_41. Classification (GTDB taxonomy): domain Bacteria; phylum Pseudomonadota; class Gammaproteobacteria; order Burkholderiales; family SG8-41; genus SG8-41. The sequence goes on from LJTT01000124.1 coordinate 1,493, forward strand.
AGCGCATGGAAGCGATCCGGCCGGACGGCAAGGGCTTTGTCGTCCGGACAGCGAAGCAGGAATACCGCACGCGCTGTGTGCTGCTCGCAATCGGACGTCGCGGTACGCCGCGCAAGCTTGATGTGCCCGGTGAAGAGCAGTCGAAGGTGGTCTACCGCCTGATCGACCCCGAGCAATATCGCGGGCAACACGTGCTGGTAGTCGGCGGCGGCGACAGCGCGCTCGAGGCGGCGCTCGCCATGGCAGATGAGTCGGGGGCTAAGGTTACGCTCTCGTATCGCGGCGACGCCTTCGGTCGCGTGAAGCAGAAGAATCGCGAGCGGCTGCAGGCCGCCGAGGCAGGAAAGCGGGTGGCGGTGCTGCTCAATTCAAACGTCAAGCGCATTGACGCCGATCGGGTCGTCGTCGATCAGCAAGGAAAGAATCTGACACTGAAAAACGATGCCGTGATCGTAAGTGCCGGCGGCGTGCTGCCAACGCCGTTTCTCAAGGAAATCGGGATTCTGGTGGAAACCAAACACGGGGAGGCCTGAAGGCCTCGCTGATGTTCCCCCGCGGCGGGCGCGTCGTCTCGCTCACCCGTCCCAACTATCCTGCGCGAACCTTCGCCTCAGCGTTTCCGTCTTTCGTGCGGTGCCAGGGAAACGCTTCCCGTGCCGGAGCGGGCACGATCGCCGAGCGTCGGCTGCGGTAGCGCTGACTCCGGTTCGTTCGGGACCGGCTGGTGCCCCTGTCGCTCGAGACCGGCCAGGAGTTCGTAGACGCACGGCACGACGAAAAGCGTGAGCAGCGTGGAGACCAGTACGCCGCCGATCACCGCCATGGCCATCGGGGACCGCAGTTCGGCGCCGGGTCCAACGGCAAGCGCAAGTGGCAGTGCTGCCGCGATGGTCGCAAACGACGTCATGAGAATCGGCCGCAGTCTTATTGGGCAGGCCTCGAGCAGGGCGGCGCGGATTGAGGTCTCACCGCGTGCCCGCACCTGGTTCGTGAAGTCGACCAGCAAGATTGAGTTTTTCTTCACAATACCCATCAGCAGGATCAGGCCAATGAAGCTGAAGATGTTGATCGAGTGCCCGAATGCGAGCAGCGTGAGAAACGCGCCAGACGCACTGAACGGCAGGGCCATGAGGACCGTGAACGGGTGCACGAAACTGTTGAACTGCGAAGCGAGCACCATGTAGGCGACGACCACGCCGAGGAACAGCACAAACCACAAGCTCGCAAAGGATTCCTGGAACGCCTGGGACCCGCCGACAAAGCGCACGCGGATTTCGGGCGGCATGACCTCGCGGGCGATCGCCCGAGCCCGCTCCAGCGCTTCCTGCTGCGATTTTCCCGTCTTTACGTTCGCGAAGATCTTGATGGCACGCTCGCGATCGTTGCGGTTGATCTGTGCGAGGCTTCGGGCCTCGCGGATCTGGACCAGCTCGGTCAGCTTGATCAGCTCGCCGCGATTGTTGCGCACGTAGAGCTGTTTGAACTGGTCCTTGCGCGTGAGGTCCTCATCGCGCAGACGCACGCGCACGTCGTAGCGGTGGCCACCAGAAGAATACTGCGCGGCCACCACACCGCCGACCATCGCGCTGATGGTCTGGGAGATCGCCTGGATGCTGACCCCGCGCTCGGCAGCGCGCACCCGGTCGGGGATGACCTGAAGCTCGGGTTTGCCGAGCAGGTAGTCACTGTCGGTATCGGTGACAAGGCCGGTGGCGTTGAGCTTTTCAATGATCTTATCGGAGTACTCGGCGAGTTTGTCCCAATCTCGCCCCTGGATAGCGAATTCGATCGGGAAGCCGCGTGAGGCGGTGAACCCGCGCTGCGAGAGGTCTTGTACGGAGACGCGTAGCCCGAGTTTGCGCAGCGCCTTGCGCGTCACGTCCATAAGTTCCTGTTGGCTCAGCTCGTGACCGCGTTCAGGGTCGACGCCGCGGCTGCCCTTGGGTTTCATGCTCACAAACAGGTTGAACAGGTTGGCCTGTCCGCCGGTGCCGAACCCACCCACGGCCGAATAGGTGCGCCGGACTTCGGGCCGCGCAATGAGAAAGTTCTCGGCCTTGCGGGCCACCGAGTCGGTGTACTCCATCGACGATTCAATCGGCGTTTGGGCGCGCACAATGAACATGCTCTGGTCCTGTACCGGCATGAATTCCTTGTTGACGAAATGGAATGCGGCAAAGGAACCGGCGAAGAACACCATCGATCCCCCGATGGTGAGCCAAGGATGGCGCAGCGAGAGATTCAGTCCCTTGCTGTAGGTTCTGGCGAGGAACTGGAAGGTTGTATCGGCGGCCCGCCCGATGCGCGTCGTACGGTTGCCGGCCTCGACGAACTGGGCTGAGCGCATCGAGGTGAGCGTCAACGCCTCGAGCAGTGACAGCATCACTGCGGCTGTCATGGTGATACCGAACTGGAAGAAGAAGTAGCCGATCACGCCGCTCATGAAGGCCACGGGCAGGAAGATCGCCACCACGGCGAGCGTTGCCGCGAGCGCGGCGAAAGTGATCTGGCGGGTGCCGTTCAATGCCGCTTCCACGCGACCCTGACCCATCTCGCGGTGGCGGACGATATTCTCGAGCACCATGATGGCATCATCCACCACGATGCCAATCGCGAGGCTCAAGCCGAGCAGCGTGAAGGTATTGAGCGTAAAGCCAAAGAAATAGAGCACCATGAAGGTGCCAATGATCGAGGTCGGGATCGCGAGAATCACATTAAGCGTTGCTGTCCAGCTGCCCAGGAACAGCCAGCAAACCAGCGCCGTGACCATGGCCGACATGACCAGCGCGAACTCGAATTCGTTTACTGAATCCTCAATGAACTGGGTGGTGTCGAAGTTGACATCGATCTTCATCCCCTCCGGCAGGCGCGTGGCGACTTCGGCCATGCGCGCCTTCACGGCATGCGCGACCGCTACGGTGTTGGAGCCGCGCTGTTTGCGAATGCCGAGACCGACGGCGCGCACGCCGTTGGCGCGAGAGATGCGCCGGATGTCGTCGAGGCCGTCTTCGATCTTCGCGACTTCCTTCAGCATGATGCGCGAGTAAACCGGCTGGTTGCCACGCTGGTTGACGACGATGCGCTCGAATTCCTCGGTCGTCTTGGCTTCCCCGAGGGTACGTACGTCAAATTCCGTAGGGCCGGTTGCGATCTGCCCGGCGGGAAGTTCCGAGTGCTCTGCGCGGATCGCGTTCAGGATGTCGGTAACCGCCAGTTCGTAGCGGTTGAGCGCGGTGGCCGATACCCACACGCGCAGGTTGGGCTCGACGTAGCCACCGAAGGCGATCTCGCCCACGCCGCTCACCGAGGAAAAGCGGTCCTTCAGGATGTCCTTGATGTAGCGCATAAGCTCGCGCGGGCTGTGGCGATCGCTCGTGAGGGACATCCACAGGATCGGTTGATCCTCGGGATTGGTCTTGCTGATGACTGGTGGTTCGATATCCGATGGCAGGTAGCGTTGTGCGGCTGCGACCTTGGTCTGCACCTCGCGCAGCGCGTCGGCAATGTTTCGGCCGAGTTCAAATTCGACCGTGATGGTTGCCGCGCCATATTGTGACGTCGAGGAGACACTGCGCACGCCCTCGACGGTCATGACCGAATCCTCGATCAGGTCGACCACGTTCGTCTCGACGATCTCGGGGGCGGCGCCAGTGTAGTTGACTTTGATGGTGACTACCGGGAAATCGACATCGGGCAACTGGCTCACTCCCATGCGCGAGGCGGAGATGAGGCCGAAGATGACCAGTGCCGCCATGAGCATCCAGGCGAATACTGGCCGGCGGATGGCGATCTCGGGCAGGCTCATGGGGACGGTGTGGCGGCGCTGGTGACGCCCGCGCGCCGTGCGGAGGCAGCGAGCAGTCGCTGGTAGTCGGCCTTGGCGGTCAGCCGGGCGCGGTCGAGGGCGCGCTGGTTCGTCTGGAAG
>LJTT01000051.1 GCA_001303585.1 Betaproteobacteria bacterium SG8_41
TCTTGATCACGCCGTTCACGATGTCCTGCCTGAAATCCACTGTGCTTTGCATCTGCGACCAGAACGCGCCCGCGTCAACGCCGATGACGACCACCGTGATGAGGTAGCCGCCGAATACGCCCACCGCGCTGAACATCGCTGCCAGCAGCGGCATCGAGATCACGCCGCCCCAGAAACGCGGCCCGATGACGCGCGCGATGGGGTCGACGGCCATCATCTCCATCGCGGAGATCTGCTCGGTCGCCTTCATGAGACCGATTTCTGCCGTCATCGCCGACCCGGCGCGGCTCGCAAACAGAAGCGCCGCCACCACTGGCCCCAGCTCGCGCGTGAGCGACAGCGCAACAAGCGTGCCGACAGCCTCTGACGAGCCGTACTTCTGCAGTGTCTCGTAGCCCTGCAAGCCAAGAACCATGCCGACGAACAGGCCGGACACGATAATGATGATGAGCGAGAGAACACCCGTGAAATAAATCTCCCGCACGGTCAGACCGAAGCGGCGGAAGCTGGTCGCCGAGCGCAGCAGCGTCAGCAGGAAGAAGCGGCTTGCATAACCGAGGCGCCAGACCCCGTTGACCACCTGGTGACCGATGCCGCGCAGGCTGCTGGCGAGCCGCTCAGGCACGCGCGCCCTCCAGCTCGAGGTCTGCCGCGTACTCGGATCCGGGGTAATGGAATGGAAGCGGCCCGTCCATCTCGCCCCAGACAAATTGATGAACAAATGGCGCATCGGATCCACGAATGTCGTCCGGTGTCCCCGCGGTTACGACCGCGCCATCGGACATGAAGTAGACGTAGTCGACGATCTTCAGCGTTTCCTGGACGTCATGCGTCACGACGATCGAGGTCGCGCCCAGCGCATCATTGAGTTGGCGAATGAGTTCGCTGATCACGCCCATTGAAATCGGATCGAGCCCAGTGAACGGCTCATCGTACATGATGAGCATCGGATCGAGCGCCACGGCCCGTGCCAGCGCAACCCGGCGGGCCATCCCGCCAGAGAGCTCCGAAGGCATCATGTGCTGCGCACCGCGCAGGCCCACCGCGTTGAGCTTCATCATCACCAGGTCGTGGATCATGCTCTCGGGTAGCTCGGTGTGCTCTCGAATCTGGAAGGCGACGTTGTCGTAGGCCGAGAGGTCCGTGAATAGCGCGCCAAACTGGAACAGCATACCCATCTTGCGGCGCATCTCGTAGAGGCCCTGCTGATCCAGCTCGCTCATCAGGCGGCCGGCGACCCGCACTTCCCCTTTTGTCGGCTGCAGCGCGCCGCCGATCAACCGCAGCAGCGTGGTCTTGCCGCAGCCGCTCAACCCCATGATGCTCACGACCTTGCCTCGGGGCACGGTCATGTTGATGCCCTTGAGCACCGGACGAACGTCGTACGAGAAGTTGACGTCCTTGATTTCAACCAGATTTTCCATCCCGGGGCACGCGCTTAAAAGGGGCCAATTCTAAACCACATCGTTGCGCCCGAACAACGCGGCGCGCGCCGGTTGGAGTTCGTGTGACCCGCTGGCATCACAACGCGTCCCTTCCGCGGCCCATCGCTTGCACGCGCTTCGTATTTGTTCTGCGGGATCGCCGTTGCCCTTTAGCGCGTGTGCTGGAGCTCGAATTTCCGGAGCGCTTGCGGTTGCGGCCCCACTTCATCCTGGGCCGAACGCCTAGCGGGAACAACCGCGCAAACCGTTCACACCACGCGGGCGTTGCGCACCCTCCGGAGTTTTCACATCAATGCACCGGGTCGATCGAAAGCCCACCGGTCCAGCCGTGCCTGCAGGATCAGGCGTCGCATCTGCACGGGACAAAGCGTCACGAATGCTCTTTGCGCCGGGTCTTTCTTCCTGCAGCCAGGCCCGGCTTCGCCGGCCCCCGCCAAGTTGTGATGGGCGGGGCTTTGGGATACCGTAAGCTGCACTCCACTCCGCGAAATGTTACTGAATGGGCGACGCCGCATTGCACTTCGAGCAGGTCAGCAAGCGCTTCGGTGAGGTCGCGGCATTGAGCGATTTCACGCTCGAGGTGGCGCGCGGCGAGTTCTTCGGGCTGGTCGGGGTAAACGGAGCGGGCAAGACGACATTGATCAAGTGTCTGCTCGATTTCTGCAACACCGATGGCGGCGCAATCCGGATCTTCGGGGCGGAGCACCGCGTTACCGCCGCCCGCAGCCGGCTCGCGTTCTTGCCCGAGCGCTTCAATCCACCGCATTTTCTGACCGGGCGCGATTTCATCCAATACATGCTCAAGCTCTACGGCAAGCCGTACGAGGACCGAGAGGTCGAGCAGGTCTTCGTGGGGCTCGACCTCGATCCGGCGGCGCTCGGAAAGGCGGCGCGCACTTATTCCAAGGGAATGACGCAGAAACTGGGGCTCGCTGCGTGCCTGCTGTCCGGCAAGGACCTTTATGTTCTCGACGAGCCCACTGGCGGTCTGGACCCGAAGGCGCGAGCGCTCCTCAAGCAGGCTTTGCGCGCGCTGAGGCAGTCCAACCGTACGGTGTTCTTTACCTCCCACGCGCTGGCGGATATTGCCGAAATGTGCGACCGCATGGCCGTGCTCCACGGCGGCCGGCTGCGCTTCGCGGGCAGCCCGGAAGAGCTCGCGCAACGCTTCGGGAAGGGCAATCTGGAGCAGGCATTCCTGGCCTGCATTGCTTCATGAAAGGCGCCGGACCGGCTCTGGAAAAGCCTTTGCGATACAATAGCGTTAGCTTAACCGGGGGCAAGCCGTGAAGGAACAGAAATCAAGCAAGCCCGATCTGCTGATCGTCGACGACGATCCGCTGATCACGGACACGCTCAATTTCGTGCTGGGGCGGGACTTCACCGTATACGTCGCCGACTCCCGCGAGCGTGTCAAAAGCCTGCTGCGCCAGGTCGACCGTCCGCCGCAACTCGCGCTGATCGATCTCGGTCTGCCGCCAACGCCGCATCGTCCCGACGAGGGATTCCGGCTGATCAGCGAGCTCATCGCCCATTCCCCCGGGATTAAGATCGTCGTGCTCTCGGGGCAGAGCGATGAGACCAATGCGCGTCACGCGCGCACGCTCGGCGCGATCGAATTCGTTGCCAAGCCGTGCGAGCCGGAGGCCCTCAAGAGCCTGCTGTTGCGCGCGCTTGAAATCCGCGACGCCGAGCTCGGCGCAGCCGACGAGAGCGGTCTGTTGGGCAAGAGCCTGCTCATCGACAAGCTGCGGCAACAGATTGCGCAGTTCGCCAACGCGCCGTTCCCGGTCCTGATCGAGGGTGAATCCGGCAGCGGCAAGGAGCTCGTGGCGAGTTCGCTGCATCACATGAGCCAGCGCGCAGCGCGCCCGTTCCTCGCACTGAACTGCGCCGCCATATCTCCCACGCTGGTGGAACCAACGCTGTTCGGCTACGCCAAGGGCGCCTTCACCGGCGCAACCACTTCTCGTTCTGGCTATTTCGAGGACGCGAAGGACTCCACGTTATTCCTCGACGAAATAGGCGAGCTCCCGCTCGAGCTGCAGGCGAAACTGTTGCGGGTGCTGGAAAACGGCGAATACCAGCGCGTGGGTGAAACCCAGAGCCGGGTATCCAACGCTCGCGTGGTGGCTGCGACCAACCGCGACATGCGTCAGGAGATCCGGGCGGGCCGCTTCCGCGCCGATCTCTATCATCGCCTGTCTGTCTTTACCATCGGCGTGCCGGCCCTGCGGGATTTGGGCGAGGACAAGCGCATCCTGCTCGATCATTTCCGGGACTTCTATGCTCACCAGGCGCGGGTCGACCCGTTCGAGCTCGACACGAACGCGCTGGGGATATGGCTTGACTACAGCTTTCCGGGAAACGTTCGAGAGCTCAGGAATATCGCGATCCGCCTGACCACCAAGTACAGCGGCCAAAAGGTCAACGCAGAACAGCTGCAGGCGGAGCTCGACATGGAAAGCCTCGACATTGAGCTGCCGGGGCTGGCGGTAGGCCAGGACTTCAAGTCCGTGCTGGAAGCGGCGAAGCGCCACCTGCAAATGCAGAAGGGCTTCAACCTCGACCATACGATCGGCCAGTGGGAGCGCGGCTACATCGAGGCCGCGCTGATGATTACGCAGGGCAATCTTACGCAGGCCGCCAAGCTGCTCGGAATTCATCGCACCACGCTCTACAGCAGAATGCAGAATTACGCCGACAGCGGCGGCGAGACGGCGAAAGCAGCGCGGCCCGCTTCCAAGTAGATACAAGCCGTGCCGGAAAGCTGACGGAAACGGCCGGAGATCAGGCAATGTACTACAGCCATTTCGGATTAAATCAGCCGCCGTTCAAGATTACCCCCAACACCGAGTTTTTCTTCAGCGGCAGCAATCGCGGGCCGGTCCTGGAGGCGCTCATCTATGCAATCAGCCAGGGCGAGGGCATCGTCAAGGTGACGGGGGAAGTGGGCAGCGGAAAGACCATGCTGTGCCACATGCTGCAGGCGCGGCTTCCCGCCCACATCGAAAACGTCTATATCGCCAATCCGAGCGTCTCCCCCGAAGAGATTCTGCATGCGATCGCATTCGAGCTGCAGCTCGGGGTCCCGCGCGACGCGTCGCGACTGGAAGTGATGCATGCGCTGCAGGATTACCTGCTCAAGCGTCACGCCGAGCGCAAGCGGGTCGTGGTATTCGTGGAAGAATCGCAAAGCATGCCGCTGGCGAGCCTCGAGGAGATCCGCCTGCTCTCCAACCTCGAGACAAAAAACGACAAACTGCTCCAGATTGTGCTCTTTGGGCAACCCGAGCTCGACGAGAACCTGCGCCAGACGCATATCCGTCAATTGCGCGAACGCATTACCCACAGCTTCCGGCTCGAACCGCTTTCGCTGGCCGAGACCCGCGAGTACCTGATGTTCCGGATGCGCGCGGCGGGCTACCACGGCCCCGAGCTCTTTTCCGATCCGGTGGTGAAAGCCATTGCCCGTGCAGCGCAGGGACTCACGCGCCGCGTCAATTTGATCGCCGACAAGGCGTTACTCGCGGCGTTCTCGGAAAACACCCACACGATCAAGCGCAAGCACGTCGAGGCCGCGGTGCGCGACAGCGAGTTCAGCGCGGCGCCGAGCCCGCGTTTCGAGTTCCGCCCGCTCTGGGGTCTCGCCTTGCTCGCGACGGGCGCCGCTGTCGGTGTGGGAATTTACGCCGCCCTCCAGGGCACCGTCACCACCATTAATGCGATAGCAGAAGCGCAAGATCCCGCCGCCGCCGTTGAGAAGAAGGCAGAACCTCGAGCGGAAACGGCGCACCTCCCCCCAACGAGTACACCAACCAGGCCAACCTCGACCACGGCAACCGTCGGCGATCAAAAACCCGGGGCCGATTCGCAGAAAGAAACCGCGTCGCGGCCGCCACCGGACGCGGACAAACCGGCGCCGAGCGTCGCAATGGCATCCATGCCCGCAGAGCCGGAACTGAAGCCGGCGCAGGGGGCCGAGCGCAAACCGGCTGCCAAGGCTGAACCGGCGCCGAAAGCCAGCGCTCGCCCGGAAAGCGGGCCTGTAGAGGAGCGCAAAGCAGTCTCCTCGCCTCAAGCGCCAGTGACTGTTGTATCTGCCCCACAAAAGGCAACTACCGTTCCGGAGATACCAGCCCCGTCCTCCCAACCGATTGATTCATTGGATATTCTTGAGACGAGAATAGCGGTCACTAAGCAGTGGCTAGCCACCGAAGCACGCGAAACGATCAGTATTCAGCTCCTGGGCACCAACGACGCGACACTTTTAAAGTTTCATCTTAATGAGCTCGCCAAGCTCATTGAAATGAATAAGATTTTTGTGTATCGTACCTTGGCGAAGAAAAAACCGTTTCTAACTGTTCTTTACGGAAGCTTCAATAGTTATCGTGCGGCTCAGGAAGCGCTTGATAAACTGCCGGAATCACTGAAAGTGAACCGGCCGTTTCTCGCTCGGCTGGAAGCGTCGTGAGGCTGGCCGGGCAACGCCCCAGCGATGGTAACGGAAGGCACGATCAGGGGAAAAACAACGCGATGCGATCCGTAGCGGTGTCAGAAGGCAATCACAGCTCCGCGGAGCCAGCGGTCATTGCTGCCGACGTCTTGAGGCCGCGCCTGTTCTCCGGCCACGCGCGTCTTATCCCGCTTGTCGTCGCCATCACACTCTTCGCGGGCTGCAGCGCCTATCGGCCCTACATTCCGGAGTCGGAAGGCCATATCCTCAAGCCCAAACCGGAGGCAAAAGCCGACAGGGCAATCCCTCCGCCGGCACGCGTCAGCACCTTCGTGCCTCCGCCGAAGCCCAAGGTGAAGCCGCAAACCTACACCGTGGTGGTAAATGAAGTGCCGGTAAAGGATTTGCTCCTGGCACTGGCACGCGATACCAAGCAGAACATCGATATTCACCCCGGCATCACGGGTCTGGTGAGCCTGAATGCCGTCAACGAAACGCTGCCGGCGATCCTGGAACGCGTCTCCAAGCAGGTAAACATGCGGTATCGCGTCGAGGGCAACACCATCATCGTGTCGCCCGATATGGCCTACGTGAAGACGTATCGCGTCGGCTACGTGAACATGATCCGCGATACCACGTCGTCGATCGGCGTGACTGGCGAGATTGCTGCCGCCGGGGGAACCGGCGCCGGAGCCGGCGCGTCGGCGTCGGGTGGCAGCGGAGGCTCGAGCACCACGGTTCGCACGACTTCGCGCAACGATTTCTGGGAGCAGCTGCGCGATAACATACGCTCGATCCTGAACTCGACACGCATGCAAAGCCTCGACGCCCAGGGCAGGGCCGAGCGCCTCGCGCTGGTCAAGCAGGAGCAGGAGTTGCGCGCAAAGCAGATGGAAGCAGCCAGCCGCGCCGGACAGGGCGCGCCGACACTGGCGTCCTCTGTCATCGCCGCGACCGGGGGCTCGCAGCGCACCTCGCTCTTGCCGGACGATGTCGTCGTGAATCCGATCTCCGGAACGCTGACCGTCAATGCGACGGAAAAGCAGCACCAGTTGGTGCAGCAGCATATCGACAGCATCGTCACCTCGATGAACCGCCAGGTCCTCATCGAGGCGTCCATAGTCGAGGTTCGGCTCAGCAACGATTTCCAGGCAGGAATCGACTGGCAGCGCCTGTCGCAAAGCGGTGGCTTCGCTTTCACCCAGTCGCTGCTTGGCGGCAACCTCTCGACCGCCCCGTTTTTCTCCGCGACCTACGGAATCGATGAAAACGGGCGGCGCTCCGGCAGCATCACCGGCACCATCAAGCTGCTGGAGCAGTTTGGCAATACCCGGGTCCTGTCGAGCCCGAAATTAATGGCGCTGAACAATCAGACGGCGCTGCTCAAGGTGGTGGACAACGTCGTCTATTTCGAGATCAAGTCGGATACTACGCAGGCTCAAACGACGTCGGTGAGCACGGTCAGCACCACGGCCCGGACGGTAGCCGTGGGGGTGGTGATGGGTGTGACGCCCCAAGTCGGCGACGATGACCGCGTCTCGCTCACGGTGCGGCCAACGATTACCCGTTTGAACCCAGTCCAGCCCTTCGTGAACGATCCCAATCCCACGCTGTGCGACGAGAACCGGACCAACTGCCTGCAAAACCCGGTTCCCCAGGTGCAAACGCGCGAGATGGAATCCGTGCTGCAGATCAATAACGGACAGATCGTCGTGCTCGGCGGTCTGATGCAGGACGAATCGCGGCGCAACCGCGACCAGATCCCCGGCTTGGGCAACGTGCCCGATGTCGGAGATCTGTTCGCCTTTCGGGACGAGCAGGTATCCAAGAGCGAGCTCGTCATTTTTCTGCGAACCACGATCGTCAAGAACCCGACGCTCGATAGCGACGAGCTCAAGTTTTTCCAGCGCTTCCTGCCGCAGCCAGAGGCCAAGCCGGATCTGAGCAAGGTGCCGAAGGACCTGCGGCCGCCAAACCAGCGCGAGCAGACACCGACGAGTCCCGCGGGCGCGACGCAATGAGCCTGTTGATGAAGGCCTTGGAGAAGGCCGCCAAGGACCGCAGTGATGCGCGCCAGGAAGCGCCCGCCACGGCAGCCGCAAGCGCCGATACGCGCGCGGATTCAGCTCATGCGGAGTTGTCGCTGGAACCGCTGGCCGCGGAGAAATCGGCCCCGTCCCAGCCTGCAACAGCCGCACAGCCGTTACCGAGCGCAGCTCGGGAGCAGGCGCAGGCGACAACCGTGCTCCAGGCCGCAGCCCGGCCGCGAACCGCGGGGGGCGGCGCCTATTTGCGCAGTCATCCGCTGGTTGTCCTCGTCATCATTGCCGCGCTCATCGCAATCGCGTTCGCGGTTTACGTCGGGCTTCAGATTTTCCAGCCCAGCCCGCTGATCCGGCAGTCACCGGTCGCGCCCAGAGGGCCGTTGCCCCCATTGACCCAGGCGCCACAACCTCCTGTCGTTGCGCCCGTTCCCGCTCCGTTACCGGCTGCGTCGGTGCTTCCGCCGAGCGCCGCCGGCACCGGAACACCAGCTGAGCCTGCGCCGGTCGCCCGCGCGACGCCCCCGACATCCCGCCCGGCGCCCCGTCCAGCCGCCGTAGCAGAGCCCGAGCAAGCCGCGACAGAACGCAACAAAATCATCGTGAGCCGCGGCAGCCCCGAGCCCACCATGAATCCCCTGTTGCCCCGCGCCTACGCCGCGCTCCAGGCAAACCGCCTCGCAGAGGCCAAAAACCTTTACGGTCAGCTGCTTCGCGCCGAGCCGGTGAGCATCGACGCGCTGCTCGGCCTGGCCGCAATTGCGACGATCGAGGGCGACAGCGAGGACGCCACCAAACACTATTTGCGCATACTCGAGCTCGAGCCCCGGCACGCTCTCGCGCAGAGCGGGTTGATCGGCTTGCTGGGTCGCGCCGACCCGATCGCCGCGGAATCCAGGCTGAAAAGCCTGATCGCGCGCGAGCCGTCCCCGTACCTTTACTTCACGCTCGGCAACCTTTACGCCGATCAGTCGATTTGGCCGGCCGCGCAGCAGGCCTACTTCCAGGCCCATCACCTCGAGCCGACCAATCCGGATTACGCTTACAACCTCGCGATCGGCCTCGAGCACGTCGGCCAGCCCAAGGCTGCGCTCGGCTTCTACCGGCGGGCGGCAGAGCTCGCCGCAGCCACGGGAAACACCCACTTCAACCTCGCACAGGCACAAGAGCGCATTGGCAAACTCGCCTCGCAGGTAGAATAATCAGCCGTGGACATCCGCGTCACCCGCCATGGCTGAACAGCGCAAGAAATTACGTCTCGGCGAATTGTTGGTCCAGCAGGGCCTGATCACCACCGATCAGCTCTCGATCGCGCTGGCCGAGCAGCGCAACAACAACACCCCGATCGGCCGCCTGCTGGTGCGCCTTGGTTTCGTCACCGAGAGCGCCATCCGCGACATCATGGCGCGCACCATCGGCCAGGAGGCGATCGACCTCGGCCACGTGGTCGCCGATCCCGAGGCGCTGAAGATGGTGGCGCAGGAGTTTGCGCGCCGGAACCGGATACTGCCGATTGCTTTCGATCCGGCCGACAAGGTCCTCACCATTGCCACCACGGAGATTTTCAACGTGGTCGCAATGGACCAGTTGCGCGCCATGCTGGGGCCGCAGATCGAGATCAAGACCCACCTTGCGAGCGAAGCCCAGCTGGCGGAGTACATCGACCAGTTCTATGGCTACGAGCTCTCGGTCGACGGCATCCTGAAGGAGATCGAGACCGGCGAGATCGATTACGAGAGTCTGGGCGCTGGCGGCGACGAGTACACCCAGCCCATGGTCCGGCTGGTCAACGCGCTGCTGGTGGACGCGGTGAAACGCAGCGCCTCGGACATCCATTTCGAGCCCGAGTACGCTTTCTTGCGCATACGCTACCGCATCGACGGCGTGCTGGAGACCGTGCGCAGCCTGCACAAGACCTACTTCCCCGGTATCACGGTGCGCGTCAAGGTGGTCAGCGGCATGAACATCGCCGAAACGCGCTCGCCCCAGGACGGGCGCCTGTCGCTGACGCTCAATGGGCGTCCCATCGACTTCCGGGTTTCCACGCAGCCGACCATATACGGCGAGAATCTCGTGCTGCGCGTGCTCGACCGCGAAAAATCGATCATCAGCCTGGACCGCATGAATCTGGCGAAGGAGACCCTGGCCAAGCTCAACCTCATGCTGGCGAGGCCCGAGGGCATACTGGTTGTGACGGGCCCCACGGGCAGCGGAAAGACGACGACGCTTTACTCGCTCCTGGCGCAGGTGAACGACGAGAGCGTCAACATCATGACGCTGGAGGATCCTGTCGAGTACCCGCTCACGCTGATGCGTCAGACGTCGGTCAACGAGGTGGCGCGCATGGATTTCGCCGATGGCATCCGCTCCATCATGCGGCAGGACCCCGACATCATCCTGGTAGGCGAGGTGCGCGACAAGGAAACGGCCGAGATGGCGTTCCGGGCGGCGATGACCGGTCATCAGGTGTTCACGACTTTGCACACGAATTCCGCCCTGGGCGCCTTTCCGCGGCTGCTCGATATCGGCATACAGCCCGACATCATGGCCGGGAACATCATTGGGGTCATCGCGCAACGGCTGGTGCGCGTGCTGTGCACGCAATGCAAGGAGGCTTACGCCCCGCCGAAAGAGGAGCGGCAGCTCTTCGGGTCGCTCGGGCAGAAGATCTCCTATCTCTACCGCCCGGTCGGCTGCAGGACCTGCGACAACAAGGGCTACAAGGGCCGTAGCGCCATTATGGAGCTGCTCGTGATGGATGCGGACCTGGACGAGCTCGTCGCGCGCCGGGCGACCGCCAAAGAGCTCCGTACCGCGGCGCTCGCGAAAGGATTCCGCTCGCTTGCCGAGGAGGGGCTGGAGCGCGTCATCGACGGCACGACCAGCCTCGCCGAGGTGGGTCGCGCCGTGGACCTCACCGGTCGGTTCGACTAGTGCCCGTTCCGGGTTTCAGGTTCGAGGTTCAAGGTTCAAAGTTGCAGTATTGGCGTAGAAGACTGAACATTGGAACCTTGGACGTTGAACTTTGAACTCTGAACACGCGAAGCGGTGCCTACCTACGAATACAAGGCGGTAGACCGGGCCGGGCGCCCTGCGCGCGGCGGTCTTGAGGCTGTCAACGAAGTCGATCTCGAACTGCGCCTGCGGCGCATGGGTCTCGACCTCATCACCTACCAGCAGGTCGAGCGGCAGGCGGGCGGCTTTCGCAGCGGCAAGATCACGCGCCAGGACCTGATCAATTTCTGCTTCGACATGGAGCAGATGTACCGCTCCGGCATTCCGATCATGGACGGGCTGCGCGATCTGCGCGATTCGAGCGACAACCCGCGTTTCCGCGAAGTCCTGACCTCTATGACCGAGGACATGGAAGGCGGCCGCGTGCTGTCCCAGTGCACTGCCGCGCACCCCGACGTCTTCGACAGCGTATTCTCGAGCCTGCTGCGCGCCGGCGAGCAGAGCGGGCGAATTGCCGAGGTATTCGACAATCTCGCTGCATCGCTGAGATGGCAGGACGAGCTCGCCTCACAAACCAAGCGCCTGCTGATCTATCCGGCAATGGTGCTCGTCGTGGTGCTCGCGGTCGTGGTTTTCCTCCTGATCTATCTCGTTCCGCAGGTCACTTCGCTCCTCAAAACCATGGGAATTGCCCTGCCGATGCAGACCCGGGCCCTGATATTCGCCTCCAATGCCGTCATCAACTATTGGCCGTTTCTGTTCGGTGTGCCGGTTGCCGCGGTGATCGGCCTCGTGGTGCTGACGCGGCGCAGCCCGAAAGCCGCCTACCTGTGGGACCACGCGAAGCTACGCTTGCCCGTTCTTGGGCCGATCCTGCAGAAGATCATCCTTGCGCGCTTCTCCAATTTCTTCGCGTTGATGTATCAATCGGGCATCACGGTGCTGGACGCCTTGAAGACCAGCGAGGATATCGTGGGCAATCGGGTCATGGCCGATGCGCTGATGCGCGCCGGCCAGCAGATCAACGCCGGCGAGACGCTGACCGAGACGTTCCAGAACCTCGGGATTTTCCCGCCGCTCGTGATACGAATGCTCAGAGTCGGGGAGGCCACGGGAGCAATCGATGTCGCACTGAAGAATGTGAACTACTTTTACACGCGGGATGTCCGCGAGGCAGTGGACAAGGCCCTCAAGCTGCTGGAGCCCACCCTGACACTGGGCCTGGGCGTGGTTCTTGCTTTCATCATGTGGTCCGTGCTCTCGCCGGTGTATGATATTTTGGGCAAAATGAAGTTTTAACGGGCAAAAAAGGAGAAATAAGCAATAGTCCCCCATGGCCTTTCGGAGCACTATCGGGTATGGCCCGTTCCCCATTGACCACTTGCGCACGTTGAATGGCTAACAAACTTCTGATCGGCATTTCGGCCCAAGGGGCAACGGTCGCGCGCTGGCGCGGCAACCGTCTTGTCGAATGCGAGGCATTCGACAACGATGAGGCCGGACACGCCGCTTTCCGCGAGTACCTGGCAGCGTGCGATTACATGCCCGCCTCCCTGATGGTGGACGCTGTCGAAGAGGACTACCGTTTCGAGACGCTGCCTCACGCGTTCGGGTCCGACCGGACCCAGATGGTGAACCGAAAACTGCGGCAGCATTATCGCAACACGCCTTATCTGACCTCGTGGCTGCTCGGCCGCGACACCAGCAAGCGCCGCGATGACCGCTATCTTTTCTCGGCGCTCACCAATCCGGAACTCATCGACGATTGGCTGAAGGCCGTGCTCGCGCGCGGTCTCCCGGTTGCCGGCATCTACCTTCTGCCGATGGTGAGCGCCGCCCTTCCGCAAAAGCTGGACATCAAGGCGGGCAATCTCCTTGTCGTGGGACAGCATTCCGGCGGGCTGCGGCTCACGTTTTTCCGCGACCGGCAATTCCGGTTGAGCCGCCTGACGCGCGGCGACAGCGCAAGAGGCAGCGATCGGGCGCGCTACTTCGGCGAAGAGGTCTCGAACACGCGGCTCTACCTGCATGCGCTGCGCACGATGACGCTCGACGAGCAGCTGACGGTCCTGCTGCTCGACCGGCGCGATGATCTCATCGACGTCGCGGCGGCAATTGCCCGCGACAACCCGAGCCTCGACTGCGTGCGGATCGGCCGCCGTGAGTTGGCAAGCCGGCTCGGATTGGCCGAATCTCTGCTGGATGTCTCACCCTACGTTGTCTATCTTCAGCTACTGGGGTCCCGGGCGCCGCAGAGCAACCTCGCGCCCGCCAGCGTCACCCTGGGCCACAAGCGCCATCAGGCGCGGCGCGGGATTTATGCAGCGAGCGCAGCGATCGCGCTCGGGGCGCTCGTTTGGACCGGGGCAAACCTCCTGAAGACGTGGGAACTGAACGGCGATGAGCAGCTTGCGCAGCGCGAGACCGCGCAGCTTTCTGCTCAGTACTTGCAGATTACACGCCAGTTTCCTGCGGCGCCCGCCTCGGCGGAGAATCTCCAGCGCACGGTCGAAATCGCCCAGAAGCTTCGCGACGGCGCGCGCACCCCCTTTGGGATGATGTCGGTGGTGAGCCGCGCGCTCGAGCCAAGCCCGAACATCGTCATCAGGGAGTTCGGGTGGAAGTACGGCACCGACGAAATCGAGACCGGAACCCAGCGCTCTCAAAGCACCGAGGCCGCGGTACCTGCGCCGCCCACCTTCGACCCCCGGTTGCCGGCAACGCCCGCGCTCGTGCGCAAGCAGAGCGGGCTCATCGAGGGCGAGGTCCGCCCGTTCCGCGGCAATTACCGCGAGGCCATCGAACTCATCAACGCCTTCGCGGGCCGAATCGAAAAAGATCCGTCCGTCGCCGAGGTTCGGGTCGTCAAGCTTCCGCTGGACGTCAACCCGACGCTGCAGCTGTCCGGCAACACGCTCGACAGCCCTCAGCAAACCGGCACGGCCGATTTCAAGCTGCTGGTCGTTTTCAGGCCCAACGTATGAACCAGGCCGACCTTCAGGCGCTCAGAAATCCGCTGCTCGTGCTGTTCGCGGTATTGCTCATCGCGGCGGCGACAGTCTATTCGACAGAGCAGCTCAAGGTCTCCGCGGAGCGCCAGCTCGCGCAGCAGCAGGCGCGCCTCAACGAGGCCCGCACCCGGCTGCAGAAATCGGGCGACGAGAAGGACATCATCGTGCGTTATCGTGACGCGTTCCGGGCTCTGCAGCGGGCCGGTTTTGTCGGGGAGGAGAAGCGCATCAACTGGCTCGACGGGCTGCGTGTCACCAACCAGCAGGCGGACCTGTTTGGCATCGACTACCAGATCGGCTCACAGAAAAAATATCAATATGCCGCCTCCCTCAACCCGGGACAGATCCAGTTGTTCGAATCAGAGATGCGCCTGCGTTTCCGGTTGTTGCACGAGGAGGACATCATCCGTTTCTTCGGCCTGCTGGCACGGCAGAACCTGGGGATCTTCCACGTCGACCAGTGCGAGATGCGCCGCATCGACACGCGCGGCATCATCCGCTTTCAGCCGAACGTGTCGGCCGATTGCGAGGTTTCCTGGATAACCGCGAAAGTGAAGGCTTCGGGAGGGAGCAAGTAATGCTGCGTTTCGGGTTCGCCTGCATCGCCCTTGCCCTTGCCATGCCGGCAGCAGCAGCCGACTCTTCGCTGGGCCGCCTCTTCTTTACGCCCTCCCAGCGCGCATTGCTCGACGTGGCCCGCAGCCAGCGCACAAGGGTCACCGTTGCCACCGAAGCGACCGAAGCAACCGTCGAGGTCTCCGAGCCCGTCCCGCAAACCATCACGTATGGCGGCATGGTCCGGCGCAGCGACGGCCGGACGACTGTTTGGCTCAATGACCGTCCTCTCGATGACCCGAAGAAGGCGGATGGGCCTACGATCATCCGTCAAGTGCGCCCCGACGGGGCCGTCACCCTCGAGGTACCGCAGTCGAGCCGTCGCGTCGACCTGAAAGTGGGCCAGAGCGTGGAAGTCCTGTCGGGTTCGATCGGGGAAGGCTACCGGCGGCCGCCGGCGGCGGACGGGGACAAGCCAACGGGCAAGGAAGCCAAGGACAACGGCGCGGCGAAGAGCAAAACCGAGAAGGAAACGCCGCGTGGCGAGGGCGAAGGGCAGCGCTCCGAGGCGCGCGAGCGCGCCAACGCCCAGGAACCCCGCGCTGCGAGCGCCGGTTCCCGTTGAGGCGAACATGGCTGTCGGGCGTCACCCTCGTCGGGCGCCGCGGTCGAGGCAGCGAGGGCAAGCTGTACTCGGGCTGCTCATGCTGCTTGGCATCGTCCTTTCGGTGTTCATCTACAACATGGTCGATCCGGCACAAGCCTCCGCCCGGCGCCAGGCCCGTAACGAGGTCACCCTGAGAGAAGCAAGGGACGCGCTGATCGGCTGGTCCGTGCAGCGCACTTCGTCGGCCGCCCTGCCCAATGCGCGCCCCGGCGAGCTGCCCTGCCCCGACATGAACGGCGACGGGCATGAAGACGGGAGCTGTGTTGCCGGTGCTCTCGGGCGCGTGCCGTGGAAAACGCTGGGTATTCCGGAACCAAGGGACGAGGCCGGCGAGACCCTCTGGTACAGCATCGCGGGACCGTTTCGCATCTGGAATATGAACAGCAATGTCATCAACAGCGATACCAGCGGCAATCTCACGGTGTATCAAAACAGCGCCGCCACGGCGCTCACTACCGAAGCCGTGGCGATCATCTTCTCTGCCGGCGCATCGCTTGGGACTCAGAAACGGGATGGGGCCGTCGCGCCGTGTTCGACAACCGGCACATCAATCGCACGCAATCTCTGCGCGGCGAATTACCTGGAAACGGCCGCGACTGTAAACAACGCCGTCATCGGGGGGCCTTTCATCACCGCGCAGCCGTCGAACACTTTTAACGACAAGCTGCTCGTCGTCACGACCACTGATCTCATCACCGTTGTCGAGCAGCGGGTCGCCCGCGAGTTGCTCGCGCTGCTCGAGGCGTACAGCACAGCGCCCGGAAAATCTTGCTCCAACAACTGCTATACGGCGGCCGACAAGGATTTCACCAACGAGGAAGATGACAGCGCGTTCCGCGGCTGGTTGCCGCTATGCGATGCCGATCCGGACAATTGGGGGGCTCTGGGCATCACCCTGCCGGCCTGGCTTACGAACAACGACTGGTGGAAAGTGATCTATTTCGCTGTCGCACCCGACAAAACCGAGAACAACAGCGGCGGCACGCTCACGGTCGACGGCGCCCCGGCCCACGTGGTTTTGATCACCCCCGGACCGGCCCCTCAGGGGGCCATCCGTCCGTCGCGCACCATTCCCCGTACCCCGACTGCGCCTTCCCAATGTGTCCTTGAGTCACCGCTCGACTCGGCGCAGGCAAAAGCGTACTGGCAGCAATACCTCAGTCCGAATGACCCGTTGAATTTCGATCACAGTGACAACACCTACGCCACGCCCTCATCGACTGCTTATGCGCGCAACCGCCTCTACGTTATTCGTCCGTGACGGCAGCCGGCGGACCACCGCCGGCTTCACCATCGTCGAGCTCGCCGTGACGATGGTGGTCATCGCGATCCTCCTGGGCAGCATCCTGGTGCCGCTTAACACCCAGGTCGAGAGCCGCAAGTACGACGAGACCAACCGTGTGCTCGAGCGAGCGCGCGAGGCGCTGCTTGGCTTTGCGGCAGCGAACGGGCGGTTCCCGTGTCCCGCATCAGCCAGCAGCAACGGGGCCGAGCACTTTGCGACCTTCCCCACCGCGGGAACTCCTACGAATGGCATTTGCAACCCCTTAACCGCACTTGCTACCGACGTTTACTCCGGATTCCTTCCTGCTGTCACGCTGGGCTTCACGCCGGTTGACGCCAACGGTTACGCCGTGGACAGCTGGCCGCGAGCGGACGTTGGCGGAGTTCCTCAGAATCGAATTCGTTACGCTGTTTCCCGAACTCAGCTCCATAACGGGACGATCGCTGTTAGCAATCCATTCACGAAAACCAACGGCATGCGCAGCGTAACCATGTCCAGGATTATGGGCCCGGAGAATCCTCTTGGAACATCTGTCTATCTTCTTCACGTATGCAATACGGCCAGCGCGAGCACGACCGACTGTAATAGCGCGGCAGAGCGGTTGGCACGCAACGTTATTGTCGTCATTTGGTCGCTTGGCCCCAACGCGTTCAAGGGCGGCGCCAGCCCGGACGAGCTCGAGAACCTGGACAACGACCGCATAGTCGTGAGCAGGACGAAGTCCGAAGGGACGAGCGGCGAGTTCGACGACATCGTCACCTGGATCGGGGCGCCCACGCTGTTCAACCGGATGGTCGCGGCGGGGCAGCTGCCCTGATCCAGGTTTCAGGTTCCACGTTCCGGGTTCGATGTTCCGGGTTACGTGTTCAGCGTTGACTGATCCCAACCCCGAACCTTGAACTTTGAACCTTGATCGGCGAGTTTTTCAGCTGGCAACGTGTCACCGGCCACCCCTCAATAGAGACAAGGCCCGAAGCGCAATGCGCTTCGGGCCTTGAACTGCCCTTCGATTAAGATCTGTCAGCCGATCAATATGTCGTTGACGTACATGTCGACGGCCGCAAACACCTCGCCGTCGGTCAAGTCGTTGCTCGCAAGTATTACTGACCATTCCATATTGCCGTCATCGTTCGTGTCGACAGACAGGCGTGTGTCAGTTACACCATCGCTGGTGAAGTCGTCGCGGTCAATATTGAAAAAGCTCTCCAGGTAAGCAAGCGGATCGGCCTGACCGTCAGCCCAGTTGTTGTCGGCGCTGAAGTTGAACTGCAGCTTGTCTTCGCCATTGCCGAAATCAACGATGGTGTCGAAACCGTCGCCGCTCGAGACGGTCGTCTCGCCCTCGCCGCTCGACGACGTGTAGCTATTCGAGTACCACCGGTCGTGACCATGGTGGTGGTGTCTAAGCGTGACCTCGTCGCGCTCCCCGAAGATCGCCGAGAGTTGCTCGTCGCTCAGCCCCTCGATGCGCGGAGTGCCGTCCGGATCTCTCTGGTTGAGGCCGACATCGATCCTGCCGTTGCCGTTCGTGTCATGAGCCAGCCCTTGTGCCTCCAGGTCGGGCACGACCACTTCTCTCAGCCACTCGCTGTAGTTCTTGGAAAAGAACGATTGGCTCAGTCCCCACTCATGCGGCTGATGATCATCGCAACCGCCGTGCTTGTGGTGGTGGCTATGATGGTGATCGTTCTTTCCGTGATGGTGATCATTCTTGCCGTGATGATGGTGATGCTTGCCGTGGTGGTGCTGGTGGTGCCCGTGATGATGGTGCCCGCGCTCGAAGTCGGGCAGCTCATCGCCGAAATCCTTGCCGTACTTCTCGGACAGCCAATCCGTGAACAAGGTCTTCTGCGGCTCTCCGGGCGTTTCGTCCAGGGTGAACGAGTACTTGAAAACGTCGTTTCCGCCCTCGCCTTTCAGCGTGTCATCGCCCGTGCCGCCCGCCAGGATGTTTGCGGAGTCGTCGCCAGTCAGGTCATCGTCATATGCAGAGCCCGTTACGTTCTCGATGCCAATCAGCGCATCGAGACTGCCAAATCCGTCGTCGAACGCGGCACCAAATAGAAAGTCCTCGACGTACAAATCCACGACCACGCCAGCTGGCGCGCTTGCATACGATGCCGTGTCGTTAGTGCCATTGCCGGTCAGGATATCAATGCCGGCACCACCGTCCATTACGGTGCCGTCCACGCCAGGAGCGCTGAACAGTTCATCCCAGGTATCCAGACCGTTCCCGCCATCAAGCCCAATCAGCGTGACGTTATCGTGTAGGGCTGTCAGTGAATCAACATCATCCGTGCCCTCGATCACTTGGCCTGCAAATTCGCTGTCTTTGATTGCCATATGCATTCCCTGCTGCGGATCTACGCCGCCGATTGGTTATCTTGAACACAGCGCCTGAAACCCGTACACGAGACGCCGAGCACTCAGCTCTGGCGCTGCAAAATACGGGCCAGCTCGAGACGGCCCGACGATTTTGAACCACTATCGCTCTCGTCAAGCTCGGGAAATCAGCCCTAATTCAAGGGTTACGCGCTCTTGCGAAGCCTGCTGATGGCCTTACGCGCCACGGCGCGAGCGCGTGACGGATTCCACGGCCTGCGTCCAAGATTCTCGCGCGGGTTCTTGCCTGTGACCGTCCTGCGAGGAATCGGCTCAGATTTGAGGAAGTTATGACGCGTCGAAATGACGAATTCTCGTCATCCGGATCGAACCTCCTGCGCTACACAATGGTAATCAGCCGGACAAGATCCGCGGTCTTTTCATACCGCACGCACGTCACACTGCACGCAAAATCTCCGGACTGACCTACAGATGGGAAATCTCTGCGAAACCGTTTTCTGCCCGGCCGCCAAGCGGGTTCGCGTCGCGTGTCCGCCCCTGTCTCGTGTCGGACGGCGGCATCGGCGCGTGGATATGGATCGCGCCGCTGTCGGGCGCGGTGATCGGCTTCGGCCTCGTTAAGTTGGAGATGAATCGCAGGAAAGCGCAGCACCCGGAAGGCGGGTTCCGGGTTCAATGTTCCGGGTTCAAAGTTCAGAGTAAGGAACTTCGTTAACCGCTGTCGTCCAACCTTAAACCTTAAACCTTAAACCTTAAACCTTAAACCTTAAACCTTGAAGAACTCGGAACTCGGAACGCGAAAGCCGGCGCGGCGCTACTCCGCGCCGCTGTCACGGGTCAGCACGAAGCAGACCATTCCCGGCTCGTTGGCCGCGAGCGCCAACCGATAGCCGGCCTGGGCTGCCTGCTTGGCCGCCTGGAACAATCCGATGCCGAGCCCCGTGTGGGATTGCACCGGATTGTCGAACAGCTGCTCCACCACGTTGTTGGCGATGGCGGCGCCGTTGTCGCACACCGTGAGGGTGCCGCCGCGAGCCGCCGAAAGCGTGACGCGCACCTGGAGCGCCGAAAGGTCGGCAGATTTGGCGAGCGCGTTCTCAATGAGATTGTCTGCGATGCTGTCGAACAGCTCCGAGGGCACCTTGAGGTCCTTCGCGGGACCGTCGACATGGAACTCGATCCTGCGCCCGGTATGCCGCTGGAGGAGGCCCTCCCACCAGATTGCTGCGTCCGCCATGCTGGCGTCGGTCTGCTGGGGCGAGCGCAGCTTGTCCAGCGTCACGTTCAGCCGCTGCGTGATCTGCGGCAACTGCCGCAGCATGAGCGCCTGCAGGCCCTGCGCCTGCTCGGGGCTGCTCGATTCGACCGCGGCGCACAGCGAGCGCAGCGACTGCAGGAGATTCTTGACGTCGTGCGTCAGCCGGGCGCCGGTTTCGTAGATCGCCTGGGTATAAGCGCTTTGACGCTGGACCTGCTCGCGGCGCTTCGCGTCGTAGAAGTGCCCCACCATCTGGGTGAGCAGCTTGAGATGCAGGAGCACCGCCGGCGAAAGCGACCAGCGCGTGTAAATGCGCAATCGCAGGTCGTGGAACGAAAGGTCGGCAAAGAACTCGGATTTTTCCCCGAACTCGCCCTGGCCAAGGCGCGCTTCCCACTCCAGGCCGCTGACCCAGGGCAGCTCCAGGATGTGCTCGAGCGCCAGCGCCAGAAAGCGCTGGGGCTGCGTCTCGTTTTCGGCCAGGTCGGCCAGTTGCTGCACCCAGCGCTCGAACGGCAGCCCCAGGCTCATGAGGTAGCGCGACAGGACATGGCCGAGGCCGACGAAGCCGCTGTGCGGGTTCCAGAGCCAGGATATGGCAAGCAGCAGCAGCGCGATCGCGAACAGCGTCTGCGCGAGCGCCAGGGGATAGTTGCCGTGGCTCACCTGCTTGACGACGAAACTGCCCAGCACCAGCGCGGTAACCAGCAGGAAAAGGATCAGGCTGTAGAAAAGATCGACCGCGAGGGGGAGCACGCTGCGGGTCGACTCGACGCGCATCAGCACGATTGCGAGCGGAACGACCGGCAAGCCGAACGCCACCAGCAGGACCAGCGCCTCCTCGAATCTCTGGCCGACGAAAAGATGCGGCACCACCCAGATGAGCAACATCGACAGCAGATAGATTGCCGCGAGCATTGACACCAGCCGCTGGCGGCGCTCCGCGATGCCCGGTACCGATCCGCCGATCAGCCCGAAGAGCACGGCGAGCCACACTGCCATCATCCACCAGTTGTTCCAGGCGGCCAGCAGGAAGCCGACGATGACCACCAGGAACGCGTAGCGCGGCTCGATATTGCGCTCGCCGCGCCACAGCGGCTGCCAGATCAGAAACAAGCCCAGATGCGCGAGCAAAAAAGCCCGGGGCCACCAGTCGTCGATGCCCCACGCGAGCGCGGCGTGCAGGGCGAGCAGCATCAAGCCCATCCACACATGCGGACGGGCGGCGACCACGCGGCCGTCCGCGCGGACGGCCGCGTTCACGACGTAACGCCCGCCGCGGCTGACGGCGGTGCTGTTTCGCTATACTGTCGGGATCCCATGGCGATCATTTTGGCATGAATTCCAGAATCGCGACTATGGCGCGTTACACGCTGCTGGAAGCGTTGCGGACGCGCTTTGCCGTCCTCGTGCTCATCGCGGTCGCGGTGCTGCTAATGGCGAGCTTCTTTGTCGAGACCATAGCGGTCACAGAGGGGACGCGGTTCCAGACCGCCTTTTATGCCGCCGGCATGCGTCTTGCCGCCGTTTTCGTCGCGGGGCTTTATGTGCTCGTCAGCATCGCCCGCGAGTTCAACGACAAGGGCTTCGACATCCTGCTCGCGCTGGATCTGCCGCGCGCGCATTACGTGCTGGGCAAGCTGGCCGGGTTTCTCGCGCTGGCGGTGCTGATTGCCGCCGTCGCGAGCCTGCCGCTGCTTTGGCTCGCGCCCGCGGGAGCGGTAGCCCAATGGGCGATGTCGCTTGCCCTCGAGCTCGCGATCGTGGTCGCGCTCGCCCTGTTCTGCATGCTGACCTTCAGCCAGGTCGTCCCGGCTGCGAGCTTCCTCCTGGCGTTCTATCTCCTCGCGCGCTCGATCACGGCAATCCGCTTGATGGGTGCCCATCCGCTCGCGGGCGGGGACTCATTGTCGCACCAGGTCATCAGCAGCATGGTCGAAACAGTGGCGATTGTGCTGCCGGCGTTCGACACTTGGACCCAGACGGCCTGGCTGGTGAACGAGGCAGCCGCATGGCCGACGCTGCTGCAAATCGGATGGCAGAGTGTCGTCTACGTGCTGCTCTTGACCGGGGCAGCCATGTTCGACCTCTACCGGAAAAATTTCTAGAACGTGGGCGTCATCACTCAAGCTATTGGCTGCAGATAAACGCAGATGAATGCGGACCCGAGCCTAACCCAATCAAGCAACGTCGCCTTCGCCGGCGTCTATGGGCGCTTGGGCGCGGCGGCAGGTCCGGTTATTCCGTGAGCTTCCAGATGAAAAGCGCTTCGGAGCGCCCGGTCGCCGCGGTGCCCCGCGCGGTGATCGCGCTGTTGGCCGCCGCGCTCGCGCTGCAGATCGCGCTGGGGACGTTGCGGCCGCAGCCGAGCGCCCGGGCTGAGGCGCTGAGCGCGCCCCCGGCAGCGGCGGCGCTGCGCGCGCTCGCGTTCGGAGAGCCCATCGCGTTTGCCGCAGTGCTGACGCTGCACCTTCAGGCATTCGACAACCAGCCCGGCATCAGCATCCCGTTTGCGCAGCTCGAGTATTCGCGCGTGAGCCAATGGCTCGAGGCGATCCTTGGGCTCGACCCGGTAAGCCAGTATCCGCTTTTCATGGCAGCGCAGCTCTACGGGCAGGTCCCGGACGAGGCTAAACAACGGCAGATGTGCGAGCTCGTTCGCCACGAATTCGAGAAGGACCCCGACCGCCGCTGGCGGTGGCTCGCCCACTGCGCCATCATGGCCAAGCACCGGTTGCGGGATACGCGGCTCGCCTTGGCCTATGCCGATGCGATCGCCCGCCGCGCAACGCGGGCGCCGAGCTGGGCGCGCCAGATGCGCATTTTCGTGCTCGAGGACATGGGAGAAGCCGAGGCTGCCGCGATTCTTCTGGGGGGGCTGCTCGCCAGCGGCGAAGTGACGCACCCGCAGGAAATTCACTTTTTGATGGAGCGCTTGAAGCAGCTGAAGGGTGCCGAAAAATCGCCACTACCGTCGAAAAATTGACAGCCAGTCGCAAGTCGCTTTCGCCAGCCTGTTAATTTTAAAGAGTTATTGTTTTAGGACACCTTTTTGGGACGGAATCCACACGCATGGGCAAAAGCTCTTTGCATCAAGCGGTTAGATTCCCGCCGCCCAAAATAGTGATATGTCGCACAGTGAGAGCGCCGCACAGCCCCTTTTGTGTGACTCTTGGCACACAACTTGCGTCATCCACAGGACTTATAGCCTCTTGAGGAACGCAGCCATGAAGAAGCAACAGGGCTTCACCCTGATCGAAATCGCCATCGTGCTCGTGATCATCGGCCTCCTGCTCGGCGGCGTGCTGAAGGGGCAGGAACTGATCACCAGCGCCCCTTCTTCGGGTTCCTCGACCGCTATCGCGCCTACCCGGGCGACTACGGCCAGGCCGTCGCGACCATCCCGGGCTGCGCGGGCTGCAAGGACGGCAACAACGACGGTCAGATCACGAACAATGCGACGGTAGGCGCCGCAACCGTCGATGAACAGATCGCCGTGTGGGAACACCTCTCTCGCGCCGGCTTCATCAACGGCAGCTA
>LJTT01000007.1 GCA_001303585.1 Betaproteobacteria bacterium SG8_41
AGACCGGCCGCTCGGTGGGCCGGGGCAAGGGGGGTATTCTTGTAATCAAACGTCCCTGGCCCGCCATGTTGCGCACGATCTGGGGCGACCCCGAGCGCTACAAGAAGACCTACTACCCCGACGATTTTCAGGGCAAGCTCTATCTCGCGGGCGACGGCGCCTCATTCGACGAGGACGGGTACATCCGCATCATGGGGCGCATCGACGATGTGCTGAACGTGTCGGGTCATCGGCTCGGAACAATGGAGATCGAATCGGCGCTGGTCGCCAACACCAGAGTTGCCGAAGCAGCGGTGGTCGGACGTCCCGACGACCTCACGGGCGAAGCAGTGGTGGCGTTCGTGGTATTGAAACAGGCCCGGCCGGCTGGCGACGAGGCGAAGAACATCGTCAAGGAGCTGCAGGATTGGGTCGGAAAGGAAATCGGGCCGATCGCGAAACCGAAGGATATCCGCTTCGGCGACAATCTCCCCAAGACCCGCTCCGGCAAGATCATGCGGCGCCTGCTGCGCTCGATCGCAAAAGGCGAGGAAATCACCCAGGATGTCACGACCCTGGAGAACCCCGCCATTCTAAAGCAGTTCGCATGATGACCGCTGTCGCCGGTGCCTCGCGCTTATCCGCTATCCTGCGACGCATCCCCGCGGGGGCTCACCTGCCCGATTGATGCCATCAGGGCGTCGGCATCGAGATCGCGGCGCAGGTCGCGTCGCACTTCCTGCCAGCGGAAGCGCACCGAGTTTCTGACCCGAGAACGGCGTCTCGTCGTCGCGCACGGCGGCCCAATCGCACGACGCGACGCGCTCGCGCAGACGCTGCGTGAGCTCCAGAAATTCGCTTCCCGCCCGTTCGGGAACGCCAGTATTCGTGATGATCACATCGACGACCCCCGCCATAAGACGGCCCACCGCGGCCTGGCCGGAATTGGTGCGCTGCGCAATAAGCCCGCCGGCGTAGATCGCAAGATCCGACACGCACGCAAGCCAGACATACCACTTGGCGATGTCGATCGATCTGGCAAAGTCGTCGTTGGCGAACAGCTCCGGGAATCGTACCCCCGAGCGGGTTCTAAGATAACCGTAGAGTGAGGTCTGCGCGACGTGGCTGGCGCGAGACTCGAGAAACTCGCACAGGGCGTCCAGGTTGGCGATTCGGGACCTGCGACGCCGTCCGCCCGCGCCGAGATAGCCCCTCAGGGCCTTCCACAGCTCGGCGATCCCGGCCCGCCCCGGCCATGGCATGGTCATATTATTGCCTCTAGACACTAACGATCAAAACATCGTAGCCTTAGCACCGCATTCCCCTTGGAGGGGGGTGGAAGTGACTATCCAGCAAGACCACAAATGATAAAGGAGGATAGCGCATGAGCACGGCCAATTCCCAGAAAGTGATTCATTGGGAACGAACCCGACGGTTGATGATCACCCATCTGACCATCTGGTTCATCTTCTCGTTTGTCGTTCATTGGTTCGCCCCGCAGCTGAACGAGATAGCGTTCATGCATTTCCCGCTCGGCTTCTATATGGCAGCGCAGGGCTCGCTCGTCGTGTTCGTGGTCCAGCTCTTTTTCTTTGCCAAGCAGCAGGAGAAGATCGACCGCGAATGTGGCATGGCTGAAGACCTATAAGGGGGAATGATCATGGCCATGTTTGGCGATTTCAAGACTAAGGCGGGGTTCATCGAGAACCTGCCGAAGATTTACGGTATTTACACCGGCGGTTTCGTCCTCTTCATCCTCCTGATGGCGGTGTTAGAGCAAATGGGGTTGGGTTCCGACACGATCGGGATCCTGTTCGTAGCCTTTACGATCTTTATCTACGCCCTGATCGGGTGGCTCTCGCGCACCATGCAGATCGACGCCTACTACGTCGCCGGCCGCCAGGTGCCGCCCGTATTCAACGGGATGGCCACCGGCGCGGACTGGATGTCGGGGGCGTCGTTTGTCGCAATGGCGGGCGGCATCTACATGGGCGGTCATGCCTATCTCGCCTTCGTGGTGGGCTGGACCGGGGGTTACGTGCTGGTCGCGACCCTGATGGCGCCGTACCTGCGCAAGTTCGGCTGCTATACCGTGCCCGACTTCATCGGGACGCGCTATGGCGGTAACTTTGCGCGCCTGTGCGCCGTGCTGGTGCTGGTGATCGCGTCGTTCACGTACGTGACGGCGCAGATCAACGCCACGGGCACGATCGCCTCGCGCGCGCTGCAGATCCCGTTCGGCGTCGGCGTGTGGTTCGGCCTGTTGGGCATCCTGCTGTGCTCGATGCTGGGCGGCATGCGCGCGGTCACGTGGACGCAGGTGGCGCAGTACATCGTGCTCATCATCGCCTACCTGGTGCCGGTCATCTGGATGTCGAACAAGCAGGGGTTCGGCGTCATTCCGCAGCTGGTTTATGGGGACGCGGTGGCACGGATCGGCGAGCTGGAGGTGCTGCATCAGGTGGGCACGCTCAAGCCGGCCGCAACAGTGGCTGGCGTTAGCGCGCTCACGGTGAAGCATGCAACGGCCGCTGATTCCGCGATCGCGTCATTCCGATTCGTGACGCTCGTGGCCTGCATGATGCTCGGGACGGCGTCGCTGCCGCATATCCTGATGCGCTATTTCACGACGCCGTCAGTGAGGGACGCGCGCAGGTCGGTGGCCTGGTCGCTGTTTTTCATCTTCCTGCTCTACTTCACGGCGCCCGCGCTGGCGACTTTCACCAAGCTCCAGGTGCTCGATCCCAACCTCGCGACCAGCATCATCGGCAAGTCGATCGCCGACGTGAATGCGCTCGAGTGGATCCAGAAGTGGAGCAACGTCGGCTTCCTCAAGATCATCGACAGCAACGGTGACGGGATCCTGCAGATCAACGAGTTCTTCATGCGCGGCGACATCGTCGTGCTGGCGACACCGGAGATTGCGGGCTTGCCCTACGTGATCTCGGGCCTGGTTGCGGCCGGCGGCATGGCGGCTGCGATGTCCACGGCCGACGGACTGCTGCTGGCGATCGCCAACGCGCTCTCGCACGATCTCTACTACAAGATGATCGATCCGAAGGCGGATGTTCGGCATCGTCTGATCGTCGCCCGGATTCTGCTGGTCGCCATCGGCGCAGCGGGCGCGATCGTCGCGAGCTTCAGGCTGACGGGGATTCTCGGCGCGGTGGCGTGGGCGTTCTGCTTCGCCATGTCGGGATTGTTCTTCCCGCTGGTGCTGGGCGTCTGGTGGAAGCGCGCCAACCGTCCGGGAGCGATTGCAGGCATGCTCGTTGGTCTGGGCGTGGGGACCTGGTATCTTTACATGGTACGGTTTGCCGGTATGGAGCCGTGGTACGGCCTTGACCACCTGCGCTTCGGCATCGTCGGCGCCGCGGCCAGCCTTATCGCCATGGTCGTGGTATCACTTGCGACGAAGGAGCCTGACGCTGAAACGCAGGCTATGGTCGAAGAGCTTCGCATCCCGAAAGGCGAGACCATCCTGGGTTCCACTCACTGACGCTGTTGCTGCAAAGGACCGGGGCAGGCGCAAGTCTGCCCCGTTTTCTTTGCTGGTTTTGCCGCAGGAGGCCTTGGACCGATGAGCGAGGGGTTCCCGATCTGGGTGATCATCGTCGATTACGTCCTTGGAACCGTCATGTGGACGCTGATCGGGCGGTTCGGGATGAGTCTTTTTCTGCCGGAAAACAGCAGCTTTTTCTTCATGCGCTTTTTCGTCCGCGTGACGAACCCGCTGCTGAAGCTCTTCGGCCCGATTACGCCGGCGTTTCTAGTGCCGCCCCTGATTCCGCTCTACGTCGCCTGGTTCTTCTTCATGTTCCGCTTCTACGCCATGCCGTGGCTGCTCGGCTACTCCGTGATGGGGATGCTCTCGTTTCCGTTGGAGAGCGAGATCGCGCAGGGCGTTGCCTACCTGGTCGGACTGCTTCTCAGATAATGCGGCGGTGTGCTGTCGGGCCTCCCGCCTCCAGTCTACAGTCGTTGATCTGATAAAATTGGCGGCGCCGGAGAGGTGGATGAGTGGTTTAAGTCGCACGCCTGGAAAGCGTGTGTACGGTGAAAGCCGTACCGCGGGTTCGAATCCCGCCCTCTCCGCCACAAAAGCGGTGACCGGTGACTCGTG
The DNA here is from genome assembly GCA_001303585.1 of Betaproteobacteria bacterium SG8_41. Lineage (GTDB taxonomy): Bacteria > Pseudomonadota > Gammaproteobacteria > Burkholderiales > SG8-41 > SG8-41. The sequence goes on from LJTT01000007.1 coordinate 4,103, forward strand.
ACCAGTCACCGGTAAACCTTGGGGTCTATCCTCGGCATACTGGTCACCGGTCACTGGTCACGCGTTATGGATCTTGAGCTCTCAGGTAAAACCGCCCTCGTCACCGGCGCATCCCGCGGCATAGGCCGCGCGGTCGCGCTCGGGCTCGCGCGCGAGGGCGTCAAGCTCGCCATTGCCGCGCGCCGCGTCAATCTCCTGCAGGAGCTCGCCCAGGAGATCGCCGGCCAGCGGGCGGCAGAGCCGCTCGTTCTCGAGGTCGACCTCTACCAGGAAGGATCGGCGGAGAAGCTCGCGCAGGTCGCAAGCGCGGGACTTGGCCGCGTCGACATCCTGGTGAACGCGGCCGGCGGCAGCCGCCCTTTCCCCTTCGAAGCGACCAAGGAGCAATGGGCGGAGGGCATGCTGGTCAACTTCATCAGGCTGCGCGAGCTCTCGCACGCACTCGTTCCGGCCATGAAGGCGCGGGGCTGGGGCCGGATCGTCAATATCACCGGCACGTCCGAGCCGCGAGGCATCAATGCCGCCAACTCCGCCAAGGCGGCCGTTCACGCGTGGGCAAAGGGCCTCTCGCGCGAAATGGCAGCGCACGGGATCACCATCAATTCGATCCAGCCCGGGCGCATCATGAGCGAGCAGATCGTGCGCATGCACCCCACCGAAGACGATCGCCGCGATTTTGCCCGCCAGAATATTCCGGCGGAAAGGTTCGGCGAGCCGGAGGAACTTGCGAATCTGGCGGTGTTTCTCGCCTCGCCGCGCGCCGGCTATATCACCGGAACGGTCATTCCGGTGGACGGCGGTATGAGCCGCTTTGCGTTCTGACGACGCACAACCAGATCAAGAACTTTAGCCGCCGGAAAACATGGAATTCCGTTTACGCGCTCTTGATCGGGATCCGTCGGCTTTCATCGACTGCTGCAATTCGACCTTCTTTGGCTTCTAGGCGGCGGCAGGCTTGCTGGCCTGAGAAGGCATGAAGAGCGCGGCGCAGAACATCGCCGTCGCCATGCCGGCCAGCACAAAAAACAGATACCGGAAATCGCTGCTGTAGCGGTGCATGAGCGCGATCAGCGGCACCGACAGCGCACTGGCGCCGAACGAGACGACGTAGCGCACCGCCAGCGCGCGTGCGCGCCAGCGCTCATCGGTGTAAGCCGCAACCATCGCGTCGTTGATCGGCACCTGGCCGAATATGAAAAACATCATCGCCAATGCGATGAGCAGCATCAGGTAATTGTCGAAAAAAGCCGCGGCCAGAAGCAGCGGCGCCTGAAGCGCGACGATCGGCACCAGTACCGACCTGATCGTATCGCGGTCGAGCAAATGCCCGACCACCAGCTGCGCCATTGCGGCCAGAACATAGACGCCCGAAACCAGCAGGCCGATTCCCAGTGTCGTGTCGACGAGCGCCGTGAGTTTTTCGTCGAAGATCTTAGGCATTGCGACCGTCGTAGAATTGAAAATGATGCCGCCGCACAGTGTCGTAACAAGAAGAATGGAGAATACCCGCGCAAGGAGCCTGCGCGAGAAGACCTGCCTGGGGCCGCCCATTGCCGCTTTCGCCGAGATCTTGAGCTCGGGCACCGCGGCCGCAAACCCGATGCCGATTGCGATGGAGGCAATGCCGGGAACGATGAAGGCCGCACGCCAGCTCAACCAGTGCGCAAGCGCACCTGCGATCAAGGCGGCGAAAGCCACACCGAGATTGCCAAAGACGCCATTGACGCCCAGCACGCGCCCCACCTTGTCGCGGCCGCTGACCAGCATCGCGATGCCGACCGGATGATAGATCGCAGCGAATGTCCCGATGAGCGTGATCCCGGCCGCGACCTGCCAGGCGGCGCGGGCAAAACCGGTCAGCATCGATGAAACCCCGATCCCGACGAAGAAGACAACCATCATGCCGCGCCGGCTCCAGCGGTCCGCCAGCCAGCCCGCCGGTATGGATCCCGCGCCGAACATGATGAAACCGCCAAGCGCAAGCGGCAGCATCTCGCTGTAAGGCCGGCCAAACTCGGGCGCCATCGCCAGCACCACCGTCGGAAAGATCAGCATGAACAGGTGGTCGAGAGTGTGCCCGACATTGAGGAACAGCTCATTCCGGCGCGACCGCTCCACGTGGCTTCTCCTTTGTGGTCCCTGCCCTCGTTCAGCCACGCAGTGTAACCCCCACGTTTCGCCTTGAAAACGGCGGCGAAGGCGCCGGAGACACAGCTCAGGATTTGCTGCCGATGGCGGTGCGGATCTGCTCGAGCGCCGCCGGATCCTCGATGGTCGTGAGATCGCCGGGGTCACGCCCCTCGGCCAGCGCCTGTATCGAGCGCCGCAGCAGCTTCCCGGACCGCGTCTTGGGCAGGAGCGTGACAAAATGGACCCGCGCCGGGCGCGCGATCGCCCCCAGCAGCTTGTCGACCGTGTCCATGACCGCCTTCTCCTCCCGCGCGCGAGATTCGGCCGTATCGATCTTTCCCGCATCCTTGACCACCGCGAACGCGAGCGGCATCTGCCCCTTTATCTGGTCGGCCACGCCCACCACGGCGACTTCGGCGATGTTGGGATGCGCCTGCACGGCCTCCTCGATTTCCCGGGTACCGAGGCGATGGCCCGCAACGTTGATGACGTCATCGGTCCTGCCGAGGATGTAGTGGTAGTTTTCCTCGTCCCGAATGCCCCAGTCGAATGTGGAGTAGACGAGTTTGTCTCCGAAACTGGTGAAATAGGTCCTCACGAAGCGCTCGTTGTCCCCCCACACCGTGGACATGCAGCCAGGCGGCAGCGGCGGAAAAATCGCCACGACCGCCTTCTCGTTCGGGGCCGCTTCCATTGCGTCAGCCTCGCGCAGCAGGCGCAGGTCATAGCCATAGACCGGAAAGCTGGGGCTGCCAAACTTGATCGGCGTCTTCTCCACGCCCGGCACGCTCGACAGGATCGGCCAGCCCGTCTCGGTCTGCCAGTAGTGATCGATCACCGGCTTGCCCAGCATTTCGTTGAACCAGCGGTGCGTCGGCTCGTCCAGCGGCTCGCCCGCGAGAAAAAGGTGCTTCAGGCAACTCAGGTCATACTTTTTCAGGAACGCCGGATCCTGTTTCTTCAGCACGCGGGCCGCCGTCGGCGACGAGAACATCACGGTCACCTTGTTGTCCGCGACGATCTTCCACCAGATTCCGGCGTCCGGACGAATGGGCAGACCCTCGTAAAGGATCGTCGTCATGCCGTAGATGAGCGGCCCGTAGACGATGTAAGAGTGGCCGACCACCCAGCCGATATCGGAGGTCGTGAACATGGTCTCGCCCGGTGCGCCACAGTAAATGTGCTTCATCGACGCGGCCAGCGCCACCGCATAGCCCCCGACGTCGCGCTGCACGCCCTTGGGGTGACCGGTCGTGCCCGAGGTGTAGAGAATGTAGGACGGCTCGTTCGATTCCAGCCAGGTTACGGGAACCCGGTCGCTCATGTGCTGCGCGCGCAGTTCCGCATAGTCCTCATCGCGCCCTGCCGTGAGCTTCAGCTCCTTGTCGAGCCCTCGGTTGAGGATGAGGACTCTCGCCGGTGGTGACTTGGCGAGCTTGATGGCCTCGTCGTACATGGATCGATACAAAATCGCCCGACCGCCGCGCAGGCCGCCGTCCGCCGTTATCATGAGTTTGGGCTGCGCGTCATCGATTCGAGCGGCAAGGCTGTGGGCGGCGAAGCCGCCGAAGACCACCGAATGAATCGCGCCAAGGCGGGCACACGCCAGCATGGCGAAAACGGCTTCCGGGACCATGGGCATGTAGATCAGCACCCGGTCACCCTTGCCCACGCCGAGCGCCCGTATCATGCCCGCGCAGCGATTTACCTCAGCGTCCAGGTCGCGGTAGGTGTAGGTGTGCTCCTGCCCGGTTTCAGTGGAAATGTAGATGAGCGCTTTCTGCTCGCCGCGCGCGGCAAGATGGCGGTCAACCGCGTTGTGACACAGATTGGTGCGCCCTCCCACGAACCACCGGGCGAACGGGGGCCGGCTGTAGTCAAGAACCTGCCCGAACGGCTCGTGCCAGTCGATGAGTTTCGCCTGCTCTCCCCAGAATGTCTCGCGCTGCTCTATCGAGCGACGGTGGAAATCCCGATAAGCGCTCATGCCTGCCTCCTCCCAGCCACGTGAGTCCTGCGTAGTGAGCAGTGAGTGGATCGGATGCAGCCCAGCATTGCCTCGGCCTGCTCGCCACTCACTAATGACGCCCTGCTCGTGAAAGCTTAACCCAGCGCAATCCTGGCGGACCAATACTTACGAGATCTTGACGACCGCGCGGCCCCGGACCTGCGCCTTGAGCATCCGCTCGAACAGGCCGGGGAGCTCGTTGAGCTCAATGGTATACGCGATGACCGGCAAGTGGCGCGGCTTGAGATCCGATGCGAGGCGGCCCCAGACCTTGCGGCGCAGCGGCATCGGCGTGAAGCCCGAGTCCACGCCGATCAGGCGCACGCCGCGCAGGATGAAGGGGAGCACTGTGGTCTTGAGCTCGATTCCGCCCGCGTTCCCGAAACTCGCAATGAGCCCCCCCTGCTGCATTGTGCGGGTGAGCCAGGCGAGCTGCTCCCCGCCCACCGAATCGAACGCGGCGGCCCACATCGCTTTTTCCAGCGGGCGCGTCCCCATTTCCAGCGCCTGGCGCAAAAGGATTTCCGCTGCCCCGATGTCCTTGAGGAACGCCGCCTCAGCGTCCTTGCCGGTCAGGGCAACCACGTGGTGCCCGAGGCGGGCGAGCATGTCGATCGCCAGCGTCGCGACGCCGCCGGTGGCCCCGTTGACGAGAACCTTTCCGTTGGCCGGGGCCAAGCCGTTCAGCTCGAGCAGCTCGATGGCAAGCGCCGCGGTATACCCCGCGGTGCCCAGCGCCATGGCCTCGAAGCTGGTGAGGCCTGTGGGCAGCGGCACCACCCAATCCGCTGGCACGCGGCAGTATTCCGAATAGCCTCCGTCATGTGCCACGCCGAGGTCGTAGCTGGTGCAAAGGATGGCTTCACCGGACTTGAAGCGCGCGTCGCTCGAGGACACGACAGTCCCCGCGGCATCGATGCCGCCGACACGCGGAAACCCGCGGACGATCTTGCCCGCGCCGGTCGCGGCAAGCGCATCCTTGAAGTTGACGCTCGAGTACTCCACGCGGAAAACCACCTCACCTGGAGAGAGCTCGTCGAGCCGCGCCTCGACAAGCCGCCCGGCGATCTTGTCGTTATCGTTGAAGATACGAAAAGCCTTGAACGTTTCCATGTTTTTCTCCTCTGGCGCGGCTAAAGGCGCGACACCACGTTCACGCGGTCTGCGGCTGGCGCGGTTCACTCAGGTACTGGGCGGTCTGCATCTCCGCAAGACGGCTCGTCGTACGGTCAAACTGAAAGATCATTGCCTTCAACTGCGCGCTCGACGAACGCGCATCACGCACAAGCAGCTGCTCTGTCGGCGCTTCGGCCGACACCACGAGTTTCACGCGCTGGTCGTAGAGCACGTCTACCAGCAGCGTGAAGCGCCGCGCCTCGTCGGCGCGCTCGAGCCCCATCCGCGGGACGCCCGAGACGATGATCGTATGAAAGCGCCTGGCAAGATCGAGGTAGTCGTTCTGGGATCGGCCCCAGCCGCAAATGACCTTGAAATCGAACCACACCACGCCCCCGGCACGATGCCGGTAAGGGATGACGCGGCCCTCGACGTCGAGCTCGTGAAACTCCTCCTCGACTTCAGCGATCTGCCCGAATGCGCGCATCAGGGCACGGTCGCTCTCCGGCGTCAGAGGCGAGTGGTAAGTCCTGACCTGCTGCAGCGCCCGCTTCCTATAGTCGGTGCCTCCGTCGACGTGCACCACGTCCAGTCGCTCCTTCAGCAAAGCGATGGCCGGGATGAAATCCTCGCGCTTGAGCCCGCCCTTGTACAGCTCGTCCGGATGATAGTTGGAGGTCATGCAGTAGACGACGCCGCGATCCATCGTGCGCGTCAGCAGCCGGCCGAGGATCATCGCGTCGGCGACATCGGAAATCGCGATCTCGTCGAAACAGATCAGCCGGTAGCGGCGCGCGATGCGGTCGGACAGCGCCTCGAGTGGATTGGGCCTCCCCTTGAGCTCATCGAGCTCGCGATGCACATCGCGCATGAAATGGTGGAAGTGCACCCGCCGGCGGCGAACGAGGGGCAGGCAGCGGTAGAAACTGTCCATGAGGAATGTTTTTCCCCGGCCAACGTCGCCCCACAGATAGACTCCCCGCGGCAGCTCCGGCCGCACCACGAGCCGCTGCAGCGCGGTGCGGCGCCGGCGTTTGTAAGACGACCATTCCTCGAACAGTTGCTGCAGGCGCACAACCGCGCGGTGCTGCGAATCGTCCTCGGCAAAGCCCCGTTTCTTGAGCGCCTCCTCGTAGAGATCCAGCACCGAGGGCGCGGCAGCGGCCCGTCGCGCCACACCGTGCCCGCTGCGCTCAGCTGCCCCCGCGCTGCCGCCCGTCCTGCTCACAGGTTGAGGGTGCGCTTGTCGACGGCGAGCGCCGCCTCCTTCATCGCCTCGGACAGAGACGGATGCGCGTGGCATATCAAAGCGATGTCTTCCGCAGTGGCGTGAAATTCCATCGCGACCACCGCTTCCGCGATCATCTCGGAGGCCATCGGACCGATGATGTGCACGCCGAGGATGCGGTCGGTCGCTGCATCGGCCAGAAATTTGACAAACCCCCGCGTGTCGCCCATCGCCCGGGCGCGGCCATTCGCCATGAACGGGAACGAGCCTGCGCGATATGCAACACCGTCGTTTTTCAGCTGCTGTTCCGTCCTGCCCACCCAGGCGATTTCCGGCGCGGTATAAACCACCCACGGCACGGTGTTGAAATCAACATGACCGTGCTGGCCGGCGATGCGCTGCGCGACCGCCACACCCTCCTCCTCGGCCTTGTGCGCCAGCATGGGCCCACGCACGACATCACCGATGGCCCAAATATCAGGCAGATTGGTGCGGCAATCGGCATCGACCTCGATGAAGCCACGCCGGTCGAGCTTCAGCCCCGCCGCCGCGGCCTCCAGGCCTTCGGTGTTTGGAACGCGCCCGATCGACACGATCAACCGGTCGCACTCGAGTTTGTGCGCGCCGTTCGGGCCGGCGTATTCGATGCTGACGCCCTTTTTACTCGCCGTGACCCGGGTGATCTTGGCGCCAAGGACGATGTCGAGCCCCTGCTCTTTTGTGAATATCTTCCAGGCGGCCTCGGCCAACGTCTCGTCCGCCGCCGGCAGGAAGGTATCCAGCATCTCGAGCAGCATCACCTCGGCTCCCAGCCGGCGCCACACGCTGCCCATCTCGAGACCGATCACACCGGCACCGATGACCCCGAGCCGTTTCGGGACCTCGGCCAGGGCAAGCGCTCCGGCGTTGTCCAGGATCTGCGCGTTGTCGAACGGCGCCCCGGGAAGCGGGCGCGGCTTTGACCCCGTCGCCACGATGACGTGTCTCGCGGTCACGGTCTCTTCGGCAGTGCCCTTCACCCTGATCTGCCATCCCCCGGCGCTTCCGCCAGCGAAACTGCCGCGTCCGTGGAAAAACATCACCTTGTTCTTCTTGAAGAGATAGGCAATCCCCTCGTTGTTCTGGCGCACCACCTTGTTCTTGCGCTTGAGCATCTGCGCGAGGTCGAGCTCCACGCTGCCAACCCGTATTCCATGCTCGCCAAACGCATGCACCGCGTGATCGTAGTTCTCGGAGGACTGGAGCAGCGCTTTCGAGGGAATGCATCCGACGTTGGTGCAAGTGCCGCCGAGCGCCGGTTTGCCATCCGCCCTCATCCACTCGTCGATGCAGGCGGTCTTGAGCCCGAGCTGCGCCGCGCGTATCGCGGCGATATAACCGCCGGGGCCGCCACCAATTACCACGACATCGAACATTTTGCTCATGGCGAGAAGTGATCCGTGACCAGTTACGAGTGACCGGTAGGCGTTCCGTGTTTTAACCAGTTACTGGTCACGGGTCACAGGTCACGAACTTCAGATATCAAGCAGGATGCGCGCGGGATCCTCGAGCGCTTCCTTGATGGCGATGAGCGAGAGCACCGCCTCGCGCCCGTCGATGATGCGGTGGTCGTAGGACAGCGCAAGGTAGTTCACCGGGCGGATCACCACCTGGCCGTTTTCCGCGACCGGGCGATCACGCGTCGCGTGCACGCCCAATATCGCGCTCTGCGGCGGATTGATGATGGGCGTCGACAGCATCGAGCCGAAGACGCCGCCATTCGAGATCGAGAACGTCCCGCCGGTGAGATCCTCGAGGCCGAGCTTACCTTCCTGGGCCCGGGCGCCGAAATCGGCGATTGTCTTTTCGATCTCGGCAAGCGTCAACTGGTCGGCATTGCGGATGATTGGAACCACCAGCCCGCGCGGACTCGCCACCGCCATGCCGATGTCGTAGTAGCCGTGATAGACGACGTCATTCCCGTCGATCGACGCGTTGACGACCGGATAGCGCCGCAATGCGTGGACCGCAGCCTTGACGAAAAACGACATGAAGCCGAGCCTGACGCCATGCTCTTTCTCGAAGCGCTCCTTGTAGCGATTGCGCAGGTCGATCACCGGCTGCATGTTGACTTCGTTGAAGGTCGTGAGAATCGCCGCCGTCTGCTGTGACTGCACCAGGCGCTCGGCAATGCGCGCCCGCAGCCTCGACATCGGCACCCGCTGCTCAGGGCGCAAGCCCAGTGCGCCGAGGTCCACGCTCGGGGCCGGCGCGCGGCTCCGCGCTTCCGGCGCCTTGGCAGGGGACGCCTCGCCGGCTTCGAGGGCGTGGATCACATCTTCCTTGGTCACACGCCCGCCGCGGCCGGTGCCCGCGATTGCGGAGGTATCGACGTGTCTTTCGGCCGCCAGCTTCTGGGCCGCCGGCATCGCCGCCGCGACCGGCTTTGCTTCCGTCCGGGCGGGAGCCTTCACTTCAGCCGCTGGGAATGCTTTCGCCTCCGGCTTGGCATCGGTATCGATCTGAGCAATGACTTCCTTGCTCACCACCGTGCCGCCGTCGCCTTTGATGATTTTCACGAGCACGCCTGCGTCGGGCGCCGGCGTCTCGAGCACGACCTTGTCGGTCTCGATATCCACCAGATTCTCGTCCCGCTTGACGAAATCACCCGGCTTCTTGTGCCACGAGAGCAGCGTCGCCTCGGCCACTGACTCCGAAAGCTGGGGAACCTTAACCTCGATCAGCATATCAATTCCGTGTTACGGCAGGCCTAGTATTCCTCGCCCGCCGAGAGCGGACGCGGCTGTTGCGTCACCCTGCGAGGCTCGCTGCCCCCAGACATCGTCAGCGCCTGTTCGACCAGCTCTTTCTGCTGCTTGTCGTGCAGCAGCTTGTAGCCGGGCGCCGGGCTCGCCGAAGACTCGCGGCCAGCATAGAAGATCTTCTGGTGCGGCAGCAAGTGCCGCAACAGGTAGTGCTGGATATGGCGCCAGGCGCCTTGATTGCGCGGTTCCTCCTGGCACCAGACGATTTCGGACGCATTCTTGTAGCGCTCGATCTGGGCACGGAAATCCTCGTGCGGGAAGGGGTAGAGCTGGGCAATACGCACCAGCGGCAGATTCTTCACGCCCTGCGTGCGGCGCGCGGTACGCAAATCGTAGTAGACCTTCCCGCTGCAGAAGATGACCCGCTCCACCTTGTCCGGCTCGATCTCCTGGGAATCCCAGTCCTCGTTGACCGGACGGAAGCGGTCGTTCGCAAACTCTTCCAGCGGCGACACGGACTCCTTGTGCCGCAGCAGGCTCTTGGGCGTGAACATGATGAGCGGCTTGCGGTACGGCCGGATGATTTGCCGCCGCAGCAGGTAATACATCTGCACCGGCGTGGCGGGCACGCAGACCTGCATGTTGTAGTCCGCGCACAGTTGCAGGAAACGCTCGATGCGCCCGGAGGAATGCTCGGGGCCGGCGCCCTCGTAGGCATGCGGAAGGAACAGCGTCAGGCCGCACATACGGCCCCACTTCACTTCACCGGCGGCGATGAACTGGTCGATCACCACCTGTGCTCCGTTCGCAAAATCGCCGTATTGAGCTTCCCAGATGACAAGCTCGTTCGGCGATGACGTGGCGTAGCCGTACTCGAAGCCGAGCACGGCCTCTTCCGAAAGCACCGAATCAATGACCGCGAAATCGCCCTGGTTCACGCTCACGTGCTGCAGCGGCACATAGCTGTTTTGGCCCCAGCGCTCGCGATTCTGATCGTGCAGCACGGCATGGCGGTGAAAGAACGTGCCGCGCGCGGAATCCTGGCCGGAGATGCGGATCGAGTGGCCTTCGTTCAGCAGCGTTGCATAGGCCAGCGTCTCCGCCATGCCCCAGTCGATCGGAAGCTTGCCCTCGGCCATCAGGCGCCGATCGCTCATGATGCGCTCGACTCGCGGGTGGAGCTTGAGACCTTTCGGGACGTCCGTGACCTTGCGACCCAGCTCCTGCAGCAGTTCGAGCGGCAGCCGCGTGTCGTCCTCTTCGTTCCATTTCGTGTTCCTGAATGGCTTCCAGTTCGTCTCGAACGGCGGCCGATAGTCTGCCATGATGGTCTTGTTCGTGTGATGGCCGGTGTCGAGCGCGGAGCGAAAGACCTTGATCATCTCCTCGCGCTCGTCCTCGCCAATGACACCTTCCTCAGCCAGCTTGGTTCCGTAGAGGCTGCTCGGCGTCGGAAGATGGTGAATCCTCTTGTACATGAGCGGTTGGGTGACCATCGGCTCGTCCTGCTCGTTGTGTCCGAGCCGGCGGTAACAGACGATGTCGACGACCACGTCCTTGTGAAACTGCATGCGATAGTCGAGGGCAATCTCGGTGACCATGCAAACCGCCTCCGGGTCGTTTCCGTTGACATGGAAAATGGGGACTTCCAGCATCTTGGAGACGTCGGTGCAGTAAAGGGTCGAGCGCGCGTCCCGCGGGTCCGAGGTCGTGAAGCCGATCTGATTGTTGATGATGATGTGTATGGTGCCGCCCGTGCCGTAGCCTCGCGTCTGCGCCAGGTTTAGCGTCTCCATCACCACGCCCTGCCCCGAGTACGAGGCATCGCCGTGGATCAGGACGGGCAGCACCTGGTCGCCCTGATGGTCTCCGCGGCGATGCTGCCTTGCCCGTACCGATCCCTCGACCACAGGGTTCACGATTTCGAGATGCGAGGGATTGAAGGCCACTGTGACGTGCATTGGCCCGCCCGGCGTTATCACGTTGGCGGAGAAACCGTCGTGATACCTCACGTCACCCGCCAGAGTCTCGACCGCGTGCTTGCCCTCGAATTCTGCGAAAAGAACCCCCGGCATCTTGCCAAGGGTATTGACGAGCACGTTGAGACGCCCGCGATGCGCCATGCCGATGACCAGCTCCTGCACGCCGGCGGCCCCGGAACGCTGCAGCAAATTGTCGAGCATGGGTATCAGGCTGTCGCCGCCCTCGAGCGAGAAACGCGTCTGACCGACGTAGCGGGTGTGGAGGTACTTTTCCAAGGTTTCCGCAGCAATCAGCCGCTCGAGGATGTGCTTCTTGTATTCGGCGTCGTAGCTCGGCGTGGCGCGCGGTCCTTCGAGACGCTCTGAAATCCAGCGTTTCTGCGGCACGTCCGAGATGTACATGTACTCCGCACCGATCGAGCGGCAGTAGGTATCCTTGAGGAACTGCAAGATGTCCCTCAGTTTCATCTCCCGCGGCCCGACGAGCGTACCCGTATTGAACACCGCGTCCAGGTCTGCTTCGGTAAGCCCGTAGAACGCGGGGTCGAGCTCTGCAATGTCGGGCTTCGGCAGGCGTTTAAGGGGATCCAGATCCGCATGACGAACGCCCTGGAAGCGGTGCGCCGATATGAGCTGAAGGACGGCGAACTGCTTCTGCCAGGCGCCCTCTCCGGCCGGGGTGGGCCCGGCAGCCACCACCGGGCGCCGCTCGCGGGCAAGCCTTACGAAACGCTCCTGGATCTCGAAATGCGAGACGTCAGGCGCACCGTCGTCGAGTTTCTGCAACTCGTCGAAATAGGCACGCCAGCGCGGCTCGACCGAGGCAGGGTCGTTGAGATAAGCCTCGTACAGCGCTTCGATGAACGGCGCATTCGCGCCGAACAAATAGGAATTGCCCAGCATCTGCTTCATCATCGGCGAACCCGCTCCAACTTCAGTGTTGAATCGTGAGTACTGAATGCCGTATCAACACCGCAGAAACGGGCAATTCAAAACCGGACATCAAGCGTTCAACATTGCTCTATTTGCGTTTGCCCATCGGAACGAAGTCGCGCCGCTTTGCGCCCGCGAACAGCTGGCGCGGGCGGCCGATCTTCTGCTCCGGATCGCTGATCAACTCGTTCCACTGAGCGATCCAGCCCACCGTCCGCGCGAGCGCAAAAATCGCCGTGAACATGCTCACCGGTATCCCGAGCGCCTTGTAGACGATACCGGAATAGAAGTCGACGTTGGGATAGAGCTTGCGTTGGATGAAGTAGTCGTCCTCCAGGGCCACTTTCTCGAGCGCGATGGCAAGCTTGAAAAGCTTGTCGTCTTTCAGGTCGAGTTCCTCGAGGACCTCGTGGCATGTCTTCTGGATGATCTTGGCGCGCGGGTCGTAATTCTTGTAGACCCGATGGCCGAAGCCCATGAGCATGGCGTGGCCGTCCTTTTCCTTGACTCGCTTGATGAACGACGGGATGTTCTTGGCGTCGTCGATTTCTCCGAGCATCTTCAGCACGGCTTCGTTGGCGCCCCCGTGCGCCGGACCCCAGAGGCTCGCGATTCCCGCCGAAATGCAGGCAAACGGATTGGCGCCCGTTGAGCCGGCGAGGCGCACCGTGGAGGTCGAGGCGTTCTGCTCGTGATCGGCATGCAGAATGAGCACACGCTCCATCGCGCGCGAGAGCACCGGGTTGGGCTTGTAGTCGTCGCACGGCGTGCCGAACATCATGTACATGAAATTGTCGACATACGACAGGGCATTCCTGGGATACATGAACGGCTGGCCCAGGTTGTACTTGTAGGTCATCGCCGTGATGGTCGGCAGCTTGGCGATCAGGCGAAACGCGGAGATCTCGCGGCTGCGGGCATCGTGGATGTCGATCGAATCGTGGTAGAACGCGGAGAGCGCGCCCACCACCCCGCAGACCACTGCCATCGGATGCGCGTCGCGCCGGAACCCGGTGTAGAAACGGGAAAGCTGCTCGTGCACCATGGTGTGCCGGGTGACAAGCTCAACAAAATCATCCAGCTGTTTCTTGTTGGGCAGCTCGCCGTTCAGGATCAGGTAGGCCACCTCGAGAAAACTGCAGTTTTCGGCCAGCTGCTCGATCGGGTAGCCGCGGTATTGAAGAATGCCCGCGTCGCCGTCGATGTACGTGATGTTGGAGCGGCAACTGGCCGTGGACATGAAACCGGGATCGTAGGTGAACTTTCCGGTCTTCCCGTAGAGCGCGCGCACGTCGATGACATCGGGGCCTTCGCTGCCACCCAGCACCGGGAAATCGATCGAAGGGGTGCCGTCACTGAAACTCAGCGTCGCCAGTTTCTCAGCCATGACTATCTCCGTTTATTTAATAGGTTATTTAAGTTTATTCACGTAACACTTTACATCGGATCTGGCTCACGAGGCGCGCAGCAACTCCACAACGTGCTGGTAGCGCCGATCGGCCGGGGCACTTCTGCCCAATGCCCAATCGAGAAGGTCATTGTCGGGGCGCTCCAGCAGCTCCTTGAACAACGCCTGCGCCTCGGCATCGAGGCCTTCGTAATGTCGGTCCATAAAACGCGCAAGAATCAGGTCGAGCTCCAGCAATCCGCGGCGGCAATGCCAACGCACCCGATCGGCCTCTGACATGCCGGCCTTCTACACCGTCCGTTTGACCAGCAATTCCTTGATCTTGCCGATCGCGCGGGTCGGGTTGAGTCCCTTCGGACAAACTTCCACGCAGTTCATGATCGTATGGCACCGGAAAAGGCGGTAGGGGTCTTCCAGGTTGTCCAGCCGCTCGTTGGTCGCCTGGTCGCGCGTGTCGGCAATGAAACGGTAGGCCTGCAGCAGGCCCGCGGGTCCGACGAACTTGTCCGGGTTCCACCAGAACGACGGGCAGGACGTCGAGCAGCAGGCGCACAGAATGCACTCATAAAGGCCGTCGAGCTCTTCCCTGTCCGCCGGCGACTGCGTGCGCTCTTTCTCGGGCGGCGGATCGTTGTTGATCACGTACGGCTTGACCGACTGGTATTGTTTGAAGAACTGCGACATGTCGACGATCAGGTCGCGGATTACCGGCAGGCCCGGCAACGGACGAATCACGACCGGATCGCGCAGCTCGGCGAGCTTGGTAACGCATGCCAGGCCGTTCCTGCCGTTGATGTTCATCCCGTCGGAGCCGCACACCCCCTCTCGACAGGACCGGCGGAATGCCAGGCTGTCATCATGCGCCTTGATGCGCACCAGTGCGTCGAGAAGCATGCGATCGGTCGGCTCCAGCGCAATGTCGTAGTCCTGCATGCGCGGCTTCTCGTCGACGTCGGGGTTGTAGCGGTAGATCGAAAAACGCATTAGCAGCTCCAATAATCCGTGGATCGCAAATCATGCATCGCCAATCGATGCCCATCCATAACCCGTCTAGCGCTCTGCCTGCGTTTCACGATTCACCATTCACGTCTTACGTCAATAAACTCGGGCTTTCGGCTCGAACGGTTCCACCGACAGCGGTTTTCTGTGCACTGGTTTGTACTCGAGCCGGTCGCCGTCCTTGTACCAAAGCGTATGCTTCAGCCACTTCTCGTCGTCGCGCTCCGGACAATCGGCTCGGTCATGCGAGCCGCGGCTCTCTTTGCGCGCCTCGGCCGATACGAGTGAAGCCACCGCGGTCTCGATTAGATTATCGAGTTCGAGCGCCTCGACGCGCGCCGTATTGAATGTCTTGCTCTTGTCCTTGATCTCCGTGCGGCCTGCGCGCCCGGCGACTTCCTTGAGCTTTCGCACGCCCTCGGCCAGCAGTTCCGGGAAGCGGAACACGCCACAGTGAAGCTGCATGATGCGCCGCATCTCGGCACCAACGTCGGACACACGCTCGCCGTTCTTCTGGCCGTCGAGACGGGCTAGGCGTTGTAAGGTGAGCGCGTCTGCGTCCTTTGGCAGGGATTTGTGAAGCCGCCCATCTTCATTGAGATCGCGTATGACCTGCTCTCCCGCCGCCTTGCCGAAAACCAGCAGGTCGAGCAGGGAATTCGTTCCCAAGCGGTTGGCGCCATGAACTGACACGCATGCGCACTCGCCTACCGCGTACAGGCCCTCCACCACCGTTTCTGCGTCGCCATCTTTCGGGACAACAACCTGCCCGTTGTAGTTCGTGGGAATGCCGCCCATCTGGTAATGGCACGTGGGCACGACGGGAATCGGATCCTTTACCGGATCGACGTTGGCAAATTTCCGCGCGATCTCCCGAATGCCCGGCAGCCGTTTGTTGATGACTTCTTCGCCGAGATGGTCAAGTTTGAGAAGAATGCTGTCGGCTTCCTTGCCGGCGCCGCGCCCTTCCTTGATCTCCGTCGCCATTGCGCGCGAAACGACGTCGCGGCTGGCCAGATCCTTGGCGTTGGGGGCATAGCGCTCCATGAACCGCTCACCATCCTTGTTCAGCAGGTAACCGCCCTCCCCGCGCACGCCTTCGGTAATCAACACGCCAGCGCCGGCGACACCGGTTGGATGGAACTGCCAGAACTCCATGTCCTCTAGCGGGATGCCCGCGCGAGCCGCCATCCCCAGACCGTCGCCCGTATTGATGAACGCGTTCGTGCTCGCGGCATAAATGCGGCCCGCGCCGCCCGTCGCGAGGACGGTTGCCTTGGCCTGGAGCATCATCACTTCACCGGTTTCCATCTCGAGGGCTGTCACGCCGAGAACCGTGCCGTCCGCGCCACGCACCAGCTCGAGCGCCATCCACTCGATGAAGAACTGCGTGTGGGCCTTGAGATTGGCCTGATACAAGGTGTGCAGCATGGCATGACCCGTGCGATCCGCCGCGGCGCACGAGCGCGGCACCATGCGCTCGCCGTAGTTGCGAGTCTGGCCGCCAAACGGCCGTTGATAGATCTTGCCATCCGGCAACCGGTCGAAAGGCATGCCGAAATGCTCGAGCTCGTAGACGACCTCGTTCGCCTTGCGGCACATGAATTCGATTGCATCCTGGTCGCCCAGGTAGTCGGACCCCTTTACCGTGTCATACATGTGCCAGTGCCAGTTGTCCTCCTCGACATTCCCGAGCGAGGCCGCAACCCCGCCCTGCGCGGCCACCGTGTGCGAGCGCGTCGGAAACACCTTGGACAACACCGCGACCTTGAGTTCGGCTTGCGAGAGCTCGAGCGCCGTGCGCAGCCCCGAGCCACCGCCGCCAACGATCACGGCATCAAACGATCTGACCGGCAATTGCATCTAAAAGCCCCACAGTATCTGAATGGACCAAACGGCATAACAGACGAGCGCGCCGATCACGATGACGTACAGTGTCAGCCGCAGCCCCGCGTCCTTGACGTAATCCATGACGATGTCACGAACACCGATCCATGCGTGGTAGTAAACGCAGAGCAGGAACAGCACGGTGGCGTAGCGCATCACGGGCATTTTCCACAGCGTGCTCCAGTGCAGGAAATCAACGGCTGGGGCTATCGCCAGCGCCAGCACCAGCAAAAGGGTGTAGATCACCATCACGACGGCGGTGATTCGCTGCGCGAGCCAGTCGCGCAAACCGTAGTGCGCCCCGACCACCTCGCGTCTTACCATATCCACACCCCGAACAGCAGCGTTAGGCCCAGGCTGACGGCCACGACGGCTTTGGCACTCGCGCGCGCCGGCGCCAGATCCGTGCCGTAGTCGAGATCCAGGGCCAGGTAACGTAGCCCGGCGCAAAAGTGGTGCAGGTAGGCCCACGCCAAACCCAGGAGGAAGAGTTTGGCAAGCGGATGGGCCAGCGCGTTCTTCAACGCGTCGAACGAAGCGGGCGATTCCAGGCTCGACTGCATGGCATACAGCAGAAGAGGAATGGCGAGGAACAGCGCCGCCCCAAAAACCCGGTGCATGATCGATATCACGCCCGGAAGCGGCAAGCGAATCTGGAGAAGATTGAGGTGTTTCGGTCTCGGCTTGGTCATCAGCTGCTGTCAGGTCAGGGCCAAAGCGGGATGTGCGGTTGCCTGGTCGTATCGTTACTGCGGCGGGACGAGTCGGGGTTAGCAATCGGTTAGCAATCGAATTTTAGCAGTTTTTTGTGCAGTGCATAAGTCGGCCAGGCGCTTGCAACCTGCTGATCTGCGGGGCACTCTGGTCTGAACTCAGGTTCCAGCATCAACTTGTCACTTCAGTGCATCGTTCGCTATCATCGCAGGTTGAAACGCTGGCAACGTCCCCGCCTAACTAGCTTTTCTCGCCCCATACCATCAAGCAAAACCCCTTCCAGTACAAGAGGAGTCCACGTCATGAAAAGCCCCATGCGCGTCGCGGTTACCGGCGCAGCCGGTCAAATTGGCTACAGCCTGCTATTCCGCATTGCCAGCGGCGAAATGCTCGGTAACGACCAACCGGTCATCCTTCAATTGCTAGAGATCCCCGACCCCAAAGCCCAGAAGGCGCTCACCGGCGTCATCATGGAACTGGACGACTGCGCATTTCCGCTCCTCGCCGGGGTGGTTCCCACCGCCGATCCGTTGGTTGCTTTCAAGGACGCCAATATCGCCTTGCTGGTCGGCGCGCGCCCGCGGGGTCCGGGAATGGAGCGCAAGGATTTGCTCGATGCGAACGGCAAGATTTTTGCTCCGCAGGGCAAGGCCCTTTCGGAGGTGGCCAGCCG
Organism: Betaproteobacteria bacterium SG8_41; assembly: GCA_001303585.1. GTDB lineage: Bacteria > Pseudomonadota > Gammaproteobacteria > Burkholderiales > SG8-41 > SG8-41. The sequence goes on from LJTT01000007.1 coordinate 21,925, forward strand.
CGACGTCAAAGTGTTGGTCGTCGGCAACCCCGCCAACACCAATTGCCTGATCGCGATGAAGAATGCTCCCGGCCTCAAGCCGGAAAATTTCGGTTCAATGATGCGCCTCGACCATAATCGGGCGCTGTCGCAGGTGGCCCAGAAAACCGGCAAGCCGGTCGCCAGCGTGAGGAAAATGGCCGTCTGGGGCAATCATTCCGCGACACAGTATCCGGACATCTTCCATGCCGAAGTGGACGGAAAAAATGCCGCCAGGCTGATCAACGATCAGAAGTGGCTCGAGTCCCAATTCATCCCGACCATCCAGAAGCGCGGTGCGGCCATCATCGAGGCGCGCGGCCTGTCCTCGGCGGCCAGTGCTGCGAACGCCGCGATGGACCACATTCGGGATTGGGTCTACGGCACCCGGGATGGCGATTGGGTGAGCATGGGGGTCGCTTCGGATGGGAGCTACGGCATTCCCGAGGGTGTCATCTACGGCTATCCGTGCGTATGCCGCAAGGGGACGCATGAGATCGTCCAGGGTCTGGACATCAGCGATTTCAGCCAGGCGCGCATGATGGCAACGCTCAAGGAGCTGCATGAAGAGCGCGACGCCATCAAGCATCTTCTGGGCTCGTGAACGCTAAACGGTCACGTACAAGCGTCCGCCTATCCATCCGTTCACTGTTCACTGATCACCGTTCACGGGAGGTCGTATGAGCGAAGGCCAGACTGCCATCAAGCCCAAAAAATCGGTCGCCTTGTCGGGTATAGCTGCGGGCAGTACGGCCCTATGCACGGTCGGGCGCAGCGGAAACGACCTGCACTATCGAGGCTACGATATTCTGGACATTGCCGAGCAATGCGAGTTCGAAGAAATCGCGTACCTCCTCGTGCACGGTAAGTTGCCGACCGCCGCCGCGCTCCGCGGCTACAAGGCGAAGCTGGCGCAGCTGCGCGGCCTGCCGGCTGCCGTGTTGCGCGTTCTCGAGCAGCTGCCCGCCAGCGCCCACCCCATGGACGTCATGCGCACCGGTTGCTCGGCCCTGGGAACCGCCCTGCCGGAGAAGGATGACCACAATCTGCCGGGCGCCCGCGACATCGCAGACCGGCTCATGGCCTCCTTCGGCTCGATGCTGCTCTACTGGTACCACTACTCGCACAGCGGGCGCCGCATCGAGCTCGAAACGGATGACGATTCGATCGGCGCTCATTTTCTACACCTGCTGCACGGCAAGCCCGCGCAGCCGCAATGGGTGCGGGCGATGCATACCTCGCTAAACCTCTACGCGGAACATGAGTTCAACGCCTCCACGTTTGCGGCGCGCGTCGTGGCGGGCACTGGCGCCGATATGTATTCCGCGATCACAGGCGCGATCGGCGCGCTGAAGGGACCGAAGCACGGCGGCGCGAACGAGGTCGGGTTCGAGGTCATGAACCGGTACGACACCCCCGACGAAGCAGAGAACGACATCGTGACTCGGGTGCGCAACAAGGAGGTCGTGATCGGATTCGGGCATCCGGTCTACACCATCGCCGATCCCCGCAACAAGATCATCAAGGACGTCGCGCGCCGCCTGTCCGAGGCGGCGGGTGACACCAAGATGTTCGAGGTTGCCGACCGCATCGAGGCAGTGATGATGCGGGAGAAGAAGATGTTCGCGAATCTGGACTGGTTCTCGGCCGTGTCCTACCACCGTATGGGCGTGCCCACCGCGATGTTCACGCCAATCTTCGTCATCTCCCGGACCAGCGGCTGGTCTGCGCACGTCATCGAGCAACGCATAGACAACAAGATTATCCGCCCGACCGCGGTCTACACGGGGCCCGAGCCCCGGAAGCTCGTCCCCATCCAAAACAGAAAGTGACCGGTGATCAGTGACCCGTGACCGGTTGTTCGCAAGAACACGCCAAACAACCGGGTCTCTTCGTCACGGGTCACGGCGCACTAATCACGCTTGATCAGCCATATGAGCTCGCACATTTCCAACGTCCGCCCAAAATTCGATAAGGTCCTGACGGACATCGCCGATTACGTCGTCGGCTACAAGGTCCGAAGCCAGGAAGCCTACAACACCGCGCGGCTTTGCCTCATGGACACGCTCGGCTGCGGACTTGAGGCTCTCGAATATCCCGCCTGCACCAAGCTGCTCGGCCCCATCGTTCGCGGGACGATCGTGCCGCATGGCGCAAAGGTTCCCGGGACGCCATATCAGCTCGACCCGGTCACGGCCGCCTTCAACCTCGGCGCAATGGTCCGCTGGCTCGACTTCAATGACACCTGGCTGGCAGCCGAGTGGGGCCACCCGTCCGACAATCTCGGCGGCATTCTGGCCACCGCCGACTGGCTGTCGCGCACGCGCGTCGCGCAACGCAGGGAAGCGCTGGTGATGCGCGACGTCCTCACGGCCATGATCAAGGCACACGAGATCCAGGGAGTGATCGCGCTCGAGAACAGCTTCAACCGAGTCGGCCTCGACCATGTCGTCCTGGTGAAAGTCGCATCAACGGCGGTCGTGACACAAATGATGGGCGGCACTTACGACGAGATCGTCAACGCGATCTCGAATGCCTGGATCGACGGCCAGTCCCTGCGCACCTACCGTCACGCACCCAACACGGGTTCGCGCAAGTCCTGGGCCGCAGGTGATGCGACCAGCCGGGCGGTGCGACTCGCGCTGATGGCGTTGAGGGGCGAGATGGGCTATCCCTCTGCCCTCACCGCGAAGACATGGGGTTTCTATCATGTCCTGTTCAAGGACAAACCGCTGCGCTTCACGCGCACCTATGGCTCGTACGTGATGGAAAACGTGCTGTTCAAGATTTCGTTTCCGGCCGAGTTTCACGCCCAGACGGCGGTCGAGGCGGCGGTTCGACTGCACCCGAAGGTGAAAGACCGACTCGGAGAGGCGAAGAAGATCGTAATCACGACCCACGAATCGGCCATCCGGATCATCGACAAGAAAGGGCCGCTTCACAATCCCGCCGACCGCGACCACTGTCTCCAGTACATGACCGCCATCGGCCTCATGAAGGGCAATCTCGTTGCCGCTGACTACGAAGATGACGTTGCTCGCGACCCGGGCGTCGACGCCTTGCGCGCAAAGATGCACTGCGTCGAAAACAAGCAGTGGACACGCGATTACCTGGATCCCGGAAAACGCTCGATCGCCAATGCGGTCCAGGTTTTCTTCCGCGACGGCTCGCGTTCCGAGAACATTGCCGTTGAATATCCTGTCGGCCACCGGCGCCGGCGCAAGGAAGGCGTGCCGCTGCTTGAAGCGAAGTTCCGGACCAATCTTGCCCGCCGCTTTGCGCCCAAGCAGCAACAGTCAATACTGGCAGCCTGCCGCGACCAGGAACGCCTCGAGGCAATGCCGGTGCACGAGTTCGTGGACCTCTTCACGCTTTAGCTGTCGTGAATCGTGAGTCGAGCTTCGTACAGAACTGAAAGGTTAGCAGCAGATACACGCAGATAAACGCGGATCGAAAACCTGCGTAAATCACTCAACTCTTTTTTTGATCGGCGTCTTTCGCCGTTCATCCGCGGCGGATTAACTTTGACTCAAAAGGCAGAAATCAGGCGCTGGCAGGCGAAACGGTTTTCGGTTTTTTGTGTCGACTTATCTGCGTTTATCTACGTGTATCTGCGGCTAATCAAGTTTTTGCGTTTTTCCAGACACCCTCGTATTGCACGAGGACTTTTGGCGGGCGTCATGCTTTGCGCGCTTGCCGCGCCCGCGCTGGCTGCCGAAGGCCGCGATCCCTACCAGCATTTCTTCGCTTCGGGCACGGATGACCTCCGGGCGGAGCTTGCGGACGCGAAACGCGGCGGCAAGAAAGCTCTGTTCGTGATGTTCGAGCAGGATGGGTGCCCGGGATGCATCTACATGAAGGCGCATGTGCTCAATCGGCGCGACATCCAGAAATTCTACCGCGACCACTTTCTCAATTTCTCCATCAATATTTATGGCGCCGCGCCTCTGGAGGACTTCGGGGGACGGAACGTGACGGAGAAGGCATGAAATCGTTCGCATCACCGGCGCGATCCGGGATGCAGGTGAATTCATACTGCTCGGCGAATTCGTTGTGAGCGGTGCTTATCGCAAGAGAAAGTTTGCCGAATTTCTGCAGGAATACCGGCGAAGGAAAGGAAGCTGAGTGGCACACGACCCGTTCAACGCGCTGCGCGAATTGAAGCTGCCTTCGGGCAAGACCGGCCGCTACCATGCTCTGGCGGCGCTGGAATCAGCGGGGCTTGGCAAGATCTCGCGCCTTCCCTGCTGTTTGCGCATCATCCTCGAATCACTGCTTCGGAACTGCGATGGCAAGCGCGTCGCGGAGGAGCACGTCAGAAACCTGGCCGCCTGGCAGGCCAATGCCGCGCGTGAGGTGGAAATTCCATTCGTGGTCGCGCGTATCCTGCTCCAGGATCTGTCGGGATTTCCCGCCCTCAACGACTTTGCCGCGATGCGAGCGACCGCGCGCCAGCTCGGCAAGGATCCCACCCGCATCGAGCCTATGGTGCCTGTCGACCTTGTCGTCGACCACCAGGTCGAAGTGGACTTCCACAAGGTTCCGGACGCCGTCGCCCGTAACATGGAGCTCGAGTATCGTCGCAACGCGGAGCGGCTCTCGCTGCTGAAGTGGGGCAAGCAGGCGTTTTCCGGCATTCGCATCGTGCCGCCAGGCAACGGCATCGTGCACCAGGTGAACCTGGAATACCTGGCCCGCGGCGTATGGGAGAAAGACGGGATCTATTATCCTGACACGCTCGTATGCACCGATTCTCATACGCCCATGATCAATGGCATCGGCGTGCTCGGCTGGGGCGTCGGCGGCATCGAGGCGATGGCCGGGATGCTGGGCGAGCCCATTTATTTCCTCACTCCCGACGTCGTGGGCGTGCACATGAGCGGGCAGCTCGGCGAAGGCGTCACCGCAACCGACCTGGTCCTGACCGTCACCGAACTGCTGCGGCGTTCGAATGTCGTGGGCAAGTTTGTCGAGTACTTCGGCGAGGGCGCGGCCTCGCTCTCTCCTACCGACCGGGCAACGGTTGCCAACATGGCCCCCGACTACGGCGCCACATGCGGGTACTTCCCGGTGGACGAAAAGACCATTGATTACTACCGCATGACCGGCCGCGATCCGGCGCTGGTGGAAGCGATTGAAGGTTATTACCGCGCCCAGGGCCTCTTTGGCATCCCGGGTAAAGGCGCGTGCGACTACTCGCAAGTGATCGAGCTCGATCTTTCGAAGGTGGCACCCAGCGTGTCGGGACCGCGGCGACCGCAGGAGCGTATCGACCTGGGGAGCATCAAGCGACGCTTCAAGGAACTTTTTTCCAAGCCCACGAGCGCCGGCGGCTACGGAAAAGCAGCCGGTGATCTTGGAAAACGCATGGCCACGGCCCGCGACGGGCTGGATGTCGGTCACGGTGACGTGCTCATCGCCGCGATCACGTCGTGCACCAACACCTCCAATCCGAATCTTCTGCTGGGTGCGGGCTTGCTCGCAAAAAAGGCGGTCGAAAAGGGCCTCACTGTCGGCCCGCGGGTCAAGACGTCGCTCGCACCCGGGTCCAAGGTGGTGACGGCCTACCTGCGCGACGCCGGCCTGCTGCCCTACCTCGAGCGCCTGGGCTACCAAGTGGTTGCCTATGGCTGCACCACCTGTATGGGAAACTCGGGCCCGCTTGATCCCGTGATTGAGGAAGCCATCGTCAAAAACGACTTCATCGGCTGCGCCGTACTCTCCGGCAACCGCAACTTTGAAGCCCGCGTCCACAACAGCCTGAAGGCCAATTTCCTGATGAGTCCACCTCTGGTGGTCGCGTTTGCCCTTGCGGGCAATGTGAACATCGACATGACGCAGGAACCCCTCGGCACCGGGAGCGACGGAAAACCGGTCTACCTGAGAGACATCTGGCCCTCCGACGCGGAAATCACATCGGCACTTCGGTTTGCGCGCAACGCGGAGAACTTCCGCCGGGAGTACGGCGATCTGATGGTGGCGAAGAAGCTCTGGGACGCGATCCCCGAGACCAAGGGTGCGCTCTACGAATGGGAGGCGAAATCCACTTATATCCTGAAGCCACCGTTCTTCTCGGGCTTCGGGCTACAGCCTGGTCGCGTCGAAAATGTCACGGGCGCGCGGATTCTCGGCATGTTTGGAGATTCCCTCACGACCGATCACATCAGCCCCGTGGCCGCGATTACTCCTGATTCTCCGGCGGGCCGCTGGTTGCAGGAGCATGGCGACGAGCCTTCGCAGCTGAGCAGCTTTGGCTCTCGCCGCTGCAATCATGAAGTCATGGTACGCGGGACATTCGCCAACCTCCGGATCCGCAACCTCATGGCGCCCGGACGGGAAGGCGGCTACACCACGCACCAGCCCAGTGGCGAAGTCATGCGGATTTTCGACGCTGCCACGCGATACCAAAGCGAAGGCATTCCGCTTGTCGTGTTCGCGGGCGAGGAGTACGGCACCGGGTCGTCGCGCGACTGGGCGGCGCGCGGCCCTCAACTGATGGGAGTAAAGGCGGTGATCGCGCGCGGCTTCGAGCGCATCCATCGCTCCAACCTGGTCGGCATGGGCATTTTCCCCTGCCAGTTCACGGGCGACGATTCCCTCACCTCGCTCGGTCTCGACGGCACCGAAACGGTGGACATCCTGGGGGTTGAAGGTGACATCTCACCGCGACAGAAAGCGCGGCTTGTCGTTCACCGCAGCGATGGCAGCCGACAGGAGGTTCCCGTCATTTTGCGGGTGGACACCGCGATCGAGGCGGAGTACTTGAGGCACGGCGGCATCATGCAGTACGTTCTACGCGGCCTTCTGACGGCCGCGTAAGACCCCGACGAGGCAAACCTTCGCGACTCCGACCGGCCCCTTTTCGATCACGAGTCGGTAAAGTTAATCGGGAGATCCCGCGGCCACCCTCGGGGAGCTTTCGATTGCGTCGTTCAATGCGGGCATGACCTTCTCGGCCATGAGTTCCATCGAACGCCGCGCCAGGCGCGCATCCGCCCAGTCATGGCCGGCGTAAAGGAGCGTTCCGAAATCGCCCACCGTTTCGCGAAACGCGAGCAACTCGTCGATAACGCGGTTAACGCCGCCGCAAATGACCAGGGAGTCCAGAAGGTAATCCACGGTCACCTCTCCATCGGGCATTTCGACGCGTCGCTTGAAGATGTCGACATTGCCGTGGCGGCGCCTCTTCGCCAGCAGGTTCCAGTAATAAAAACCGTAAGGTCCGTCGCGGCTCATGGCATAACGGCGCGCCACCGCGTCGTCATCGGCAACGAAAATGCTCTTGCACACCCGCCAGTCAGAGCGCTCGGCCGGGAGCCCGCCCGCCTGGCAGCCCTTCTCGTACATCGGCCAGTGGGTTGCCGCCCACGCCGGCTGCAGGAAATTGGCCGAGATCGGCTTCCACCCGCGCGCGGCCGCCGCCGCGAGCCCTTTCGAATGCGGCACCACGGCCGTTACCACGATGGGCGGATGCGGTTTCTGGTAAGGCGTGAGCATTACGCCCTGCCCGGCCTCCGCCAGCAAGGTCCGCTCCGTGGAAAGTCGCCAGAACCGCCCCTCCAGCCTGTAGGGAGGCGTCCCCGACCACAACGCAAGGATGTGGTCGATCGCCTCGACAAACATGGCGTTTCGGTCCTGATCGAGATTGCCGAACATCTCCATGTCCGAGCGCAGCCCGCCGGGCCCGATCCCGAACAGGAAGCGGCCTTCGAGAAGGTGATCGACCATCGCAACATGCGCCGCCACCTGTGCCGGATGACTGTTCGGAAGATTGACGGTGCCGCTTCCGAGCCTGATGCTCTTCGTCTGGTGCGCAACGCTCGCGATAAAAGTGAGGCAGGATGGAATCGACTCGCAAACATCCGTGACATGCTCGCCGATCAGGGCCTCGCTGTACCCGAGCCTGTCGGCCAGCAGCACCGCCTCGCGATCCTCCTTGAGCGTCTGCGTGTAATTGCGCCCCGGCGGATGCATGGGCATGGTGAAGAACCCGAGTTTCATATTGCGCATCCGCACACCGAGCGGCGATTGAGCCGTGATTGGAAGCGTGCAACCGGAGTCCGATGAGACGCCACCGGTCAGCGCTCTACCGGCAGCTTGCGATCGTTCCAGTCGACCATTCCGTCCCTCAGGTTATAGACCCGCTCAAAACCCAGGCCGTAGAGAATGGCAGCCGCCGTCGTGCTGCGAACGCCGGAGCGGCAGACGGCGACAATGCGCCGCCCGCGGTGGGGCTCGAGCTCTCCGGCGCGGGCTGCCAGTTCGCGCAAGGGGATGAGCACGCTTCCGGCAATGTGCCCCAGCTCGCCGCGATACTCGTTTGGTTCACGCACATCGATCAGCAGGGGTGCGTCGGCTTCCCCGCACATGGCGCGCACTTCCTGCGCAGAGAGCTGGCGCACGCGATTGAGCTCGGCCAGGTCCGGAAACTTGGTCCTGTCGTCCTCAATGGCACTCTGATTCGGCTGCAGGACTTCCTGGATGTTTTCGGGCATCGGGAAGTTGATGCTTGCCATCAGGTCTATGTACTGCTGGCGCGTCCGCCCGGCGATCCGCGGATTGGTGCGCTTCTCCTGCCCGATGGTCGAGCTGATGTTGCCCCGATAGTCGTGCGCCGGAAAGACGAGTGTCTCGTCCGGCAGCGCGAACAGTTTGTCCGTGATTGCGTCGTATTGCTGTCCGGCATCGCCGCCGGCAAAATCCGCCCGTCCCGTGCCCTGGATCAGAAGGACGTCGCCGGTAAACACACGGTCTTCGACATGGAGGCTGATGCTGTCGGGCGTGTGTCCCGGCGTATGGAGCACCCGGATCCGGGCGTCGCCTACCGCGATGTCGTCGCCATCCTCGACGTGCTGCGATACGGCGGGTGCCGGCGCCCGCCGGTGCATAATGAGACGCGCGTCCACGAGATCGCACAACTGGAACCCGGCCGTGGGATGGTCCGCGTGGGTATGAGTGTCGACGACCGCATCCAGAGTGAGCTGGTGGTACGCGAGCAATGCAATATAACGACTGATGTTCTCGCGCAGAGGGTCGATCAGCAGCGCCCGCTTCGTCCTCGGGCAGGCTACCAGATAGGTCTTACACTTCCCGCGATTGAGCTCGCGAAACAGCAACATGACGGCCTGGAATACGCCCAGCCTCAGCTTCCGCACACCCATTCTGCACGAAAAAAACGCCAGCGGGCACCGGACGTGCCCGCTGGCGTGTATCAAGCAAGAGCCGCTAGGCTGCGGCGCGCTGGCTGAGAACTTCCTTCGCGATATTGCGAAACTCGTCTTCGGTGAGCAGCCGCTTGTTCTTCAGCGAGAAGCCCTTGACGTTGGCGGTCATCTTGAGGGCCTCTTCCTCGCTCGCTTCAATGCCGAGCTGCGCGAGCCAGGCCTTGACCGAATCGATGCCGCTGCCCTTGCCCATCACGATCGTAGCGGGCGGTTGCCCGACGAACTCGGCACGCACCGGGAACAGCTCGGTCGCGTTTTCCTCGCCGCAGTTCTTGTACCAGCTTGCGATGATCCCGGACTCGATCTGGTAGAGCTGCTTGCCCACGACCGGCTTGTTGGAGGGGACCACCACGCCGGTCAGCTTCTGCACCAGGTTGGCGAGCGAAGTCAGCTTGCTGTAATTGATCCCGCAGTCAATGCCGTACATCGTGAGCAGACCCATGACCGTCTCTTCCATGGGGGTGTTGCCGGCGCGCTCGCCGACGCCCAGGACGGTCGTGTGCAGCACTTCGACCCCCTCCGCAGCGGCCATGATCGTGTTCGCGACGCCCATGCCGAAATCCTGGTGGAAGTGCGCTTCGAGGCGCTTGTTGATGCGTTTCTTGACCTCGCGGACGAAGTACTGCATCGCATGGGGCGACACAACACCGAAAGTATCGACCAGGGCCAGTGCATCCATATGACCCTCGGTCGCGACCCGATTGATCAGGTTCAAAACCCAGTTCATCTCCGAGCGCGAAAAATCGATGGGGAAAAATACGACTTCCAGCTTGTTTTTCTTGGCAAACAAGGTCGCTTCGATCGACGTCTCGATCGCTTTTTCCATCGGCCACTTGTAGGCGAGATCAACCATGTGCTGGCTCGACGGAATCTCCATCACCACGCCGTTTACGCCAGTGTCAATCGCGCGCTGGACGTCTTCTTTCATGCAGCGCGAGAACGCGAAGATCTGCGGGCCGAGATTGCGTTTCGCGATCTCCTTGATGGCCTCGGCGTCGGAGGGGGACACGATCGGCATCCCGGCCTCGATGCGGTGTACGCCGGCTTCCGCCAGTCCCTCGGCAATTCGGATCTTGTCGTCCTTGGAAAGGATGACCCCGGTTTGCTGTTCCCCGTCGCGCAGGGTGATATCGTGGATCTTGATTTGCTTCGGGAACTTGAGGTCCTTGCGCACCTCATCCGCGAAATTCCACTGGCTCACGAACCAGTTTTTCGTTTTCCAGGGTTCTTTTGCCATGCTAGATCTCCTTCATTGTTAAGCGATGTCGAATGCGTCTTGCGCTGACCGCGCGGTCCCGAGTTCGTGGGTAAACCAAGGCCCTCCTGGCGCGACGAGACTGCTTCGTCGGTAAAAGTCGTCCGCCGCGCGATAAACCCGAGCGTTGCCCAAAACCAGGCCGGGCAAAGGCTCGTGCGAGCTGACCGGCCAATTTTACAACATTAGGCGATGCCGGGCAGACACCACGAATCATGATTTATTGAGATAGATCAAACAGTCCCGGGCGCCGCCCCCGGCCACGGATCCTCGAAATTGGCCCCTACCCGTCGTGTGGCCTTTGTCGCAGCTCACCGACGGCGCACCGACCGACCGCGCGCCTTGAGATACCAATCAAGGATTTGCGCGCCGTTCCAAAACAGGACTCCTTTCTGCTTCGCAAGGCGCCGGAAAACCGATTCGACGTACCCGAAGCGGTGGGGCACCCCGGAAATATAGGGATGCATCGCAATCGCCATGACCTTGGCCCGATCCTTGCCCTCCCGGTAGAGACAATCGAAGTGGTCCAGGCAGCGCGCCTCGAACTCCTTTGCGCGATGGTGCTGAACGACCATCATCGCGATATCGTTGAGTTCCAGTGTGTACGGCATGGTCACGAGCTCGCCGCGCCCGGTGCGGATCGTGCAGGGCTCGTCGTCGATGACCCAATCCGCGATATACCGGATGCCGGCGGCCGCGAGGTGCTCGGGCGTGTCGAGTTTTTCCGTCAGGCCGGGCCCCATCCAGCCAACCGGGCCTTTCCCGGTGAATTCGCGGATCACGTTCACCGAGCGGCGGATCATCTCCGCCGGGTTCGGCTCCGTATGGAGGGGACGCTGGTCATAGGAGTGCCCCATGAATTCCCAGCCTGCGTCGCGCGCCGCTTTCGCGATCGGGCGATAATCGAGACAAACCCGCGCGTTGACCGATAACGACGGAACGATCTTGAGCTCGTCCAATAACGCCTTCAGGCGCCAGAACCCGACGCGATTGCCGTATTCGTGCCAGCCCCAGTGCGGCACATCGGGCGATTGTGTGATGCCCGTGGGCGGTGGCAGGACCTGTCTCGGCATGGGCCGGGCAATGTCCCAGACTTCGACGTTGACGACGGGCCAGACCACGACGCGCGCGCCGTCAGGGAGCTTGAGCGGTGGACGGTCAACGATGGCGGAGTATTTCAGGCGCTTTGCGGGAATCACGGCGGGGTAATCCTTATCGAAATGAATGCGAAAGAAATTTTAGCCCCAGATGAACGCAGAAGTTACAGACAGCAAGACCCTTCATCGGGCGCCGATGCAAAACGATATACCTCAATGCGAAATCGCCACGGCGTCAGGAGCACCGAAAGCCGTTTCACGATTCCCGCCAGTCAGACAGCGGCCGACAAGAAATCACTTCATTCGTGCAGGCGTTGCGCATCGATTATATAACGCCCTTCGCTCATGGCTCGGGAGCCATGAATGGTTCTGTTATATTTGCCTTCAAGCGCACCCCGGAGAAAACATCTTGGAAGAACCCTGCCTGCCGCCAGTTCCCGAGCCCAAACGCCCCGATCTCCCCTGCCCGCGGGGCGCATGTGACGCGCACTTCCACATTTTCGGACCCGTCAGCCGTTTTCCCTACGCCGAAAGCCGCGCTTACACGCCGCCGGAAGCGCCGCTCGAATCACTGCTGAGGATGCATGCGCGTCTGGGCATCGAGCGCGGCGTGGTTGTTCAGGGAAACGCCCATGGCACCAATAACTCAGCGATTCTCGATGCGGTTCGCCGTGAGCCGCATCGGCTGCGCGCCGTCGCCATTATTGGCACGGATACCGGTCCTGAACAGTTGAAAACTCTCGCGCGTTCAGGGGTGCGCGCGTTGAGGTTCCACCACGCACCGCGGCAGGCGGGCACTTACAGCAGCCTCGGCTTCACCGCGTTCGAAAAGCTTGCCCCGCATATGGCCGAGCTCGGTCTGCACGTGCAGTTCTTCATGGATGCGCGCGAGCTGCCGGCGCTGTTGCCCCGCCTGCGCGATTGGCGGCTTCCGGTCGTTCTCGACCACTTCGGCTCGACGAAGGGGAAGGAAGGAACGACGGCGCCCGGGTTTCAACTTCTCAGGCAGCATCTCGCGAACGGGACGATCTGGGTCAAGATTTCCGGCGCCTATCGCGCGTCCGAAAAGTATCCGGATTACCCCGACGCGCGCGCCCTGCACGATTCGCTGATTACGGCGAATCCCGACCAGTTGCTATGGGGTACGGACTGGCCCCACCCGCGCTTGGCCAGGGACATGCCCGACGACGGCCACCTGCTCGATCTGTTCAACGAGTGGACGCCGGATGCCGCCGTGCGCAGGAAGATCCTCGTGGACAATCCTGCACGCCTTTACGGCTTCTAGCCAAGGACTCGGCAATCGCACGTGACAATGGAGCGAATCTTCTTCACGATCGGCAGCCTCTCGGGGTTCCTGGGAGTGGGCTTGGGCGCGTTTGGAGCGCATGCACTCCGCAGTCGCTTGGATGCCGATCTCTTGGCCATCTTCGAGGTCGGGGTGCGCTACCAGATGTATCATGCGTTCGCGCTGCTTGCGGTCGCGTGGGCCTGCACGCGTTGGCCCGGAGCAATCCTGACCGCAAGCGGGTGGCTTTTCGTCGCCGGAACGGTGCTGTTTTCGGGAACCCTCTATGCGTTGAGCTTGAGCGGGGCGCGATGGCTCGGGGCGATCACGCCCTTCGGGGGGCTCGCATTGCTGGCCGGTTGGCTGTGCCTGGCGTGGGCAGCCTGGAGAGGATGAAGGCAATATCGAGTCCCGATGTCGGACCGGGCCTCCGCTGCTGAGATACAGCTGTCGTCTGCCATCGCAGCCTCGTCACCAAGCACGGTGACGCAATAGGTTTTCGAAACATCCCTTAAATCTCTTCGCCCGTCCTTGCGCGGCAACTTCCCGCCTTGAAGGATGCCTCTGTCGCGCGCACAATACCGGTTGGCTCACCCCTTCAATTCAGCAGTCATCCCCTTGCCAAGCCATGGAAACTGAAGTCCGGGATATCAACGGCGCAGCAGTTCGCGTGGGCACTCGAGTACGCGTGCTGCGGATTAGCGACTCGGTTCTTTCGCAATTGCCGGAATCAGAAGCAGAAGCAGCCCGCGCAATGGAAGGCGAAGTCCTCGAGGTGTACGAAATCGACGACTGGGGCGGCGCATGGGTGGAAAAAACCCTGCGGGCGCGCGACGGAACGAGCGTTTCCCACTCGCTGGGGCTGGGGCCCACGCAGATGGAAGTTGTGCCCGCCTCTAAAGCGGGCTAACCACCCGCTCCGCACCGACGCCTACGAGCGCCCCGCTCCGTTACGCGCGCGGTCGATCGAGACGCGCCAAAGTAAAAACGCGGCTTGACCGAGCGACAGACCGGCGGCAGAGGCCTGACGGTCAGCCCGGTAGACTGGCGCGAGGTCTTGGCGCCATTGGCGCCTTCGCTTTTCAATCCCCATCGCGTTTCTCTCCACGCCTCTGCGGTTCAATTATCGGTCTTGCCTCTCTTGGTTTCGCGCCGGTTGACTTTCCGGCGCGGGTCACCGCTCCACGAACAGCCACGGCGTTTCCCGTCGATACGCCTCCTCGAACATTTCGAAGCGCTCGGCGTACTGCCGGGTGCGCGAAATGTCGTCGAGACCCTCGAGCAGGCACTGCTTGCGCACCGGGTGAATCTCGAACCGATAGACCTTGCCAGCAGGATCTGTAACGGTCTGAGCGGCAAGGTCCACCGTTACCGTCGCGCCGGGCTGCGCGTGGAGTTGCCGCCGGATCGCGACGACATCCTCCTGGGCAAGCACAACCGGCAGGAGCCCGTTCTTGCAGCAGTTACTGGCGTGTATGTCGCCGAAGCTCGAGGCGATGACGCTGCGGATGCCGAACTCATAGAGTGCGTAGACCGCGCTCTCGCGCGATGACCCGCAGCCCCAGTTGCGGTCAGCCACGACGATCTGCGCGTGGCGGTAGGGCTCGCGGTTCAGTATGAAGTCCTTGTCCCTGCCGTCGGCCTCGAACCGGCGGTCGTGGAACAGGATCTCCGCATGCCGCGGCCCTCGCGGCACCTTGTTGAAGCGCGTCGGGCAGAGCTGATTGGTGTCGACGTTCGGCTCGTCGATCGGCACCGCGATTCCGGTGAGCTTGGTAAACGGCTGCACGTCAACCCCCTCAAGCCGCCGATGAACGCCGACAAGAACAATAACTGAACCGAGGAGATACGGAGAGATTCAAAAAAAAGTCCTATTAGCTAGAAAGCTGTTGACAGACCTCGATAACCGCAAACGAATTGTGAAAAAACCTCGGCAACTCAGCGGTTCAATTCAGTGTTGCTTCTCTCCGTGCCTCCGTGGCTTAGTTGTTGATTTTATCTGCGTGTATCTGCGTTTATCTGCGGCTAGATGAAAAACTCGCGGACATCGGCGAGCCGCCCGGTTAGCGCAGCAGCAGCGGCCATCGCGGGGCTCACCAAGTGAGTCCGCCCGCCCGTTCCCTGCCGTCCGCGGAAGTTTCGGTTGGAGGTCGATGCGCAGCGCTCCCCCGGCTGGAGCTGGTCGCCGTTGATCGCCGTGCACAGCGAGCAACCCGGCGAGCGCCATTCGAATCCGGCCCCGGTAAACACCCGGTCAAGTCCTTCAGCCTCCGCCTGCTTCTTCACGCTCATCGACCCAGGCACGATCCATGAGGGCACTCTTGCCCGCCCGTGGCGGGCAACCTGGGCCGCAGCGCGCAAATCCTCGATGCGGCTGTTGGTGCATGAGCCGATGAACACGCGGTCCACGGCGATATCTGCCAGTGCCATGCCCGGCTTCAACGCCATGTAGTCGAGCGCGGCGGCAATCTCGGTGCGCTTTGCTTCATCCGAGACTTGCGCCGGGTCGGGCACCCGTCCCGTGACGGGCGCGGCATGCTCGGGGCTCGTGCCCCAGGTCACCATGGGCGCGAGAGCGCCGGCGTCGAGGCTCTCTTCCCGGTCGAACACGGCGCCCCGCTCGCTTGGCAGCGTTTTCCAGAAATCGAGCGCGCGCTCCCACGCCGCCCCTTTCGGGGCGTAAGGACGCCCCTCCATGTACGCGAAGGTCGTTTCATCAGGCGCCACCATCCCGGCGCGTCCACCCCATTCGATCGACATATTGCATATCGTCATGCGCCCTTCCATGTCGAGCCCGCGTATGGTCGAGCCGGCGTACTCGACAAGATGTCCGGTGGCTCCGCCCGCCCCGGCCTGCGCGATCAGCGCAAGGATCACGTCCTTCGCATAGACGCCCTTGCCCGGAGAACCGTCGATCGTCACCCGCAGCGTCTTCGGCCGCCGCTGCCACAGTGTCTGGGTGGCCATCACGTGCGCCATCTCGGATGCGCCAATGCCGAAGGCGATGCTGCCGAATGCCCCATGGGTCGAGGTATGCGAATCCGCGCCCACCATCAGCAGACCCGGCTGCGTAATGCCCTGCTCCGGCGGCACGATATGAAGAATCCCCTGGCGCGGATCGTCGATTCCGAACAACGTGATGCCGTAACGCTTCGTGTTCTTTTCGAGGTTGACGACCATGTTGCGGATCTCGGGATTCGCGATGCCAGCGACGCCCTTCTCGCGGCCGTGCGTTGGCACGTAATGATCGTTGAAGGCGAACACCTGCTCGGGCCGGCGCACGCCGTGCTGCCCGGCATCGAGCATCCGGAACGCATGCGACGAGCCTTCATGGAACAGCGCGCGGTCGACGTAGAGCAGCAGCTCGCCTTCCTCTTCGGCGATCACATGCCGCTCCCAAATTTTCTCGAACATCGTCCGGGTACTCATGTCCGGTGCCCCGCGCCCTCGGCAGCCTCGCCCTTCACCAACCCGCGATGAGATCCGCGGCCGCTGGCGTCATGCCGCGCTCGACCCGCTTGACCGTCTCGTTCATGCGGCCGTGCAAGGCAGCCTCCACGCCAATCTCCGCGCCGCGCGCGGCGACGTAGCCGTTGATGAAGTCCGTTTCCGTGCGGCGTCGCTTGGCAATGTCCTGCGCCATCGAGGGGCGCTGATCGTCCGCGCGCTTCTTCGCCCCCTCGAGCAGAATGTCGATGATCTCAGCTAGCGCGTCCTTGTAGCCCTCGCCGGCGCGCGCAAGGGTCTCCGGCTCCATGCCCAGCATCCGTTCCAGCGAGTATCCCAGCGCCTGGCCCACGCGGACCGCCTGGCTGCCAAGCCGGATGGAGAGCCAGCGCGGCCCTTCCGCAGTGTCGCGCTGGTTGCCATAAAGGCCCGTCGCGGCCGAAAGACCATTGCGCATCGAGTTGATCACGAGCTTCGACCAGCGCTCGCCCCACAGATTGGATGTCGCCTTCGCGCTGTCCACACTGCTCAGGAGCTCCGCCACCTCCTGTACCCGCGGCGTGATTCGGCCGTGCGGCTCACCCACACGAAATACCGTGTGGCGTTCCCCGCCCATCGGCACGGTCCGCTTGATGCGGCCCGGCTCATAGAGCTCCGAGGCGATCAGGCTTGCGATGCAGCCCGTTGTCCGGCCCCACCCGACCAGCGCTGCGATACGCTCCTCGTTGATGCAGTTCTGAAGCGACACCACGAACCCGTCGGCGGCGAGATATTGCCGGATAAGAAGCGTCGCCCATTCGGTGTCATACGATTTCACACTCACGAACGCGATATCGATGGGCCGCTGCCGGGACAGTTGCTGCACGTCGGTGATGTGCAGGGCGTTGACCTTCACCGTATACCGCTCCGCGTCGGTGACGCCGGAGAGCTCGAGCCCGCGCGCGCGCATTTGCTCGACGTGCTCGGGCCATGCGTCGATGAGCGTTACGTCATGCCCCGCGCGCGTCATGTGGCCGCCGACATAGCCGCCGATCGCCCCTGCCCCAACGAATACTATGCGCTTGCCCATTCGTCTTTCTCGTTAACAGGTCACCCGTTGCCGCTCGACCAATTGAATTCCCCGAAGAGCCCTGCGTACCCTCCGGTCACAGGTCACTGGTCACCGGTCATGCCCTCAGCTTTTGAATGATGGCGTCAGTCATCGCGCGGGTGCCCGCATTGCCGCCGAGATCCGGCGTAACGGCGTGTTTTTCCATTAGCACTTGGGCAAGTGCCTGCGCGATGCGATCCGCCGCCGCTGTCTCCCCGATATAGCGCAGCATCATCACGGCCGACAGGATCGAAGCCGTTGGATTGGCCACGTCCTTCCCGGCGATGTCGGGCGCACTGCCGTGCACGGCTTCGAAAATGGCGTAGTCGGTGCCGAAGTTGGCCCCAGGCGCGACGCCGAGCCCTCCCACCAGCCCCGCCGCGAGATCGGACACGATGTCGCCGTAGAGATTGGGCAGCAGCAGGCAATCGTAGTCCTCCGGCCGCATCACCAGATCCATGCACAAGGCATCGACGACGCGCTGGTCGACCAGGATATCGGAGCGCCCCTTGGCGATGCTTTGGGCCACTTTCAGGAACAGGCCGTCGGTCATCTTCATCACGTTGGCCTTGTGCCCGATGGTAAGGCGGCGCCGGCCCAGGCGCTGCATGTAGTCGAGCGCGAAACGCGTCACGCGCTCGGTACCGCGCTCGGAGATGATCTTGATGGCTTCGGCGGTTCCCTCGTCGACCATGCGTTCGACGCCAACGTAGAGGTCCTCGCTGTTCTCGCGGAAGATGAGCAGATCCACCTTCTCGTAGCGTGAAGGGATACCCGGATAATTCTTGATCGGGCGCACATTGACAAACAGCCCCAGCTCGCGCCGGAGCGCGATGGATATGCTCGGATACGAGCGCGCGACGCCGCCCGCCTGCACATCGTTGCGCTCGATCGTGACCCGGTAGTCGCCGCCGAACGGAGTCTGGGTGGGTCCCTTCAAGGCGATCTTGGTGACCTCGATGGAGTCGAAAACCGGGCGCGGCAATGGCGTTCCGTGCTCGCGCTCCGCCCGCTGGCCTGCGACGACCTCTTCGAACGCCACCGTGGCACCCGAAGCTTCCACGATCGCGCGCGCCGCCGCGGTCACCTCCGGACCGATGCCGTCGCCTGGTATCAGGGTAATCCGTCGCATGGCGATCAGGCCGCATCGGCCTCGGCGCCTTCGCGCCAGGCCTTCAGTTTGGGCAATAGGAACGGCAACAGCGCCGAGATGACGGACAGCGCCACGAGAACCACGCAGATTGTGCTGCCAATCAGGATCCCGGGGTTGCCACCCGAGATGGTCATTGCCTGCCGGAACGACTGCTCCATCATGTCACCGAGAACCAGGGCGAGCACCAGCGGCGCGACCGGTATATCGACTTTGCGGAAGACGTATCCGGTGATTCCGAAAAAGAGCAGCATATACAGTTCCACAGGATTGCCGTTGATCGCGTAAATGCCGATCGTGGAAATGGCAAGGATGAAAGGCATCAGGATACCGCCCGGAATGTAGAGCAGTCGAACAAACAGGCCGATGAGCGGCAGATTGAGGATAAGCAGCATGATATTGCCGATGTACATGCTATCCACGAGTCCCCACACCAGGTCCGGGCGGTTCTGAAACAGCAAGGGGCCCGGCTGAATGCCATACATGATGAACGCGCCCAGCATGACCGCGGTCGCGCCACCGCCGGGAATTCCCAGCGTCAGCAGCGGAACCAGCGCGCCGGCCGTGTCGGAGTTGTTGGCGGCTTCGGGGCCGGCAACCCCTTCGATAGCGCCCTGCCCGAACTGTTCTGGGTGTCTGGACAGGCGCTTTTCCCAGACATAAGTCATGATGCTGGCAATCGTGCCCCCCGCACCAGGCAGCACGCCGATGACGAATCCGATCACGCCTCCACGCATGATCGGCATCACCGATCGGTTCCACTCCTCGCGCGTGAACCACAGCTTACCGCGCAGCTTGATCATCTCCGGCCGGATGCCCTTGATCATCTCCTCCATGGAGCTGAAAACTTCGGCGAGCGCAAACAAGCCGACCACGGCAATCACGAATCCCACTCCGTCCTGCAGCTCGGGCACGCCAGCAGTGTATCGCGGCTGCCCGCTCTGCAAATCGATGCCGATCGTTGCGATCATCAGCCCGAGAATCGTCGAGATCGCCGCCTTCGCCGGCGACTTGCCTGCCAGAGAAGAGACGGCGGTTATTGCAAAGAGCATCAGCGCAAAGTACTCGGCCGGCCCGAATTTCAGTGCCATGCTCGTGAGCGGCACCGCGAATAGCGTCAGCCCGATGACGCCCAGCGTGCCCGCGATAAACGAGCCGACAGCTGAAATCGCCAGGGCCGCGCCCGCGCGCCCCTTCCTGGCCATCTGGTAGCCGTCGATGGCCGTCATCACGGATGCCGACTCGCCCGGTGTGTTGATTAGAATGGCCGTCGTCGATCCGCCATATTTCGCGCCATAGTAAATGCCCGCCAGCATGATCAGCGCGGAAGTGGGATCCATGCCGTAAGTGATCGGGATGAGCAGAGCAATGCTGGCCGATGGCCCGATCCCCGGGAGCACCCCAACGATCGTGCCAAGGAACACCCCGATGAAGGTGTACATGAGATTGACCGGCTGCAGACACACGGCAAAACCGTTGATGATGTGCTGCAGGGTGTCCATCAGCGTTTTTCCGTCAGAATGGCAGAACGCCTTGGGGCAGCGTCACGTCGAGCCAGGCGAACATGACGTAGCTGCCGACGCTGAAAAGCGACGCCGAAAGCGTGTTCGCAAGCCACTTGCCGCGGTTGAACCAAGCCATCAAAGGGAGCAAGAAGACAGTGGTCGCGACGACGTAGCCGAGCGTCTCGAATAATGAAAAGTAGAATGCCATCCAGACCACGACCACCCCGAGTACCGGCAGGTGGCGCCGGTCAGGTCTCGCCGGTTTCTGTAACTGCGGATCCGCCGACTTGATGTCCTTGAGATGCTCGACGAACAACAGACCCGTCGCCAACAAAAGGGCGATGCCCAGCAGGATCGGAAACGCCTTCGGCCCCAGCGGATCCCCGATCTCGAGCGACGGAATCTGGGACGTGCCGTAGAAGTAAGCCACCGCCAGCATCACGCAACAGGCGATGATGATTCGGTCGGCCATCGCGTTGTTCTCCTCCTGCCAACGACCAGTTTTGCAACATGCCGACTGTCATCGTCGGTTCAACTGTCCAGCCAGCGGTGCGGCGCTTCTTCTCTGGACTCGCGGGCGATTCTACCGAATTCTCCCGTCACCGTGTTGCGATCAGCGCC
Organism: Betaproteobacteria bacterium SG8_41; assembly: GCA_001303585.1. GTDB lineage: Bacteria > Pseudomonadota > Gammaproteobacteria > Burkholderiales > SG8-41 > SG8-41. The sequence continues at coordinate 42,617 of LJTT01000007.1, forward strand.
ACCCCTGCCCGGGGCGCAAACCTACATCTGTTTGCGATACTCGGCCGGATCGATCCGCGCCTCGATGAGAGTGAAACGCGGGGACTTCAGCGCCGCTCGCGCTGCCTTCCCAAGCTCCTCGACGTTGCGGACGACATGACCGTTGCCGCCGTAAGCGCGAGCAAGCGCTGCGTAGTCCGGGCTGCCGGTCACCACGCCGCTTTCCGGCAGCTTCATGCGCTCCTGCTTCAGCTTGATCAGCGACAGCGTGTCGTCGCGGAACACGACGACCGTGATGGCCAGCTTGTGATGTGAGAGCAGCGCCAGCTCGCCGATTACCATGTCGAGCCCGGCCTCCCCCGTCATGGCAAGAACCGGGCGCCGCGGAAAGATCAGCTTCGCAGCAATCGCCGCGGGAAGGCCATAGCCCATCGAGCCCAAACCGTTCGACTGCAGCATCCGCTGCGGCTCGTAGGACTCCCAGACATGGTTGATCAGGATCCGGTGGGACCCCGTGTCCACCGTGGCAATCGTGTCGCGCGGAAACACGGCGCGCAGCGTCGACACCACCTGGAACGGCCCCAGGCGCCGGGCCGGCCGGTGCGCGATCGCCTGGCGCACGGCCGCCCGATGGCCCGCAAGTTGGGCATCGGGCCAGCGGCGCGGGGCACTCCTCGGAGCCCCCGCCGAAAGCTGGCGCAGGGCCTGCGCAATGCTGCCGATGCACTCGATCGAGCATTGATAGACATGATGCGTATTGGCAACCAGGTCGATGTTGACCGTGCGCTTGGCTGCGTCCCACGGGGCCATCCAATCGGCTCTCAGCTCCACGGGATCGAAACCGATCGTCAGGATCAGGTCTGCATCGCGCACCTGCTCCATGTGAATGCGATCCACGACTGGCGACAGGCCGGTTCCGCCGAGCACCAGGGGATGGTCCTCGGGGATGATGCCCTTCGCCTTGTACGTGGTGATGACCGGCACGCGCCACCGCTGCGCGAAGCGCCAGAGGTCCCGCGCAGCGCCGTCCAGCTGCGCGCCCAACCCGACCAGCGCCAGCGGTTTGCGTGCGCGCGCGAGCCAGGCACGCACCTTTCCCAAGTTCGCCATCGCGGGGGCGGACTGGAGTTGCGTCCGCGCGAAGCGCTTACCCGCCGCAGGCTGTTGCACCGCTGCCACGTCCGTCGGCAGATTGAAGTGCACCGGGCCCGGCAGGGCCGCCTGCGCGATCGCGATGCCTTTCTCGACCTGGGCGGACGCGCCCGAGGCTGCGATCATCGTCGACCACTTGACGATGGGCCTCATCACCTCGCACTGATCGATGATCTGGTGCGTGAAGACCGGTTTCAGTCCGGTGGCGATCTCGCCGGTGATTACCATCAGCGCCGAACGGTCGAGCAGCGCTTGTGCGACTGGCGTAACGGCGTTGGTAAAACCGGGCCCCAGCGTTGCCACCAGCACGCCAGGCTTTCCGGTCAGCTGGAAGCTCGCCTCGGCCATGAAGCCGGCGCCGAGTTCCTGTTTCGTGAGAATGAAACGGATGCCGGCCCTGCGGAACGCCTCAAGCAGTTCCAGGACCTCGCCGCCCGGGATACCGAAAGCGTAACGCACGCCCGCCGCCTTTAGGGACTGGGCGATGATGTCAGCCGTTTTTGGCAAGAGAAATTCTCCGGAGCGCCGCGGGCTGCATCAAGAACCCCTGCAACCAACGCGATGGGCGGCGATGTTAACACAGCCTGAGACCATGCTATTCGCCTATCGAGAGCTGGCGGGTCCATTTCGTGGATGGGCGTCTATGCCCATGCCGCGGCGCACTATATAATCGCCCTTCCGCGCCGAGGGACCCGAGGCGCCGCGACCATTCAGAATATCCGCTGAGCTGATACGCCGGCGGCACCCAGGAGCAACCATGACGCAGAATCCGTTCAACTCCCTCCAGGAGTTCAAGTACGCCGGAAAGACCGGCAAGTATTGTTCGCTTCCCGCGCTCGAAAAAGCCGGCCTCGGCAAGATCTCCCGCCTGCCCGTGAGCCTGCGGATCGTTCTCGAGTCCGCATTGCGCAATTGCGATGGCAAAAAAATCTCGGAGGAACACCTGCGCACGCTGGCAGGCTGGAAGCCCAAGGCGGAGCGCACCAAGGAGGTTCCAATCGTTGTCGCGCGCGTGCTGCTCCAGGACATGACGGGCGTTCCGCTGGTCGTCGATTTTGCGGCAATGCGCGAAGCGGCGAAGGCGCAGGGCAAGGACCCCGATATCATCGAGCCGATCGTGCCTGGTCACCTCATCATGGACCACTCGGTGCAGATCGACAATTACGGTGGCCCGGATGCCCTCAAGAAGAACATGGAGATCGAGTTCTCTCGCAACCGCGAGCGCTACCAGTTCCTGAAATGGAGCGCGCAGGCGTTCAAGACCTTCCAGATCATTCCGCCGGGCAACGGCATCTGTCACCAGGTCAATCTCGAATACGTCTCCCGGGTCGTGTGGCAGAAGGATGGCATGTTCTATCCCGACAGCCTTGTCGGTATCGACTCGCATACCACGATGGTGAACGGCCTCGGCGTGCTGGGATGGGGTGTCGGCGGCATCGAGGCGGAAGCGGCCATGCTGGGCCAGCCGATGTACTTCCTGGAGCCCGACGTGGTCGGCGTGCATCTCACCGGGAAGATGTCCGAGGGGGTCACCGCCACCGATCTCGTGCTCGCGATCGTCAAGTTGCTCCGCGACCGGAAGGTCGTTGGCAAGTTCGTGGAGTTCTTCGGTGAAGGCGCAGCCTCGCTGACTGTGCCCGATCGCGCCACCATCGGCAACATGTCACCCGAGTATGGCGCGACGTGCGGCTTCTTCCCGGTGGACGACGTGTCCTGCGCGTTCCTGCAGATGACGGGACGCGGTGACATCGTGCCGGCGGTCAAGGCCTACTATCAGGCACAGGGCATGTACGGCATGCCGAAAAAGGGCGACATCGATTACTCCGAAGTCGTCGAGCTCGATATCTCGACGGTCCGTCCGGCGGTATCCGGGCCGCGTCGACCGCATGATCGGCTCGATCTGCCGGCGCTCAAAGGCAAGTACCAGGAGCTCATGGGCAAGGCTTTCACCGATGGCGGCTACGGCAAAGGTAGTGAGATGGAAAAACGCGTCCCGACCGGCAAAGACAACATCGATGTCGGCCATGGCGACGTGCTGATTTCCGCCATCACGTCATGCACGAACACGTCAAACCCGGGCGTGCTGCTCGGCGCGGGATTGCTCGCAAAGAAGGCGATCGATAAAGGGCTCAAGCCGCCAGCACGGGTCAAGACGTCTCTTGCCCCCGGCTCGCGCGCTGTGACTGAGTATCTGAAAAATGCCGGCCTGCTCACCTATCTGGAGCAGCTCGGCTATTACCTCGCCGGTTATGGTTGCACCACGTGCATCGGCAACTCCGGCCCGCTCGACCCGAAGATCGATGAAGCCGTGGCCAAGAATGACATCGTCGCGGCAGCCGTGCTTTCGGGCAACCGCAACTTCGAAGCCCGGATCCATCAGAACATCAAGGCGAACTTCCTGATGAGCCCGCCGCTCGTCGTCGCGTTCGGGCTGGCCGGCACCGTCAACATCGACTTGACCAAGGATCCGCTCGGCACCGGCAAGGACGGCAAGCCCGTCTTCCTGAAGGATATCTGGCCGAGCCAGAAGGAAATCGCGGACGTCATGAAGTACGCCACGGACCCCGACATGTACAAGAAGGTGTTCTCGGCGTTCCAGGAGGGCAATCCGATGTGGGACGAGATTCCGGCCTCGGTCGGATCGACCTACCAATGGGACGAGAAATCGACCTACGTGCGCCTTCCGCCCTACTTCGAGGGCTTCACCATGAAGCCGGGCAAGGTTTCGGACGTGAGGGGCGCGCGCGTGCTGGGCATATTCGGCGATTCGATCACGACCGACCACATCAGCCCGGCGGGTGGCATTCGCGCCACCTCGCCTGCCGGCAAGTACCTGCAGGATCACGGTGTGGCGGTCGCTGACTTCAACACCTACGGAGCGCGCCGCGGAAACCACGAGGTCATGATGCGCGGCACGTTCGCCAATGTGCGGATCAAGAACCTCATGGTTCCGGGTACCGAGGGCGGCCTCACCATCCACCATCCCTCCGGTGAGCAGACCTCGATCTATGAGGCTGCCATGCGCTACATCAAGGAAGGCGTCCCCTCGGTCGTGTTCGGTGGCGATGAATATGGCCAGGGCTCTTCGCGCGACTGGGCCGCCAAGGGCCCGCAGCTGCTGGGCTCAAAAGCAGTCATCGTCCGCAATTTCGAGCGGATTCACCGTGCCAACCTGGTCTTCATGGGCGTGCTGCCTCTGCAGTTCAAGGACGGCGCCAGCGTGCAGTCGCTCAAGATCGATGGCTCGGAAACCATCGACATCCTGGGAATCGAGAACGGCATCACCCCGATGCAGGACGTCACCATGGTCGTTCACCGGAAGAACGGTCAGACCGACAAGGTTCCGCTGCGGCTGCGAATCGACACGCCGATCGAGGTGGAGTACTACCAGCACGGCGGCATCCTGCCCTACGTGTTGCGCGAGCTCCTCGCAGCAGCCTAGAATCGTGCATAGCCGGCGCCTTACCGGGCGCCGGTTCCCATACAGGCCGGCGTCCACAAGACACCGGCCTGTTTCTTTAGACCCTGCTTCAAGCTGTTGTTTATAATGGCGCGTTCCAGATCAGACATGCCCAAGTCCGCTCCCTCCACTGTCAACCGCGCCGCCCCGCTCGAGCGTATCCGCGCCGTTGTCGGCGACCGGGGCATGCTCACCGATGGAGCGGATCTGGAACCGTACGTGGTCGACTGGCGCGGCTTGTTTCGCGGAGTGACCCCCGCGGTCGTGCGCCCGGCAAGCACGGCCGAAGTCGCCGCAGTCGTGAAAATCTGTGCCGAGACGCGCACCCCGATCGTTCCCCAGGGCGGCAACACCGGCATGTGCGGCGCTGCGACCCCCTCTCCCGCCGGCACCGAGATCGTCCTGTCGCTCGGGCGGATGAACCGAATCCGCGAGGTTGACCCATTAAACAATACGATCACGGCGGAGGCAGGGTGCATCCTCGCCCACATCCAGGAGGCGGCCCTGGAGGCGGATCGCTTCTTTCCGCTTAGTCTTGGCGCCGAGGGCAGCTGCCAGATTGGCGGCAATCTTGCGACCAACGCGGGCGGCGTCAACGTCCTGCGTTACGGCAACACGCGCGAGCTTGCGCTTGGGCTGGAAGTCGTCCTCCCGGATGGACGGGTGTGGGAAGGCCTGCGCGGGTTACGCAAGGACAACACCGGTTACGACCTGAAGGACCTCTTCATCGGGTCGGAAGGCACCCTCGGCATCATTACTGCGGCAGTGCTGAAAGTGTTTCCGAGACCGCGCACTGTCGTCACCGCGCTCGCTGTTGTCCCGGACCCTGCGGCAGCGGTGGCGCTGCTGACCTTGCTGCGCCGCGAGTGCGGCGAGAGCATCAGCGCATTCGAGCTCATCTCGCGGCTGTGTCTCGATCTCGTTTTCAAGCATATTCCCGACACGCGCGATCCGTTTGGCAAGGCACACGGCTGGTACGTGCTGGCGGAGCTCGCTGATGCGAGTGAGGAAGGACCGCTTGGCGCCGCCTTCGAGCACGCGATGGGGCTGGCCGTCGAGCGCGGGCTCGTCGTCGACGCCGTCATCGCCGGCACCGAGGCGCAACGCCGCTCCTTGTGGCGACTGCGCGAGTCGGTGCCCGAGGCTTCGCGCGAGGAAGGAATGGTGTACCGCCACGATATTTCCGTGTCGGTGAGCCGCATCCCCGATTTCATCCCGACCGCTGCAGCGGCGCTCGATCGCAGCTTTTCGGGGGTGCGGATCATCTGCTTTGGCCACCTTGGGGACGGCAACCTTCACTACAATGCCTTCGTTCCCGGCCGCCGCCGGGACAACCCTTCTGATCGCGATGCCACTGACGTCTTTCGCGTCGTCCACGACATCGTGCATCGCTTTGGCGGGAGCTTCAGCGCCGAGCATGGCATCGGTCAGGCCAAGCGCAGCGAGCTCGCGCAGTACAAGAGCGCGCTGGAAATCGAGCTGATGCAGATGCTGAAGCGCACGCTGGATCCACAGGGCATCATGAATCCCGGCAAGGTACTACCCTGACCGGTGACCCGTGCCCGGAACTTTTCGTGGCCTTGGCGGGTCACTTTGCACTGGTCGTCAATATTGGAGTCTGAGATGGCCGACAAGATCGTGAAGACGGATGCGGAATGGAAGAAGCAGCTCGATCCCGAACAGTTTCACGTCGCCCGGGAAAAAGGCACTGAGCCCGCTTTCAGCGGTGCTTACTGGGACCACCACGAGCGCGGCGTCTACCGCTGCGTCTGCTGCGGCGCGGAACTTTTCGGTTCGGACCAGAAATTTGATTCCGGAACCGGCTGGCCCAGCTTCTGGCAACCGCTGAAAGCGGAAAACGTCGCGACCGAGGACGACTACGGCTTCCTCATGCGCCGCACCGAGGTACTGTGCAGCCGCTGCGACGCTCATCTCGGTCATGTCTTCGAGGACGGCCCCGCCCCGACCGGGCTGCGTTACCCAGCTACCCGCGCCCATGTTCCACGATCTGTTACTCCATTGCCCATCCCCTTTCCCCGTTTACTATTTCCCATTTCCCATTCCCTCGCAGGCGCGGGATAATACGCAGCCATGAAGTTCCTGTTCGATACTTTTCCGGTCATCCTGTTTTTCGCGGCGTTCAAGCTGTACGACATCTACGTCGCTACCGCCGTCGCCATGGCCGCCACCGCCGTCCAGATCGGCTGTCGACAAGATGCTCTGGATCAGTCTGGGCGTCATCCTGGTCTTCGGCGGCGCGACGCTGCTGCTGCAGGACGAGACCTTTATCAAATGGAAGCCGACCGTCCTCTACTGGCTGTTCGCGGGCACGTTGGCGGTTGCCGCGATGGCGTTCAAGAAGAACCTCATCCGCAGCATGCTCGAGCAGCAGGTGGCGATGCCGGATGTGGTGTGGAACAAGCTGCTCGCCAGCTGGATCGGTTTTTTCGGCGCCATGGGTATTCTCAACCTCCTTGTGGCCTACAATTTTTCGACCGATGCCTGGGTAAACTTCAAGCTCTTTGGCGGCATCGGGCTCATGCTGGTGTTCGTTTTGCTGCAGGCCGTGCTGCTCGCCCGTTACGTCGAAGAAAAGAAGGTTGAATGACGCCGTGCTCGGCTAAGGCGCGCTGATGCTCTACGTGATCATCGGTGAGAGTGCACCGAGTTCCCGGGACAGGCAGCGTGAGCTCCTGCCGCAGCATTTGAGCCGTCTGCGCGAGCTGCAGCGGGCTGGACGCCTGGTGCTCGGTGGCGCCTGCCCTGCCATCGACAGTCCCGACCCGGGACCCGCCGGATATCTCGCCGGGCTCACGGTGGCGGAATTCGACTCCTTGGAAGCCGCGATGGCGTGGGCCGACGCCGATCCGCAGGCGCTCGCCGGCGTCTGGTCGTCGGTGACGGTCAGGCCGTTCGTTCGGGCGCGTGCGGCGTGAACATCGTCCAGAAAATGGAGGAGCGGCTCGCCCTGCTGCAGCCGGAGTCGCTCGAGATAGCGGATGAATCGAGCCAGCACATCGGTCACGAAGGCGCCAGGAGCGGGGGCGGGCATTACCAGCTCGTTATCGTGTCGGCCCGATTCGCCGGCAAGCCCTTGCAGCAGCGCCACCGCATGATTTACGAGGCACTTGGCCCGATGATGAAAAACGAGATCCACGCGCTTGCGATTCGCGCCTACGCACCAGACGAAATCTGACTCTCTTACAAAAAGGAAGACTGATGAAAAGGTTTCTTGCCATGCTCGCGATATCGCTGGCCGCTGCTACCGGCGCAAACGTCGCGTTCGCCCAGAACAAGCCAGCCGCGAAAGTGAACGGCGTTACCATACCCCAGTACCGTCTCGATGCCGCGGTGCAGTCCGGAGTGGCCCAGGGCCAGGCCGACACCCCACAACTGCGCCAGAGCGTCCGCGAGGCCCTTATCAACCAGGAGGTCATCGCGCAGGAAGCCGTTCGCCAGGGCATCGACAAGCAGCCCGGTGTCGCCGCGAGCCTTGAGCTATTTCGCGTCAGAGCCCTAGCTCAAGCGTATTTTCAAGACTATTTCAAGAAGAATCCGATCTCGGACGAGGCGCTCAAGAAGGAATTCGAGCGGATCAAGCCGCAGATGGCAACCAAGGAGTACCGCGCGCGCCACATTCTTGTCAACGGCGAGGACGAGGCGAAAGACATCATCAAGCAGATCGACGCCGGCGGCAGCTTCGAGAAACTTGCTGCCGAGAAATCCAAGGACCCCGGGAGCAAGGCTCGCGGCGGTGACCTCGACTGGAGCCCCGCCTCACGCTACGTCAAGCCGTTCGGCGACGCCCTCGTCAGGCTCAAGAAGGGCGAGATGACCAAGACACCCGTGCAGACCGATTTCGGCTGGCATGTGATTCGTCTCGATGATGAGCGCATTGCCAAGCTACCGACCTTCGAGGAAGCCAAGCCGACTCTGGAGCGCGAGCTTCAGAACCAGATGGTACGGAAGGAGATTGCCGATCTGCGCGCGAAGGCCAAGATCGAGTAACGGCCGTGAACCCCATTATCTAGCCGCAGATACACGCGGATAAACGCCGATCTAGTCACGGCTTAAGCCCCATGGGACGCGCGGGCGACAACCCATTAACGCTCAGCGGTTTTCCGGTTTCGGTCTGCGTGTTATTACAAATATAAATCTGCGTTTATCTGCGGCTAGAAAGTTTTTTCTAGTACGCATTCTCGACGCGGCTCACGGCCAAGACCTCCTCTCTGGGATGCAGCGGCGCGTTTGTGTCGCCCTGAAGAGCGCCATCGATCAATTGCCGCAGCTGATGCGGCTCGCGCGAGATGCGCAGCGCTACCACCGGGTCACGCTCATAGAGCGCGTCGAGCTCCTCGTCCGAATAAAACGGCGCGTCAGTCTTGATCGTCGATTCGCCGCCTTTCTCTCCCGCCTTCATCCTGCTTCCTTCTGACTTCTTACTTCGGGTCACCCCACCCAGCGCCGCGCGTTGCGGAACATACGCAGCCAGGGTCCGTTTTCGCCCCAGCCCTCCGGGTACCATGAATGCTGGACCGTCCGGAACACGCGTTCGGGATGCGGCATCAGAATGGTGAAGCGCCCATCTGGCGTAGTGAGCCCCGTAATTCCCCCGGGCGAGCCGTTCGGGTTGTACGGATACGTTTCCGTTACCGTGCCACGATTGTCGACAAAACGCAGCGCCACGAGCGGCTCAGCGGCAGTTTGTGTTCCCTCATCCTTGAACTCGGCAAAGCCCTCGCCATGCGCCACGGCGACCGGCAAACGGCTCCCGGCCATTCCCGCAAAGAACAGTGAGGGCGAGTTTTGCACGGCGAGCATTACCACCCGCGCCTCGAACTGCTCCGAGCGGTTGCGCACGAAGTGCGGCCAGGCGCTCGCCCCGGGAATGAGCTCATGCAGATTGCTCATCATCTGGCAGCCGTTGCACACGCCCAACGCGAACGTATCCGTGCGTTTGAAGAAGGCCTCGAACTCGTCGCGCGCGCGCGCGTTGAAAAGGATCGACTTGGCCCAGCCCTCGCCCGCGCCCAGCACGTCACCGTAGGAAAATCCACCGCACGCAGCAAAACCCTTGAAGCGCCCCAGGCTCACCCGGCCGGAAATGACATCGCTCATGTGCACGTCGGCAGCGCTGAAGCCCGCGCGGTCGAAGGCGGCCGCCATTTCGACCTGGCCGTTGACGCCTTGCTCGCGAAGGATCGCGATCCTGGGCCGAACACCGCGGCTCACGAACGGGGCGGCGACGTCCTCCCTGGGATCGAAGCTCAGGGCCGCATGCAATCCCGGGTCATCTCCGTCCAGGATCCGGTCGTACTCCTCCTTGGCGCATTCCGGGTTGTCTCGCAGCCGCTGCAGTTGGTAGCTTGTCTCCGACCAGGCCCGCCGAAGCTCGGTCAGCCCTTCCTCGAGCACGACCGTGGCCCCGTCGGCGATCCGCAATCGCGGCTCGGCAGCCGGCACGCCGATCACATGGCAGGCCGAACCAAGGCCGTGGCTGGAAAACACCCCTTCGAGCGCCGCGATATCGGCACGCCTGACCTGCACGACCGCCCCGAGCTCTTCGTTAAACAACACGGCCAGCGGCCCGTGGGTGTCGGTGAGCGGGCTGATGTCGAGGCTCACGCCGCAACGCGCCGCGAACATCATTTCGCAGACCGTTGCGAGCAGGCCGCCATCCGAGCGATCGTGATAGGCGAGTAACCTGCCATCGCGGTTCAACCGCTGCACCGCTGCAAAAAACGCGCCGAGTGGCTCCGCGTCCACGTCCGGTGCGGTGTCACCAAGCTGCCCGTGAACCTGCGCCAGTGCCGAGCCGCCCAGGCGGCAGCGCTTCATCCCAAGGTCGATCAGCACCAGGCTGGTCTCGCCGCAATCGGTCCGCAGTTGCGGCGTGAGCGTCGAGCGCACGTCCGGCACCGGCGCAAAGGCCGACACGATGAGCGAAAGCGGCGCGGACACCTCCTTGCGCACGCCGTCCTCCTCCCATGCCGTCTTCATGGACAGGCTGTCCTTGCCCACCGGTATGCTCACGCCAAGGGCGGGACACAGTTCCATCGCGACCGCGCGCACCGTATCGAACAGCGCCGCATCCTCGCCCGGGTGCCCGGCTGCCGCCATCCAGTTCGCCGAAAGCTTGATATCCCCGATCTCGGCGATGGGCGCGGCGGCGATATTGGTAATGGCCTCTCCGACCGCCATCCGGCCCGAGGCCTCCGGATCGATCAGCGCGAGGTGCGTACGCTCTCCCACGGCGAAGGCCTCGCCGCGGCAGGTTTCAAACCCGAGCAGCGTCACCGCTGCATCGGCGACCGGAACTTGCCACGGGCCGACCATCTGGTCACGCGCCGTGAGGCCGCCTACAGTGCGATCGCCGATGGTGATGAGAAACGTCTTGTCGGCAACCGCGGGCAGACGTAGCACGCGATAAACCGCCTCGCGCAGATCGATCTTCGCAAATTCGAATCGTGGCAGGTCCCGCGCCTGGTGCGCGACATCGCGCGTCATTTTTGGCGGTTTGCCAAGCAGGACAGCCAGCTCCATGTCGACCGGGTCGTTGTCGAACGCTGGATCGGTAACGACAAGTCTGCCCTCGGATGTCGCGGTGCCCAGTACGGCAAAGGGGCAGCGCTCGCGCTCGCAAATCCCACGGAATCGCTCGAGATCCTGCGGGGCAATGGCCAGGACATAGCGCTCCTGCGCCTCGTTGCACCAGATCTGCAGCGGGGACATCCCCGGTTCCTCGCTCGGAATCTTGCGCAGATCCATGCGCCCGCCCCGTCCCGCCGAATGCACCAGCTCCGGCAGCGCATTCGAAAGACCGCCGGCGCCGACGTCGTGAATCGATAGAATGGGATTCGCCCGGCCCAGTGCCCAGCACCGGTCGATCACTTCCTGCGCGCGTCGCTCGATCTCTGCGTTGCCGCGCTGGACCGAGTCAAAGTCGAGATCCTCGAGATTGACGCCCGTATCCATGCTCGAGGCCGCTCCGCCGCCCAGGCCGATCAGCATGCCCGGCCCACCCAGCTGCACCAGCAGCGCGCCGGCCGGCAGCGGCTGCTTCATCGCGTGCTCCGCTGCGAGATTACCGATGCCGCCGGCAATCATGATCGGCTTGTGGTAGCCGCGCATCTCGCCCGCCATGCGCTGCTCGAACGTGCGGAAATAGCCGGCCAGATTCGGCCGCCCGAACTCATTGTTGAACGACGCGCCCCCGATCGGGCCTTCGAGCATGATCTGAAGCGCCGACGCAATGCGCCGCGGCCGGCCGTAATCGTCTTGCTCCCAGGGCTGCACGAAGCCGGGTATGCACAGGTTCGACACGGTGAATCCGGTCAGTCCGGCCTTGGGCTTTGCTCCGCGCCCGGTGGCCCCCTCGTCGCGGATCTCGCCGCCCGCCCCGGTCGCTGCGCCAGGAAACGGCGAGATTGCCGTGGGATGATTGTGCGTCTCGACCTTCATCACGGTATGCGTGAGATCCTGCGAGTAGCGGTACTCGCCCTCCTCCCCCGGATAAAAGCGCGCGACCCGGGCGCCTTCCATGACTGCCGCATTGTCGGCATACGCGACCACCGTGCCACCCGGGTGCTTCTCGTGCGTGGTGCGGATCATGCCGAACAGGGAAACTTCCTGAGGCTGCCCGTCGATCACCCAGCCGGCATTGAAAATCTTGTGCCGGCAGTGCTCGGAATTTGCCTGCGCGAACATCATCAGCTCGACGTCGGTGGGATTGCGCGCCATGCGGGTAAACTGCGCAGCGAGATACGCAATCTCGTCTTCCGAGAGCGCGAGCCCCATTTCCCGATTGGCGCGTTCGAGCGCAGCCACGCCCCCGCCAATGATGTCCACGGTCGCGAGCGGTTGGGGCTCGAAATGCTCGAACAGGCGCGCCGCCGCTTCGAAGTCGGCAAGCACGGTCTCCGTCATCCGGTCGTGAATGAGCGGTCCAAGCGCCGCCCGGTCCGCGGGAGCCAGTGCGGCGTCCCCGCGGGTCGTCACCCAATACGCGACGCCGCGCTCGATGCGCTCTACGGCATCCAGGCGGCAGTGGCGCGCGATATCCGACGCCTTCGAGGACCACGGCGAGATCGTGCCGATGCGCGGCACCACGAGCATGAGCTCGCCGCGCGCTTCGCCTGTGGTCTGCGCCGGACCGTAGGTGAGAACGCGCTCGAGGCGCGCGGCCTCGTCCACTGAAAGAGCACGGCTCGCCTGCACGAAATGCCAGAACTCGGCATGGATACCGGAGACGCCCGGTGCGGCAGCGATGGAGGAAGCGGCGAGCTTTCGAAGGCGGAAGGCCGAGAGTGCGTTGCGTCCTCTGAGCCTCAGGATTTGCGACATGTGCAAAAGCGGTATCGCTAAAGCCCAATCTTACCCGAATCCCCGCCAGACCGCAGCGCGGAGAGTGCGATTCACGTTAAACTACGGGGACTTATGAAGCTTCACCTAAATCACGGCGAGCCGGTCTACCTGACGACGGACGTGCGCGCGATTGAAATGGCTGCGTCCGCGGCGCCCGAGCCGCCGCCGCTCATGGCGCGAGCGGGCCTGGCCGCCGCTGAACTGGCGCGCGACCTCGCGGGCGGAAACGGCAAGCCTGTGCTGGTCGTTGCAGGGCCTGGCAACAACGGCGGCGACGCCTTTGTCGTGGCGCGCCATCTCAAGAAGTGGTGGTTCAATGTAACGGTGGTCTTTGCCGGAGACGAAGCCAGGTTGTCGAACGACGCAGCCCAGGCGCTGCGAGCCTGGCGCGCCGCGGGCGGGACGACCCAGCCGGAGCTGCCCGGCGCCGGCGACTGGGGACTCATCGTGGATGGCATTTTCGGCATTGGCCTTGAGCGCGACGTTGGCGGCCGATATGCGCAGTGGATTGCCGCCATCAATGCCATGGACGCCCCCGTGCTGGCGCTCGATACGCCGAGCGGACTGCATTCCGACAGCGGACGAGTGATGGGCAGCGCCGTCGTTGCGGATCACACCGTCACTTTCATTGCCCTCAAGCCAGGACTGCTCACGCTCGACGGCCAGGACCATTGTGGCGAGATCCACCGTAGCACGCTCGGTCTCGACCTCCGGTCGATGCGGCCGGCCAGCGGTTTCCTGACCGGGCGCGACGTACTCAAAACCGCACTAAAGCCGCGCCGTCACAACACGCACAAGGGCGACTACGGCAGCATCGGCGTGATTGGCGGTGATCACGCCATGGTGGGCGCAGCGCTGCTGGCGGGGCGGGCCGCGCTAAGACTCGGCGCCGGCCGCGTCTACCTTGGGCTCATCGCGCGGGACGGACCGGGCGTCGACCCCGCCCAACCCGAGCTCATGATTCGAAACGCGGACGAGTTGCTGAAGCTCGGTCACCTCGATTGTGTGGCCGTCGGGCCTGGGCTGGGCCAGTCCCCGGAGGCGGCTTTCTACCTCGGGATCGCGCTTGAATCGCCCCTCCCTCTCATCCTTGATGCCGATGCTCTGAATCTCATTGGCGCGGACCCGGCCCTCGCGAGCCAAGCGAGCGGGCGCAAGGCCGCGACGCTTCTGACGCCTCATCCGGCCGAGGCTGCGCGTCTGCTCGGCATCACCACCCGCGACGTGCAACATGACCGGATCGCCGCCGCCCGGGCCCTCGCCACGAGCTTCAATGCCGGCGCTGTGCTCAAAGGCGCTGGCAGCGTCTGCGCGTTTCCCGACGGCACCTGGCACGTGAATACTTCCGGCAATCCCGGTATGGCCAGCGCCGGCATGGGGGATGTTCTCACGGGATTCATCGCGGCCCTGCTCGCCCAGGGCGCCGACGCGAAAACCGCATTGCTCGCGGGCACGTTCATCCACGGTGCAGCGGCCGACCATCTGGTTGCAGCTGGCAACGGGCCGGTCGGCCTCGTCGCCGGCGAGCTCATCGATGCGGCGCGCGCGCTGCTCAACCAGTCCGTAGTAATTTCGCCTGAAGGTTGAAAACAGAGCAGTTCTTAAGTTGTATCTGCGTTTATCTGCGGCTAAGAATGGTTTTTGGATTTTCCGATTCACGATTCACGATTTACGTTTCACGGCCGCTCAGCCGGCACCGTTGGTCTCGCCAAACTCCGCCTCGCTCATCGCGTAGACCACGCGAACCCGCTCGTCACGAACGAGCTGGAGCAGCTTCTCGGCCTGTTCGCGCGGGACCAGGAACTCGACCTCCAGTCTCCCGCCAGCTCGAAGAAGTGCTGCTCGTGGAGAACGCCGTGCCGGCCGAAGCCGGCGATCGCCCGGAAAGCCGAGCCGCCGTGAACGCCCATCTTCTTCGCGCTTTCCAGCAGCCACTCGTACAACAGGACGCTGCCATGCCGGTGATTCTCGTGCATGTAGAAACGCAGATAGGTTCCCTTCATGGCTCACCTCACCAGTAACCGCACAGCGCCGATACCGGCCAGCGTCATCAGCAGCGAGCCGGCCAGGTGCGCAAAAATCAGGGCCGCCGCCCAGCCCCATTGCTGCCGCGCGACGAGGGCCACGGTCTCCGCGGAAAAAGTCGAAAACGTCGTCATCGCGCCAAGAAAGCCGGTTACGACCAGCAGCCGTATCTCCGGCGGCAATGATTCGAAGTGGGACAGCATCCCCATGGTGACGCCGATGAGCAGTCCGCCCGTCAGGTTCGCCGCGAGCGTTCCCAGCGGCAAAGTCGGGAAAACCGGGTTGAGAAGAATGCCCAGGCCCCAACGCACCCAGGCGCCCAGAGCAGCCCCTGCCCCGACCGCAAGAAACCCGAGCCAGGTCACTTCATTTCCTCTCGATCTTTCGATTCACCGGTGTCCGAAGCAGATGAAACCAGCTTTTGGATCGCGGAGCCGCGGGAAGAAGCAAAATTGAATTAATTGGACGGCCATGAAACCAAGCGCGCCAGGATCTCTCTTCACAATACAGTAGGACCTATCGGCGTTCATTGCCGGTTGTCAGTCGATGCTGAGATGACATCCATTCACCGGTCGCTGGTCATGCGTTCTAGCCCTTGAGCCGCCAGCGCTCGGCCGCCACGTCATCGGAGGCGCGCGCGTCGACCCAGCGCTCGCCTTTTGCAGTTGATTCCTTTTTCCAGAATGGCGCCCGCGTCTTGAGGTAATCCATGATGAACTCACACGCGGCAAAGGCATCGCCGCGATGCCCGCTGGTCACCACCACCAGCACGATCTGGTCGGCAGGCCTGAGCGTGCCGATGCGGTGCACCACGAGCGCGTCAATCACCTGCCAGCGCCCGCGCGCCTGCGCGATGATTTCCTCGATTGAGTGTTCGGTCATGCCGGGATAGTGCTCGAGTGTCATTTCGGCGACCGGGTCACCGTCGTTCACGTCGCGCACCACGCCGACGAAACTTGCCACCGCGCCAATCTTGGCATTGCCGCGGCGAAGTCCAGCGATCTCCGCGCTGACATCAAAATCAGCCGTTTGTATTCTTACCGTCATTACTATTCAACAGCGTGAATGGTGAATGGAGTCCAGGGGAGAACCTGTTGAAGATCTGTCGCATGGCAAACGCTGGTTGTGCACTTACCAGTCACCGGTCACGGGTCACCGGGTCAACCCCCAGTGACGGGTGGGAAAAACGCGACTTCGTCGCCATCGGCGATGGCGGAATCGCCACTCGCCATGCTCTGATTGATCGCCGCGCGGATCGCAGTCTTCTGCAGCTCGTCGGCCCACACCCCGCCGCGCGCGATCAGATGGGCGCGCAGGTTGTCGATATTGCTGACATCCGCCGGCAACTTGATGGTCTCCGAGCCAGTGCCAAGCGCCTCTCGCAGTCTTGCGAAATAAAGCACTGTAATCATGGCGTTAATTATGCGCTCGACGCCGTCGCGTGCCAAGGCGAAATACGACCAACGATTCGCGCGGGCGAGCGACGCACCTGCTTTTCCTGCCTAGCGCTTTCAGGACAGGCCAACGTGCTTCAGCACAAAAGCCGCAATGGTCATAGGGTCGTTGAGGTTGAACTGCGGCAGCTTTGTGTCGAGCTGAATATCGGCCGCAACCGCCACCACCGCCGGGTCGTGCGGATGAATGAGCGCCTCCCCAACTTCGGCACGGTAGACCTCGAGCTTGGGGATGTGCTCGCGCTTGAAGCCCTCGATCAAGACCAGATCGCACGGCGAAAGGTGTTGCAGCTGCTCGCCCAGATGCGGCTCCGGAGCACCGCGCAGCTCGTGCATCAGCACCCACCGCCGCGATGAGGTAACCAGAACTTCGGCGCAGCCCGCTTCGCGGTGACGGTATGAGTCCTTGCCCGGCTGGTCGATGTCGAAATTGTGGTGCACGTGCTTGATCAGAGACACCTTGAGGCCGCGCCCCGTGAAAAGAGGGATGAGCTTTTCGATCAGCGTCGTCTTCCCGCTGCCGGAATACCCTGCGAAGCCGAAAATCTTCATGGAAATCGGTGATCAGTGACCCGTGATCGGTGACCGTCGTGTAATGAGGTGTTCCCGGATTTTAGCAGCGACCTGTCCCGCATTACTCCTGACCTGCTTCAAGCATAGCCAACGCTGTGCCGGTCCAGCGCCACGGCCTTGATCAAAGCATAGGCACTCGCGCCTTCGCGCAGCCCGAGCTCATGCAAAGACTGCCGCGTGATACGCGCAACCAGCATTGCTCCGCCTGCATCGAGCTGCACCTCGGCAATCGGGCCGTCCGATTCCACGATCGCGGCGACGCGTCCCTTTACGATGTTGCGGAACGTCGTGGCACCTGGCCGCTCCAGCGCCAGTGCGACGTCGCGCGCCCGTACACGCACGCGGACCGACTCACCAACCAGCGCATCGACACCCGTGACGAACAGTTCGCCGCCCGCAAATTCAAGGCGCGTGATCTCGTAGGCGAGATCGTGCGCAGCGACCCGGGCTTCGATCACCGCCCCGGCTTCGAACCGGCCGGTGAAGGGTGCCAGGTCCAGCCGGCTCATGATGTCACGCACCGTGCCCTGCGCTACCACGCTGCCTTCCGACAGCACGACCATGGTATGGGCGAGCCGGGTGACTTCCTCGATCGAATGACTCACATAAACGATCGGCACGCTGAGCTCATCGCGCAAGCGCTCGATATAACGGAGTACTTCAGCCTTGCGCAGGTTGTCGAGCGATGCCAACGGCTCATCCATCAACAGCATGCGCGGGCTTGCCAGAAGCGCGCGCCCGATGGCAACGCGCTGCTTCTCGCCGCCCGAGAGTGCGCCAGGCCAGCGTTCGAGAAGATCCTCGATGCCGAGGAGACCAACCACTTCGTCCAGGCCCACGCTACGCTCGGAGGCTGGCGTTCGGCGAAATCCGTACAAGAGATTGGCGCGCACCGTGAGATGGGGAAGCAGCCGCCCTTCCTGGAAGATGTAGCCGAGGCGCCGACGATGAGGTGGCACGTCGGTGCCGCGCTCGCTGTCGAAGACGACGCTTTCATTGAGCACGACGCGCCCTCGGTCCGGCCGAACCAGGCCCGCAACCAGATTGGTCAGCGTCGTCTTGCCTGAACCCGAGCGGCCGAAAAGTGCCGTCACCTTGCCCTCGGCACGAAAACGCGCATCCAGCCGGAACACGCCCAGCTGCTTGGTCACGTCGAGTTCAAGCATGGCGGCCCTGGACGCGCCTGCTCGCGCGCCGCACCAGAATTTCCGAAACGAACAGCACAGCCAGAGAAAGAACCACCGCGACGATGCTCAGCCGCAGCGCCTGGGCGTCTCCTCCCGGAACTTGCGTGAAGGAATAAATCGCGATCGGCAATGTGCGGGTCTCGCCCGGGATATTCGAGACGAAGGTGATGGTTGCGCCGAATTCGCCAAGGCTACGCGCGAAGGAGAGCAGCGCGCCGGTCACGACGCCGGGCATGATGAGCGGCAGCGTGACAGTGAAGAATACCTCGCGCGGCCCCGCGCCCAGCGTCGCGGCGGCCGCCTCGAGACCCCGGTCGACGCTCTCCAACGAGAGGCGAATAGCCCTCACCATCAGGGGGAATCCCATTACCGCGGCCGCCAGGGCGGCGCCGGTCCAGCGAAAAACAAATACGATCCCGAACTGCTCCTTGAGAAAGCCTCCAATCGGGCCATTGACCCCCATGAGGACCAGCAGGAAATAGCCGACCACGACAGGGGGCAGCACCAGGGGCAGATGCACCACCGCGTCGATCAGCGTCTTTCCTGGAAACTCCGCCCGCGCAAGTAGCATTGCAATCCCAATGGCGAAAGGCAGGCTGAATGCCACGCTCCACAAGGCGACCTTGAGGCTCAGCTGGATCGCGTCGATCTCGTCAGGTCCCAACCACATCGTCTAGAGCGCACCCTGAAAATCAAAAATGAATAAACTACAGATAAACGCAGATGAACGCGGATAAGAAAACGACCTAAATCCGCGCTTTTTCTCCTTTTGGGCAACCAACGGCGAGTGCATTTCTTGCCTTTCGAGATGGCTTCTAGTGCTCCATCGCAAAGCCGTGTCGCGTGAACACGGTGTCTGCCTCGACCGAGCGCAGAAATTCGAGCAACGCTCGTGCACGCTCCTTTTTCTTCGAAGTCGAGACAATCGCGCCCGGGTAGACGATTGCGGGATGCGTATCCTGGGGAAACTCCCCCACGATGCGCACGCGCTTCACTGCCAGGACATCCGTCCGGTAGACGATACCCAGCGGCGCTTCGCCCCTTGCGACCAGCGCGACGGCGCCCCGAACGTTGTCCGTTCTCGCGACACGCTGGGCCACCGAGCGCCACACCTCCAGCGTTTCAAGCGCAGCTTTGCCGTAAAGGCCCGCTGGCACATGGTCCGGATCGGCCATGGCAAGCCACCCGTCTCCCAGGGCTTGTGCCAGGGGAAAGCGCGGAGCAATGGACAACTGGACCTTCGCGGTCAAGGGTGCGATCAGCACCAGGCGGTTACGCAGCAGATCGGCGCGGCTGCCACTCTCGATTCGACCGAGCCCTTCCAGATAATCCATCCACCTGGCGTTGGCCGAAATGATCACATCGGCCGGGGCGCCCTGCGCGATCTGCCGCGCAAGGGCGCTGCTACTCGCGTACGAGACCGCTAACGTCACTCCTGTTGTCCTTTTGTATAACTGCGCCGCCGCGCCCAACGCGTCCTGCAGGCTCGCGGCCGCGAAGATCAGGAGCTCTTCGGCCCTAACCGCGGGCGCGTGCAGCAGAACCGACAACGCCAGGACCGCCAACCACCTAGACCTCCCTGTCACTCCCCACCCCGTGCGGACGCGTTATATACGGTTAAATATAACGGCTGCCGCTCTCTCTTGGCAATTCCTGCTTTCGGCACTGGATCAGCGCTTACCCGGGCGCGTTGTGTCGGGCCGGCGGAGGTGCCGGTTGAATTCCCTCAGATCGCGAGCGATGGCGATTGAGGCCTTGTGCTCCATGCGGCGATAGGCCTGCACCAGTTCCCGCCCGAACTCGGTCACTCGCGCGCCCCCGCCCCGGCGCCCGCCGATCTCGGTCAGGACCACCGGTTGCAGGAAACTCTCGTTAAGCGCGTCGACGAGCTGCCAGGCGCGGCGGTAGGACATGCCCATCGCCCGCGCCGCGGCGGAAATCGACCCCGTTTCATCGATGTGGGCGACGAGCGCAGCTTTGCCCGGCCCGATTGCGGGAGAATCCTTGGCGAGAATGCGTAGCGTGAGACCCCGGTAGCGCGGCATGTGATGAATTCTACCGCTGCCAATGCCCACCTGAGCAGCCCTATCGGCCAGATGTTTTCGCGTTCGGGAAGAACAGCTGCTGCCCATTGATCTTGTAGTGCGCGATCGCCTTTTGCCCGTCCCGCGAGAGGATCCAGTCGATGAACGCCAGGCCGGGGCCGCGTTTCACGTGCGGATGTCTCGCTGGATTGACCAGCATCACCCCGTATTGGTTGAACAAGCGCTCGTCGCCCTCGAGCGCGACGATTAGCTCTCCCTTGTTACCAAAGGACAACCAGGTGCCGCGATCGGTCAGCGTGTACGCGTTCATGCCCGAGGCCGTATTCAGTGTTGCGCCCATCCCCGAGCCAGTTTCTCGATACCACTGCCCGGTCGCCTTCGTCGGATTGATGCCTGCTGCTTTCCAAAGGCGCAGCTCCGCCGCATGCGTGCCGCTGCGATCGCCGCGCGAAGTAAACGGCGCCCCGGTGTCATGAATCTTCGCGAGCGCCTCGATTGCATCCTTCATGCCGACGATCCCGGCCGGATCGGACTTCGGCCCGACGATGACAAAATCGTTGTACATGACGTCATGCCGTTCCACAAACCAGCCCTCCTTCACCATCCGGAGCTCCGCAGCCTTGTCGTGGACGAACACGACGTCGCAGTCGCCACGTTTCCCGATATCGAGCGCTTGGCCGGTCCCCTGCGCAACCACGCGGACTTCGATGCCGGTCCTCTGCTTGAAGACTGGCAGGATATGCCTGAATAGCCCGGAGTTCTCCGTCGAAGTGGTCGACGACACGGTTATGAATCTCTGGGCTCCGGGCACACCCGGCGCCGCCAGTAACATGCACGAAGCCAAAACCCCGCTCCACAGCCTACGCGTCAATTCCATGGCAGCTCTGCTCTTATGAACGCAGCAGCTTCCGCTGAGGCAGGCTGCTTGAAAAATTGCTCGACCGGTGAGCGCTCGACCAGGCGACCGTGACTTAGAAAGAGGATTTCGTCGCCCAGGCGCCTGGCCTGCCCGAGGTTGTGTGTGCTCATGATGATCTTGGTGCCTCCAGCGCAGATCTGGTTGATGATGCTTTCCACATCGCGCGTAGCGTTGGGATCCAGGTTCGCCGTCGGCTCATCGAGAAACAGCACTTCCGGGTTCAGCGCCCAGGCCCGCGCCAGCGCCAGCCGTTGTTGCTCGCCGCCGGAAAGGACGCGGGCAGGCCGTCCCGACACGGCCGACAAATCGACGGCGTCCAGGACGTCCGCAGCCCGCAACTCACGTTCGGCCCGCGAGACACCCGCCAGCTTGAGCCCGTAGACGACATTCGCGAGCGCGGAGCGGCGGAGCATGACCGGCCGCTGAAAGACCATCGCCTGGCGGCTGCCGTCGGCACTTCCCGCACCGCGCCAGATGATCCTACCGGCACTCGCAGGCAACAACCCGTGGCAGAGGCGCATGAGCACGCTCTTACCCGCCCCGTTAGGGCCGAGGATAACCGTGCGCGGCCCCGCACCGATTTCAACGGATACGTGATCGATGAGCGTCCGCCCGTTGATGGCGAAAGAGACGTCCCTCAGCTCGAGCGGCAACATGCGGAGGCCCTCAACCGTAGCGGCGCAGGGCCGCCTCCCTGATCAAGTTTGCGGCAGCGTTCACCATGATTACCAGGCCGACGAGTATGATCCCGAGCCCCAGCGCAAGTGGCAGGTCGCCCTTGCTGGTCTCGAGCGCGATCGCTGTGGTCATCACCCGAGTGACGCCGTCGATGTTGCCGCCGACGATCATCACGGCGCCCACCTCGGCCGCCGCCCGACCGAACCCGGCGAGCATCACGGTGATCAGCGAAAATCGCGTGTCCCAAAGCAGGGTAAACGCCGCGTTCAGTCGTTTCGCGCCCAGGGAGCGCAGCTGCTCTTCATATTCGCGCCACGCATCCTCGATCGTCTGCCGGGAGAGGGCCGCTATGATCGGCGTTACGAGCACAGCTTGCGCGATCACCATTGCTGCGGGCGTAAAAAGGATGCCGAATTCCCCCAGCGGACCCGCACGCGACAGCAGCAAGTAGACCACCAGCCCCACGACCACTGGCGGCAAGCCCATCAGCGCATTAAGCAGCACAATGATCGAGCCCCGGCCCCGAAACCGCCCGACCGCCAACGCCGCGCCCAGGGGAAAGCCCGCGACGGCAGCGAATGCGACAGCCGCCACGCTCACTTCGAGGCTCAAGGTGACAATTTCGACTAGCTTGGCATCCAGCGCGCCGATAAGCCCGAATGCTTCTGCAAAAGCCCGGTTGAGATCGTTCATATTCGTGGTGGCTCGGCTCCGAGTAACGAATTCTAAGAGAAATCTGCAGCGCGCTGGGGCTTTCCGGAAGGCAGGCCCTGCTTCGTCGACACCGCGAATCCTGTAGAATTTCCGCTGGGGGCAACACCGCACACAGAGGTCATCCGGTGAACGATCCAATGCAAACGATTCGTGAACTGAGCTGCGCTGACGATTACGACCCTAATTCGATGCCGGTTGCGAAGGCGCGCGAGGTCATTGCCCGTTTTCTCGACCCGGTCTCCGCGGTGGAACGTGTCCACGTGCGCGCCGGCCTGGGTCGCGTGCTGGCCGAGGACATCACTTCCCCCCTGGATGTGCCTGCGCATGACAACTCCGCGATGGACGGCTACGCAGTGCGCTTTTCCGACCTGAAACCCGCGGGAGAGACAACGCTCAAGGTTGCCGGTAATGCATTCGCGGGCGCGCCTTTCGCCGGCGCCATGCAACCGGGCGAGTGCGTGCGCATCATGACGGGGGGTGTCATTCCGGCGGGCGCCGACACCATCGTCATGCAGGAGCATGTCAAAGCCGCCGGCGACCAGGTCACGATCGCAGCTGGTCACAGAAAAGGCCAGAATCTGCGGCGCGCCGGAGAAGATCTGACTGCCGGGCAAGTGGCGCTCAAGCGCGGTTCCGAGCTGCGGCCCGCCGATATCGGCCTCATCGCGTCGCTCGGCATCGGCGAAGTCATGGTCTACCGCAGGCTCCGGGTCGCTTTCTTCTCCACCGGCGACGAGCTGGTCTCGGTCGGGACTGTGCCAAAGGAGGGGCAGATCTACGACAGCAACCGCTACACGATCCACGGCATGCTGACCCGCCTCGGCTGCGAGGTGATCGATATGGGCGTCGTGCGCGATGATCCAGCGCTGCTGGAACAGGCCTTCAGGCAGGCAGCTGCGGCGGCCGATGTCGTCATCACCAGCGGCGGCGTTTCGGTGGGCGAAGCCGATTTCGTGAAGGATCTGCTGAACAAGCTGGGCGAGGTGGTGTTCTGGAAGATAGCCATGAAGCCGGGCCGCCCCCTCGCCTACGGCAAGATCGCCGGCGCCCATTTCTTTGGCCTGCCAGGCAACCCCGTCTCCGTCATGGTGACGTTCTACCAGTTCGTGCGGCATGCGCTGCTGCGTCTTTCCGGACGCGATCCCGTGCCGACCTTGCCGACGTTCAAGGTTCCCTGCACGTCAGGCCTGAAAAAGGCACCCGGGCGCACGGAGTTCCAGCGCGGGATCCTGTCCCAGGACGCGGGCGGTGCCTGGAGCGTGCGCGTCACGGGAGAACAAGGCTCGGGCGTCCTGCGCTCGATGTCCGAAGCTAATTGTTTCATCATCCTTCCGACCGAACAGGGCAACGTTTCAGCGGGGACGCTCGTCGACGTGCAGGTCATGGATGGCGTAGTCTGACAGGACCGTGAGCGGCTGGCAGCAAGATCCCTCTGCCGGGCATATGCTGTTGACGGCTCACGGCTTACCGCTTACCCCTTACCGCTTACCGTTTACTCCATACAAGCTCATCAGCAAGGAATCACCATGACGGTCATCAAGCAGAGCGATTTCATCCAGAGCATCGCCGACGCCTTCCAGTTCATCTCCTTTTATCATCCGGCGGACTTTATCAAGGCGATGGCAGAGGCCTACGAGCATGAGCAATCACCGGCTGCGAAAAACGCCATCGCCCAGATCCTGATCAATTCGCGCATGTCGGCCGAGGGTCACCGTCCCATCTGCCAGGACACCGGCATAGCCGTCGTCTTCGTCAAGGCGGGGATGAACGTGAGCTGGGATGCGACCATGAGCGTCCAGGAAATGGTGGACGAAGGCGTGCGGCGCGCCTACACCGACAAGGACAATCCCCTGCGCGCATCGGTGCTGTCGGATCCCGATGGGCACCGCAAGAACACGCGCGACAATACTCCCGCGGTGGTGCACATGGAAATCGTGCCCGGTGACCGAATAGAGGTAAAGCTCGCGGCCAAGGGCGGCGGCTCGGAAAGCAAGTCGCGCTTCGCGGTTCTCAATCCAAGCGACGATGTCGTGGAATGGATCCTCGGTCAGATTCCGACGATGGGCGGCGACTGGTGCCCGCCCGGAATGCTCGGCGTCGGCATTGGCGGCACGCCTGAAAAAGCGATGGTCATGGCCAAGGAATCGCTGATGGCGCCGATCAACCTTCACGAGCTCAGAAAGCGTGGCCCGAAAAACCGCGCGGAGGCGCTGCGGCTCGAGCTCCACGAGAAAGTCAACGCCCTCGGCATGGGTGCGCAGGGCCTGGGTGGCCTCACCACCGTGCTGGACGTGAAGGTCCTGGACTACGCCACGCACGCCGTCATGAAACCGGTTGCCATCGTGCCCAACTGTGCCGCGACCCGCCACATCGAGTTTCACCTTGACGGCAGCGGCGCGGCGCGCTTTGAAGCACCAAGCCTCGAGAACTGGCCTAAGCTCGCCCTCGATCTCTCCAGCGGCGCGAAGCGCGTCAACCTCGAGACGCTCACGAAGTCGGAGACGGCGACGTGGAAGGCAGGCGACCGGCTGCTGCTCACCGGCAAGATCGTCACCGGCCGCGACGCCGCACACAAGCGGCTGACGGACCTTATCGCGAAGGGGGAGAAGCTGCCGGTCGACCTCACGAACCGCCTCATCTACTACGTGGGTCCGGTCGATGCCGTGCGTGACGAGGCCGTCGGGCCGGCAGGCCCGACGACTTCGCGCCGCATGGACAAGTTCATGGACGCGATGCTTGGCCAGACCGGCTTGCTGGGATCGATCGGCAAATCGGAGCGCGGCGCCCAGGCGATCGACGCGATCAAGCGCCACCAGGGCGTTCATCTCATCGCAGTCGGTGGCGCGGCCTACCTCGTATCGAAGGCGATCCGCGCCGCGCGCGTGCTGGCGTTCCAGGATCTTGGTATGGAAGCGATCCACGAATTCGATGTGAAGGATATGCCCGTGACCGTCGCGGTGGATACGGGCGGCAACGCCGTACACGAGAGCGGCCCGCGCGAGTGGCGGGCCAGGATCGGCAAGATTCCGGTAACGGTGCGGGCCTGACGCCCTGCTCCCGGCTGCGCACCGCTTCGCGACCGGCGCAGCGGCTACGGTTCGATCGCAGGGGAAGCGCGGCAAGCGAGCTTCTGTGCGCGTCCAGCAACGGCCTCGACGTGATGGGAAAGGGTTACGGGCGCTCAGGCACTCACTGCACCGCCTCGGCGCTGAGCATGATCACCTCGATTTCCTCTGTAATCTCCTCCTGACGGAAGCGGTTGCGATCGCGCATCAGCCGCGCCGAGCGCTCCTCCAGGCGCCCGAGGGCGCGCTCGGTGTGCTGGATGCGGCGCTGGTTTTCCGCGAGTAACGCGCTGTAGAACAGCTCGTGCAGCGCCGCGAAGAGGTAATGCTCTCCCAGCTGATCCAGCAGGTGCATTGGCTCAAGGTTCAACCGCGGCGGGTAGGCGTAATGCGCAGCAGATGCAGCAGATTGGCCCGGATCGGGAAAAGGGCCCAAGCGCGCAACCGTGACGCCGTCCGCGTCGGGACGGTGGTAGAGAACACTGAATCGCAAGGGCCTTGGCACCCCGCGCAACACGGATGCCAGTTGCAGCAGGATTGCTTCCACCTCTTCCACGACGGAGGCACCGGTAAGACGCCCGACCACCCTTGGATCGTCGGCGAGGCGCGCAGCAACGCGGCTGCCCGCCAGCACCACGGACCCCGGACCCTGAGTCTTCCATTCGTGATCGAGCGCGGGCAGCAGCGTCTCGTTCAGATTTCCGCAAAAGCCGCGCTCCGTGCCGATCACAAGATAGACGGTTTCCCGCGGCCGGGGTAATGACAGAAGATCACCGTAAAACGACATGAAATCGCGCGCTGCCGCCTCGATGCTTTGCACTACGCGCCGCTGATTCCCGATGAAGCGCATAAGCTTGAATGTTTCCATAATCGAGAGGTTCTTCATGGCATTCATGATCTCGCCAATCTCGGCATAACTGCGAAGACGCCTTTCGATCCCGCGCCGCTTGCTCATGCTGCGCTCGTATCCAATTGGGCAGACTTGCGGGACAGGAACCGCAGCCAGTTGCGCACCGCGTGCACCCATTCCTCGCGGCTGTGATCCAGGGTCAATCCGCTTTCGCGCACCCCGTGGTTCAGGCGGTCGAATGCGACGGCTGCCTGCTCAGCCGTGCATCCGTCGAACAGGCTCTCGTTGAAACCAATCAGCCAGGCGAGATGGGTCTCAATGGCAAGCGGAGCAAGCCGTTCCTGCTTGAGCAGCGCGCGCAGCACGCGTCCGCGCTTGAGCCTGGCTTCCTGTGCCGGCTCCAGCCGCGCGCCGAAGCGCGTGAATACCTCGAGCTCGAGAAACTGGAGATAGTCGAGTTTCATGCGCCCCGCTTCCGTCTTGATCCGCTCGTGCTGCGCTTTTCCGCCGATGCGCGATACTGAGCGAGTGACATCGATGGCGGGCAGGTTTCCGCTGGCGAACAGCTCCGCATCGAAATAGACCTGACCGTCCGTAATCGATATGAGGTTGGTGGGTATGTACGCCGCGATCTCGCCTTCCATCGTTTCCACGACCGGCAATGCGGTCATGCTCCCGCCGCCGTGCTGGTGTCCAAGATGGGTTGAGCGCTCAAGCAGGCGCGAATGCAGGTAGAAGATGTCCCCGGGATAGGCCTCGCGCCCCGGCGGGCGGCGCAGCAGCAGGGAGAGCTCCCGATACGCTTGTGCGTGCGTGGTCAGATCGTCGTACACGATGAGCGTGTCCGCACCGCGTGCCATCCAGCCCTCGGCGATAGCGCAACCGGCGTATGGCGCGAGATACTTGAGTCCGGGCGTCGCTGTCGCTTCCGCAACCACCACAGTCGTGTGTTCCATCGCGCCGTTCTGGCGCAGCGTCTCGATGGTGCCGACGACAGTCGATCGTTTCTGTCCGATCAACACGTAAACGCAGCGCACCCCCCTGCCCGCCTGATGGATTACGGCGTCCATGGCAAAGGCGCTCTTGCCCAGCCCATTATCGCCGACGAGTAACTGTCGCTGGCCCTTGCCAACGGGAATAAGGGTGTCCACGATCTTGTTGCCGGTATAGAGGGGCTCGTTAACCCGTTCGCGGGCAACGATCGGCGGGGATAGAACGTCCAATTCACGCGTCGCGAAAAGCTCGGGCGCCACGCCGCCATCGAGGGGGGATCCGAGCGGATCGACAACACGCCCCAGCAACTCATCTCCGACAGGGATGCTCAGGCGGCGGCCCGACAGCAGAGCCACGGCGCCCGCGGTCAGTGCGGGCGACTGCTCCAGCAGTATTGCGCCAACCATATCGGTCTCAAGCGAAAACACCATGGCCTGGCTGCCGTCCTCGAAGTAGAGAATCTCGTCCATGGCGGCGGAAGGCAGGCCCTTGATCCGCGCGATGCCGTCCCCAATGGAAACAAGAGTGCCTTGTTCGCTCACGCGCAGCCCGAAGCGATAGCTGTTCAGCCGACCGCTCATGGCGCCGGGTTCAATCGGTGTGACCATGCCGGATAGCCTCGGCAAAAAAACTCAGCTCGTCCCGAAGATTTGCCTGCAGAATCCAGGGCCCGATCCGGGCCCGCAACCCCGCGAGCAGATTGTCATCCTGGGCATATTCGGGCTTCACCGCTTTGCCTGTGGCTGTGCTCAACGCCTGCTCGATTCGACGTCGCTGCTCCTCCGGCAGCGGAAATGCGGTTATCACCCTGAGCGGGACATCGGCGTCCGCCGCTGCGCGGTCGATCTGCTGTCGCTGCTCATCCGAGAGCCCCCGCAGATCCTCGATCGCCACCTCGATCAGACGGTTTTCGAGAGCCGGGGTCGCCAACCGCTCCAGCAAGCGCGCCACGAATCCGGCACCTCTGGCATTGACTTCATCGCCGAGCTTGCGCTCCAGATCCTGTAGCCGGCGCTCCTCGAGCACGCGATTCTTCTCCCGCTCCTTCTCCAGAGCGTTCTGCAGCTCGACCAACTGCCGCTCGCGTTCAGCGCGCAATTCCCCGAGCATTCGTTCGCGCAAGTGCGTTTTTTCCTCCTCCCATGCATCCAGGCGTGAGCGATATTGCTGCTCGAGCGTCTGCGCGTCTGTCTTCTGCTTGGTGGCGTCTGCGACCGTCTGCTCGATCAGCGTTTTGCGGCGCGCGACCGCCCGCAACACCGGTTGGTAAAGAAAACGCTTCAGGATCCACAACAGGATCAGGAAATTCAGGATCTCGAGGACGAGTGTAGTCCAGTCGAGCTGCATGGCACGCCCCTATTTTAGGAGATATTCGAGGAGTGGATTGCGGAACAGGATGATGAGCACCACCACCAGGACGTAGATCGCTAGCGATTCGATCATCGCCAGCCCGATGAACAGTGTCCGCGTGATGGATCTTTCGGCCTCTGGCTGGCGCGCCAGTGAATCCAGCGCCTGCACTATGGCGCGACCCATCGCGAGCGCCGGAAACATCGCGCCGAGCGCGATGGCGATGGCAGCGACCCCCGTTGAGATCACCGTGAACCAGGTAATGTCGTTCATACGTTACTCCTTGCCTAGGGAAAGCTGTTGGGCCTGTATGCCACTGGCGATGTAGATCAGCGCCAGCATGCCAAAGATATAGGCCTGCACCAGCGCCTCGACGATGTGGAGCGCGAGCACCGGGATCGGCACGAGGAGGCCGCCGACGAGCAGCACGAGCATCGCCGCCATCTCGAGACTGAAAATGTTTCCGAACAGACGCAATGCCAGCGCCACCGTGCGCGACACTTCGCTCATGAGATGGAACGGCAGCAGCAGCGGGTTGGGACGCAGATAATGGCCAAGATACTTTTTCCACCCGTGCGCGTGGATCCCGTACCAATGCACGGAAAAAAATACCAGCAGCGCGAGTCCGGCTGTCAGCGACAGGTCATCTGTTGGCCCGCGCACGCCGGGAACAATGCCTGCCAGATTGGCGCAGACAATGAAGATCCATAGCGTTCCGACAAACGGCAGCACGGGCCCGCCAGCCTCCCCAAGCACGCCATGCACCGCGTCCTCGATCGCCGTGACGACGCCCTCCACCACGACCTGCCATCGCCCCGGAACCAGCTCTAGACGCCGGGTGGACAGGTAGCATACTGCGGCCAGCGCGAGCATGATCCCCCACGTGGTGATCACGGTTCCGCTGAGAGTCACGGGCCCCAACTGCAATTCGGTTACGGCAACGGGATTCGACTCCATGCTTCACTCGCGAATGAACAAATAGACGTTGTAGGCTCCGACCCCCACGCCAAGAAAGATGAGGCTTACGGTCCAGCCCACGGCGTAACCCGGCAGCTTTTCGTCCAGCCAGCGCCCCAGAAAGGCGCCGCCAACGACTGGAACAATAAACAGCACGCCAATCGTGCCCAGGTACATCGACTGCCCCAGCAACGTAGGACGCTCGCGATCCGCGCGCTTGATACGCTCGACCTGGCGGTCGACGCGGTTCTCCAGCTCGCGCCGCTCGGTTGAGCGCTCGGCTGCGTCCGGTTTCATACGCCAGACTCACCGTGGCGGCGCATTTTCCAGAGGCGGCGCAGCACCGCCTCCTCGAGCTGCCGCACGCTCTCCTTGAGGCCCCGCAACGCCTCTTCTTCTGCCGCAAATTCCCTGCGCAATATGTCCACAACGCGGTCATAGTCCTTGTCGTAGAGGTAGCGCCGCGTGCTGAGTGACAGCGCGTTGTCCACAAAGTAAAGCACGGCGCCGGGCAGCGCCAGATATTCCCATTCCGCGCCCGCGCGGCGAAAGCGTGCCAGACCGAAACCCAGCACCGTCAACGCGCGCGCGTGTTCAGGCAGCAAGCCAAACAGCCCGGAGTCATCCTCGCCCACGAAACTGGCCACGTTCTCCACGCGCTCATACTGCGTCGGGCTCTGGAGATGCATGACAAATGTTTTCACGCGCGGGCTTCTTTCATGGTTGCGCGCATGTAGCATTGTTCTTCAGGCAAGTCGTCGAAATCACCTCGCAGGAATGCCGCGCAATCGTCCAGCGTGCTGCGCAACGGCACCGTTGCACCGTCGACTCCAGTATGTTCGGCGACAACATGGAAAGGCTGAGTCAGATAACGCTGCAGCTTGCGCGCGCGCAGAACGATCTGGCGGTCCCGTGGCGACAGTTCCTCGATTCCCAGCATCGCGATGATGTCTTCGAGCTCGTGATAGCGGGCAAGATGTTCGCGCACGCGCTCGGCGATCTCGTAATGCCGGCTTCCGACGACATGCCGGTCGAGCATCTTGCTGCTGGAACGTAACGGATCGACGGCCGGATAAATGCCCTTGGACGCCTGGGCGCGCGACAAAATGACGGTGGCGTCGAGGTGATTGAGGATCGTGCTCACCGCAGGATCCGTCATGTCGTCCGCGGGCACGTACACCGCCTGCACCGAGGTGACGCTGCCGCGCGTGGTGGAAATGATGCGATCCTCCAGTTCGGCAACTTCGGTCATCAGGGTCGGTTGATAGCCGACCGTCGCCGGCATGCGCCCGAGCAGACCGGATATCTCGCTGCCGGCCTGAACGAACCGGTAGACGTTGTCCATCAGGAACAGCACTTCCTTGCCCAGCATATCGCGCAGATACTCGGCGTACGTGAGCGCGGTCATGCCGCAGCGAAAACGCACCCCCGGCGACTCGTCCATTTGACCGAAGACCATCACGGTGCGGGGCATTACCCCGGCGTTCCGCATGTCGTGCCACAGCTCGTGGCCTTCCCGGATGCGCTCACCTACGCCAGCGAACACCGAAACGCCCCGGTGAAGCTGCACGATCGCGTGCATGAATTCCATGATGAGGACGGTCTTGCCCACGCCCGCGCCCCCGAACAGGCCCGTCTTGCCGCCGCGAATGAAGGGACACAGAAGATCGATCACCTTGATTCCGGTTTCGAGCACTTCCGATATGCTGCGAGTTTCGTGCAAAGACGGGGCCTTCGCGAGCACGTTGCGGAATTCGCGCGCAGGCAATGGCTCACCGCCATCCAGCGGCTCGCCAAAAACGTTCAGGAGACGATTCAGGCAATCGGGGGTTACCGGGACGTGCAGCGACGAGCCGGTGTCATAAATTGGCATGCCACGTCGCAACCCCGTCGTACGGTGCAGCGTAATGGCGCGCACATGCGTTTCATCGAGATGCTGATGCACCTCGAACGTGTAGGTTTCATGATTGATGCGCGCCCACAAGGCCTGATGCAACGCGGGCAGGATTTCGCACCGGATGTCCACCACAGGGCCGCGCACCCGCGCAATCGTCCCCACACGTGGTGCAGGTTCGACGATGTTGCTGGCCACTCTTCCGGCTCCCTTCCTGACTCAAACGCGCAACCGTACGGGACAACGGCCGCGCCGATGGTCGTAGGATTGTTTACGTTACAGCGTTACGCCGGAAGGAACTTGATATGGATCAATGCATTGCGTGACTCATCTCAAGCCGGCACGGGAACGGCGCCGGGACCCCGCCACACGGGCAGCGCAAAGCGAAAAGGCCCGGGATTCCCGGGCCTTTTGCCGCACTGTAATGCTCGATGTCAGCGCCATTTGGCCTGCAAGGAATCAGCCTCCCTTGATGCGAACGTACTCGTTCTGCCCGACCGCGCGTTGGTTGACCGTTCGTTCCCACTCGGCCTTGTCGCCCTTGAACTGCTGGCCGTCCCACGGGCGCGTATCCGGCTTGCCCTGATACTTCCCGGGTTTATAGACGATCACCTCTTTTGTCTCGCCGCAGCCCGCAACGATGATGAACGGCAGCGCAAGCAGGATTGCAGCCGCGAGTTTCGGGTTCATGGATCAGCCTTTCGGTTTCGCCGCCGGCCGCTCCGGCTTGCCATAGGCCGTGCCCCAGCCCCAGACTTCGGAGCCCTTGCCGCGCACCAGGACGCGATTGCGGTAAATGTCTGCGATCACGTCACCGTCTCCGCCAAGCAGCGCCTTCGTCGAGCACATCTCTGCGCACGCGGGAAGCTTGCCTTCCGCCAGACGATTTCGTCCGTATTTCCGCATCTCGGCCGCCGAGAAGTCGGGTTCGGGCCCCCCGGCGCAGAACGTGCACTTGTCCATCTTGCCGCGCAGCCCGAACGCACCGTCTTGCGGGAATTGCGGCGCGCCAAACGGGCACGCGTAGAAGCAATAGCCGCAGCCGATGCACAGGTCCTTGTCGTGCAGCACGACCCCCTCGGTCGTCTTGTAGAAGCAGTCCACCGGACACACCGCCATGCACGGCGCATCCGAGCAATGCATGCAGGCGACCGAAACCGAGCGCTCGCCCGGCACGCCGTCATTCAACGTGACGACGCGGCGGCGGTTGACGCCCCAGGGCACCTCGTTCTCGTTCTTGCACGCCGTCACACAGCCGTTGCACTCGATGCAGCGCTCGGCATCACACAGAAACTTCATTCTTGCCATGGTTGACTCCTCAAGGGCCCTTTACCTCACGCCTTCATGACCTGGCACAGCGTCGTCTTGGTTTCCTGCATCTGGGTGACGATGTCGTAGCCGTAAGTGGTCGCCGTGTTCACCGCCTCGCCGCGCACGATCGGCGCCGCGCCCTCCGGATAGTGGGCAAGCATGTCCTTGCCCTGCCACCAGCCGGAGAAATGGAACGGTATGAACACCGTGTTGGCGTCAACACGTTCGGTGACCTGCGCCTTGACCTTGATCTTGGCACCCGTGGGCGTGCTGACCCAGACGTATTCGCCTGGCCGAATGCCGCGGTCGGCGGCCGCCTTCGGATTGATTTCGACGAAATTATCCTGCTGCAGCTCGGCGAGCCACGGGTTGGAGCGCGTCTCCTCGCCCCCGCCCTCGTACTCCACCAGGCGCCCGCTCGTCAGGATCAGCGGGTAGCTCTCGTGCACCTTGTCGGCAATGTTCTTGTCCTGGATCGTCTTGAACAGCGTCGCCAGGCGGTAGAGCGATTTCTTGTCTGGATGCGTCGGCCACTTCGCCGCCAGCTCCGGACTCGGGCCATACAGCGGCTCGCGGTGCAGCGGCACCTTGTCGGGGAAGTTCCACACCACCGCGCGCGCCCGCGCATTGCCGAACGGCACGCAGCCGTGTTTGAGCGCAACGCGCTGGATACCGCCCGAGAGGTCGGTCTTCCAGTTCTTGCCCTCGGCTTCCTTGCGCTCGCTTTCCGTGAGCTCGTCCCACCAGCCGAGTTTCTTGAGGAAGGTGTGATCGAACTCCGGATAGCCGGTGGTGATTTCGCTGCCCACCGAATGCGATCCGTCGGCAGCCAGCAAGCTGACGCCGTCCCTGACGACACCGTAGCGCGCGCGGAACGTGCCGCCGCCATCCATCACTGACTTGGACGTGTCGTACAGATTCGGCGTGCCCGGGTGCTTGACCTCCGGGCTGCCCCAGCACGGCCACGGCAGGCCGAAGTAATCCCCGGTAAGGTCGTAGCCGGTCTCCTTGTCCTTTCCGCCCTTCGCGCGCAGCGTCTTCACGTCGAACACATGCATGTTGCGCATATGCGCCTTGAGGCGCTCCGGCGACTGCCCCGTATAACCGATGGTCCACGTCCCGCTATTGACTTCGCGCAGCGTGTCTTCCATCTCGGGTTCATCCATCCCGCCTTTGCCCTTGACCAGCTTGATGTTCTGCTTGCCATTGCCCTTTCCGACCAGCTGGTCTGCAAAACCGAGCTTCTGGGCGAGCTGGTACATGATCATGTGGTCCGTGCGCGACTCGAACAGGGGCTCGATCACCCGTTCGCGCCACTGGATCGAGCGGTTCGACGCCGTCACGCTTCCGGCGCACTCGAATTGCGTGGCCGCCGGCAGCAGGTAGGCGCCCTCCTTTCGCGCCATGGCGAACATCGCCGCGCTCGCCGATGGATAAGGGTCAATGACCACCATCAAATCGAGCTTCTTCATCGCCTCGACCTGGTCGGGGCCGCGCGTCTGCGAGTTCGGCGCGTGGCCCCAGAATATGACGGCGCGCAGGTTCGTGTCCTGGTCGATGTTTTCCTTCTTCTCCAGCACGGCATCGTGCCAGCGCGCGACCGTAAAACCGAACTTGCCCATCATCTTTTCGTTCGGGAAGCGCTTCTGCAACCAGTCGAGATCCACGTTCCATACCCGCGCCCAATGCTTCCAGGCGCCCGCGGAGAGCCCGTAATAGCCGGGAAGCGACTGCGCGTTCGGACCGATATCGGTCGCGCCCTGCACGTTGTCGTGGCCGCGGTATATGTTGCAGCCGCCGCCGGTGCGTCCGGCATTTCCCAGCGCGAGCATGAGCACGGCGCTCGCGCGAGTAATCGAGTTGCCATTCGTGTGCTGCGTCTGACCCATCGCCCAGATGATGAATCCCGGGCGGTTGTCGGAGAGCATCTTGGCCGTCTCGTACATTTCCTTCTCGGGCACGCCGGTGACTTCCTCAACCGCGGCCGGCGTGTACTTGGCCATCACCTCGTTCTTGACCTCTTCCATACCGTAGACGCGCGCGTTGATGTACTCCTTGTCCTCCCAGCCATTCTTGAAGATGTGATAGAGCAGGCCGAAAAGAAACGCGACGTCGCCCCCCGATCGCATGCGCACATACTTGTCGGCTCTCGCCGCGGTGCGCGTAAAGCGCGGGTCGGCCACGATCACTTTGGCGCCGTTTTCCTTGGCGTGCAGCGTGTGCAGCATCGACACCGGGTGCGCTTCGGCCGCATTGGAGCCGAGAAAGAACAGGCACTTCGAGTTCTGCTCGTCGTTGTAGGAGTTGGTCATCGCCCCGTAACCCCAGGTGTTGGCGATGCCGGCGACCGTGGTCGAGTGGCAGATCCGCGCCTGGTGGTCGATGTTGTTAGAGCCCCAGAGCGCGATCCATTTTCGCAGCAGGTACGACTGTTCGTTGTTGTGCTTGGACGAGCCGAGCACGAACATCGCGTCGGGTCCGCTCTCCTTGCGGATGGCAAGCAGCTTGTCGCTGATCTCCTGGTAGGCCTGGTCCCACGAGAGCCGCCTCCATTTGCCGCCCTCGAGCTTCATCGGATATTTGAGGCGGTGCGAATCGTGCGTCATGCCGTGCTCGCGCACCGAGGCGCCTTTTGCGCAATGTGCGCCGAGATTGATCGGGGAATCGAACACGGGCTCCTGGCGCACCCAGACGCCGTTTTCAACGATCGCGTCAATCGCGCACCCGACCGAACAGTGCGTGCACACCGTGCGCCGCACCTCGGTCTTGCCTCCGGTCATCGGTTGCGCGGCTTCAGCCTTCTCCACGATGTTGAAAGGCAATTGCGACGCGACCGCGCCGGCGCCGAGCGTAACGCCCGATTGCTTGAGGAAATCGCGCCGCCCGATCGTTTTGCCGACCATGCCTACGACACTGCGAGCCAGCCGGTTGCGGGCTGGAGATACGCCGTTCGATGTCTTCGTGAGTAACATGCGGGCGCTCCTCGTCAAACCTTGGTGGTGCGATAGTAATTTTGAACGTGCTCCGTAAGCCGGTAGCCCTTACCCGTCTCGCTCTTCGCGGAGTGGCCGGCGTCCGACTTGGTGTCTTTGGATACCAGCGCAACCGTTGCGGACGCTCCGCCTGCACCCAGTCCGATCAGGAAGTTTCGGCGGGAAAGTTTACGGTCTGTATTCTTCATTGGACGCTCCTCGAAAGGGATCGGTGTGCGCACGTCGCGGACCTTGTCTAACATGAAGCCAATTTACCTTGCGTCACCAACGCAATCAACCGCGACGTGAGTTGGGCGACTCGTCCGGGATATCTCGCACGTCCGGTTTCGCGGCTTTTTGTTTGCAGATGCGCATTTGCAAGGCCCTGTCTAGGACGAAACAGGGAGTCGCCAACCGACGGCTAGCCGTCCTCCATGTCGAACGCCGTTCTCTCGAGGGCCAGGAAGGCGAGCGTGAATTGTGCAACGCAACGATAGAATGACGCGTTCGGAGATTTCCCGATGGCCTCGCAGAACGGCACCAGCCCCGGGTACACAAACTCGCTGAAAAACAGATTTTGTTCATCAAGCGAACGGCTATCGACTACCAGAAGCCGCATCACGTCGCAGAGACCGGACACGTGATCTTCGGATTCCGTTTGTGCGCCGCGTTTTTCCAGGCGCCATGACTCGAGCGCCTGGCGCAACCGCACAAGGTGGCGGTCCGGCGCCGCCTCTTTCACGTAATGGGAACTGAAGGGCGTGATTTCACATTTACCCACGCCGACGAAAAGGTTATCGAATTCCCGCCGGAGAGCCGGCGGGTCAGCCGCCCCACAGGTCTCGCGCAACTCGCGCCAGGCGCGAGCCAGCGCTCCGCTCTCCGCGTCGTCCTCACCGCCGCCTCGAGCGATCGCCGCGACCAATGACTCGTCAGGCGCGTCGTAAAAAAAACGCCCGATGATCGCGTAGACATTTGCCCGCGCCTCGTCCTGGGCCCGAAGCGCATCGTCGCGCGCGGTGTTCGCATACGGGCCCGTCACGCGCGGCCCTTTCCGCCCGGCTCGAAATAGTCAAAAACGCTCGTCTCGCCTTTGTTCTCCATCATGTCGATGACACGGCAGTCCGCGCACATCTGCAGACGCTGCTGAGCACCCGCCGTCGCGAACATGGAATGCGAGGCCAGCCGGCCAAGCATGTTGTCGATCATCTGGCGGGTTGCAAATGGCTTGCCGCAACGCACGCAGTTGTAGGGTTCGGCCTCGTTCAACACGACCGCGCTCTGCGCTTCTCGTCCCAGCAAAAGCCGCGGCGCAATCGAGATGGCGTTCTCAGGGCAGGTCTTCTCGCACAGACCGCACTGCACGCAGTTGCGCTCGATGAATTTCAGCTGGGGCGCGTCCTTCGCGTCGAGCAGCGCTCCTTCGGGACAGGCGCCTACGCACGCGAGGCACAGCGTGCAGCGTTGCCGGTTTACGGCCACACGCCCAAAAGGCGCGCCGCCGGAAAGCGCCACTTCTTCCCGCGGCTGCGGCGCATGTTGGTGCAGATGCTCAAATACGAATTCGAGCGTTGCGCGCTTATCGTTCGACAGATTGAACGTTGCTGGCGGAGCACTGCGGATCTGAGGCAGGTTCCAAACCGCGTTCTCGAGCGCAACCGCATCCCCGGCCTCGATCAAGTCCACGTGGCCCTCGCCATAACCCAGGCCTGACAGAATTTCGCCGGCATGGGTCATCTGCGCCCGCAGCGCCGCAAGATATTCCTGCGCCTCGGATCCGGCCGACATCAGGCGCACGCCGCTCGCCCCCAGCGCGATACAGCCCAACATGGCGTCCAGACCCAGGGACGCGATGTGGTGGACCTCGAGAGGGATGACGTTGGCCGGAAGACCCCTGCCACGGCGAGCCAGCCGCCCGATCGAATCACGCCCGTCGCCCGTGTTGTGGAACAGCAAAACGGGATCGCGCCCGCCCGCGCGGGAATAGGTCTGGAGAACGGTCTTGACGCGGGCGCCCAAATCGGCGACGCGCGGATACGCATAGCTCATTGCACCTGACGGGCATACGCTGGCACAACCGCCGCACCCCATGCAAAGGTGGGGCTCCACAGCCACCCGGTTGCCGTCGACATCGCTGCGAATGGCGTGTGTCGAGCAGACGTCGACGCAGCGCCGGCAGCCGACGATCCCCGAGCGGCTGTGGGCACAGATACTTTCTTTGTACGCGTAGAACCTCGGCTTTTCGAACTCGCCCACCAGTGCCACGAGTTGCGTCACTGCCAGGGCTTGCTCGAGCGCGTCGCGTCCTGGCGCGCTATAGCCCTGCGGGGGTTGCGACACTTTGATCAGGGGCTCCGGGGACAGGTCCAGGACCAGGTCAAAGCGATCGCTGCGCCTACGCTCGGCACGCTCGAAGTCGATCGCGCCGATCGCCCCGCAGGCCGTCACGCATTTTCGGTGCGACTTGCATTTGTCGAGGTCGACCTGGTAGCCGTAATCGATGGCAGCTTCCGGGCAAACCGCGATGCACGCATTGCAGCGCGTGCAGAGCTCCAGGTCGATCGGGTTCGCCTGCTCCCAAGTTGCTTCGAAAGCACCGAGATAACCCGTCAGCCCGACGCCGCGGCCCGAGAAGACCGGATAGCGCCGCTCCAGCGGCATCTCGGCGCGGGCGCTCTCGCCGACAATCAGCACATTCACCTGGAGCTGGCCCGCCAGTCTTTCCGCCCAGGCGAGCGCGACGTCGGCCTGGCCGATGATGAGCAATTGCCCGGCCGACTGATACGAGACTGTCGCGACCGGCTCCGGGTCCGGCACCCCCGCCAAGGCCAGAAGCGCCGCGATCTTGGGCGTCGCCTTGCCGCCGTCGTCCGACCAGCCCCCCGTCTCGCGAATATTGATGAACTTGACGTTGCTGGTGGCCGCGGATTCCTCGTGAAGCTCGTTGAAGAGGGCAGCTTCCTGCGTGCACGCCACGACCACATCCGGGTCATTGAGCGCCGCCTGGAAGATGCCCGCTTCCTTGCGGCACAATCCGCTGTAAACCGTCAGCGGCGCCCCTGCCTGCAGCGCCTTGCCCAGCGCCTTGGCATCGAGCGACATCGTCCTGTTGCAATTGCAGAGCTTGAGCGTCTTGCCCGCGAGCGCCATCGTCAGCCGTGCCCTTCGTCCTTTTCACCCGATTTGCGCTGCGCCGCGCTCGCGCGCGCCTGCGGTGCTTCTTCTTCGCCGGCTGCCGGCTGGTCGCCAGACCGCGCAGCGGCTTGGTCGGCGGGCTGAGCTTCCCCCTCAGGGCTCGCCTGTTCTTCCGTAGGTGTCCCGGCCCGAGCACCCTCCTCGGGCTCGGGACCCTGCAAGATGCGCCGGGCGTGCTGCAAGGTGTCCACCACGGATTTCGGAAGATCCTCGAGCGCCGAGTAGTCTTCGGCGTAGACGTCGAGACCGTCTGTAAGATTGAAACGAGGGTCACTGAAGAGCTTTTTCAACGCAATCCGGCGCAATCCGTCGTCCACCCGCTTGTCCATGAAGGCCTTGAAATCCGAATCGAAGTTGAGCTGATCGGCAGGCGGAAGCTCGGGCGCGGGCTGCGTCTGCTCCTCCTTCGCCGTCGCCTTCTGCTCCGGCTCGTCACGCGCCTGCTGCTTCAGGCGCGACCAGCGCGACATAAACCGCTCTCTGTCATCTTTGGTCGCCATGACGATTCAGCGCGCCGACGCCGTCAACCCTGGCGTCGCGAGGCTACTCCTTTGTCCTTGCTGCTCGCATAGCGCGGTTCTTTCTTCGGCTCGGGCCGGTAGTGCGCGACAGCAAACTTAGTGATCCAGGGAACAAGATTTTCCGGTAACGGGACGCTGTCGACATGCTCGTCGCTATCGGCCCAGCGCGTGCCTTCGTTGTAGCTGACGGTGAGCCGCTCCGGGCGCGCAAGCTCGCCGTCCATCCGCCACAGCACGAATATTCTCGGGTCCGGCGAAGTCAGGTTCAGCAAATAGCCCTCCGCCTCGGCCGGTTGGAGCCGCAGCACCATCGACGGGAACAGTACCTGCGTCGCCCGCTCTTCGTCCAGAATGACCTGCTCCTTGCTTCCGGGGGGCGAGGTGTCGGGCACGACATTCTTGGCTTCCCACTTTTCGGTGCCCCACCGGTCTGCGAAGCGCACACGTTCCATCGTGACCGCGAGCGAGTACGCGGCGGTGCCGGGATTGATCTGGGCATCGGGCATCGGGGCATTCTGCTCCCGGCGCGCGCGACGCGCAACCCAAAACGACTCCAAATACTTGATTCGCTATGAGTGTTTTCCTTGCCCGCCCTTCGCGTCTTTGCCATAATCGGACGCTCCATGAAACGCGGCATTACAGCCCGGACCCATGATTAATCCATTGGGCGACAGCGGCGCGGCGCCACGCGACCGGATGGGCCGCCACGTGCGAGACCTGCGCGTCTCGGTAACCGACCGGTGCAACTTCCGCTGCGTCTACTGCATGCCGAAGGAGGTTTTCGGCAAGGACTACCAGTTTCTGGAGCGCAAGGAGATCCTCAGCTTCGAGGAGATCGCGCGCATGGCGCGTATCTTTCGGGGGTTGGGAGTCAATAAGATCCGTCTGACCGGCGGAGAACCGCTCGTGCGGCGCAACATCGAGCGGCTTATCGGGATGCTCGCGGCCATCCCGGGACTCGATCTCACACTGACGACTAACGGTTCCCTCCTCCGCCAGAAGGCGCAGGCACTCAAGAGTGCCGGGCTGAATCGGGTAACCGTCAGCCTCGATTCACTCGACGACACCGTATTCCGCCGGATGAACGATGTGGACTTTCCGGTCACCCGCGTGCTCGAGGGCATCGACGCCGCCGCGGCCGCCGGCCTCGCACCGGTCAAGGTCAACATGGTGGTGAAGCGCGGAGAGAACGAGAACGGCATTGTGGCGATGGCACGCCGTTTCCGCGGCACCGGCCATATTTTGCGGTTCATCGAGTACATGGACGTCGGCCATACCAACGGCTGGCGCATGGATGACGTCATCACTGCGCGCGAGATCCTTGGCATGATCGACGCGGAGATGCCGCTCGAGCCTATCGATCCGAATTACCCCGGAGAGGTGGCAGAGCGCTGGCGCTATCGGGACGGCAGCGGCGAGATCGGTCTCATCGCTTCGGTCACCCAGGCGTTCTGCCGGGACTGTACCCGCATACGCCTCTCGACCGACGGCAAACTCTACACCTGCCTGTTTGCGACTACTGGCCATGATGTGCGCGACCTCTTGCGCGGCGGCGCCTCCGACGGCGATATCACTTCCTCGATCTCGGAGATCTGGACCCGGCGCGGGGACCGGTACTCGGAAATCCGGACTGCAAACACCGGAAGCGTCAAGAAGATCGAGATGTCCTACATTGGCGGCTGACGCCGCCGATCACTGATGAGTGTTGAATGATGAGTTTTGAATTGAAACGACCCGCTTCAACCCTGCGTTCGTTCGTCATTCATCAATCATAACTCCGCATTCCGAATGGGCAAGACCTATCGCCCAAAATTGACGAACGCCGGGCGCCCGTTGACCTTCGAGGTCGAAGCGGTCAATGAGCGCGGCGAGCGTTTGGCGACGCCGATCGCGGGAGAACACCCGCTTACGCTTTATCTGGACAAACGCGAGATCGTCACCCTGATGACGCTCGGGCAGGCACCCGAGGCGCTCACCATCGGCTATCTCCGCAATCAACGCCTGGTCGGCTCGATCGATGAAATCGCCGCCGTGCAGGTCGACTGGGAAACCGATTCGGTCGCCGTCACCACGCGCAAAGGCGTCAAGGGGCTCCGCGAACGCCTCAGCAAACGCACTGTGACGACCGGCTGCGGACAGGGCACGATGTTCGGCGACCTCATGGATGAGATCGATTCGATCAGGCTTCGCGACGACGTGCGCCTGAAGGAAGAGACACTCCACGCGTTGCTCGACGCGGTACGGCGCCACGAGACGATCTACAAGAGCGCCGGTGCGGTGCATGGCTGCGCGCTGGCCGCAGGCGGCGAAATCCTGTATTTCGTCGAAGACGTCGGGCGGCACAACGCCGTCGATGCCATTGCGGGCCTGATGTGGCTGGACCGCGTCGATGGGTGCGACAAGATCTTCTACACCACCGGTCGACTCACCTCGGAAATGGTGATCAAAGCGGCACAGATGCAGATTCCGTTCCTCGTCTCGCGCTCGGGGCTCACCGAAATGGGACACAAAATCGCCTCCAGGGTCGGCATCACCATGCTCGGGCGCGCCGTGGGGAAGCACTATTTGCTCTTCACCGGCAACCACCGCTTCGTCAAGCAAATCGGGCCAACCATGCTGGCATGATTTGCCGCTCAAAATTTAGAGTTCCAGGTTCACCGTTGAGCACTCATGAAGCAGTCAATCCCTCGACCCGGATTTCGGCGCGCAGACCGTAGAACCTTGAACGCGGAACGCGGAACGCGGAACCTTGAACGCCCGCCCGCCAAAATCACAGGGGTGATTTTGGCGGGCGGGCGGGGCCAGCGCATGGGCGGCGTGGACAAGGGCCTCAAGCTGCTGCGCGGCAGACCGATGATTGCGTGGGTCATCGAGCGCTTCGCCCCGCAGGTGGACGAGCTGCTCGTCAACGCCAACCAGAACCTCGACCAATACGCACAACTCGGTTATCGAGTCATTCCTGACGCGCTCGAGGGCTTTGCGGGCCCGCTTGCCGGGCTGCAGAGCGCCCTGGCAGAGGCACGCCACGGCCTCGTCGCCACAGCGCCGTGCGACTCGCCCTACCTGCCGCTCGATCTGATCGAGCGGCTTCACGGCGCGATGCAGCGCGGTGAAGCCGACCTTGCGGTCGCAAAGACGGGCGCCCAGGCGCACCCGATTTTTTGCCTTTGCCGCAAGAGCGTCTCGTCCAGCCTGACGGAATTCCTGGCGGGCGGAGGCCGCAAGATCGACGCGTGGTACGCGCGGCTCAAGGTCGCCGAGGTCGCTTTCGACGACAACCCGGCGGCGTTCAGCAATATCAACACCGAGGCGGATCTCGCCGCGCTCGAGAGCCACCCGCCGGCGTGACGCCGCGCGCGCCCGCTCTCAGCCGAGCATCCGCTGCGCTTCGGTCGCGGCGCCCAGGAGCCCGACCCGCGGGTTCATGATGATGCTAACCGGAATGGTCGAGAGAAGGTCGGCGAAGCGGCCCTTGCCGGTGAATGCCCGCGTGAAGGTCCCGTCCTTGAGCTTCGTCGCCAGTTTTGGCGCAATCCCGCCTGCCAGATAGACCCCGCCCCGGGCGAGTGTCGCAAGCGCCATATTGCCGGCGAAGGCCCCGTAGGCGCTCGCAAACACATCCAGAGCACGCACCGCGAGCGGATCGCGTTTCGCGAGGCCGAACTCGCCGATGACTCCGGCCGTGTCGGCATTGTTGCGCGCGGCTTCCTGCAGCTGCTTCGAGGGAATGCCTGCGCCGGATTCCTGCAGAAAGCTGAATATACGCATCAGCCCCGGGCCAGACACCACACGCTCGTACGATACCCGTCCGAACGTGCGGCGCAGATATACGAGCAACCGGTCCTGCAATTCGTCCAAGGGCGCGAAATCGATGTGGCCGGCTTCCGAGGCATGCGCCACGTAGCCCTCGCCGTGAGCGGTCAGGAAACCCGTGCCAAGACCGGTTCCGGCCCCGATGACGAGCCTCGTGCCTCGGGCAACCGGATAGCCCTCTTGCAGCGTCTCGAGTTCCGTGGGCGCAAGTCGCGGAATCCCCATTCCGGCCGCCGCAAAGTCGTTGAGCAGCCTGACCTCGGGCACCCCGAGCTCCGCTGCCAGCGCATCGCCCCTCACCTTCCAGCCCAGGTTGGTCAGCGTCACGCTGTTCATCGCAACCGGCCCCGCGACAGAAAGGCACGCCGCGAGCACGCCGTTGCGGTGCGGTGCCACATCCGGCCGGGCCAGAAAATCCTCGATGATGGTCTTCAGGCTCTCGAAACGCTGACTCTCGTAGACGGCCTCGGTAGCGACACCGGGCCAG
Source organism: Betaproteobacteria bacterium SG8_41 (assembly GCA_001303585.1). Taxonomy (GTDB): domain Bacteria; phylum Pseudomonadota; class Gammaproteobacteria; order Burkholderiales; family SG8-41; genus SG8-41. The sequence goes on from LJTT01000007.1 coordinate 86,575, forward strand.
GGCTTGCCCTCCAGCGCAAGAGCAACCGTCGTGCGCGTGCCGCCAACGTCGGCGGCCAGAATATAGCGCCCGCTCATGCAGCCAACCGTTACGCTGAAAGAACGGCCCGTTCGTGGCCGGACTCGGCGCCGAGCGCCTCCGGCTCGGAGATGAAGTAGCCCTGCGCGTAGTCGACACCCATTTCCTTCAAACGCGAGAGCGTTGCCGCGTCCTCCACGGACTCGGCAACGGTCTGCATCCCGAGGATATGGCCAATACGGTTCACCGAATCCACGATCGCATGGTCCATCGGATCGGTTTCCATGTCCTTGATGAACATGCCTGCAATCTTCAGGTAGTCCACAGGCAAATACTTCAGATAGGCGAACGATGACATGCCAGTGCCAAAATCATCCAGCGCGAAACGGCAGCCCATGCCCTTGAGCTCATGCATCAGCTCGGCCGCCTTGGTGAGGTTCGAGATGGCTGTCGTCTCGGTGATCTCGAAGCACAGCAGCCCGTGCGGCAGCTCGTAGCGCGTCAGCAGGTTCCGGAGAAAGTCCGGGAAGCTCTTGTCGTTGATGCTCGCGCCTGAAATGTTTACAGAGTAGAAGCCCCGCTCTCCATGCGCGTCGGTTTCGCGCGGGATGCCTCCGCTCAGCCATTGCCGGTGAAGATACTCGACCAGCGTGCTCACGACCCAGCGCTCGATCGAAGTGAGCAGGTTATAGCGCTCGGCCGCCGGCATGAATCCGGTCGGCGGAATGAGATTGCCCGCGCGGTCCAGCATCCGCACCAGCACTTCGTGATGCGGCGGCATCCCGCGCGCCGGATTCACGGGCATGATGAACTGGCGGTAGAGCCGGAACTGGCCCAGCTCGAACGCACGGTTGATCTGGGACACTACCTGGAGATCGCTGTGTCGACCGGTGTAGTCGCGGTCCTGCGGACGGTAGACCTGCACGCGATCACGGCCCCGGTTCTTCGCTTCGTAGCAGCACACGTCAGCAAGCGTGAGCACGTTGTTTGCATCCCGGCTCTCCGCATTGAGCGGGACGAGTCCGATGCTCACCCCCACGCTGAAGGTCTTGTCCTGCCAGACGAAGCGGAACTCGCGGATGGTTTCACGCAGGGCATTGGCAACGCGCACCGCCTGTTCGGTCAGGCATGATTCCAGCAGCGCCCCGAACTCGTCGCCACCGAGACGCGCGAGCGTATCGCTGCCGCGCATCTTGGTCTGCATCAATGACGTCAGCTGCCGCAGCAGCTCGTCGCCGGCGGCATGCCCGCAGGTATCGTTCACCGCCTTGAAATTGTCCAGGTCGAGGTAGAGCAGCGCATGCTCCTTGCCCTGGGTCTTCGCCGTGTCGATGAGCTCCGAGAGACGCCGCTCGAATTCGCGCCGGTTGACCAGACCCGTGAGCGCGTCATGGCTCGCCTGCCAGATCAGCTGCTGCGCCATTGCGCGGACCTGGCTCACGTCGTGGAAGACCACGATCATTCCGTGCACGGTGCCGTCGCGCCCCCGTATCGGCGCGTGCGAGTAGCGGATCGGGCATTCGCGCCCCTTGCGGTCGACGAGGCGCACCGAAACGGGCTCGTCCTCGGCCGCCGCATCCGCGCCGCCGGCGAGCGGATCGATCCCGTTTCCGCTCCGCTCGTCGATGACGCGGTAGACCTCGGCGAGCGGCTTCCCGTGCGCGTCCTGGGTGCTCCACCCCAGATAGCGCTCGGCCACCGGGTTGAGGTAGTCCACGCGCCCCGAAGCGTCGGTGGTGATCACACCATCGACGATCGAGTGGAGCGTGACCTCGGCCAGCTCCTTCTCGTGTTCGAGGTTTGCCTCGGTGGCCGCGACCACCCGGATCACCAGCAGGGCGATCACCGCGCCCGCCAGCAGCGCGAACAGGCCACCGGCGCCGATCAGCAAAAAGCCGTTACGCATGCCCTGGTTCGCGACGGCGACGGCCTGCGCCGTGGCGCTGTGGTTGGCTTCGAGCAGCCGGTAAAGAGTTTCCTGCAGGCGGCCGTCCGTCAGCACGGCCTGCGTAAGATTGAGTTCGGAGGCAGGCGCGACCTGCCCTTTGAGCAGGAGCTGGACAATTTCCTCTCCCACGCCCCGGGCAAGCGCTGCGGCCCTGATCGCATCGTCGCGTGCCGCACGGCTCGCGGCGGAGACCGGCAGCTCGCGCAGACTCGTGACCGCACGGTTGTAGATTTCAATCGTCCGGCGATACCGGGCATGGACGTCCGCGCGTTCTTCCGGGGTCGCAGCCGCAAAAATCCGGTCGATGATCGAGACGCGCTGCCCGTTGCTCAGGAATAGCTCGGATACCGTGCCGATATTGCGGCTCTGCGAATCCGTTACCTCGTTCAGCCGGCTGTTGAACGACTCGATTCGCGTCATTCCCAGCGCCATAAGCGCCGTCAGCACCAGCAGCAACAATCCGAAACTGAACACCAGCAGGTACTGCGATCGGGGCTTCGGCGGATTCATGGGTCGGTTGAGGGCCATCTTTTTTAAGACATTGTCATCCGCGACAGGCGCAGCGCCGGATCCTGTCGGTAGAAGGCAGCCAGCTCGCCGTAGACCGCAGGATACTCGCTCCGCACCGCGTCCGGCGTCTCGAAAAATGCTTCGCTCAGCACCGCGAAAAATTCCGCCGGGTTTTCCGCGGCATAGGGGTCAATTGCGGTCTCCTCGCGCCGCTCGACCCGCGCGCAAAATTCCTCGTAAGCGGCACCGAAGGTGGCGGACCAGCGCGCCCGGTCCATGTCGGCGTGCAACGGCGGGAAGCCGTTGGCATCCCCGTTCAGCATGTCGAGCTTGTGCGCAAACTCGTGGATTACGACGTTATAGCCGTCGCCGCCCCGCTCGGCATCCGCCCAGGAGAGAATCACCGGCCCCGCCAGCCATGATTCACCAGATAAGGCCCCCCTGACCTGATGAGCGATGCCGTCGTCATCAACGAACTCGTAGTCGACAAGAAACTCGTCGGGATAAACGATCACCTCCACCCACCCCCGAAAAAAATCAAGATCGAGGTTGAGCACGAGCATACAGGCCTGCGCAGCAACGCACATGCGTATTTCGTCACGCACGTCGAGCCCTCCCGCGCCGGCAATCGATTTCTCGTTCAGAAACAGAACGGCGCGCTCGCGCAGCCGGGCGGACTCTGCGCTCGAGAGCGCTCTCGTAAACGGATAGCGCGCGAGGACCGAGCGCCACAACCCCTCGTCGAGCTTGGCACGGCTGAGAACCCGTTTGCGGCGCCAGTTTCGCAACCAATCCATTGTTGTTGGCCCAAAAACTCACTTGCTACCCTTGTTTTCCTCCCGCAGCTCAACCACCTTGGGGGACATGGACTCCAACTCGTCAACCTCGGCCGACTCGATGCGCAGGAACTGCTGCGTGATCTTGCCGCCCGTGACCTGTATCTTCTCGACATCTTCGTGAGCCTGCCGGATGTGACGCGCGAGGTCCTTTAGCCGGTCGTCGAAGCGATTGAACTCGACCGCGAGCCGTGCGAGGGCCTCCCGAATGACGTGAATCTGCTTGCGTGTCTCGACGTCCTTGAGGACGGCGCGCGCCGTATTGAGAACCGCCATGAGCGTGGTCGGGGACACGATCCACACCCGCTTGCCGTTGGCATAATCGACGACCTCCGCGTGGTAGGCATGGATTTCCGCAAACACCGCCTCGGCCGGAACGAACATGACTGCGCCGTCCGAAGTCTCGTTGGCGAGGATGTACTTGCTCGAAATGTCATCGACGTGCTTTCTAACGTCGGCACGGAACTGGCGCTGCGCCAGGGCGCGGTCGACATCATTCGTGTCCGGCGCGAGCATACGGTGATAGTTCTCGAGCGGGAACTTCGAATCAACGCACACAAGCCCCGTTGGGTCCGGCAGCTTCAACACGCAGTCAGCGCGCATGCCGTTCGACAGCGTGTACTGCATCTCGAATGCTGCCGGCGGCAGCACATTGCGGACCAGCGCTTCCAGCTGAACCTCGCCAAAGGCGCCGCGGGAGCGCTTGTCCCCGAGCAACTCCTGGAGGCTGACGACGCTGCCCGTCAGGGTCTCTATCTTCTTCTGCGCCTCGTCGATGGTCGCAAGCCGCGCCATGACGCTCACGAAAGTCTCGTTGGTTTTGCGGAATCCCTCGTCGAGGCGCTCGTTAACCTTGCCCGAGATCTGCTCCAGCCGCTCGTCGATCTTACCGGTAAGCGCTTGCGTGGTGTCGGCAAGCCGCCCCAGCATCGCTTCGCGGCTCTCCGACAGGCTCCGTGACAGGGCAAGCTGCAGGGCGTGGACGGACTCGCGGGTCTGGGTCAGCTCTTCGGCAACACGCGCACGCAGCCGCTCAGAGCTTTCGCCCAGCACCGAGCCCACGCGGTCGGACTGTTTGGCGAGGCCCTCGTGCAGGTCGCGAAGCATCGCCCGGTGCTTCTCCTCGAGGATCTCACCCTGCTGCGCGGACTGCGCGCGCTCGAGCCCCGTGAGCTTGAGGTAGAGCGCCACGACCAGCCCCAGCAGAGCCAGGAGGCCAAGCGCGATCAGGATGTCGAGCGCCGTTCCCAAGTTGCCCAAGTATACCTGCTTGGGCGCGCTACTCGGCCTCCCGCAGGGCCGTTACCGGCGGGCGCGACAGTGCAGCACGCGCACCGGCCAATGCGTTGACCGCAACGCAGGCGGCGCCCAGAGCTGGACCCCACAGCCACAGCCAGGGATTCGGCCAATACGGGAGGCTCAGCACGCGCTCGGCGAGCAAGGCGCCGATCCCGGCCGCGCCCGCGGCCGAGAGGATTCCCGCGGCCAGCCCGATGGCGATGAATTCGGCGCGTTGAGCGGCCGTGACCTGAGAACGGCTTGCACCGAGCGCCCGCAGCAACGCGGCCTCGCGCACGCGCTCGTCCTCCGTGGCCATGAGCGCCGCATAGAGCACCAGCAGGCCTGCGGCAAGTGCGAACAGGAACACCACCTGTACGGCCTGGACGACGCGTTCAATCACGGCCAGCGCCTGGCGCAGGATCACGCTCATATCGACCACCGTGAGATTGGGAAACGCTTGCGTCAACTCGTTCATATCCGCCGCGTGCGAGCCCCCGAGGTGAAAGCTCGTGATGTAACTCGTCGGGTAGCGCTCGAGCAGCGGCGGGGTGGCGATGACGAAGAAATTGACCTGCATCGAATCCCAGTCGAGCTTGCGTATGTTCGTGGCCGGCGCAGTGAACGAACGCCCCCCCACGGACCAGGTGAGCCGGTCACCGACCTCGATTCCCAGCCTCTTCGCAATCCCCTGCTCCACCGAGAACGCGCCGCTTGCGCGGTCCGCCGCCGTAAACCAGCGCCCCGCCTCGATCCGGTTGTGCGCCGGAAGCTCGTTCATGTAGGAAAGATTGAACTCCCGCTCGACCAGGCGCCGGGTGCGCTCCTCATCGTAGCGCTCCGCGCTGACTTCCACGCCGTTGATCGCCAGCAGCCGGCCACGGATCATCGGGTAGATCGTGACAGGCGGCAGGTTGCGCTCGCGGAAGAAACGCGCCAGTGGCTCGCGTTGCTCCGGCTGAATGTTCAGTATGAAACGATTCGGCGCGTCCGGCGGCGTTTTTGCGCGCCAGGCAGCGAGCAGATCGGCGCGGGTTACGGTAAGCAGCAGGATCGCCGTCAATCCCAGCGCGAGCGCCAATATTTGCACCGTGCTCTGCGACGCGCGGCGCCTGAGGTTAGCCAACCCGTAGCGCCAGGCGATGCCGCCCAATGCGCCCGTGCCGGCGATCAGCCTGAGCGCACCGTAACTGATGACCGCGAAGGCGATGGCCGCCATTGCGAACCCACCGAGCACGTAGCCGCCGAGCATCGCGTCTCCAGCCTGCCACAGCACGAGCCCAGTGAGCGCCACAAAGCCGGCCGCGTAGGAAACGAGCTGGCGCTCGCGCGGGGGGCCGATGTCCCGACGCAGCACGCGCAGCGCTGACACGTCCTTCAGTTGCATCAGCGGCGGCAGGGCGAAACCCAGCAGCAGCACAAAGGCCAGCAGCACGCCCTGCGCTGCGGGAACCCACGAGGGCGGAGGCAATTCGGCGGCGACAAACTCCGTGAGGCCGCCCGCCAGCAGCTGCTGCGTGCCGAAGCCCAGCGCGCAACCTATCGCCGAGGCGATCAGCCCGAGCGCGGTGAATTCCCACGCAAACAGCCAGAACAGCTGCCACTGGCTCGCCCCCAGGCAGCGCATCACTGCGTAGTTGTCGAAGTGGCGCCGCGTGTAGCGCCGCGTGGCAAGACCAATCGCAACGGCAGCGAGAATCACCGCCAGCAACGCCGTCAGGCCGAGGAACTGTTGCGCCCGGTCGAGGCCCGCGCGGATCTCAGGCCGGGCCGAATCGAGGCCTTCCAGCCGCTCGCCGCGGCCGATCCGGGCCTTGGCCCAGCGCTTGTAGGCCTCTACCACCTCGCGTTCGCCCGCGACCAGGAGCCCGTAGCGCACGCGGCTTCCCACCTGGATCAACTCGGTGCGGGGCACGTCGGCCACGTTCATGATGAGCCGCGGCGCGAGGTTGAAGAAACTGACTCCGCGGTCGGGCTCGAGCGTCAGGATGGCGCCGATATCGAATTGCGCCGCGCCCAATTCCAGTTGCATTCCGACCCGGGCGTTCAGCGCGGCGGCGAGGCGCTCGTCGATCCACACGCTCCCCGACGGTGGCCCTCCGCCCGCGTCCGCATCCGGTGCATTGGGCGCCGGTGCGATGCGCAGCTTGCCGCGCGCCGGGTAATTCTCGCTCACAGCCTTAACCCCGGTGAGCTGCATCGCCTCTCCGTAGCGGGACATGCTGATGAAACGGGTGCGAAGGGCAACGGTCAGCCCCCGGCGCTGCGCTTCCGCAATAAATTGCAGCTCGAGTGGATGGTCTGCGGTGATCAGCAGGTCGCCGCCGAGCAGTTGATGGGCATCGCGCACCAGCGCTTGGCGCACGCGGTCAGCGAAGAAAGACACGCTGGTGACGCTCGTCACCGCCACGACGAGCGCGAGCGCAAGGAGCTTGAGCTCGCCTGCGCGCCAGTCCCGAGCGAGCATGCGCCAGGCAATGCCGATGCGTCCCATCACCGTTCTCCGTCGACGACGCGTCCGCCCGCGAGGCGGATTTGGCGCGCGCACCGACCGGCGAGCATTTCGTCGTGCGTGACCAGGACCAATGTGGTCCCGTGCTCCGCATTCAAGGCGAACAACAGATCGATGATGCCCTTTCCGGTGGCGGCGTCGAGATTCCCGGTTGGCTCGTCAGCGAAGAGCACCTTGGGCTGAACGACGAACGCGCGCGCCAGCGCAACGCGCTGCTGCTCGCCGCCAGAGAGGTATTTGGGGTAATGGCCGAGCCGGTCGCCCAGGCCCACCCGCTCGAGCATCGCCCGCGCCTGAACCTCGGCGTCGCCCTGCTCGGCAAGCTCGAGCGGCAGCATGACGTTCTCCAGGGCGGTCAGCGGCGCGAGCAGCTGGAAAGACTGGAAGACGAAACCGACCAGACGCTTGCGCAGCGCGGCGCGCCCGTCCTCATCCAGCGCAAAGAGCTCGACGCCGTCCAGGCGCACGCTGCCCCGCGATGCCGTATCCAGTCCCGCGAGTAACCCAAGCAAAGTGGATTTGCCCGATCCTGATGCCCCGACGACGGCCACTGCCTCACCGGGCATGACGGCAAGGTCGATATCCTGCAAAATCGTGAGAGTCGAGTCGCCGTTGGGGACGATCTTGGTCAGTCCCGCTGCGCGAACGATCGGCTCATCAATGCGCTCAATCATAAGAAAGCTTTTATTTGCCGTTCTGCTGTGGTTCGCCAGCGGCGCGGGCTACGCCGCGACTCTGCTCGTCCTGGGCGACAGCCTTTCCGCTGCCTACGGCATTGGCCCCAGGGAAGGCTGGGTCTCCCTACTAGAAGAGCGTCTGAAGCAAAAAAGGTTCGATTATAGCGTCGTAAATGCCAGTATTTCTGGCGAAACTACCAGCGGAGGGGCGACCCGGATTGGGGAAGCGCTGGAGCGCGAGCGCCCGGCCGTCGTCATCGTTGCCCTCGGGGGCAACGATGGCTTGCGCGGCCTGCCGGTCAGCCAGATGAAGGCGAATCTCTCGCGCATCGTGACGGCAGCCAAGGGCAGTGGCGCGCGAGTGCTGCTCGTGGGTATCCGGGTGCCGCCGAATTATGGGCCGCGCTATGCTCTAGATTTCGAGGGCGTATTCGTCGCGGTCGGCAAGCAGCACCGCGTCCCGCTGGTGCCTTACATACTCCAGGGAATTGGAGACCGCCGCGAGCTCATGCAGGATGACAATATCCATCCGACGGCGGCCGCGCAGCCAAGGATACTCGAGAACATCTGGCCTAAGCTTGAGCCCTTGCTCGAACGCAAGTGAACGGTGTTAGCTCACGCAGAAGACACGCGGCTTTTCTTGCGGGCAACAGCTCACCGATCAGTGGTCACTGATGACCGCCTCTAGGTGACGACGACCCTCGCCTCTCCGGCTAGAAACGATCCAATGACGGCCGCTTGATTGAATCCCTGCTTCCTGAAGATCTCCAGCACCGTTGGCGCACTCGCGGCGTCGCAGGCGACCAACAGCCCGCCGCTGGTTTGGGGATCCGTGAGAATATTTCGTTCCCAGACCGGTTGGCCGCTTGGCGTCTCGACGGCGGAACCGTAACTCGTCCAGTTCCGGTCGGACGCGCCCGTGGTGTAGCCATCCTGCGCCAGGTGCCGCGCCGCGGACAGGAGCGGAATCGCCTTGAAACTCACGCGGGCCTGGAGCTTCGAGCCCCGGCAAATCTCCAGCAAATGCCCGAGCAGGCCGAAGCCCGTGATATCGGTGAGAGCGTGAACGCCATCCATCGCGGACAACTCCGGACCCGGCGTGTTGAGCTGCGTCGTCGAGTCAATCATCTGCTGGTAGGCCTTATCCCGCAGCTCGCCCTTCTTCAGTGCGGCACTGAGGATGCCCACGCCCAGCCCCTTGCCCAGGATCAGCACATCGCCCTCACGTGCGCGGTCGTTGCGCTTTACCCGGTCCGGGTGCACCAGCCCCAGCACGACCAGCCCGTACATCGGCTCTGGTGCGTCGATCGAGTGCCCGCCCGCGATGGGAATGCCGATACCGGCGCAGACGTCATGGCCGCCCGCAACGATGGCGCGCACCGCATCAACGGGCAGCTTGCCGACCGGGATGCCCAGCAAGGCCAGCGCCATAAAAGGCTTTCCGCCCATCGCGTACACATCCGAGATCGCATTGGTGGCGGCAATACGGCCGAAATCGTAAGGGTCGTCCACGATCGGCATGAAGAAATCGGTCGTTGCGACCACTGCCTGCGTGTCGTTCAGGCGATAGACCGCCGCATCGTCGCTCGACTCAGTGCCGACCAGCAGGTCCGGAAAGGCCTTGGCGACCGGTGTGCCTGCAAGAACTTCGCTCAGCAACGCTGGCGTGAGCTTGCACCCTCACCCGCCGCCATGCGACAGTTGCGTCAGGCGGACGGGCGCGACTTCTGAAGGCTTGTTCATGGGTGTACCTTAAACTGTGTGCTGGCGCGCGCAATCATCACAAACCGAGCTGCCAGGAAAATGCGATGCGACAGGAAATTCCGTGCGTGGACCAGCGATCGTTACCGTAGCACAACTGCCCGAATTTGACGAGTTGATCGACGTTCGCTCCGAGTCCGAGTTCGGGGAAGACCACATTCCGGGGGCGGTGAACTGCCCCATCCTCGACGACGCCGAGCGCGCCCGGGTGGGCACCCTCTACAAGCAAGTCTCGCCCTTCGAAGCCAAGAAGATCGGCGCTGCGCTCGTCAGCGCGAATATTGGACGCTACATTCAGGCGCGTTTTCTCGACCGCCCGCGCGAATGGCGTCCGGTGTTCTACTGTTGGCGCGGTGGCGAACGCAGCGGAGCGTTCGCGCACGTGATGGCCCAGATTGGCTGGCGCGTTGGCCGGCTCGACGGCGGCTACAAGGCCTATCGCCGGGCAGTGGTGGCCGACCTCTCCGCGCTACCGCGCAAATTCAGCTGGCGTGTCGTATGCGGCCTTACCGGTACGGGCAAGAGCCGGCTGCTGCACGCGCTCGGCGATGCGGGCAGTCAGGTGCTCGACCTCGAGGCACTCGCTGCCCATCGCGGATCCGTGCTGGGCGGACTTCCCGAGGAAGCCCAGCCGTCGCAGAAATTATTCGAGAGCCGCATCTGGAGCGCATTGCATCGATTCGATGCGAAGCGCCCTGTCTACGTCGAAGCCGAGAGCAAAAAAGTCGGAGACCTGCGCGTACCCGAGGCCTTGATCGCGTCGATGTGGGTGAGCGAGTGTGTCGTCATCGAAGCGACCCTGCCGGTTCGAGTGGCATTGCTCAAGGAGGAGTACGCGCATTTCCTCGAACAACCCGAGAAACTCATCGCGAAACTCGAGTGCCTGACCTCGCTGCACGGGCGCGCGGTGATCGACCGCTGGCGGGAACTCGCCCTGGCACGGCAGTGGGACGAGCTCACCGCGGATCTGCTGGTGAAACATTACGACCCCGCCTATACGCGCGCGATCACGAAGCACTACCCTGCGCTGCCGCGCGCCTTGAAATTGGCCGCGCTCGGTGCAGACGAGCATGAATTCCAGTCGCTGGCGCGCCGCTGTATCGAAGCCGAAAAGAAATCAACACTCCCGGGGGCCTGATGAATCCCGTCGATTCGCGATTCACGATGCACGATTTACGGATCTTGTGAAGCTCGCGCTCCGCATCGAAGTGGCCACGCTGCGCGGAACCCGGGAAGCGGTCCCGCGCCTGCTATCCGTGCTAAAGGAGCATGGCGCGGGCGCAACTTTTTTGTTCAGCCTGGGGCCCGATCGCACCGGTCGCGCCCTCGGCACGCTGCCACGTGTCCCGCGATTTCGCTGCTATGGGCTCCCGGCATTGCTCTCCGGAACGCTCCTGCCAGCCGCGGACATCGGCGCCCGTTGCGCCGACGTCATGCGCGCCGTCCGTGATGAAGGATTCGAGCCCGGAATTCATGCGTACGACCGCGTCGCCTGGCTGCATCACAGCCTTCGGGGCGATGCCGCATGGACTCACGGCGCGATGACTCGCGCCTGCCAACGTTTCGAGGAAATTCTTGGCACGCCTGCGCTCTCGCACGGCGCGCCGGGCTGGCTCATGAACCGCTACGCCTTCCGGCAGACGCAACGCCTCGGCTTCCGGCATGGGTCGGATACCCGCGGCAGCGGCCCCTTCGTGCCAATCCTCGACGGGGAAATCGTTGCCTGTCCGCAGCTTCCGACGACACTGCCCACGCTCGACGAAGTGCTAGGATCCAAAGGCGTCACCACTGCAACTGCCGCGGAACGGCTGCTGGAGTTGAGCCGCGATCCGCCGGAGACCGGGCATGTCTACACCCTGCGCGCCGAAGTGGAAGGCACCGTATTCGAGCCAGTTCTGCGCACGCTGCTCTCGGGATGGCGCGCGCTCGGCTATGAGCTGGTTGCGCTTCAGGATTACGCAACCGGGCTCGACGCAGCAAGCCTGCCGCGCAGCATAGTCGAGACGCAAATCCTGCCGGGTTGCCGCCGCCCTGTCTCGGTGCAAGGCCGGGAGTTTCTGGCTTAACTTGCGTCGGTGAACGCTTTCGGTCAACATTACACGGGGCCGTCGCACGACGGATACCCGAACTGAAGAATGCTAGATCAGCCAGCGCCTGACTTCGAATTGCCCGCCACCGGCGGCGAGACCTTCCGCCTCACGAGCGCCAAAGGCAAGCCTCTCGTCCTCTACTTTTATCCGAAAGACAACACTCCCGCTTGCACGACTGAAGGCCAGCAGTTTCGAGACCTTCATTCCGAGTTCGCGCGGCTCGGGTGCGCCGTTTACGGGATATCGCGCGACAGCCTGAGATCACACGAGAATTTCAAGGCCAAGATGGGCTTCCCGTTCGACCTGCTTTCCGACGCCGACGAAATCGCCTGCAAGGCGTTCGCCGTCATCAAGATGAAAAACATGTACGGCAGAAAGGTGCGCGGCATCGAGCGCAGCACTTTCGTCATCGATGCCGGCGGGATCGTGCGGCGAGAATGGCGCGGAGTCAAGGTGCCAGGGCACGCGCAGGAAGTGCTCGAGTTCGTCAAGTCGATCAAATGAATGAGCGAAAGTTTCCAGTTTCCAGTTTCCAGTTTCCAGTTTCCAGTTTCCAGTTTCCAGTTTCCAGTTTCCAGTTTGGACGGCGGTGGATTAAGAAATTTCACACTATTAAGCCTGGAACTTTGAACTCAAAACTCGAAAATTGAAACTCGATTAGGGAGGTTCATGATCCACCGCAAAACCAGTGCTGTCATCAGTCGTCTCCCCTCCTCCGCGACCCGGCTTTTCGTGCTCGACACCAACGTCCTCATGCATGACCCCACCTGCCTGTTCCACTTCGAAGAGCACGATCTCTATATCCCGATGGCCATACTGGAGGAGCTCGACAACAACAAGAAGGGGATGTCGGAAGTCTCGCGCAACGCACGGCAGGCAAGCCGGTTCCTCGATGAGTTGATCAACCACTCCGAGGGCAAGATCGCCGATGGCATCGCCCTGGCACTCCACGGCGACAAGACCGCGACCGGTCGGGTTTTCCTGCAGACCGAGGCTATCACCGGCGAGCTGCCGGCACGGCTCGCGAGCGGCAAGGTCGACAACCAGATTCTCTCCGTCGTCAGGCACCTGCAGGACACTCATCCCGGCCGTGAGGTTATTCTCGTATCGAAGGACATCAACATGCGCATCAAGGCGCATGCATTGGGTCTTTCGGCGGAGGATTACTTCAACGACAAGGTCCTTGAGGACACCGACCTTCTTTATTCCGGGACGCGCGAGTTGCCGACCGACTTCTGGGACCAGCACGGGCGCGACATGGAGTCCTGGCAGCAGGCAGGTCAAACCTTCTACCGCGTGCAGGGTCCGCTGTGCTCAAAGCTGCTGGTGAACGAGTTCGTCTATCTGGAGGGAGATCGCCCGTTCTACGCCCAGGTCAAGGAAGCCAATGGCAAGACGGCGGTTCTGCAGACGCTCCGCGATTATGCGCAGCAGCGCCACAACGTGTGGGGCATCATCGCGCGCAACCGCGAGCAGATTTTCGCGTTGAACGCGCTGATGAACCCTCAGATCGATTTCGTGACCCTTCTCGGGCAGGCCGGCACGGGGAAGACGCTGCTCACTCTGGCCGCGGGACTTATGCAGACGCTGGAGCACAAGGTCTACACCGAGATCATCATGACCCGCGTGACGGTCCCGGTGGGAGAGGACATTGGCTTCCTCCCCGGAACCGAGGAAGAGAAGATGAACCCGTGGATGGGAGCGCTCGAGGACAATCTCGACGTTCTAAACAAGACCGACGATGAGGCCGGCGAATGGGGACGCGCAGCCACGCGCGATCTGATTCGCTCGCGCATCAAGGTCAAGTCGCTCAATTTCATGCGCGGGCGCACATTCATACACAAATACCTCATCATCGACGAGGCGCAGAACCTGACGCCAAAGCAGATGAAGACGCTGATTACCCGCGCCGGACCGGGGACCAAAGTGGTCTGCCTGGGCAATATCGCCCAGATCGACACGCCTTATCTGACCGAGGGCAGCTCGGGCCTGACCTACGTGGTGGACCGTATGAAGGGCTGGGCACACAGCGGGCACGTCACGCTCATGCGCGGCGAGCGCTCGCGCCTGGCAGACCACGCCGCCGAAGCCCTTTAGCGCAGTTCAAGGTTCCAGGTTTCCAGTTCCGTGTTCGAACCTTGAACCTTGAACCTTGAACCTTGAACGCGCGGAAGCGCGCTAGAAGCGGTCGCCCCCTGCGTAATTCTCGAAACGTGTGTACTTGCCGAGGAAGGTGAGGGTCAGCTTGCCCGTCGGTCCGTTGCGCTGCTTGGCTACAATGAGCTCAGCCATGCCCCGACTGGGTGAGTCGGGGTTGTAGACCTCGTCGCGGTAGATGAAGATGATCAGGTCGGCGTCCTGCTCGATCGCGCCCGATTCGCGCAGGTCGGACATCATCGGGCGTTTGTCCTGGCGCGACTCGACGCTGCGGTTGAGCTGCGAGAGCGCGACGACCGGCACCTTGAGCTCTTTCGCCAGCGCCTTCAGCGAGCGCGAGATCTCGGCAATCTCGGTCGCACGGTTCTCTTCCCGCCCGCTCGACGACATGAGCTGGAGGTAATCCACCACGATCATCGAGAGCCCGCCGCACTGGCGATGGAGGCGGCGCGCCCGCGACCGCACTTCGAGCGCATTGAGGCCGGCAGTATCATCGATAAAGACCTGCGTCTCATTGAGCCGGCCCACCGCATCGACCAGCCGTGACCAGTCCTCTTCCTTGAACGTTCCGGTGCGCAGCTCGTGCTGATCGAAGCGCCCGACCGAGCCAATCATGCGCATGGCCAGCTGGGCACCCGACATTTCCATGCTGAAAACCGCAACCGCCTTCTTCAAGTGCAGGGTGGCATGCTCGACGAAGTTCATTGCGAGCGCTGTCTTGCCCATCGAAGGTCGCGCCGCAATGATGATGAGCTCGCCCTCCTGCAACCCGGACGTCATCCGGTCGAGGTCCACGAAGCCGGTGGCAAGCCCGATGACGTCGTCCTTGTTCTCGCGGTTGTAGAGGATGTCAACCCGCTCGACAGTTTCGGTCAGCAACGGGTCAATCTTGACGAATCCCTGCCGCGACTTCGAACCCGCTTCCGCAATCCGGAAGATCTTGGTCTCCGCCTCGTCGAGCAGCGCTTTGGCGTCGCGCCCCGCGGGGTTATAGGCGGCATCCGCGATCTCCGTGCCGATTGCAGCGAGACTGCGCATGACAGAGCGCTCGCGAACAATCTCCGCATAGCGCCGGATATTGGCTGCGCTGGGGGTATTGGCCGCCAGCGCGCCCAGATAGGCGTGTCCGCCCACCTCCGCGAGCTGCCCGCTGCGCTCAAGGCTTTCGGCCACCGTGAGGGCGTCCGCCGGGCGGCCGCTCTCGATCAGCCCGCCGATGTGCTCCAGGATAAGGCGATGGTCCGCGCGATAGAGGTCCGCCGCCGTGATGAGATCGGAAATCCGGTCCCAGGCGGTGTTGTCGAGCAGCAGACCGCCGAGCACTGACTGCTCGGCTTCGATTGACTGCGGGGGAACTCGAGTGGCTTCAAGCTGCGCGTCTTTGACGATCGAGGTGATCTGTGCCATGACGCGCGCCGCCGTTGTCTCGACTGTCTGTCCAGTGTGGTCTGAAAGGGAAACGTCGCGCGCCGAAGTCGCTCGCAACTGAGGGAGAAATCTACAGAAAAAAAAGGGCTGTCGCCAGCCCTTTTTTTTAGAAAAATTTTTCCTTTGTTTCGATTGGCTTTATTGCTCGCCCAGTACGGAGACGGTGACCGTCGCCACGACGTCTGCATGCAGCGCAACCTTGATCGGGTGATCGCCGACCGTCTTGATCGGCCCCTGCGGCATGCGAATCATCGAGCGCAGGACCTCGACGCCTTGCGCCTTGAGCGCATCGGTGATGTCCACGTTCGTCACCGAACCGAAAAGCTTGCCATCCACGCCGGCTTTTTGCGTGATCTGAAGCATCATGCCGTCGATCTTCGCCGCCTTCTCCTGGGCCTGCGCAAGCGCATCGGATTGCGCTTTCTCGAGCTCGGCACGGCGCGTTTCGAACTCCGCGAGGTTGCTCGCCGTCGCGCGCTTCGCTTTGCCCTGCGGGATCAGATAGTTGCGCGCGAACCCGTCCTTGACCTTCACGACGTCGCCCAGCTGACCCAGATTTATGATTTTTTCGAGCAGTATGATTTGCATATTCCAACCCTGTCTGAAATTTCAGGTTTCACGTTTCAAGTTTCAGGTTAAGTTGTGGACCTAGCGAACCTTAAACCTGCAACCTTAGACCCGGAACCAATCTTAGTGCAGATCGGTGTAAGGCAGCAGCGCGAGAAAGCGCGCGCGATTGACCGCCACCGAGAGCTGCCGCTGGTACCGGGCCTTCGTGCCGGTAATACGGGCCGGGATGATCTTGCCGTTCTCGTTGATGAAGTCCTTCAGCAGATTGATATCCTTGTAATCAACCTGTTTGATGCCCTCCGCCGTGAAGCGGCAGAACTTGCGGCGCCGGAAAAGCTGGCCGCGGCCGCGGCTGTCGCGGCCCTTGCCCTTGCTGAATTTTCCGCCTTTGCCCCGGCCCTTACCGCCGGACCTGCCCTGTCTTCCCATCGCCATGACTGTCGTCCTCTGTGATCTGTGCTTCCGTTGCGTGCAAAATAACCTGCCTGCTCATCCGGTTCCTGCGGTTGAGAAACCCGCTCACCGTGACTTTCTGGCCCGCCTTCAGCCGCGCCAGCCTCACCGCGACTTCGCCCATCGCCACCGCGCCCATCTCGCAATCGACCTGGCGTTGGAAGCCGGCCTCGCTCTGATGCGATCGGTGCTGCAGCTTGAAGTGCAGGAGCGGAATTCCGGCCGGTGTGTGGCGTAGCGGCTCGATCTCCGTGAGTTCACCGTGGAGCTCGACCGAGTTCACATCGGCTAGCTGGCCGACTCTGTCGGTGCCGCAGCCGGTGCCGGCGCCGCCGGCGCAGGCCTGGCGCCCTCGGCTGCTGGCGCGCTCAGCGAACGCGATTTCTCTTCCTTCATCATTGGCGAGGGTCCGGTCACGGCCTCGTCCATCTTCACAATGAGGTGGCGCAGCACGGCGTCATTGAACTTGAACGCATGCTGCATCTCGCCCAGCGTCTCGGCGTCGCATTCGACATTCATGAGCACGTAGTGGGCCTTGTGCACCTTCTCCAGCGGAAATGCGAGCTGGCGGCGGCCCCAGTCTTCCAGGCGGTGGATCTTGCCGTTCCGCCCGGTCACCAGCTGGCGGTAACGGTCGACCATGCCCGGAACCTGCTCGCTCTGGTCCGGATGGACGATGAAAACGATCTCGTAATGACGCATTTCGATCTCTCCTTATGGGTAAAGCCTCCCGTGATGCGTGCGCGGTGAGGCAAGGACCAAGGCCACCGATTGAGTGATGGCCGCAGCTACAGAAGGCGCGGATTATACAGGACTTTCCGACACAGTCAACGCTGGCCGCAAAGGCGGAATCGGAGCATCCCGAAACGCGAATCGAGTAGACCTCCTCCGCGAGTCCTTACGATTTACGATTCAAGATTCAGAGCTCAAGGAAGTTAGGAGCAACCGCGACTCGTGCACTGCCGACCGCCGGCGCCCATGCCAGCAGCGACAGCCGTCGCCGCCTGGCTCTTGCTGCTTCCCGTGCAGACCGGCTTCTTCGCGGTTTCCTTCTTTTCTTCCTCGGTATCCTTGGTGCCCGATGACACTGCCACGGGCGGCGTAACGGCCTGGTCGGTTGATCCGACCAGGGTGTTTTGAGGGGACACCGATGGTGGCTCAACCCCGGGCGGCAGTTCGCTCGATTCGCCGCTTGACCCGCCGGTCGACCCACCGCTTGACCCGCCGCTTGAGCCACCGCTTGACCCACCGCTTGACCCACCGCTTGAGCCACCGGAGCCGCTAGAGCCGGAACACAGCGCCCCATTCAACGAACAGACACCGCTGCCTGAATTGATAGATCCGCTTGAACCCAGAACAAGGCCGCCGGGAGCAGTGATCGTCAAGCTGTCGTTTCCCGCCGTTGTGTCGATCGTCTCGTTGAGGTTGACAGTGCCCGATGTCGAAATCACGACGTCCTGGTAGGCAATAATCGGGCGGTCAAGCGTGATGCCGTCTGCTCCTGCGATCAGCTCAAAGGACGCACCGGACTCCGAGGAAAGCGGAATCGCTCCCGCAGTGCTGTTGGTGATCGATTTAACGGTGAGTGTCTGGGCATTGAGCCCCCGTCCATCGCTTCCGGCCGTCGTTGCCTCTCCAATCACCAGCCGGCCGGTCGTTTTGAGCCTGGCGATGTCATCGCTCGAAAGCTGGGTCGCACCGGGCGCGCCGACTCCAAGGTCGAGCGTGCCGGCCGCGCTTAGCGAAATTTGTATTCCGCCCGTTCCGGCGGCGACGTCAAAGTTCCCCAATTCAATTCCACCAGCATTCGCGCCAGAGCTTCTGTTTCCCCCACCGATCAGCGTGATCGATCCATCATTGACAAGCCCTAAGGTTCCTCGCGTGCTGACGGCCGCAACGATCTGAACTTGACCCGACCCATCCCCGCCCCCAGCGGGAGAGTGCGGCGAGTCCGCTTCCAGGTGGATGTCACCGCCGTTCGTCGTGATCGTGGCGTTAATGGTGATATTGTTGCCGGCCTGAGCGACGAAGCCCGCGCCGGTGGTCGTCAGATTGACTGCATTGGAGACCGTGATGTCGTTGGTCGCTTGCAGCACTACCGTCGTGCCAGCAGCATCGAGCGTGCCCGGGTCGATCGTCTGTAGCGTGCCGGGATCGGTGAAGGCATCCACATCACTCACGGCCGCGCCGCTGGCCGTCGTGGCAACGTTGATATTGTCGGGGTCGAGCAGAAGTGTGCCCGGCGTACCGCCCGGCGCCGAAGCATTGACCTTCGCCGCAAAATCGAGCGCGTTCTTGCTAGAGACCTCTATGAAGCCGCCGTCGCCCGATTGGCTGCCGCCCTTGGCGCTGATCGTGCCATAAGCGCGCGTTGCATCATCCGACCATACGATCACCCTGCCCCCATCGCCGCTCGTGACCGCATCGGCTGTGATGTTCGCCTCCGGCCCGACATAGGTGCGATAGGCGTTCTGCACCTCGGGGTTCTTGCCCTCGAAGTCGCCCCCCACCAGCACCGTGCCCCCTGCCGTCTCGCCCGACACGTCAATGTTGGCGTGTCCAATCAGCCCCACTTTATTGCCCAGCACCTCGACCGTGCCCCCCGCGCCTTCGCTGCCCTTCGCCTCTATCGCTCCGGCCACCAGCGTGGTGTCACCCGAGTCCACCGTGACGCTGCCGCCCTTGGGACCATTCGCCGCGGTCACGCTGCCCGCCTCCAGCGTCGCGCTCTGCGTCGCTTTCAAAACGATGCGACCATCCTCGGTCACCTGCGCGCTGTTCGCCTGGATCGTGCCGCCCTGCGTGATCAGCCCCGCGTAGATGCCGACTCTCCCGGCGTCGGCCGCAATGTGGCCCAGGTTCACCGCCGCGTTGTCCGGCGCAGTGACCTCCACCCTCAGGTTCGGCGTGCCCGGGTCAACCAGCTCCACGCTCTTGCCCGCCGCCAGCACCACCTCGCCTTGCGGGCTCTTGATCAGCCCCTTGTTCTCAACACCCGCGCCCACCAGGTAGACCTGGCCCCCGCTCGGGGTCGTGATCGCCCCTTCGTTGACCACCGCGCCGGCGCCGACGGTCTCGGCAAACTTCAACTTCCCGCCCAGGAAGTCCGCGTCCGAGAGCTTCAGGGTGGACGCCACCAGCCCCGCCACATCGACCTGCGCGTTGACACCAAAGACGATGCCGTTGGGGTTGATGAGAAAGACCCGGCCGTTCGACTGCAGCGCGCCCAGGATCGCCGAGGGGTTCTGGCCGATGACGCGATTCAATACCGCGCTTGAGTCCGACTGCTGCAGGAAGCGCGTAATCTCGTTCGCCCCGACCGAGAAGCTCTGCCAGTTGATGATGGCGTTGGGACTGTTGGTGATCTGCAGCAGGTTGCCCTGCTGGTGGATGCTCACCTGGCCGTTGGCGACCGCGGCACCCGTGGGATTCGCAAGAACGACCGGCGTCGCAAAGCAGGAGGCTACCGCCAAGGCGATTGCAGCGCGGCGCAGCCGACGACGGGCGTTGCGTTTTGGCCTCACGCGCACATCTCCGAGCGTCGAGAAAACGTCGCACAGCGGAAAACACGTCCGCTGGACCGTTGATCCTGAAAATTCAATTCCACCCCCGTGCAAGTCAAATCAGCGCCTTAGCAAGCTTACTTCAAGCGGCGCTCCCGCCGCTCGAGCAACCTCGGCAGCTCAGGACGTTATCCATGCAAAAACCGGGCCAATATCACACAACACGTGTGCAGAAATTCACGAAACAGATTTCGGCTCCGAGACCCGCGACCAACGTGCGCTTCACGGTGCTTGCCCCGGCGCTTATCTGCATTTAGCTGCGCCTAATTCTAGTCTTCCAACCAGGATCTAATAAATGATCGCCAGCGCTGCGCTCACGCGCCAGCTGCCATCGTCACGATTCAGCGTCGGCTTGAGGATATTGGCCACGTCAAAGCGTAAGCTGACCGATTTCGCATAGCTCAGCCGCAAGCCCACCCCGGTGCTCGCCAGCACGCTGTGGTCGATTTCTCCCGGTAGCGGATCGTTGCGTTTGAGAGAACCGTAATCGTAGAACGCAAGGAGCCGCACGCGAAGCTCGTCCGGGGCTTCGAGATGTCGCGCGATATCGGGTGTGTAGAGCTCCGCTTGGCCAGAGTAGCCGCGGTCATTTGCGACTTCGCGCAGGAGATAGCCGCGCACCGTGTCCGGGCCGCCGAGCCCGTATTGCTCGCCGGGCACGAGCAGGTCCTTAGAATATTGGCCGTTCAATCCCACCCGCGTCTGCCACTCGTTCTGGAATTGACGCACGTAGTTGAAGCCGCCGCGGAAGATCGTGTAGTGCTCGCTTGCGCCCGGGCGTGTCAGCTGAAACGCGAGGTCATCGCCGTCATTGCCCCCCGGGATGTTGGTCGAGCCGCTCGCAAAAAACGAAAGCTCAGCTGCCGCGTAGCGGCGAAGGCCGCTGTAAGTCAGGCTCGCCGGGTGGATCGTAATGTCGGGCACGATCTGCGTGCCCGCGAAAACAACATCATTCTGGAATTCCCGGTAATCAAGGCCGAAGGCCAGCTTCTGCTCGAGTTCGCCCCAGCGCGGAAGCAGGTAGTTCCAGCGGGCAATTCCGATGGTGCCGGCTCCGCTCACGTTAAACAGCCCTTGGACCGTGCCCGAATCGACATCCGAATAACCCGCGATGAGGTCAAGCGAGCTGTTCAGGTCGTAGAACGGGATGCGATAGCCCACGCCATAGATGGAGACCTTGCTCGGCTCGGTCGGCGAGGTGATGTACTGCGCCGTTAATGTGTGATCGCGATTGAAGAGATTCGAGTGCTGCAGGCCGATCCCCGCCCGGTAATAACCGGTCTCGCCCGTGCCGGTATTGTCGAGTGTCAGAAAGCCGCGCCAGGGCTTGTCGTCACTGACCTTGATATTGACGTCGACTTCGCCTTCCTTCGCCCCCGAGCGCAGGAGCACATTGGTCTGCTTGACCGGATGCTCTCCGAGGAGCTGCAGGTTGCGCGCGATATCACGGGAATTGGGTGTCTCGCCTTCCTTGACCGTCGGCAGGCTCCGCCGGATGTTCTCGGCGTCAAAGTGCTTGTTGCCGTCGATAAGAACGCGCCCGACGCGGGGCTGGTTCACGCGAAACTGCACCACGCCCTTCGTGATGTCCTGCTCGGGCAGCAAGACTTGCACGACACCGTAGCCGCGATCCCGGTAGGATTGCTCGAGCGCTTCCAGCGCCCGCTGAATGTCCGCGAAATCCTTGTTCTTGCCCGCGAACGGCGCGACCGCCGCCTGCACCACTTCCGGCGACAGCAACGTGTTCCCCTGCACATCGAAGCGTTTGATCTCGAAGCGCGGGGCGGGAATGGGCGCCTGCGGCTGCTGCGCCCGCGACACGGGCGCAACCGGCGCGAGAAGGCACCCCGCGAGCAGCAGCAGAGCAACTTCCCGGCCCAAACGAATTCCGGCCGGTAGTTTTGTTTTTTTACTCGCGTCCAATCGTTTCTTTAAGTGGTTTCGAGATACACGTCGTTATTTTATGATTCTATGACCGTATTTTTCAGTTGTCTATCGCGCTTAAGGACGGCAGCCGGCCCCCGCTGGAACCGCCGAGGCATTATATCGCCCTGATGATTAAGGAAGTAAGGCAGGAGGAGGTAACGGGGCAATCCGCCGTCAGGCTGGCCAATCGGGGCTGATCCCCTCTTCGATCCTTGGCGGGCCCTCTCTGATGTCCCGAAAGAGCCGTGTTGTCCCGCTTTTCGCCCCGAACGAGCCCTCAATTATGTCAAATTTTCTTGAGCGGATCCCCCGCGACACACTGTGCCATTTGCCCACAAAGGCGCTGTGAGGGGCAAGAATTATCGAGCACGCACCGCGCGCTGGCGGCGCGTTTCTGCAAGACAGATGCCGGCCGAGACCGACACGTTCAGGCTCTCCACCGTGCCGACCATGGGAATGCGGACGAGCTCGTCGCAATTCTCGCGCGTAAGCCGGCGCATGCCTTCCCCTTCCGCGCCGAGCACCCACGCCACCGGTCCATCGAGCTTGACCGAATACAGCTCGTTTTCACCGTCCTGGTCGGCACCCATCAGCCAGATTCCGCGTTCCTTCAGGTCGCGCATCGCGCGCGCAAGGTTCGTCACGACAATAAGCGGCACGGTTTCCACTGCACCGCTGGCAACCTTCTCGACCGTCGCATTTATCCCGACCGCCCGATCCTTTGGCGAGATCACCGCATGCACGCCCATCGCATCCGCCACCCGCAGGCACGCGCCCAGGTTGTGCGGGTCGGTAACCCCGTCGAGGATCAGCAACAACGCCGGCTCCCGCAGCCCCTCCAGCACGCTCTCAAGATCCCGCGCGGGACCCGCCACGTCGACGCGCGCTGCCACCCCTTGATGTCGCGCATGCTGCGTCATGCCGTCGAGCCGCGCGCCGTTCACCCTGATCACGCGCGCACCGCGCTCGCCCGCAAGCCGGACGAGCTCGCGCACGCGCCGGTCCTCCCGCCCCTCGTCGAGCAGGATTTCCTTCACGCTCGCGGCATTCTGCCGCAGCCGGCTCGTGACCACATGGAAGCCGTAGATGAGACGCGTCTCGTTCATGTTCTCGTGAATCGTCAATCGCAAATCGAAGTCGCTATTGCCGCCGCCTTGGACTCATGGCGAACTACATTCTTCCTTCCACGAATTACGATTTGCGATTCACAGCTGTCAGGCGAGCGTGAAATCGATCTTGCTCGTGTCCAGGTCTACGCGTACCAGTGTGACTTCGACGCGGTCGCCCAGACGAAAACGCTTGCGCGTGCGCTCTCCCATCAGCTGATGCTTCGCTGCATCGAAGTGGAAGTAGTCATTGCCCAATTCCGAGACATGCACCAGACCTTCGACATAAACTTCGTCGAGCGCAATGAACGCGCCAAATGCCGTCACGCCGCTGATCGTGCCTGTGAACGTCTCGCCGATCCGGTCCTTCATGTAATAGCATTTGAGCCAGGCCACAACATCGCGTGTTGCGTCATCCGCCCGACGCTCGGTCATCGAACAGTTAAGACCGAGCTCATGCCAGTTTCCCGGATCATAGCGCCGTTTCTGGAGCACTGCCTTGATCGCGCGGTGCACGAGCAGGTCAGGATAGCGCCGGATCGGGGATGTGAAGTGGGTGTACGACTCATAGGCAAGACCGAAATGGCCCACGTTGTCGGGACTGTACACCGCCTGTTGTAAAGAGCGGAGCATCACGGTCTGCAACAGCTGCGCGTCCGGCCGGTCCTTCACGCGCGCCAGCAGCTTGGCGTAATCACGCGCGTGGGGATCATCTCCGCCGTCGATCTGCAAGCCAAAACTGCCGAGGAAATCGCGCAGTGCGGCAAGCTTCTCCGGCGTCGGCCCCTCGTGAATACGGTAGAGCATCGCCTGGCGGTGACTGCGCAGGAAGTCTGAGGCGCAAACGTTCGCAGCCAGCATGCACTCCTCGATCAGGCGATGCGCGTCATTGCGCACGACCGGAACGATGCGCTCGATCTTGCCGCGGTCATCGAAGATCATCTCGGTCTCGATGGTTTCAAAATCGATCGCGCCGCGCCTCGCCCGAGCCTGCGCGAGTCGTTGGTAGAGCCGGTAGAGCGCCTTGATGTGGGGCAGCAGCCCCCGATGCCGCCGCGCCGCCTCGCCGCGCTCGCTTTCCAGCATGGCCCCGACCTCCGTGTAGGTCAGCCGGGCGTGCGAGTTTATGACCGCCGGGAAGAACTCATAGGACTCGATCTCCCCGTCGGCGCCGATCTCCATGTCGCACGCCATCGACAGGCGGGGCACCTTGGGGTTGAGCGAGCACAGGCCGTTCGAGAGTTTCTCTGGCAGCATCGGGATCACGCGCCGCGGAAAGTAGACGGAATTGCCGCGTAGTCGCGCCTCGAGGTCGAGGGCGTCCCCGTGCTTCACGTAGTGGCTCACGTCCGCGATCGCGACAACCAGCCGGAAGCGGCCGTTGGCGCCCTTGCCCAATGGCTCACAATAGACGGCGTCGTCGAAATCTTTCGCGCTCTCCCCATCGATGGTGACCAGCGGCAAATGCGTGAGGTCCGTGCGTCCCGAATGCTCCTCGGCCCTGATCCGGTCGGGAAGTCTCGCGCAAAGACGCTCGGCCTGGCGCGAAAACAGGTACGGCAGCGCGTGCTTGCGCAGCGCAATCTCGATCTCCATGCCCGGATCCGCGTAGGTTCCGAGCACCTCGACGATCCGGGCCACTGGCTGCGCGTGCTTGGAGGGCTGCGCGACAATCTCGGCCGTGACAACCTGTCCCGGCTTTGCCCCGCGCGCTTCATGGGGCGGTATGAGCAACTCATGACTCAGGCGCTTGTCCTCGGCCGTCACGAACAGGATGCCGTGCTCCCGATGCAGCCGTCCAACCACATGCTGCTGACCACGCTCCAGCACCTCGACGACCTTGCCCTCCGGGCGTCCCCGCCGGTCGGTCCCGGCGATGCGGCACACGGCGCGGTCACCATGCATGAGCTGATGCATCTCCTTGGGCCCGAGGAAGAGATCGGGACCCCGATCATCTCGCACGAGAAATCCAAAGCCATCGGGATGACCCTGCACCCGTCCCCGCACGAGGTCGAGCTTCGCAACAACGCAGATCGCCCCGCGGCGATTGCGCATGATCTCGCCCTCTCTCTCCATCGCGGCAATGCGTCGCGCAAACCCCTCACGCTGGTGAGCGTTGATGCCGAGCAAGCGCTCGAGCTCCGTCTCCCGGATGGGCACGCCGCAATCAGTCAGCCGCTCGAGTATCTGTTCTCGGCTGGGCACCTCGTACGCGTGACGAGGGGTGCGCTCCCTGCGTTTGCGCGGAGCAGCGGCCTTGTGTGCTTTGCGTTGATTCATTTGATAAATGCGGCGCCTTCAGCTAGAATCGCGCGCTCACGCCCAGGTGGCGGAATTGGTAGACGCACCAGGTTCAGGTCCTGGCGCCAGCAATGGTGTGGGGGTTCGAATCCCTTCCTGGGCACCACTCCTTTGATCTTAAATTATGAATTTTGAATGTTGAATTGCAGCGCACTTCATTCGACATCGAACATTTGACATTCAAAATTTAACATTGTCATTTAAAGGGGTGGCGCATCACGATCGTCTGCGTGCGGTCTGCCCCGGTGGAAATCAGGTCAATCGGAACCTCGCAGATCGCCTCGATCCGCTTCAGATAGGCCCGGGCCGCCGCAGGAAGATCCTCGAACCGCGTGGCCCCGACCGTCGTCTCCTTCCACCCCGGCATCTCCTCGTAGACGGGCTCGCATCCTGCGAGCTCTTCCGCCCCCACCGGAAGGATGTCGCTGTAGCGGCCGTTCAGGCGGTAGCCGGTCGCAAGCCGCACTGCCTGCATGCCGTCCAGAACGTCGAGCTTGGTCACGCCCAGGCCCGTGATGCCGTTAATCTGAATCGAGCGCTTCAGTGCCGCGGCATCCAGCCAGCCGCAGCGTCGCGGGCGCCCGGTGGTCGCACCAAACTCGTTTCCGCGGCTCGCCAGCTGCCGCCCGATATCATTGTCCAGCTCCGTCGGAAACGGTCCCGAGCCCACGCGGGTCGTGTAGGCCTTGGTAATGCCGAGCACGTAGTGAAGATGTTGCGGCCCGATTCCAGCCCCGGCGGCCGCTGCGCCAGCGACGCAATTGCTCGAGGTCACGTAGGGGTAAGTGCCGTGATCAATGTCGAGCAGAGTGCCCTGCGCGCCCTCGAACAGCAGATTGTGGCCCGCCTTCTGCGCCTCGTAGAGCAACCGCGGCACGTCCGCGATCATGGGCTTGATGCGGCCGGCGAGCACAAGCGTTTCGTCGAGGGTCTTCTGGTAGTCAACCGCCTGCCCGTGGAAGTAGCTCTTCAGCACGAAATTGTGAAACTCGAGCACCTCCTTCAGCTTGGCCGCGAACCGATCCGGGCTGAACAAATCCTGCAGGCGCAGGCCGCGCCGCGCCACCTTGTCTTCGTACGCCGGCCCGATGCCGCGACCCGTTGTGCCGATTTTCCCGGCCCCCTTGGCCGCCTCGCGCGCCTGGTCAAGCGCTACGTGGTGCGGCAGGATCAGCGGGCAGGCTTCGCTGATCTTCAAACGCGGGCGTACATCGATTCCGGCCAGAGCGAGGGTATCGATTTCCTCCACCAGCGCGTGCGGGGACAGAACAACGCCATTGCCGATATAGCAGGCCACACCATCGCGCAGAATGCCCGATGGGATCAGGTGCAGCACAGTTTTCTTGCCAGCAATGACGAGAGTATGGCCAGCGTTGTGGCCGCCCTGGAAGCGCACCACTCCCCGGGCGTGATCGGTGAGCCAATCGACGATCTTGCCTTTGCCCTCATCGCCCCATTGGGCACCTACAACTACTACGTTCTTCGACATACCGGGAAGTCCTTACCGCTGGAACACGAAAAGCGCACCACGATTATGCTCCGCTTTGCGGGCTCTTCGCGCCTTTATGGTTCATGAATTCATCCGTTTGAGTACCCATTTGCCGTTGCGCTTCTCGAGCCTGCGATTGCAGCCGAATTCGCCTCGCGTGCCGGCATGTCCTGGAAGATCATCGATCACGACCTGTCCACGAGCCCGCAATGTTTCAACGGCACGTTGCAGCGAGGCGTCAGCTGGCCGGTACGGTGCGAGCACGGCCGCCCTCGCTACTCCGTTGGGGCTCGACGAGACAAGCTCGCGAAGGTCCATGCTGAACCCGGTCGCGGACCGCGCGCGCCCGAAGGCCTTGCCGACTTCGTCGTAACGCCCGCCCAGCGCCAGCGCGTTTGACCAGCCTTCGGCGTAGGCCGCAAACACAACGCCGCTGTGATAGTGATAGCCGCGCAACTCCGCCAGATCGAAGCAGCGAATGACCGCCACGTCCCGCAGTTTCCGGGAAAGCGCCTGTAACCCCGCAAGTGCCGAGCGGATCTCAGGGTAATCGGGCAACAGCTTGCGCGCCCGGGTAATGATCCCGGTTTCGCCGTAGAGCTCCGGCAGAGTCATCAGCGCCTTGCGGGTCGCAGGCGCAAGTCCGCGCACAAGCCCGCGCAAAGCCGGCACATCCTTCGCCTGCGTCGCCCGGAAAAGCTCCGCCTCAAGCTCGGCTCGAACGCCACCACGCCGGATCACGCTGCGAAAAATCGCCACATGGCCGATCTCGAGGTAACAGCGTTTGATACCGGCAGCCGCAAGCGCCCTCATCAGCAGACGCTGGATCTCGACATCGCTCTCGATGCCGGCGTGACCGTAGAGCTCGGCGCCGATCTGCAGCGGCTCCCGCGTGCGGTTCATTCCCGATGGCAGCGTGTGCAGCACGCTGCCCGTGTAGCAAAGGCGCGTGACGCCCTTGCGGTTGAGAAGATGAGCATCGATGCGGGCGACTTGGGGCGTAATGTCGGCTCTTACCCCGAGCATGCGCCCCGACAGCCGGTCCACCAGCTTGAACGTCTTCAGGTCCAGATCATGCCCCGTGCCGGTAAGCAGGGACTCCACGTACTCCAGCAACGGCGGCATGACGAGCTCATAGCCGTGCGTGCGGAAGAGATCGAGAATGCGGCGGCGCAGCCGCTCGATGCGCGCGGCCTCGGCCGGAAGTATGTCCTCGATATATTCGGGCAGCGCCCAGGCGCGCATGTCTAGAGCCAGGAGTAAAAGCTGAGGATTCGCAGACCGGAACCGACGGGATTATAGAGAAAAACGGCGACGCTCCTTACGCGCCAGACCCCGATCGCGCAGTTTTTGGCGCATCAATGACGCACAAGCAGCAACAGCAGCAGGCCGGCCAGCATCGAGGTCAGGCCGACAAAACGGATTTGCCCATCGGACATCGCTATCAATTTTCGAAAGGTCTCGCGCCATAGAGCGGGCATCAGGAAGGGAAGCACCCCCTCGATGATGAGCATGAGAGCGAAGGCCGTTAGCAGGATACTGCCCATGGAGATCTCGGCAACGGCGGCCCGGGGTACGCTCCCATCTGCCCGGCGACCCGCTACTTGCCGGGATTGCCACCTGACTTGAGATACTTGAAGAAATCCGAACTCGGGTCGATCACCAGCAGATCGTTCTTGTCCTTGAAGCTTCCTCTGTACGCTTCGAGGCTGCGGTAGAACGCGTAGAATTCGGGGTTCGGCTCGTAGGCGCGCGCATAGGTCGCCGTCGCCCTGGCGTCGCCTTCACCCTTGATTTTCTCCGCTTCACGGTAAGCTTCCGCCACGATCACCTCGCGCTGCCGGTCAGCGTTGGCCCGGATCTTTTCGGACTCGGCGGCACCGGTGGAACGCAATTCGTTCGCGACCCGTTTGCGCTCCGCTTCCATCCGGCGATACACCGATTCGCTCACCTCCTGCGGGAGGTCCACGCGTTTGAGCCTGACGTCGAGCACCTTGACGCCGATTTTGACGGCATCCTCGTTCGCCTTCGCGCGCATCAGGTCCATGATCTGGTCACGCTCGCCTGACACCACCTCGTGCACGGTGCGATTGCCGAACTCCGCGCGCAGGCCGTCGTTGATGGTCTGCAGCAATCGGGTCTGCGCAAGCGACTCATTGCCCTGCACGCTAACGTAGAACTGCCGCACGTCGGTTATCCGCCACTTGATGAACAGATCGACCAGCACGTTCTTCTTTTCCGAGGTCAGGAACCGCTCCGGCTCGGGCGTATCGATGGTGAGAATCCGCACGTCGAAGGTGCGCACATTGTCGACCAGGGGCACCTTGAGATAGAGGCCCGGCTTCGTCTTGACGCCGACCACCTCACCCAAGCGGAATACAATCGCGTTCTCCCTCTGGTCGACCACGAAAACGCTCAGGGAAGCGATGATCAAGAGGACCACCGCGCCAACGACTACCGCGCCGAAATAGGCTCTCATCAGCGCCCCTCCCGCGCGCGCGAGCGGAACGCCTCGCGCGAACGCGCAGTCGACGCGTCTGGCGACGGCGCCTGCTCCACCGGCTTCGACTTCGCATCAGCCGCACTCCCGCGTGACATTTCCATGATCTTGTCCAAGGGCAGGTAGGTCAGGTTGCTCCCGCCCTTCTGGTCAATCATCACTTTGGTCGTGTTGCTCATGATCTCCTGCATAGCCTCGATGTAGAGCCGCTGACGCGTAACCTGCGGCGCCTTGTTGTACTCGGCCAGAATCTGGCGGAAGCGCGCGGCGTCACCTTCGGATTGCTCGATCACGCGCTGACGATAGCCCTCCGCTTCCTGCTGCAAGCGTGCCGCCATCCCGCGCGCCCTCGGGATAACGTCGTTGGCGTAGGCTTGCCCTTCGTTCTTCTGCCGCTCCCGGTCCTGCCCGGCCTTGACCGCATCATCGAACGACGCCTGCACCTGCTCCGGCGGCTGCGCGTTTTGCATGGTGACCTTGCTGATGTTGATGCCCGTGCCGTAACGGTCGAGGATCTCCTGCATCAGCTTGTGTGCGCGCGCCGCAACCTCTGCCCGGCCCTCGAACACCACAAAGTCCATGCTGCTCTTGCCCACGATCTCCCGGACCGCCGTCTCCGCCGCCTGCAGCACCGCGTCATCCGGTGACCGGCTGTTGAAGAGGTAGTCGGTCGGGCTCTTCAGCACGTACTGAACTGCGAACTGAACGTCGACGATGTTCTCGTCGTCAGTCAGCATCAGGGATTCCTTGAGCACCTTGCTTTTCACATTGTTGCGGTAGCCGACCTCGACGGTGCGCACCTGGTCGAGGTTCACTACCTCGGCTGACTCGACCGGATACGGCAGGTGCCAGCGCGGGCCGGGCATTGTCGTTGCCGAATACTTGCCAAAGAGCAGCACGACCCCGCGCTGGCCTTCGTTCACGATATAGAAGCCGCTCGCGAGCCACACCACGACGATAAGCCCCAGCAGCAGCCCAGCCCCGCCGCCGAAACGCTTCACATCACCCCCGCGCGGCGGCTCGTCGCCTCCTCCGCCGCGTCGGCCGAAGAGATTGTTCAGCTTGCGGTTGAACTCCCGCAGGATCTCGTCCAGGTCCGGCGGCCCTTGATTGGGGCGCCGGCCCCACTGTGGATCGTTAAGCGACATGAGCGCGCCGAGCAATCGCAGCGAGCCGTCCCGAACGGTTCCGCCAAATGTCTTGAGGTATGCGAGCATAATCGGAGCTGATAGGTTTCAGGCCGCAGCCGTTTGGTTGATTTGGGCGGGCGCAAGTGCCTGGTCAACATACTCCTCGAGGGCGAGGCGCACACCCTCTATACCGTCGCCCGTTTTTGCGCTGACCCAGACGCGCGAAATTCTACCATACTGATCGCGCTCAACCCGGGCCGGAAGCCGCGTGAGATCGATTTTGTTCATGACGAGCACCTGTGGAATCTCCTCTGCGCCGATTTCCGCCAAAACCTGATCCACCGCTGCAATCTGCGCAGCCCGATCGGCACTGCTTGCGTCCACAACGTGCAGCAACATACTGGCTTCGGCCGTTTCTTCAAGCGTGGCGCGAAAAGCGGCGACCAGCGTGTGCGGCAGCCGGCGGATGAACCCGACCGTATCAGACAGCGCGACACCCGCCCCGTTTGCCGTGTGTACACGGCGCGTCGTTGTGTCCAGCGTTGCGAACAGGCGGTCCATCGCGAAAACATCGGCCCGCGCGATCCGGTTGAACAGTGTGGATTTGCCTGCGTTGGTGTAACCGACAAGCGACGCTTGCAGGAGATTCGACCGCCTGCGCGCGCGACGCTGCACCGTGCGCTGGGCGCGCACCTTCGCCAACTTCTCCTTCAGCACCTTGACGCGTTTTCCAAGGAGCCGCCTGTCGGTCTCGAGCTGGGTTTCACCCGGTCCTCTCAAGCCAATACCCCCCCGCTGGCGCTCCAAGTGGGTCCATCCTCGCACGAGACGCGTCGCCAGGTGCTCGAGTTGAGCGAGCTCAACCTGAAGTTTGCCCTCATGGGTGCGCGCGCGCTGCGCAAAAATGTCCAGGATCAGGCTCACCCGGTCGACGACCCGGCAATCGAGCGCGCGCTCGAGGTTGCGCTCCTGTATCGGAGAGAGCTCGTGATTGAAGATCACGAGCCGGGCACCGCTTTCAGCAACCACCCGCCTGATCTCCTCGACCTTGCCTTTACCAGCGAAGAAAGCCGCGTCCGGTCGCGCGCGCCGGCCCTTGACGAGCGCACGCGCCATGACCCCGGCGCTGGATGCCAGCAGCTGAATTTCTTCCAGCCCTTCCGCGTAATCGGCCGCGCCCAAGTCGAGGCCGACCAGCACCGCGTCGGTGCCAGTGCCGGGACGATCAAACATCAAACAACGGGGATAGCGGCATCAACCGTCGGAACTCTGGTCGGCCTGGAGGTTGACGGCGCGGGCCGGCACGACGGTCGAGATCGCGTGCTTGTAGACCATCTGCGTGACCGTGTTCTTGAGCAGGACCACGTATTGGTCGAACGAGTCGATCTGACCCTGGAGCTTGATGCCGTTGACGAGGTAGATCGATACAGGGATGTGCTCCTTGCGCAGGGTGTTCAGGAACGGGTCTTGTAGCAACTGCCCTTTATTGCTCATATAAGCCTCATCGTTATCGTGTTTTTGCTGGTACCACTCTACTCGCTTTTATGCAATTACGCCATGGGGTTATCGCCGGGAAGCGACCCGCCGGGCGTAGGGATTCGCGCCACCCCGGAACTCCACCTGTAGCGGAGTGCCCTGGAGTTGGAAAGCTTCCCGGAAGAAACGTTCCAGATAGCGGCGGTAAGCCTCGGGCACGTGGTCGAGCGCGTTGCCGTGGACGATGATGCGGGGCGGGTTGACGCCTCCCTGGTGAGCGTAGCGCAGCTTTGGCCGGATGGCGCCCGACCGGGGCGGAGGCTGCTGTGCCACGGCCAGCGCGAGCGCCCGGCTCAGCCGCGGCGTGGGAAGGCGCGCCATGGCCGCCGCGTAGGCCCCGTCTACCGATTTCAGGAGAGACGGGATTCCCTGCCCGGTCAGGGCCGAGATGAAATGCAACCGCGCAAAAGCCAGGAAATTAAGCTTGCGCACCAGCGTGCGCTTGGTCAAATCGCGATCTTCCTCCGACAGTTTCTCCCACTTATTGACAGCGATCACCACGGCGCGTCCCGCCTCCAGCACGTATCCGGCGATGTGTGCGTCCTGCTCAGCAATCTCCTCGCTCGCGTCGAGCACCAGAATCGCGACGTTCGCATCCTCGATGGCGCGCATCGTCTTCAGCATCGAGAACTTTTCTGTGCCCTCGGTAACCCGCCCGCGCCGGCGCAATCCCGCGGTATCAATGAGGGTATAGCGGCGGGAGCCGCGCTCGAAATCGATGTAGATGGAGTCCCGCGTGGTTCCGGGCTGGTCGAAAACGATCATGCGCTCCTCGCCAACGAGGGCATTGACCAGCGTGGACTTGCCCACGTTGGGCCGCCCCACCACCGCGATCTTGGGATGCCTCTCCTCGCGCGGTGGCGCCTCCTCCTCATCGGGCAGCCCGGCCAATACGTGCTCCATGAGGGCGGTGACGTTGTCACCGTGCGCGGACGATACTGAAACTGGATCGCCGATGGCGAGAGCGTGAAACTCGGCGCAGGCGATGGCTGGATCCATGCCCTCGGCCTTGTTGACTACCAGAAATACTCGACGGCCGCTGCGCCGCAACTCCGACGCGATCGCACGGTCCTGCCCGACGAGCCCTGCACGCGCATCGACCACGAACAGCACCGCGTCAGCCTCGTCCAGCGCCTGGCGGGTCTGCCGCGCCATCTCATGCAAAATGCCCTCGCTTGCCACCGGCTCGAAACCGCCCGTATCCACGACGAGATAGGGTTTTCCGCCAACGCGCCCGCGACCGTAATGGCGGTCGCGTGTCAAACCGGCAACGTCCGCGACGATCGCATCGCGGCTGCGCGTGAGCCGGTTGAAGAGCGTGGACTTGCCCACGTTCGGCCGGCCCACGATGACGATGATGGGAAGCATGTTAGAAGGGCTCTACCGCAAAGGCGCGAAGACGCGAAGGAACACAAAAATACGTGAAGCTTTGCGTTCTCTTTGCGCCTCGGCGTCTTGGCGGTTTTCTTAAGTTACTGGACGGTGATCGCGAAAACGCCGCCGTTTTCCGTCTGCACGACGAAGCTGGTCCGGTCAAGCGCCACCGGCGGCGCCATGATGGCGCTGCCATCCGTTGGAAGGCGGGCCTCGAACGCGCCATTTTCGCGCGAGATCACGTGCACGTAACCCTCGATATCGCCGACGATGACATGCCGGCCAATGCTCAGGGGCGCACTCAGCCTGCGGCCGGCGAGCTTATCCTGCTTCCAGATGCTCGTTCCATTTGTCTTGTCCAGGGCCAGCACCGCGCTCTTGTCGTCGGTGACGTAAGCATAGCGCGCGTCGAGCGCGAGCCCTGCGACACTGGAGACTTCGCGCGACCAGCGCTGAGTGCCGCGAATCAGGTCGAAGCACGCGATCCGGCCCTGAAAAGCGACGGCGCACACTTGCGTCGCGTCGACCGCCGGAACGCTGGTGATATCGGCGACGCGCTCGAGCTCCGTCGTGCCCTGCGGCAGCGCAACGACACCCTCCCATCCGACAGCGCCAGTGGGGAGCGCCAGAGCTATCAGGCGACCGCCGGCGAAACCGGCAAATACGCCCCCGCGGTACAGCGCCACGCCCGCGTGCGCGCGCACTGACAGACTGGGCGTCCTGCGCTGATACACCCAGCGTCGTTTGCCATCGGCAGCATTCAGGCCGTGGATCTGATTGTCACCGACGCGCACGACCACGACCCCCTGGTCGGCTTCCGGGGGCGCCAATAGTTCGCCCAGTATTTGCGCTTTCCAAACAGAACGGCCCTGGTCGTTGAATGCCAGTATCTCCCCGTTGTCGGCCCCAACCAGTATCAGACCGCTGCCGACGCCGACGCCGGTGGCGATGCGCGTCCCGGCTTCAAAGCGGCTGACGCTATTTCCGGTCGCCGCGTCAAAACCCGCGATCTGGCCCGCTCTGCCCGCTGCATAGACCACGCCGTTGGCCGCGGCGGGGAAAAACACGCTCTTCTCGGCTGCGCCGACATTCGCCTGCCACAGGATCCGCGCGGTCGCAGTCGGCTTGATGGGCGCCAGTTCCGGAATCTTTGGCTTGGAGCTGCCAAAAACCCGGTCGTACGCGTCCCCCATCGTCTGGCAGCCGCACAGCAAGACGACAGCAACCGCGACGAGCGCGTTGCGCGCGCGTATCACCGGGCCTCACCCAACGAATCGAGTTTCAGCTGAAGCGTTGCCCGATAAGGGCTGTCCGCCTGGCTCTTGTCGAGCGCCAACTGATAGGCACTGCGCGCCTCCGGCACCTTCCCCTGGGCGAGGAAGATGTCGCCCTTGAGGTCGGCGTAAAGTCCCGTCATAGCGTCCACCGGCTTCGTTTCAAGCGTTTTCAATGCCTCATCGTACTTTTTCTCGTCGAGCAGAACGGCGGCCAGCCGCAGCCGCGCCACGTCGCGAATCTCCTCTTCTCGCGCATGCTCGGTGACCCATTGGAGGCGCGCCTTGGCTTCGACCAGATCGCCACCGGCAAATGCGTGCCGTGCGGCAACAAGCGAAGCCAGTACCGCGTAGGCGGTCGAGCCATACTTGTCCACGATCTGTGCCGCGATAGCGCGCGCCTTCTTGCCATCGCCCGCCTGATCGGCCCGCTCAAGCTGTCCGTAGAGCGTGACGGCGGCCGTTGCCTGGGTAGCGCGGTAATAACGCCAGCCCTGAAACGCCGTCAGGCTGGCAAAAAACGCCACGACAACCAGTATCACGAGCTTGCCGTGCCGCTTCCACCACGCCTTCAGCTCGTCGAGTTGTTCCTGCTCCGCATGATCGTATGCCATCTCTTATCCTAACTACGCGATTCGTGAATGTTGAGCCGAAAAACCGCAAAACCGGCTTCGCGCTTCCGCGAGCCACGATTCACGAGGTGCGACCCACGCTTTTCTTTATAAGGTCGATCGCCTCGTCAATCGATGCCCGCACCTGTTGCGCGGCCTCGCGCAGCGGCTTGAGGCTTACGACACCCGCGCCGGATTCGTCATCGCCAACGATCACGGCGACGCGCGCCCCGCTTGCGTCCGCCTTCCTCATCTGCGACTTGAAGCTTCCGCCGCCGCAATGCAGGAGCACGTCGAGACCCGCGTCTCGCAGCACCTCTGCCACACGCGCGCCAAAACGCTCCGCAAGCTCGCCCTGCCGCACGAGGTAGACGTCTGGTACCCGCGAGGGAACTTCGCTGCCGTCCTTGACCAGCACCAGCAGCCGCTCGATTCCCATCGCGAACCCGCACGCGGGAGCCGGCTTCCCCCCGATTTGCTCGACCAGCCCGTCGTAGCGGCCTCCGGCGCAAACCGCGTTTTGCGCACCCAGCCGGCCGCTCACCCACTCGTATACGGCACCGTTGTAATAGTCCAGCCCACGGACAAGCCTCGGATTGATCCTGTAGCTCACCCCCGCGTCGCGCAGCAGCGCCTGCAGCTCGTCGAACGCCTTGATCGAGCTCTCGTCGAGATCGTCGGCGAGCCTGGGCGCCCCTGCGATGAGATCCTGCAACGCCGGATTCTTGCTGTCGAGGACCCGCAGGGGGTTCGAGTGCAGCCGGCGCTGCGAATCGCCGTCGAGCTGCGCCTCGTTCCGCTGCAAGTATTGGACGAGTCGGGCACGGTAACGCACGCGCGCGTCGCTGTCACCAAGCGTGTTGAGCTCGAGCTCGATTCCGTCGAGGCCCAGCGCGCGCCAGAGGCGAGCGCACATGACGAGATGCTCCGCGTCGACATCCGGACCGGCAAAGCCCAACGCCTCCACCCCGACCTGGTGAAATTGGCGATAGCGTCCCTTCTGGGGCCGCTCGTGGCGGAACATCGGCCCCCAATACCAGAGGCGTTGCGGACCCGCATACAGGAGATTGTGCTCGATGACCGCGCGCACGCACGCTGCGGTCCCTTCCGGGCGCAGCGCCAGGTTCTCTCCGTTCAGCTCATCGACGAAGGTGTACATCTCCTTCTCGACGATATCGGTGGCCGCGCCGATCGAGCGCACGAAGAGATCGGTCTGCTCGAGCACGGGCGTGCGGATGTTGCGGTACCCGTACGAGCCCAGCCAATCGCGCACGGTCTCTTCGAAAAACTCCCACAGATAGGACTCGTCTGGCAGGATGTCGTTCATCCCCCGGATGGCCTGTATTGTCCTGGCGCTCATGGCAGACGGTGGCTGGAAGATTGCTGCTTCAGAATGGCAAACCAAAAAATATCGTTATGTTGCGGTCACGGTGCAGCGTGAACGGCTCCCCTGCCGCTCACGCGTGGGCCGCGTCCGGCCGCTTCTCGCGCGACGCGTCCACCTGCGCTGGATACTTTGCAACCACGTATTCTTCGACGAGCCGCTGAAATTCGGCGGCAATATTGTCGCCTTTTAGCGTGACCGTCTTGACGCCATCGACGTACACTGGCGCCACGGGATTTTCGCCCGAGCCGGGCAGGCTGATGCCCACGTTCGCGTGCTTACTTTCTCCTGGACCATTGACGACACAACCCATCACCGCCACCCGCATGTTCTCCACGCCCGCATGCCGCCCGCGCCACGACGGCATCTGCGCACGAAGCCAGCTCTGAATGCGGTCGGCGAGCTCCTGGAAGTAGGTGCTGGTGGTGCGGCCGCAGCCAGGACAGGCGATGACGAGCGGGGTAAACGAGCGCAGACCCATCGTCTGAAGGATCTCCTGGGCAACGACCACCTCTCGAGTACGGTCGCCCCCCGGCTCCGGGGTCAGCGAAACGCGGATGGTATCGCCAATGCCTTCCTGCAGCAGCACGGCGAGCGCTACGGATGAGGCGACGATCCCCTTCGACCCCATGCCCGCTTCGGTCAGACCAAGGTGCAACGCAAAGTCGCCGCGTTGCGCAAGGTCACGATAGACGGCGATCAGGTCCTGCACACCGCTTACCTTGCACGACAGCACGATCCGGTCATGCGCCAGGCCCAGGCGCTCTGCCTGGCGAGCGCTTTCCAGCGCAGAAGCCACCAGCGCCTTGCGCGTGACGACCGGGGCGTCGTCGGGTTGCGGCTGGCGCGCATTCTCGTCCATCATGCGCGCCAAAAGCTCCGGGTCAAGACTGCCCCAATTGACGCCGATGCGCACCGGCCGGTCGTATCGGCAGGCAAACTCGATCATCGTTGCAAACTGATCGTCTCGCCGCGAGCCGCGACCGACATTACCGGGATTGATACGCAGTTTCGCAAGGGCCTCTGCACAGGCCGGATGCTGCGCCAGCAGCCGATGCCCATTGAAATGAAAATCGCCCACCAGGGGCACGTTCACGCCCATTGCGTCCAGCCGCTCGCGGATGAGCGGAACGGCTGCAGCCGCGTCAGCGTCGTTGACCGTAATGCGCACGATTTCGGAACCGGCGCGCGCAAGCGCCGCGACCTGATCCACCGTGGCCGCCACATTTGCCGTGTCCGTATTCGTCATGGACTGAACGACGATCGGTGCATCTCCCCCGATCGTGACATGCCCAACCCGGACCTGGGCGCTCGTGCGCCGCACAGTGGGGCCGTATTCCGGATAGCACTTCATTCCAGAGTCATGCGAGCCACCCCGGTCTTGGAGTGAGGCTCGAGATCCACCACGCGGTCGTCATAAGTTAGCCGCACGCTCTGGGGGTTGCCGATCACGAACGAAAGCGGCGGGAGCCCGTTCACGGCCTCGCGCGTGCCGGGCGGGTTCAACTGATACAGGAGCACTTTGCCATGGCGGTCGCGGATCTCGACCCACGACTCATCTTCGAACACGAGCGTGACCTGCCGTTCGGCCGGGTCGGGCGGTACGGATGCGGATTCCGGTTGCGGGGCAGGCGCCACTGCGGCAGCAGGAGGCGGTGTCACCGAGTCCTCGGGAGCAGGAGCCACTTTGGCTGGCTCGGCTGCAGACTGCTCCGTAGCAGCCTGTGCGGGCTGTGTGCTCGCCTGAGAGGGAGCGGACGTCTTCTCCGCGGTCACTACCTTTTCCGCATTGGACGGAGCGGCCATTGGTTTAGTGGGGGCGGCGATCGGCTCAGGCGATGCGGTTTCTGGCTTAGGGATAGCAGCCGCCGGCTCAGGACTCTTCTCCTCCTTCGCTATGGTCAAAGGCAATGGCGGGGGCGTGACCTCGATCGGGTGTGTGGTCACCACAGTCTCTTCGCTGCTCACGAAGAACTCATAAAACGCCAGCGCTGCCACGAGCACCACCGCTCCCCATATGTATTTTCCCCGCCGACGGGGTCGCGATGAGGGAAACGGTATGTTCTGTGACGGCGGTGCTTCGGGCCGTGCGCTTTGCTGCGGAAGGCTGCCGGCCGCCGCCGCCAGCAATTGGTCCGGATCGAGCTTGACCAGCCGCGCGTAATTGCGAATGAAACCGCGCACAAAGACGACCCCCGGCAGGCGTTCGAATTGTCCGCTCTCCAGCGCCTCGACTTGCGCCACCGAAAGCTTGAGCTGCCGCGCGACGTCAGCCGCGCTCAGCTTGAGGCGCTCGCGCGCCTCCGCCAGGCGCACGCCGGGTTGGACCCCCACGTCCGCGCTCGCGTCTTCCGGCGTCCGATCGTCGATTTCGTTCATTCGAACTGGCCCGCGCTCAGGGCGCGCGCCTCTCTGGAATCAGGAAAATTCTTCCGCAGCTGCTGCGCATAGCTTGCCGCCGACGCAGCGTCACCCACATTACGCTCGATGCGGATCGCCAGCCACAGCGCCTCGGCGTTGGGCTGCACGGCGCGCATCAGACGATCAATGTGTCCCTTGGCCGCATCGTAGTTGCGTTCTTCGTAGTTCAGCTCGGCCAGGTTGTACAGCGCCTGTGGCTGGTTTGGCCGCAGCCGCAGCGCCTGCCGGAGGTAGCCCTTTGCCGCTTCGGCGTCGCCCATCCGACGCGCGCAAACCCCCGCATTGACGTAAGAGCGCTCGGGCGTCCGGTATAGCGGGTTTCGCACTGCCGCCATGAAATAGCCAATGCCTTCCTTCTCGCGCTTGCGCTCGCACAGAAACTGCCCGTAATTGTGATTGGCGTCCGAGTCGAGCGCATTGATTGTCAATGCGCGCCGAAAGCTCGCTTCTGCCTGGCTGTCCCGCTTGAGCGCCGCATAAACCAGCCCAGCGGCGTTATGTCCCGGGCCATAGTCCGGATCGATCTGCACCGCCGTCTTCGCTTCCTCGAGGGCAACGCCCATGTTGCCCAGCTGGTAATAGCTGGCTGCCAGCTCGGTATGAATACGCGCCCGAACGCGGGTCTGGGATTCGTCACCGGTGGTCGGCATCGCCGGCCTGAGCTCCCCGTCCGCGCCCGGCTGCGTTGCGCACCCTGCCGCAAGCGCGCCTATCAGGCAAAAGGCGGGCACCAGCGACTTCATGGTCATCGTGCCACCTCCTCCACATTGCGGCGTTGCCTGCGCTTCGTGCGGTCTTGCACCTGCCCCGCCAGCTGTCCGCAGGCCGCCTCGATGTCATCGCCGCGTGTCTTGCGGATCGTGGCCAGCAGACCTGCTTGCATCAAGACGTCGCGAAAACGGGCAATGGAATCAGGAGCGGAGCGTACGTAGCGCGAATCCGCGAAGGCATTGAACGGGATCAGGTTGATCTTGCAGGGCACGTCCTTCACGAGCGACACCAGCTCGCGCGCATGGCCCACGCTATCGTTTACGCCGCCCAGCATGACGTACTCGAACATGATGAAGTTACGCGGCGCCCGGTCGAGGTAGCGCACGCACGCGGCGAGCAGCTCCTTGATGGGATATTTGCGGTTGATCGGCACCAGACGATCCCTGAGCTCGTCATTGGACGCGTGCAGCGAAACCGCAAGCGCGACCGGACACGCGTCCCGCAGCCGGTCGATGCCGGGCACCAGACCCGCGGTCGAGACCGTAACGCGGCGCCGGGAGAGCCCGTAGGCCAGATCATCGAGCATGAGCTCCAGCGCCGCCACGACGTTGTCGAAATTCGCGAGCGGCTCGCCCATGCCCATCATCACCACGTTGCTGATTGGACGATCGGCGGAGACGCCCCGGCCCAGGCATCGGTTCGCCCACCATAACTGGCTGATGATCTCCTCCGTCGACAGGTTCCGGTTGAAGCCCTGCGCTCCCGTCGAGCAGAACGAGCACTCGAGTGCGCACCCGGCCTGCGACGATATGCACAACGTGCCGCGGTTTTCCTCTGGGATAAAAACAGTCTCGATTGCATTGCCTGTGCCGACGTCGAGCAGCCATTTATGCGTGCCATCACCGGCCGTGCTGTCGCGTATGACTCGCGGAGCCGTAATGCGCGCGCAATCCTGAAGCCGCGTGCGCAGCGCCTTCGACATGTCAGTCATGAGGTCAAAATCGTCAACGCCGGCCTGATGGATCCAGCGCAGCAACTGCCGCGCGCGATACGGCTTCTCGCCCAAGCCGGCGCAGAAGGCCTTCAGTCCTTCCTGATCGAGCCCGAGCAGGTTCACCGTCATCACCACGTCGCGTTCAGCGCGAATAAATTTCCTGTTTGGAAAAAAAATAGGCGATTTCTGTTGATGCCGTCTGCGGCGAATCTGAGCCGTGCACCGCGTTGGCATCGATGCTTTGAGCGAAATCCGCCCGGATAGTGCCCTTCTCGGCTTTTCGGGGATCGGTTGCCCCCATGAGGTCACGGTTTTTCTGAATCGCGTCATCGCCTTCCAGCACTTGAATCATGACCGGCCCCGACGTCATGAAATCAACCAAGTCCTTGAAAAACGGCCGTTCTCTGTGCACCTCGTAGAACCCCTCAGCCTCGGCGCGCGAGAGCCACTTCATGCGCGCCGCGACGATCTTCAGTCCCGCCTGCTCGAATCGTCCGTAAATGCTGCCAATGACATTCTTGGCGACGGCATCCGGCTTGATTATTGACAACGTACGTTCGACTGC
Source organism: Betaproteobacteria bacterium SG8_41 (assembly GCA_001303585.1). Taxonomy (GTDB): domain Bacteria; phylum Pseudomonadota; class Gammaproteobacteria; order Burkholderiales; family SG8-41; genus SG8-41. Next base: position 127,698 of record LJTT01000007.1, read on the forward strand.
CATTAAGCTTCCCCCCGCTGATGCGTGTACTTTACGCCGAGCGCGAAGGATAACACGGTAAGGCTTTGAAATGAAGAGATTTCAGGCCAAATTCAGTCCTCGGTACGACCCTGGATCCACCGCCTGTTTGGAGCCGCACGGCCCGGCACAGCATCAGCTCTGGCGGGCCGCCCCTCGGCCTAGCCCTACGATCACGAGACGGGCACGGCTACCGCGCCGCACGCTTCCATTCGGGTCGGACCGCGGCCTCATCCGCGCGCGCCTGGAAAGCACTATCGATGCCGACTTCGGGCACCCAGACCAAAACATTCCCGCAATAAATCAGAGGCAAGCGGTCTCGTTGCCAGGGTGCAACGCGCGCTTCCTGCAGCAGGTTTTTAAGGCTGCGACGCGGCCGGCGGGCGTCCGGCTGGAATCGCTCGCCGCCCTGTCGCGAGCGGATCGTCACAGGCCCTCCACCCAAGCGCGCCAGGCTGATGCCATGATCGCGGCTGCGCCGAAACAACAGGGTGCCGCCCAACTCGGGCAGATCGATCTTGCGCTCGCCGCGCCAGCGCCGAATATACCCTTCGGACAGCGGCCGACTGGCGGGAACCACGTGAAGGCGATCAGCGTAACGCCGTAGCACGCTGTCATCGAGCACGACAGCGACACGGGCATCCTGGCGTGCGGTCAGGACCTGCCGCAGCGCCTCCTCGAGCCGCTCGACATTCGGCATCATCGCTCCCCGGCGTGCCAGGAAAAAACGCAGCAGGTTGCGAGCACGGGCGCTCGAAAGGCCACGAAGCGGCGCTACCGCGAGTGTTTCGCCGTCGAACCAGTCCGCCGCATCCTGCTCGGCAAGCTCATCCAGCAGCTCGCCGGCTTCGGCCATATGGCCCGCGCTTCGCGCCAAAGTGGCGCGATAAGAAGGAAAGCGCCGGGCAATCACGGGCAGCACTTCGTGGCGCAGGAAGTTGCGGCGGAAGTCGACGCTGGCGTTGCTCTCGTCTTCGATCCATTCAAGGCGCCGCACGCGGGCGTACTCGAGAATCTCGGTGCGCGTCACATCAAGCATCGGCCGCAATATGGCTGGTGATGGGCGAGTCCCGCGCGGGCACTGGACGCCTTCCGCTTTTAGCCTTTCGCGTTTCGCTTTCCGGATAAGCGGCATGGCCGCAAGCCCTCTCACGCCGGCGCCCCGCAGCATCTGCAGCAACAGCGTCTCGACCTGATCATCCTGGTGCTGCGCGAGAACGATGTAATCCGCCTGCTGCGCGTTGAACACCGAATAGCGCGCCGCGCGCGCGGCAGCCTCCACACTGTCGCCGGGCGCCACCCGCACCCTCACACTTGCATACGGAATCTTTCGCGCCCGGCACTGGCGGCGGCAAAACGCCTCCCAAAGTCCCGCGTTCGGGCTCAATTGGTGATTCACGTGCAAGGCGCCCACGTGGACGCGCAGCCGGGCAGCAACGCGCAGCAGGCAATCAAGCAGCACGATCGAATCAACGCCCCCACTCAATCCCACTACGAGCTGGTCACGAAACGAAACAATCGGGGCAAGCCGCGCCAGCAGGCGCGCGGCCAGGTCGGGAGGACGCGCCCTACTTTTGCTCGACTTCCTTGAACCTGCCATGGCCGACGAGCCGGTCGAAGCGCCGCTCGAGCAGCTCGTCGAGGGGAATGTCCTTGAGCTGCCGCCAGGTATCCTGCAGAGCCTTCTTGAGGTTTTGCATCATCGCGTCGTAGTCACGATGCGCGCCGCCCAGCGGCTCGTTGACAATCTTGTCCACGAGACCCAGCGCTTTCAGGCGGGGGGCTGTGATACCAAGCGTCTCGGCCGCCTCTTCGGCGTAATCAGCGCTCTTCCACAGGATCGACGCGCAGCCTTCCGGTGAAATCACGGAGTACGTGGCGTATTGCAGCATGAGCAGCGCGTCCCCCACCGCGATGGCGAGCGCGCCCCCCGAGCCGCCTTCCCCGATGACGGTGCAGATAATGGGAATGCGCAACTCGGTCATCGTGTAAAGATTACGGCCGATTGCTTCCGACTGACCGCGCTCTTCGGCGCCAACGCCCGGGTAGGCGCCCGGCGTATCGATAAAGCTGAACACGGGAATGCCGAAGCGCTCTGCAAGCTTCATGAGGCGAATCGCCTTGCGATAGCCTTCGGGCTTTGGCATGCCAAAGTTGCGCAGGATCTTCTCCTTGGTGTCGCGCCCTTTCTGGTGCCCGATCACCATGCACGGCTCGCCATTCATCCGGGCGAGCCCGCCCACGATCGCCAGGTCATCGGCAAAGGTACGGTCGCCATGCAGCTCCTCGAAATCCGTGAACAGCCCGGCGATGTAGTCGAGTGTGTAAGGCCGCTGCGGGTGGCGCGCGACTTGTGCGATTTGCCAGGCAGTGAGCTTGGCGTAGATGTCCTTGGTAAGCGCCTGGCTTTTCTTTCGCAGCCGCGCGATATCCTCGGAAATGTCGAGTGCCGAATCGTCCTGCACGTAGCGCAACTCGTCGATCTTCGCCTCGAGTTCGGCAACGGGCTGCTCGAAATCCAGAAACGTCGTCTTCATCGCCTGTCAATGATACCGGATCGGATGCCGTGACGGGGAAAGGACGAGGAGCGGCAAGACCGGCCGCGGACTGCGAACCGGCTGAAACGCAACATTCAACATTCAACATTCAACATTCAACATTCAATATCGACCACCTCGCTAATACCAAGCGACATCCCCGCCACGCGGATCGTTTGCGATGCTCACAGTGCCGTTTGCTTTCGACTTGAAAACGGCCTGCATGTTGCCCCACTTCCGTTTCACCGTTCGCAGACGGTGGCCTTTTGCTTCCAGGCCCGACTGCCATTCAGGGCTGAAGCTGTCCAGCTCGATCTCGACCCGGTCGGGCCACCATTGATGGTGATAGCGCGGCGCACCCACGATCCGCGCCAGATCGACTGTTGTCGACCCGACGTAATCCAGTATCGCAAGCAGCTGCTGGCTCACGATGCGGGATCCGCCCGGGGCGCCGATGATCAGAATTCCCTTCTCGTCCTCCACGAATGCCGGCGTCATGCTTGACAGCGGCCGCTTGCGGGGAGCGACCGCATTCGCGGCTCCACCGCGCAGGCGGAATGCATTCGGCACGTCTGCCTTCAAGGAAAAATCGTCCATCTCGTTATTAAGGAGCACGCCGGTACCTGAAGCGACGATGCCGGAGCCGAACAGCAGATTGATGCTCAGCGTTGCAGCCACCCGATTACCCATGCGGTCGATAATCGACAGGTGGGTCGTGTTACCGCTCGCCGGCGGCATGGACCGCTTGTTACCCAGCTCCTCGCTCTTTGTCGCCCTCGCCGGATCGATCGTGGCGGCGCGGCGCGCCGCGTAATCCCGGCTGGTCAGCCTCTCCACGGGCACGGCGACGAAATCATCATCGCCCAGGTGGAGCGCTCGATCCTGAAAGGCGCGCCGAAGCGCTTCGATCACCAGATGCGCGTTGCGCGGCGCCCGGGCGTCCGCGAACTCGAAGCGCTCGAGCATCTGAAGCGAGTGCGCGAGCGCGATCCCTCCCGCCGAAGGCAGCGCCACGGTTGTAATCGTAGCGCCTCGATAATCGATGCGAAGCGGTGTCCGCTCGACCACACGGTAGTTCTCGAGATCTGCCGGCTGCCAGACCCCCCCTGCCCGGTTCACCGCCGCGACCAGCGCCTGCGCCACGAAACCGCGATAGAAGCCATCACGGCCGCGGGCGCCAACGCGCTCCATCGTCTCCGCCAGTGCCGGCTGCCGCAGAACGAAACCGGGACGCGGTGCCCCGTCGTTGTCGAGGAAGGTTCGGGCTGCCACAGGCAGGCTCTGAAGGAAGCGCTCGCGCAGCTTGGCAATGCGCGCGTAGCGCGAACCCACCTCGAAGCCTTCACGCGCATAGCGAACCGCGGGTCCGAGCGACACGGACAGCGGCAGACTTCCATAACGCTCGGCAATATGAACCAGCGCCGCCGGGACACCCGGTACGGCCACCGACTTGCCGCCACGGCGCGTGGCGCCGGGAATGGGCTTACCATCAGCATCGAAAAACAGGTCGGGAGTCGCTGCGCTCGGGGCAACCTCCCGGCTATCGACCATCACCTCATGCCCGTCGCGCGCCCGGTGCAACAACCAGAATCCCCCGCCGCCCAGTCCTGAGGAATACGGCTCCACAACCGCCAGCGCCGCCGCAACCGCAACGGCCGCGTCGAACGCATTGCCTCCCCGACCGAAGATCTCGTGCCCGGCCTCGGTCGCCAGCGGATGAGCCGAGGCGATTGCCGCCTGCTCTGCCGCCGGCAAGTCCTGTGAACGGGCGGCCCGTGGCCCGACAAGCGCAAGCGCAACGATGGCGGTCGCGCACCATGCGCCAAACCATCCGATGGAACCGATTCGGCGCCCGAGCATCAACACAGCGGATCTGCGGCCGATGGCCGCGCACGCTGACCGGGAAACATCGCGTCCACCGTAAGGTCGATCAACCCGCGCGCCACGGACTTACCTACGCGCAAAAGATCAGCGCGCGATACGGCGTATTTCTTTGACGACGGCCTGGGTGACCTCGGCTGTTTTCGCGCGCCCGCCCAGATCAGGCGTCTTGATTCCCGCGTTGAGCACGGCGATCATGGCCTTGAGAACCACGTCATGAGCGGCGGGATAGCCCAGGTGCTCGAGCATCAACGCACCGCTCCAGATCTGGCCCAGCGGATTGGCTATGCCCTTGCCGACAATGTCCGGCGCCGAGCCATGCACCGGCTCGAAGCAGGAGGGGTAACGCTTTTCGGGATTGAGGTTGGCCGAGGCTCCGATGCCGATCGAGCCCGCGATGGCCGCGCCGAGATCGGTGAGGATGTCACCAAAGAGATTGCTGCCCACCACCACGCCAAAGTTGTGGGGATGCGTGACAAAGCGCGCCGCCAGCGCGTCGATGTGCATCTGATCGGCGGCAATGCCGGGATATTTCTTCGCCACCTGCCAGAATACCTCGTCCCAGAAGGGCATGCTGAAGTTGATGCCGTTTGACTTCGTCGCCGAGGTTACCTTTTTCTTGCGCTTCTTGCGGGCGAGCTCGAACGCGTAGCGGATGATGCGTTCGGTACCGTGCCGCGTGAAAACGTTCAATTGCGTCACCAACTCGTGCGGCGTGTCCGTGTGCAGGCGCCCGCCCATGTTGGAATACTCGCCTTCGTTGTTTTCCCGGACGACGATGAAGTCGATATCCTGCGGCCCGCGGCCTGCGAGCGGAGAGCGCACGCCCGGAAGCAGTTTCACCGGCCGCACGCACGCATACTGCTGGAAGCCGCGACGGATCGGGATCAGCAAACCCCACAAGGAGATATGGTCCGCCACCCCGGGAAAGCCGACGGCGCCGAGAAAAATCGCATCGGAGTCGCCGATGCGCTGCAAACCATCGTCGGGCATCATGCGGCCGTGCTTGAGATAGTAAGCACAGCTCCATGGATGTGATTTGTAGCGGAACCGGAATCCGCCATGCACTTCACCGGCAACGTCCAGTATCCTCTGCCCGGCCGGCACGACTTCACGTCCAATGCCATCGCCGGGTATCAACGCGATATCGAAACGCTTCATTGCGGCTCCCCTGCGGAGTAAAGGCCGTTATCATAGCATTTGGACCACCGAACCCATGATCGACGAGCCACACGATTCGAAACCATCCGCACGAGCGCGACTGTGGAAAGCCGCTTTTATGCTGATCGCGGCGGTATATGCCTGGCCGGTATTTTGGGTTGCGCACGATCGCGTCCAGGAAGTCAACCGCAAGCAGCGCCACCAGTTGATCGTCCGGCACCAGCTCTGGGAGCTTCATCCGGAATACGCAGGCACGCCACAGACGTGGACGCGCTTCGCGTCGATCCTGCTGTCCGACCGCCAGCTGATGCGGCGGATCAAGAGGAAATATGGCGCCCTCGCCGAGCAGATCGAGCTCGACTACCACCGCGACCTGTTCATCGCGCAGGCAGAAGTCGTCCTCGTGGCGGGCGCGCTGTGGGCGTTGCCTCTGGTGGTTCTCTACGGCGTCGGCGAGCTGGCCGCGCGCCGTCGCCAGCCGGTGCGCCCCCCGGAGCCCGAGCGCTCCGCCACGTCCGATTCGCGGTACCGCCCGTGATCCGCTACCATGCCGGCCTGGCGCACGGCGCGCGGAGCAAGCTTCGGGCCGCCGCAGCGCGCCGGCCGCAGAACGAGACGACTCGACGGCCGCAGACAATCAAGAGCGGAAGGACCACGAACGTCCATGAGTGAAAAACAAACCACCCCAGGTTCCATCGTTCACGACGCGCCGATGCCCTCCCAGCGCTCAGACGAGTTCTGGGGCAGCGACGCGATTGCCGGGGTCCTGCGTGACCTGCAGACCGAGTACATCGCGCTCAACCCGGGCGCGAGCTACCGGGGGCTTCACGACAGCCTCGTCAATTACCTTGGAAACCGCGCGCCCCAGATGCTGCTGACGATCCATGACGAGCACGCGGTATCCATCGCGCACGGCTACTGGAAGGCATCGGAACGCATGATGGCGGCCGCGCTGCACTCCAACGTCGGCCTCATGCATGCGTCCATGCAAATCTTCAACTGCTGGTGCGACCGCGCGCCGGTGCTGATCATCGGTGCTACCGGCCCCTGGGACGCAGCCAAGCGCCGTCCATGGATTGACTGGATCCATACCTGTTCCGATCAGGGAGGGCTGATCCGCAACTACACCAAATGGGACAACCAGCCGGGTTCAGTCCCCGCTGCGATGGAGGCCATCTTGCGCGCGGCGCAAATCGCGCAGACAGCCCCGCGCGGCCCGGTCTACGTCAATCTGGACTCCTCGGTCCAGGAGTCCAAGCTCGCCGCCCTGCCACCCATGCCGGAAGTCACCCGCTACCGGGCACCCCAGCCGGTGCAGCCGGCAACAGAGCTCGTCGCCACCGCGGCGAAAATACTTTCCGGCGCAAAAAGCCCTCTGGTGCTGGCGGGCCGCAGCTCGCGCAGTCTCGACGCGTGGAACGCACGCGTCGCGCTCGTGGAGAAGCTGAACTCGCCCGTGCTCACCAACCTCAAGGTTGCGGCAGCCTTCCCGACCGATCATCGCCTGCATGTTGTGCCGCCTTTCGTGCGGCTGTCGCCAGAAGCGCAAAAACTCGTCGCTGAAGCCGACGTCATCCTGTCGCTCGATTGGCTGGATCTCGGCGGCACGCTCAAGCAGGCCTTCGGTGAGAAACCGGTCAATGCCAAGGTGATACAGGTGTCATGCGATGCGCACTCGCATCGCGGCTGGAGCATGGATTACCAGGGGCTGCCGCCCGTGGACGTGTATCTGATGTGCGAATCCGACACGGCAGTGCCGTTGCTGCTGGAATCGGTGAAGGCGCGGACCGCAACCGTTCCCGCGATCGCGCCCGCGAAGCAGCCCGCAGCGGCAACGGACGCCGTCACGTTGCGCGGCGTCGCGGACGCGCTCAACGCGGCCATCAAGGGCAACGATGTCTGTTTTACGCGGTTCCCGCTCGGATGGCATGGCGCCTACACGCACTTCCGGCATCCACTCGACTACATCGGCTATGACGGCGGCGGGGGCCTGGGTTCAGGACCGGGGATCAGCGTTGGCGCGGCATTGGCGCTGAAGGGCAGCGGCCGGATCCCCATCGGCCTGCTCGGCGACGGTGATTTTCTGATGGGAAACACCGCGGTGTGGACTGCCGTCCACTACGAGATCCCCTGCCTTCTCATCATCTGCAACAACCGTTCGTTCTTCAACGACGAGATGCACCAGGAGCGCGTGGCGCGTGCGCGACACCGGCCTGTGGAGAATCGCTGGATCGGACAACGCATCGGCAACCCCGACATGGATCTCGCGGCAATCGCGCGCGCGCAGGGCGCAATCGGCATTGGCCCCGTGACGCGCCCGTCCGAAGTGCAACCCGCGCTCGAGCAAGGCATCAAAGCCGTGCGCGCGGGCGGGGTGTGCGTGATCGATGCGCGGGTGCTGCCAGGCTACGACGCGGAGTAGCTGCAGCGCTAGGTCGGCTTGCTTTCAGTCGAGGCGTGCTTCCCGCCGCCGCGGGCTTCGCGGTGCATGAGCCAGCCGCCAACGCCCAGCATCACAGCATCAAGCCAGAACACGGGCAACATTCCCAGCGCCGTGCTGAGGGTGCCGAATATGATGGGCACCAGCACCTCGGTGCCCTTGTTCACCGTCTGACGCAACCCCATCGCCTCGCCAGATCTGCCAGATGGCGCCCGGTTGTACGCGAGCACCAGGGAAAGCGGCGCGCCGCAGCCCAACCCCAACCCCATCACGAACGAGACTGCGAGCAACAGAACGAAGGTTTCGACGAACGGAAACGCGAGGCATGTCAAACCCGCAAGCAACATCGAGCCGCTCAGGACCCGCTCCTCGCTCCAATGCCGCACCAGCGCCGGCATGAGTGCGCGGATGAACAGCAGCGAGGTGGCGTAGGCCCCGATGACGAGACCGATTTGCGAGGCCGACAATCCAATCGAATGGCCGTAGATCGGCAGCAGAAAGTTGACCAGCTCGTTTCCCGTCTCGAGAATTCCGGCCGTCACCAGCACCCGTCGCAGAGGAACATTCCCGAGCAGGTCGATCACGCGGTGGCCGGTACGCGGCTCGTCATGGCGATGAGGCTGCGGGAGATAACGCCTGAGGAACATCAAGACGGCGATCGGAATCACCGGAAACACGGCCAGCAGCAGATAAGTCGAGCGATGCCCAATGCCGTCGATGGCAAAGCCGGCGGTCGTGGGCCCGAGCAGGCTGGTCAATCCGATGAAGACGCTGAAGATGCTGTAGTTCCGCGTGCGCGCGACCCCTTCGCCCATCGCGCCAATCAGATGCTGCACCGAAACGATGTAGAAGATGTAGCACATGCCGATCAGAGTCGCCGAGAAGAAAAGCGCGGTGACACTGGGCACCCAATACGGCAGAAGCAGCCCGCACAACAGACCGATCGAGCCAAAAATCATCGGTGGGCGGAAGCCGAGGCGGTCAGATACCTTGCCGGCGTACACCGACAGAAAGACCGGGAACACCGAGTACATTGCAAACAGCACCCCGATCATCATCGGGCTCGCTCCGAGGTCTATCGCGAACAGCGTGATCACTATTTTGCTGCCCTTGAAGCTGACGTGATTGAGCAGCGTGACCAGCAAGATGAGATAGAACGCCATGTCAGGTCCCGGCTCTCGCCCCGCGGGCGTTGGCATAGCCGCCGCCGACCATCAGCGCCGCATTCGATAAAAACACCGCGATCACGCCAAGCGCCGATCCGAGGGTGCCGAAAGCCAGCGGAATCGCCATGTGGGTGAAGTTCACGACCGCGAACCGCACGCCGAGCGCCTCGCCGGATCGTCCTGCCGGCGCCCGATTGTAGGTCATGAGAATCGATAACGGCTGGCCACAGCCCAGACCCAGACCGAGCACAAACGCGAGCAGCATCAGGGGCGCTGCCCCCTCGAATACGGGTATCAGCAGGAACGCCGCGCCGGCGAGATACATCGAATAACTCATGACGCGCTCTTCACCCAGCCACCGCGTGAGCCGCGGGAGCAGCCCGCGCACGATCAGCACGGCCAGCGAGTTCGCGCCGAAGACCACGCCGATCATGGTTGCGGACAAACCCACCGAATGCCCGTATATCGGCATGTAGAAGTTGTATAGGTCCACGCCCGCGACCACCAGCCCGCTGACCACAACGGTGCGGCGCAGCTGCGGCAGCTTCAGCAGTTCTCGCATGTCGGTCGGTGCTGCAGAAGCGCCCCGCGCGTGCGAGTCGGTGACAAAACGCCGGCTGACCAACCAGCCAACGGCGGCGGCAATCGCCAGCATCGTCAGCAGCAGATAGGCGAACACATGCCCTTGACGGTCAATAACGAAACCCGTCAGCAGCGGTCCGAAAAGGCCCGACAGCGCGAAGCCGAGGCTCACCAGGCTCACATCGCGCGCGCGCACGTTGGCGTCGCGGGCCGTCGATGACAAGTTCTGGATCGCGAGACTGATGAAGACGAAGGAGAGCCCGATGATCAACGCCGACAGGTAGAGTGCCGGCAGCACGGGAAACAGCCATGGAATCGAGAAACCCAGAGCAGACAACGCCGTTCCGAGCTGGGCGGGCAGGTGGCTGCCAAAGCGGTCGATGACCTTCCCGGCATAAACTGATAGCAGGAAAGGGCAAAGAGCGAACAGCGATATCAGCACTCCGATGGCCGCAGTGGACGCGCCCAGCTCGATTGCGAACAACGACATCAGGACGCGACACCCCATGAAGGCGGTGAAATTGAGCAGCGCAAGAAACAGAATGAGATAAACTGCCATGCGAGTGGTATCGTGAGGCGGGCCGGAGCAAAACGGCGTATTTTATCCCATCACTGCGGCATCGCCGCGCATACTGAACAGCAAAAGCCGACACGAGAAGGAGCGCACGCATGCAACTTGGGAAGATCGGCGTGGTGAGCCCTGGCGACATGGGGCAGGCAATCGCCGCGCGCATCAAGGAAAGCGGACTCGAAGTCTTTACCGCGCTGGAGGGACGCAGCGAGCGCACGAGGCGGCTGGCGAACGAGGCTGGACTCGCCGACTGCGGCTCGCTCGAGAAGCTGGTGGCGACGTGCGACATGATCGTCGCGGTCCTCAATCCCGGCGAAGCCGTCTCGGTTGCCCGCCACGCCGCGCACGCCATGAAGGCATCCGGACGAGGCATTGCATACGCGGACCTGAACGCCGTCTCGCCGCAGACGGCGCATGAAATGGACGCGCTGATCAGCGCCGCCGGGGGCATGTTCATCGACGGCGGCATCATCGGGCCGCCGCCGCGCAGCGAGAAGGACCGCCCGCGCATTTACGTCTCGGGCCCCTACGCCGCCCTCTTCGACCAGATCCGGCATCCCAATCTGCTCGTGCGCGTGCTGTCCGAGCGGGTAGGCGACGCCTCCGGGGTCAAGATGTGCTACGGAGCGATGACAAAAGGCACGACCGCGCTGGCGGTCGAACTGCTCATGGCAGCGCGCATGCTTGGCGTAGAGCAGGCGCTGGAGAACGAGCTGCGCGAGAGCCGCAACGATGTATTCGAGTGGCAGATGAAAAACATTGCGATCATGCCGCCCAAAGCCTACCGCTGGGTGCCGGAAATGCAGGAAATCGCCAAGACCTTCGGCGAGCTCGGCATGACCCGACGCATTTTCGAGGGCGCGACCGACATGTATGAGCTGATTGCCGCAACGCCCCTTGGCAAGGAAAGCCCCGAGCAGGCGCGCAAGGCTGCGCGCAATGGGCTCGAGGTAACGCGCGAACTCGCCGACAAAACCAAGTCTTAGCCGCAGATAAACGCAGATAAACGCGGACGAAAATCTACTCAAGGCGAGCTAGCCGTTTTCTTATCGGCTCCGATCAAAATCTGTCTGCGGACCGACGGCGCTGCTCCTGCACTTGGTTTTCTGCCCCCCGTTTGTATAGATCTGTGTTTATCTGCGTTTATCTGCGGCTGAAGATTCTTGATTTTTGAAACCGGGTTTGGTCGCCGGTCACGCAATTAAATGCGGAACATCGAGCGCCGGTCACGCGCGAAACTGATGACCTCGCCCGGGCGCTCGCCACGGCTGCGCCCGACGCAGATCTGCCCCGTGCCATCGAGCAGCATTTCGCGGCGGAGCACGTGAACTTCTTCCCCGCTCTCGAGCGACACGAACGATCCGTTGATGCTGTGGTCGAAGAGGTAGAAGTGCGTGCGGACCAGCTTGATCGACAGGTGCTCGCGCGAGGCAAACCGGTCGCTTACTACCAGGTCGCAGTCCTGGGAGCGGCCGATGACGACGCCGGGGCGCCATTGATCCACGCGGACGCGCTCCTCGTCCAGGGTCAGCAGGAGACTCCCGGTGTCGCCGGGAATCGTCTTGTTGGACTGCAGATTGACGTCTGTGAGATCGATGTTATCCGTGCGCCACAGCACCTGGTACACGGTTGACTCCTTGTTACTGCCCTTCAATACGGCATGGAAGATCGGCCTTACCACTGACCTTAGGGCCGCGGACAGGCACTGCTCGGTCGATTCCGTAGTCAGGATCTGCTCGGCTGTTGCCACGGCCGTGAGGTAGGCGGCCACGTTGACGGTGTCGCCGAAGACGTCGCCGTCCTCGACCAGAACCGACCCGAAGTGGAGCCCGACGTGAATCGTGACCGGATGGTTTCCCGGCTTGCTCGAGGCCACCAGCGATTGCATCTCGCTCGCTGCCAGCACGGCCAGATCGGCGCTGGGGAATACGCACATGGCCTCGTCACCGATCGTCTTGACCAGCCGGCCATCGTAGCGCACCAGCACGCTATTAATGGTGCTCAGGCAAGCATTGACGATATTGCGCGCGGCGACGTCGCCGAGCTTCTGGTAGAGGCTGGTGCTGTCGGTGATATCCGCGAACAGCACCCCCATGGTCCGTGTATGCCTTGCCACGGCGGTCGATTATAAACCCGCGAATGATGATTCGTGATTGAAACGAATCGACAAATCCGGAAATAGTCCACGTTTCACTCATTTCTCGCCGCTCACGCTCCCGCCGAAACCCGCCGGCAGCAGCTGTTTGAGCAGGCTCGACTCGCGTTTGTAAAAACCCTCGGTGTGAAAAGAGTCGTGAAGCTTGTAGCACTCGTAGTCGAGATGGTGGCAGAACTCGTGCAGAAGGGTTCGAAGAAACGTCCGAAAGGCAACCACCTGCTTGCGCCGGGCGGTTCGCATCCACACCGAGATGCGAAATGGCGCTCCGCGTTCCGCGGCTTCGTAGAGACCATGGAGTTCACCGTCGCGCAGTGCCGGCCGCCTTGCGAGCACCAGGACGTTGACCGGCGGCACGACGAAGCGTGATGTGAGGGCGTCCACCAGCGCCTGGGAGGTCGCCTGTGTCACCGAACGGTCTTCCGCCGACAGGGCCCGCGCGATACTCTCCGCGACCGGCACGAGCGGACCGGGATCAGGAATGATCACCGCATCGATCGCGTCGCTCTTGCGGTAGATGGCCTGCTGTCGCGCCGAGAGGCGATTGTAGTAGGCGAACGCCATCAGTCAGTCACCAGTCACCAGTGACCAGTGACCCGTGACCTGACGAAATGCGCGATGTAGAAGTTTCCGGTCACCGGTCACCGGTCACGGATGCTAGGCAACGCCGGCCGTCTCCCCTGGATCCTCCAGCTCGGAGAAACGTACCGGCAGGATCTCGCGCGCCGCGATGCTGCCGGTGGGCGATTTTTCGACCAGGGTCAATGCCTGCTTTTCGGGAATACCAGTGGGGATCACGAGGCGGCCACCGGGTTTCAATTGCGCAAGCAGCGGCGTCGGAATCAGGTCGGTGGCGGCCGTTACCATGATCTTGTCGTAAGGCGCGTGCTCGGGCCAACCGTAATAGCCATTGATGATCTTGATCTGCACGTTCTCATAGCCCAACCGCCTGAGCCTGCGATCGGCGCCAAGCGCAAGCTCTTCGATGATGTCCACGCTATAGACGCGCTGCGCGAGCTCGGCGAGTATCGCCGCCTGGTAGCCGGCGCCCGCACCGATTTCCAGTACGACATCGTCGGCCTGAAGATCGAGCAAATCCGTCATCAGCGCGACGATGAAGGGCTGCGATATGGTCTTGTCGTAACCGATCGGGAGCGGCCGGTTGAGATAGGCGTAAGGCTGGAGCTCGGCCGGGACGAACTCGTGCCTTGGCATATTTCCAATCACGCGCATCACGCGCTCGCTGAAGGCGGCGATCCCGGTGTGCCCCGCCGTGAGCACCGCCTCTGCCGCAATTTCGGCCATTAAGCGATTGCGCAGGTTCTCGAACAGCTCGTCGTTCATCAGTCATAGTATCCTTGCCGGCACGCGGGATCGCAAGGTATCGGCGCCGGCAAATCAATGCAAAAAAGCATCCACTCTTGGGAACTTGCGCCGCGGGAAGCAATCGCCCTGCAGTCGCGGCTGCGAACACGGGTCGTCACGAGCGATCGCCTGGGCGCCGTGCGTCATGTCGCCGGCACCGATGTCGGCTTTGAGAACGGGGGCCGTGTCACACGGGCCGCGGTGGCCATCCTGACATTTCCGGCACTCGAGCTGGCCGACTGGGCGGTGATACGACAGCCCACCCGGTTTCCTTATGTTCCCGGCCTGCTCTCGTTCCGGGAAATTCCCGCGTTGCTCGTGGCCCTCTCGCGGCTGACGGTGCGCCCCGACCTCGTGATTTGCGATGGCCAGGGACTCGCGCACCCCCGCCGCTGCGGACTGGCAAGTCATTTGGGTCTCGTGGCAGGCTGGCCCACGATCGGGGTGGCCAAGAGCCGCCTGGTCGGCACCTGCCGCGAACCGCCGCAACGCCGGGGCGCGTGGACGCCGTTGCGGGACGGCGGAGAAATCATCGGCGCCGTGCTGCGCTCGCGCGCACACGTCAAGCCGATTTTCGTCTCCATCGGCCACCGCGTGAGCCTCGAGACCGCCGTCGCGTACACCATGGCGTGCGTGACGCGCTACCGCCTGCCCGAGACCACGCGCTGGGCCCATCGCCTCGCATCCGGCCCCGAAATCGACAGATCCACTGCGCGGCGTCAAAATGCCGGGTGAGCGCGCTTAAGGCACAGGCAATGCTTCATGAGCCGCCGCCGATACTGACAGGGAAATAAACATGACTGCCAAAGAGGACACCGAGAACATGGCGCTGTTCTGCGACTTCGAGAACGTTGCCCTCGGAGTGCGCGAGGCGCGCTACGCCGATTTCGATATCGGCAGGGTGCTCGAGCGCCTGCTGCTCAAGGGCAATATCGTCGTCAAGAAAGCCTATTGCGACTGGGACCGCTACCGCGACTTCAAAAAGAAAATGCACGAGGCCGCCTTCGAGCTGATCGAGATCCCACAACGCCGCCTCTCGGGCAAGAACTCCGCCGACATCCGGATGGTGGTGGATGCCCTCGACCTTTGCTACACGAAGTCACACGTCGACACGTTCGTCATCATCAGCGGCGATTCGGATTTCTCGCCCTTGGTAAGCAAGCTGCGCGAGAACAACAAGCGGGTCATTGGCGTCGGCGTCAAGAATTCATCCTCGGACTTACTCGTCTCCAACTGCGACGAGTTCATTTATTACGATGACCTGGTCCGCGAAAAGCCGAAAAAGCAGGGTCGCCGCAAGGAACCCGTTTCCCATGCAGGGAGCGCCAAGGCCTCGGCAGGCGGCGCTGACAAAAAGCAGGAAGCACTCGACCTGGTGATGGAGACTGTCGAAGCGCTTTTCACGGAACGCGGTGCCGAGGACCAGATCTGGGGCTCGATGGTCAAGCAGGCGCTCAAACGCCGCAAGCCGGGATTCAACGAGTCGTATTACGGTTTCCGTTCATTCGGCAAGCTGCTCGACGAGGCCGAGGCGCGCAACCTCCTCACGCTCGAGCACGACGAGAAGTCGGGCGGCGTCATCATCAAGAGCTTCAGCGTCGAACCCTGAACCCGGTCGCCGGAATGTTGTCCAAATTGGACTTTAGAGCTTAGGCGACCCCTAGATGCCCACTTTCTACACCAACGTTCGCGAGCGAAGCCTGCTGGAGCGCATCGCTTATGCGATTCTGGCCCTCGCGCTTGTCGTTCTGGGATTCTTTTTCCTGGCCGCTGCTGTCGTGGCAGGCGCCATTCTTGCCGGAATAGTATTGGTGCGCCTGTGGTGGCTCAAGCGTCAGCTGAAAAAGGCTGCCGACAGCGAATTCGTGACCACCGAATATACGGTGGTCGAGCGCGAGACCCTGCCCCAGCCGCCAGCTGATGCCGGCGAGACAATAAACCGGCCGCGCTGAACAGCGTAGGCCACTCCGCAGTCTCCGCCCCCCGCGCAGCTACGGGTGCCGGCCGCCTTCTTGTTGTTCGGCCATCACTGCAACAGTTCGCGTGCTCCGGGTGGAGGAACCTCGCCACGGGCTTTGCCCGCGTCCCCGCTCCCCATGCCGTCCTTCGGCCCGGAATCGAAGCGCCGCAGCTGCCGCTCGCCCTCCTCTTTGGCCCGCTGCCGATCCATCTCTGCTTTTGCGCGCCTAACGCCCGCATCATCATCGGGATGCGTCACGGGTGGCTCGATTTTCTGCCTGTAGTGGAGCTCCTGCTGACGCTGACGCTGCTTGATCTCAAGTTGCTCGCGCTCCTGCCGCTCTCGTGACCCGGCCCGCGGAGATTGCAGGCTGCGTTGCTGCTGCTGCATGCGAAGCTGCAGCTCATCCTGCTGCTGCTGGCGCAAAATCTGCTGCTCGCGCACCGCCCCCGCGCCCGGCTCTTCCGCACCCCGCGCCGGGCCCGTGAACAGAACCGTCAATGAAAGAAAGAACAATAAAGAGCACGCGGAGAACACCATAATGAAAACTTGAGACGCCGAGAAACACAGGGTCGAAACTGAAATCGGCGTGCATAAGCGCCTATACGGTTTTACGGTTACCTTTAGCAGTCTTCCTCCGGTAGATGGGGGTCCGCGTCTATCTGCGGCTATTTGTTGAAACTAAACCGGATACGATTCACAACGCTTGGAGTCCATTCACCCTTGCCGCTTCACGATTCACGCCTTTGAGAGCTTGCGCTGCATGCGCTGGTCAAAGCGCTCCACGTTGATGATGAGGCGCTCGTGATCGCCTTCTCCGATTGGCTCACGCTCGTCCGTGGCCTGGATTCTGAATGTAAGCGTGCGCCCGTTCACTTTGATGAGCCTTGCCTCCGCCCGCACCCGGAGGCCGACCGGTGTGGCTGCAAAATGCTTTACATCCAGATGCGTTCCCACCGTCTGATAACCGGGCGGGAGAAGTCTCTCAACGGCCTGCAGCGCAGCGGCCTCCATGAGATTGACCATGATGGGCGTCGCAAGCACGCCGATTTTGCCGCTGCCGACATGCGGCGCCGTATCGCGCGTGCCGACGACGATCTCGGCAGCGCCCGTCAGACCCGGCTTCAGCTCCTCGGGCAGTTCGATGGATTTCACGCGGCGGCCCTGCCCTTGATCACCAACGCCCTCTTAAGAGATGGCGCGCGAGGCTCCATTTAACAGTCACCTGGAGGCGTTCCCGCGCCGCTTCTTTGATTTTTCCGGGCGTCGTATTTGACCGCACGAAATTCCTGTTCATAGCTCTACTCCGCGTCTCAATTTTCGGCAAGGTTGCGATGATGGACGGTCGGGCGGACGTGTCCTTTCAACGCGCAGCCTTCGAGACCGTATAGCCTAGCGGCCCGCCGTCCCTCGCCCGTGACCCTAGTTTCCATCAATCAAGTGTGACGTATTACCGCGCAATCCTCACTAACGCTCGCCGGCGTTTTCCAGCCCGACAACCATCACACTGATTTAAATGATCTTTTTTTAAAAGCGCACCGGATCGTTGGCCGAGCGGCGAGCCGTGACAGGCTTCACTTACCAATTTCATGCGGCGTGCTATCAATACCTTCCGCTCTGCAATAACAAGCGGGGACGTGGATACACGACTTCAGCTCCGGGGGCTCAAGTCACCAGAGGACATGACGATCATGGACATGGCCGAGTTTAAGCTGCGCGAGGAATTCTTCGGGCTTCGCGCACAGCCCTTAAAAGAGCGCGAAGAAAGCAAACAGCTCGTACGCATGTGGCAAACCATCAAGCGGATCACGCTGATGTGTCTCCTGGCCGGTTCCTTCATGTTCTACTATGTGCTCGACAAGATGAATCAGGCGCTGACCGTACTCTAGATTGCATCCGTCCAGAAGCGCTGCGTTCCTCGGGCCTGCAAAATGCAGGCCGTTTTTTTGTTCTCTTCTCCGCCAATTATCCGCATCCAGGCGCCGCACCAGCTACCTCACACGATGCGCTCCAGCGGCAACTGAAAAAGGCGAATCTTGTCTGCCGGACGCGTAATCTCCTCGTTTGCCGCAGTAATTGCCTTGATCAGGGCCGCGAGCGGCGCGTCCTCCGGGAATCCGATCATCAACACGGCATTGGTACTGGCAAATCCCCCGCTGCCGACATGAGGCTCCGTACCGGGGCCCTTTCCGTGCGCCTGGCCCCAGCGCGTGTAGTAATCGATGCCGGCATCCTTCAGCAGTTCCATCACCCTGGGCGTGAAATATTCGTTGTGTATGACGAACGCCAGTTTCATGCAGGTCCCCCAATGATTGGTGGCTGGTTGTCGCTGCCCAGGTTGGCGGCTTCTGAATCAGGCGTTGACCGGCCGCGGCACGATTGCCACGCGGTCTTCGACAATCTGCCGATTGAGCAATGCGGCGCACGCGGCCACCGTCT
Source organism: Betaproteobacteria bacterium SG8_41 (assembly GCA_001303585.1). Taxonomy (GTDB): domain Bacteria; phylum Pseudomonadota; class Gammaproteobacteria; order Burkholderiales; family SG8-41; genus SG8-41. The sequence goes on from LJTT01000007.1 coordinate 145,973, forward strand.
CCAGCGTGGGCACCGGCGTATTGGTCAGCCGGGCAATGTCGATCACCGCGTTCACGAGCGCATCGAGCTCGAGCTCGCGCCCGGCCCGCACGTCCTGCAGCGTCGAGGACAGCATGCTGACGCGCTTCTCGCTGTATTCGATCATGCGCTCCGGGGTCATCTCCGGCACCACGCCCACCGAGCCGGCGACTGAAAAGACCTCCCTCAGCATGTCAGTCGCGACGCGGCGGGTCTTCGGGTAGCGAACCGCATCCAGGGCCGTGGACTGAGTAATCGCGCCCAGCGGATTGAACACCGCGTTCGACATTTGCTTGCTCCACTTGAAGCCCCGGATATCGTCGGTTGTGGTCACTGGCCAGCCCGCCGCCCCGACTACCGACGCGATCGTCTGCAAGCGCGGCGTGAGCCGGTTATCAAGCTCGCCGATGACCAGCCGGTCGGTGGGCTGATCGGCATAGCGAATATGGCCCGGCTTGACCAGGTCCGCGGGCCGGTACGCAACGCCGCCGACGAGGGAATCGAGCCGGAACGCCTTCGCGAGTTCGCCATCGGGATCCAGCGACGGAAGCCGCGTGCCACGCAGCGGGGTATCGAGCTTCTCAAAATACCACCAGGGAATCCCGTTCTGCGGCAGGACAATTGTTCCGCTCGAGGAGCACAGCCCCGCGATGTGCTTCGCGGTACCGGCGAGGTGGTGCGCCTTCAGCCCGACAAAGACGAGCTCATAGGGTGGCGTCTCGTTGCCTTGCTTGCAAACGCGAACACGCGTGGATAGGGAGCGCCCGCTCTTGGCGCTCTCCAGCACCAGCTCCCCGCCGGCCAGGGCCTCGTACTGGGCCCCGCGTGCCACCAGCGTAACGTCCGCGCCTGCGGCCGTGAGTATCCCGCCGAGATAGCCGCCGATCGCGCCGGCACCAAATACCAGGATCTTCATGGGGTGTCGTGCCTATTGAAGGGTGATCATGACGGGCAACCGCCCGTCCCGTCGTCCGGATATACTGCCACCCACATGAGGTACGGAGCGCGCCTCATGCTCCGCACCAGCGGCGACAGGCCCGTGATCGTAGATCATCGGGATGGGCGCCGCAACCGCACTCCAGACTCGAGCCGGCCCCGTGCTGATGGGTTTGCACAACCATTCGACTAGACCCGGCCTGCGGGACCAACAGTGAACAAAGGGGATGAGCATGCAGAACGACAGGACGACTTTTTCGAGCATCAAGCGCCTGGCCAGGTGCTGCGGACCGGCAGCTTTGATCGGGTTTGCGGTTCTTGGCATGACGGGAGCGGCCGCGCAAAACTATCCCGCCCGGCCCGTCCGGGTAATCGTGCCGCAGAGCGCGGGCGGGTCGACGGATCTCGTGGCGCGGGCCGTGGGACAACGCATGGCGGATGCGATCGGCCAGCCCATGGTCGTGGACAACCGGCCGGGCGCCGGCAGCATCAACGGCACCGACATCGCGGCCAAGGCGTCCCCCGACGGCCATACACTGCTGGTTGTCGCGGCCTCCTTTACCATCACGCCGAATATCAGGAAGAAGGTACCCTACGACGTGCTCCGCGACTTCACGCCCATCAGCCAGCTCGTGACCCTGCCCCATATCCTCGTCGTGCATCCGTCGCTGCCGGTGAAATCGGTGAAGGAACTCATCGCACTGGCAAAAGCGAAACCCGGCGTGCTCAACTATGCCTCCAGTGGCATCGGCACCAGCACGCATATGGCAACGGAGCTGTTTCTGCATCTGACGGACACAAAGATGGTCAACATTCCCTACAAAGGGGGCTCACCCGGCATGACCGCGTTGCTGGGCGGGCAGGTCCAGCTCTACTTTGCTGCCATCTCTACGGCGATGCCGCACGTGAAATCGGGGCGGCTGCGTCCGCTCGCCGTGTCCACCGCGAAGCGCTCGGTTGCCGTGCCCGAGTATCCGACAATTCAAGAAGCCGGCGTGCCCGGATACGAGCACGCTTCATGGGTTGGCATGCTGGCTCCTGATGGGACGCCCCGGGCCATTATCACGCAACTCAATAGAGAGGCCGTAAAAGTGCTGCAGATCGCAGAGGTCAAGAAGCTGCTCCTGCGCAGCGGCGTCGAGGCATTGGGCAGCTCTCCAAAGGAATTTGATGATGTGATCAAGGCCGAGTTCGCCAAATGGGCGCGCGTCGTGAAGGCAGCCGGAATCGAGCGCCGCTGAATTTGAACCGCCATCATGCCAAGGCCGCCAGGAACTTTATTACTCTACGAGGCTGCAGTCGATTTGCGATTCCCGACTTCCGGTTAATTATTGATAGGCGCTCTTCGGCGGCCGATATCTGCCGTTCAAGGTTCAAGGTTTAAGGTTTAAGGTTTAAGGTTTAAGGCTTAAGGCTTAAGGCTTAAGGCTTAAGGCTTAAGGTTTTTTAATAGATCGATCTGTGTTTATCTGCGTGCATCTGCGGTTAATAGTGGTTTTATTTTTTGCGTATCTTCGTGACCGATGAGCGAACTTGCCCGTTTCGCAGAGCTCGTGCGCGCGGCCAAGCGCGGCGTGGCGTTCACCGGCGCCGGCATCAGCACGGAGAGCGGCATTCCGGATTTTCGGGGACCACAGGGTGTCTGGACCACGGAAACGCCGGTCTACTATCAGGACTTCATGGCCGACAGGGACGCGCGCGTTCGCGCCTGGCAGCGCGGCGCGCGCATGTTCCGCCGCTGCGCCGATGCCCGCCCCAACGATGGGCACCTCGTGATCGCCGAGCTCGAGCGCCGCGGACACATCACCTCCGTCATCACGCAGAACATAGACGGCATCCACCACGACGCCGGCAGCACGGTCGTCATCGAGCTGCACGGTACCAACCGCCGCTCGGCCTGCCAGCACTGCGGCAAGGAATGGCCGACCTCGGCCGTGGTCGAGCGCGTAGAAAAGGGGGACGAGGCCCCGGATTGCGATGCGTGCGGCGGCCCGATCAAGACCAGCACCGTCTCCTTCGGACAGGGAATGCCCGAGACCGAGATGCGCCTCGCGCTGGAAGCCGCCCTGCAAGCTGACCTCTTCGTCTCAATCGGCTCGTCGCTGGTGGTCGAGCCAGCAGCATCCTTCCCACGGCTCGCCAAGCGGGCCGGCGCGCCGCTGGTCATCCTTAACAATCAGGAAACGCCGCTGGACGATCTCGCCGACCTGGTGATTCGGAGAAACATCGGGGAAACCATGATGGCCCTGCTCCGGAGCCCCACAAAACTCCAGTCACTGGTCGCTGGTCGCTGGTCACGGTTCATCAGGCCGGAATTTGGTTTCCGGTTTCAAGCCCTTGCGCCGTAACTTCTCGCTCGCGCGGCCATTCTCGAGATAACCGCCCGCGGCAGCGCGCTTCGCCGCTTCCTCCCAGTACGGGAGCCAGTCCCCGGCCGGCGCGCTGAACCAGGGAGATTGCGGGCGCAGCTTGGGCAATCCCAGCTCCTCCCATACCTTGCGGGCGCGTTCCATGTATTCCTGCTTCGGCAGCGCAAGCGGCGGCAGCTCTTCCTTCATCGTCGCGTCCATCAGCAACGTTGCATCTCCGCGCTCCGCCTCGTGCTCCCGCTCGGGGCCGTGGCCGGGGCTGCGATAGTCAAGCACCTGAAGGTCGTTAACCGGGTTCATGCGGAAGGCGATCGCCCAGAACACGGCGTCCGAATTGTCCGGATCGATGTCCTCGTTGATGGCAACGCAGATCTTCCCGCAGTCGGCCTTGAAACTCGAGGCTCCCGCGAGCGCGCGCCAGATTTCCGTGCGCGGCGTGCCTTTTTCAACCGTCACCAGCACGATGCGGCGCAGTGCGGTCATCCGCTCGTGCAGCGTCACGCGCTTGACGCCACGCACCCCGAGCGTATTGCGCAGGTGGGACAGGAACATGGGCTCGTACGATACGCGCTTGATGGCACTCGACTCGCTCGGCGTCACCTGGCTGAGGTATGAAGCAACGACGGCGTCCCTGCGGTGCGTGATCGCGGTCACGCGCATGGGCATGTTGAACTCCTCGAGCGCGATGTGGCCATGAGATTCGCCAAACGGGCCCTCCGGCTCCAGGTACTCGGTGTCGATCAGGCCTTCGATCACGATCTCCGCCTCTGCAGGCACCAGGAGATCCACCGTTCTCGCGCGCACGACGTTGATCGGCTGGCCCACAACCGCGCCCGCCACGCCGATCTCGTCGAGCCCGACGGGTAGCTTCATCGGCGCCACGAAAGCGACGCACGGCGGCGCGCCGAGCACAATCGCGCACGGCATCGTCTTGTCTCCGCGCCGCTGATGCTTGAGGTAATACTGATAGCCGCCCGCGCCGCCCACGCGGGTCGCCATGCGGATCACGCAGCGGTCCGGCGCTTTCAGCCCGGCGCGATACGTCCCATGATTCTGCACCCCCGTTTCGGGGTCCTTCGTAATGACATTCGTTGCGGTAAGCGTGGGCGCGCTGTCGTAGCCCGGGGTCGAGATCGGGATGGGCAGGGAATCGAGTCCGTTGCCTTCGTCCTTGAGGGCCTCCCCCTCGATGACAACCTCCTGGCACGGAGCGCTGTCAACGAGCCGGGGCGGCAGCGGATTGGCGATTGCGTGATCCCATTTCCGTTGCACCTCTTCTGCCGGCGTGCGCATGCCGATGCAATAGATCTCGCGATTGCCAGCGAAAGCGCCAACCACAACCGGGAAGCGGTATCGGCGTCCGCGGCCATCCACGACGTTCGTGAAGAGGAACGCCTTGCGCTCGTGCTCCTCGACGCCGCCCACGTATTGCCAGCGCACGAGCGGGTGCAGCTCCGAGTCCTTGTCGATCGGCCGCTCGATGGTCAGGAGCAGGCCCCGCTTCTTCAGCTCTTCGAGGTGTTCGTGCAGGTCGGGATAGCCCCGTTTTGAATCCCGCGGAGCGACTGCTGGTTTTTTCCCGGCTCGCGCCAGCGCTTCAGGCTTGTTATTCACCGTTCACCATTCACCAGTCTCGTTGGTCGGCTGATCGTAGCTCATCAATTGACACCCGGCAATCGCGCGGGATCCAAAAGCCCGGGGGCGCGAATCAGCCGGGCGTGAACATCGCGCAATTCGCAAGCCGGCCGCGTTGCGAAAGACGGCCGCTTCCGCGCAATGCATCCGATTCAGTCGAGGCGCCGGAGCTTTCCGCCCCAATCTGCCGCGAATTCGGCGTGACTCTCGCCTGCAACGCGGCCGTTTCTCAGCCACTCCTGCGTCAACCAGTGCACCACGTGGCGCCCGCGCTCGTACTGGACGAAGTGGGATGCGCCATCGATCCTGACGAACACCTTGTGCGAGGACGACAAACCGCCCCAGGCCTCGCGCCGCTTCTCGTAGTTGTCATGCTCGCCCAGCATCACGAGCGTGGGCGCCTCGAGACGCGCCGCGTTGGCGCGCCATCCGTAGTTCATCCGATTGGGCGCCCGCATGACGCCCACGCCTTCGGGACCCCACTGCTCGCCCAGTCCGTCCTCGAGCATCAACGCGCGCCACATGACTTCGCGTATCTCCGGATGCTCGACCTGGCCGACCGTGCGCACGTGACTCTGCCAGCGCTGGTTCATCAGCATCTCATGGCTCTGAAGGATCACCGGCGCCCCCGGCTCGGGCATGGGATCGGGTGGCGCGTCCGACGGGAAGAACGTGCTCGGAGCAAGCAGAACGAGCTTGTTCACTTTCTCCGGATGCATCACGGCGAAACCGCCCGCCCGTGGCGTCCCGGTCGACCAGCCGACCATGCTCACACTTTCCACCTGCCGCAGGTCCGTGATGAAGCCGACAACGCTCTCCACTTCATCCCATTCCGTCCGGCTCGAGATGAGCTTGAACGGATAGCGCGGCGCGCACGCTTGTTTCAAAACCCTGGGAATGAGCTGTGCCTGGTCTGCCGCGTCAACATTGCACGGATCGTCCATCATCGGCTTCGGCGAGCTGCCGTAGCCGGTGTGCGTCATCGCGAAAACGTCGAATCCCGCACACGCGAGCTGAGCCATCCAGCTGTAGTCCCGATACTCGAGGTCGTAGGCCACCACGGAGGGCGAATAGCCGCCGTGGATGAAGAGCACGACCGGGGTGCGCTCGGCCCGCTTGCGCTCAAGAGTGCCCGCGAGAACTTTCTCCCGCAGATGCAGGCCCACGATCCGCCCTCGATTCGCGGGCACCGTCGAAACGTGGGGCACGAAACGGTCAATCGTGAGCAGCTTGTTCCCGTCCGCCAGCGACGTGACACGCGTGAGTTCCGGCGCGCCGGTTCCGTTTCCTAACGCGTCCACAGGCCTAGGCAACCCGGCTCGAAACCGTCCGAGTCTGCCCGCTCACGCATGACCGAATCACGCCCTGCCTCTTGGTGTTCGGCGGCCGCGCGAGCGGCTCCCGCTTTTCGCCGGGCGCGACACGGGCAGGTCGAGCCGCATCATACCCAGCGCGTTCTCGTAGTAGACCTTGCGCGCATCCGCCGGCCTGAGCTTCAGCGAGCCGAGCGCGCGGATGGTTTCGCGAATGAACATGGGGCCGCCCTCGGGATCGAAGGGGCAATCGGTGCCGAACAGCACCTTTTTGGCGCCGAAAAAATCCAGTCCGCAGCGGATCGCGGCAGCCGATCCGTTCACCGACGTGTCGGCGTAGAACATCCTGAAATAATCGATCGGGCGTTTCGACATGCGCTTCAGGAGCGCGCCGTAGTCCTCGTCCGAGGTGCGCGCCCCCATCTGATCCATTCCCGGCCCGAGCCGCCCCTCGAAAAACGGCGCCATCGCGCCGCAGTGGTGCGTGATGATCTTCATTTGCGGCAGGCGGTCCATCATCCCGGAAAAAACGATGCGCGCCATGCAGGCGCTGGTCTCGTAGGGCCAGCCGAACAGCCACCAGATCTCGTACTTCGACTTTTCCTCCGTGACGTAATCAGCGGTTTTCGCGGTGCGTGTCGGGTGAAGCCAGATTGGCAAGTCGTACTTCTTCACGCAGCGCTCGAAAACCGGAAAGAACTCGGGTTCATCGAGCGGCCTGCCGTTCACATTGGTAAAGACCTGCACGCCCCTTGCGCCGAGCGTGCCGATCGCGCGATCCATTTCCTCCAGGGCCGCCGGCACATTGTTCATGGGCAAAGACGCGACGAAGGCTGGAAACTGTTCCGGGTATGCAGCGACAATCTCGGCCATGCCGTCATTGGCGAGGCGCGCAAGCGCGGGAGATTCCTCCGGCCCGGCCAGGAACTCGATCGCTGGCAGCGAAAGCGTCAGAACCTGCTTGTAGCCCGTGAAGCGCCTCATCATGCGCAATCGGGCATCCAGATCCCAGAGCACCGGAATATCCAGCCAGCGCTTCAGCGCCGCCGCCAGGCCGGGATTGCTTTCGGCCCGCGCCTTCACGCGCTCGAAGAAAGATCTCGGAAAAATATGCGGAAAAATGTCCAGCTTGAGGTTTTCGTGCATCTGCGCGGTCCCTGCACTATTCAGTGCTCAGCAATCCTCCTCACCGGCTGGCCTTGCCCCGCTTGGCGCGGCCGATTCCCGCCATCATCGCCAGCACCTCGTGAACTGAAGCCGTGTCCGACCCGGCATAGCCTTGCGCCATTGCTGCGCTGTAGAGCGGCGCACACGCGGTAAAAAGCGGCACCGGGCAATCGACGGACTTCGCCATGTCGCCGATCACCTGCATATCCTTCTGCCAAACCTGGACCTTCATCGTCGGGGGGAGGTAGTTGCGGCGCGCCATCATCGCCCCGCGCAGGCGGTAGACGCCGGTGCCAACAATCGGGCTGGGACCGAACAGCTCGAGAAGCTGTTGCGGGTCGAGGCCCATCTTGCGCCCGAAGGCGAGCGACTCGGCTGTTGCCACATTCAGGATCGCCACCAGATGATTCACGGCAAATTTCATCTTGCTGCCATTGCCGAAGGCCCCGCAGTAAGGCACCTTGTCGGTGAAGACCTGAAGCACCGGCCGTACCCGCTCAAAAGCGGCCTTGGGGCCGCTTCCGAAAATCGTCCACGCTCGCTCCTTGAGGCGAACCGCGGTGCCGCTGATCGGGCAATCAAGGGCGAGGATACGTGCGCCCTGCAATCGCCGCAGCGCCCGCCCCTTGTCGGCGAGAGGAAGCGTGCTGGTCTCGATCACAACGGGTCTTGCGGGGGGCCGCCTCAGCCCCGCCGCTGCCAGCTCACCGGTTACATCGTCGAGGGCCTCGACCGTCGCGAGCGACGTAATAACGATATCGGCGCTTCTCGCCACCGCGGCGCTGGACGCCAACGGACGTCCGCCTGCCTTCCCAAGACGCCTGAGCGCAGCCGGAACGATATCGTGTCCGGTAACCTTGTAGCCCTTCGCAAGCAGAGCCTCGGCCATCGCGCCGCCCATGATGCCCAGGCCAATCACTCCAATCACTGGTGGTTTCATGCCGGAATAAAACAAGAATGGGGTCCCGGAAGTGTAAAGCACACCGGGGGCGCAGTGATACCGGTTGCAGAGGGAATGGCTGGAGTACGAGTCCGCTTCTGTTCAGCGCCGGATGCGGGGACAGTTTTTGCCAGCTGCGCCGCTTGGTTCCGGTCCGGCCGCGCATGATGCACGGCAAGAGCCGGCTCTCACGCCACGCCGTCAGGCGGCTTGCGCCTGGTCGAGCGATTTTACGAGGGCCTTGAATATATCGGTCTCCGTGATGATACCGATCAGCCCCTCGCCCTCGTCCACGACCGGCAGACCGCCGATGCGCTTGTCGATCATCAGGGATGCCGCCTCGCTTACCGGCATCTCCGGCGGCACCGTCACGACGCCGCGGTGCATGATGTCCCCGATCTCAACCGCCGACTGAAGATAATGCGACGCCGCGAGCAGCAGGTCGCGCTCCGCGGCCATTCCCACCAGATTGCCGTCGGCATCCACGACCGGCAAATGATGCAGCGCGTTTTCCTGCATGAGTTTCAGGGCCGCCTTGTAATCCGCGTCCGATGCGATGGTCACCGCGGGCTTGCTCATATGGTTGCGCACTAACACGTGGAAACTCCTTCTCGTTGCCGGACTTGAGGGGCTGGGACCAGCCTAGTGCCAACATTCGTGCCGCTTCTTGACCTGGATCAAAGCCGGTGCTGCCCCTAAAACCCTCATGCCTTTTTGCATGAGGAAATCACGGCATTGGCGAACGCCGTCGTTGACGCATCGCCCCCAAGATCCGGCGTCACTGTTCCCGCCGCAATGGCCGCCCTGACACCCTGCTCCATCAACGCTGCCGCATCTTTGCACGCCTGGTTCCGGCGCCTCTGATAGATCCAGCGCAGCAACAGCGCCGTCGAAAGGATCAGGGCCGCGGGATTGGCTTTACCCTTGCCCGCGATGTCCGGCGCCGTTCCGTGCACGGCTTGGGCCATCGCATGGTCGTGGCCGGCGTTCAACGAGGGCGCCAGACCGACGCCGCCCGCGAGGCCTGATGCCTGGTCCGAGAGAATGTCGCCAAACAAATTGGTCGTGGCAACCAGACGATAGCGGCCGGGGTCGCGCGGAAACGATGAACTGAATGTATCGATTCTGACCAGCTCGAATGAGACCCTCCGGAAACGGCTGCGCAAAGCCTCAAAGGCGCCGATGAACACCCCTTCCGTCTGTGGCAGAGCCGTGCGTTTGTGGACCACCGCGAGGCGCCGCTCGCCTGTTGCTTCTGCATACTCGAACGCAAATTGCGCGAACCGGCGGCACGCCTCCGCAGTGATGACGCGCAGCGAGAGCGCCACGTCCTCGCGCGGCTTGAACTCTCCGTATCCCCAGGCAAGGTTGCGATCGGGGTAGAAGCCCTCCGTGTTCTCTCGCAACACCGTGATCCGGAGGTCCTCGATCAGCGGATCGAGCTGCGGCCAGGCCTCGACCGGCCGGACATTCGCGAACAGCTTGAAATTCCTGCGGATGAACCCGTTGGGGTGCCCACGATAAGGGTCGTCCTTGGGGTATTCACCGGCGTAGGTCGGGCCGACGATCCAGCCATCGCAGTCGCGCATGGCGGCAAGCGTTGCATCAGGCAGTGTCGTCTTTAAGCGTTTGTACGGGACCCAGCCGATCAGTGCGGACCTGAGCGCCACCGGGAGCCTGGCCTTTGACGCCGCGGCCCGCAGCACCCGGGTCGTCGCCGCGGTAATTTCGGGCCCGATGCCGTCACCCGCGAGTACGGCAATCTTGACCCGTTTGTTTCGTGCCATGTTTCTCCTGGTGTCTGTCGTTACAGCGCGGCGATCACTCATTTGGCGCCGGCGGCGCGCCTCCCAGGGCAATCGATTGAGTCACGGGCACGGATGACTTCTTCAACGAACAAGATCAACGCTCAGGGTTGCAGATTTCCTGCCGCCGCTGGATGCTCGAATCTTGGTCTGCTCTGCATCGGGTTGCCGAGAACTCACCTCTCGCCGACTACGGCTTGGGATCCTAGTGGTCAAATGGGCGAGAATGGTTTGCTTTCTCGTCGCGTTTTTGGCTGCCTGTAAGGTTGCTGTAAGTTTGAAGGCGCATCATTTCGTTGCTCCAATCCACTTTTCCTCCTCGGAAAGGGGCTGTGAGATCAAGAGCATACCTCTTGCAATCACAATTTTAAGCCGCGCCAGGTGCGCGGCTTTTCTTTTCAGATGGCTTTCAACTTCGCCCGCGTGCACATCAATCACACCAGACAGTGCATAGGTCGGAAAAGTGAGTCCAACTTATGGACAGGCCATCTTTTATTCCGTCAGGCAAAGACCGTGATCGGGCCAGAAAGTGAGAAACACCTTCTGCCCGGGGGAGAGGCGCTCGAAATGGTCGATCTGGAGCGTTACCTCATGCGCTCCCACCTTGACGCGACAGTCGAGGAAGTTGCCAAGGTAGACCGTGTCGATCACCTCCGCGTCCATCAAGTTGACGGCCGAGCCGCCTTCCGGGCGCTGCAGATGGAGCGAGATGTCTTCGGGACGCAGGCTGAGGATGATTTTCTGCCCGCGAGAAGCGCCCTCGCCCCCCGCTGCTTTCAGGTGGAGGGGCGCGAAGCCGTCGCCCGCGGGAATTTCCACTTCGGAGACGTCGCCGCTGCGGCTGAGAAGCCTGCCTTCCAGCAGATTGGCGACGCCGATGAAGTTCGCCACGAACGCGTTTGCCGGTCGTGCGTAAATCGTTTCGGGATCCCCCACTTGCTGGATGACGCCTTTGTCCATCACGACGACCCGGTCGCTCATCACGAGCGCCTCGGATTGGTCGTGAGTGACGTAGATCGACGTGATGCCGACCTCGTGCTGGAGCCGGACCAGCTCGATGCGCATTTGCTCGCGCAGCTTGGCGTCCAGGTTGGATAGCGGCTCGTCGAAGAGAATGACCTTGGGCTCATAGGCGATGGCGCGAGCCAGCGCCACGCGCTGGCGCTGGCCACCCGAGAGCTTGGTCGCGTAGCGGTCGGCAAGGTGCCCGAGCCCCACGAGCTCCAATGCTTTGTTTGTCCGCGCTTTCATCTCCGCGTCGTTCACGCGACGAACGCGCAGCCCGTAGGCCACGTTGTCGAAGACGGTCATGTGAGGCCACACCGCGTAGCTCTGGAAGACCATTCCGATGTTGCGGTCCTCCGGATTGAAATGAATCTCGCGCTCCGGTGCCGTTACGACCTGCCCGTCGATGCGGATCTCGCCTGCGTCCGGGCGCTCCAGGCCCGCGATGCATCGCAGCGTCGTGGTCTTGCCGCAGCCCGAGGGCCCGAGCAGCGTCACGAACTCGCCCCGGGCCACCGCGAGGTTCACCTCCCGCACCGCCAGCTCCGCCCCGAAGCGCTTGCTCAGCTGAACGACCTCGACGAAGCTGCTGTCCTGCGCACTCATGGCTGCACCGCCAACGAATGATCCGGATCCAGGTGCAGGAACACGCGCTCGCCCGGGCGCAGGCGATCACGGGGATGCGCCAGCACCTTCCACTCGAATGCGCCCCATCGCACCCGGCAATCAACGCAATTGCCCAGGAAGATGGCCTCGAGCACTTCGCCCTCGAGGCGGGGCGTGCCGGGGTCTTTGCGTCTGGCCTCCACGTTCTCCGGCCGGACCGAAAGCACGGCTGCCGCGCCCTCTTTCAAGCCCTCGCCGAGGCAACAGGGCAAGATGACGCGCTCGTTGCCGTGGTTGACCTCGAACTCGCCGTGCCCGGGACTGGTGACCCGGATGACGTGGCCTTCCAGCAGGTTCGCCACCCCGATGAAGTTGCTGACATAGCGGTTAACAGGATGCGCGTAGATCTCGTGGGGACCGCCTTTCTGCTCGATGCGGCCCTTGCTCATGACGATGATCTCATCGCTCATGACCAGCGCCTCGGACTGGTCGTGGGTCACGTAGACGGACGTGATGCCCACCTCGTTCTGGATCCGTTTCAATTCGACGCGCATTTGCTCGCGCAGCTTGAGGTCGAGATTGGAAAGCGGCTCGTCGAAGAGCAGCAGCCGCGGGCGCGAGACAATCGCCCGCGCCAGCGCTGCACGCTGCTGCTGCCCGCCCGAGAGCTGGGTCGCGAGCTTGTCGGCCATGTCGCCCAGCCCGACCAGCCGCAGCACATCCGCCACGCGGCTGTCGATCTCGGCGCGGTCGATTTTACGGATCTCGAGCGGGTAAGCGACGTTCTGCGCCACAGTCATATGCGGCCAGATCGCATAGCTCTGGAACACCATGCCGATATCGCGCTTCTCCGGCGGCAGAAAAAGCTTCTTGCTGAACGATGTGTAGGTCACGTCGCCCACGCGGATGTCCCCGCCGTCGATGCCGTGCAGGCCGGCAATCGACATGAGCGTCGTGGTTTTACCGCAGCCCGAGGGTCCAAGTAGCGTCAGGAACTTGCCACGCTCGACGCCGAACGAGATGTTGTCCACGGCCCGGTCGGCTCCGAACCATTTGACCAGTCCGTTGACCTCGAGGTACGGCGGTGTGGCCTTCTCATTCTCCATGTTTCAGCAGCGCCCCCTCACGATCAGGCGGTCAACGCCTCACGCCCGGCCATGCGCCGGAAAATGACGATACAGGCGAGGAGCACCACGGTCTGCGCGACCGAAAGCGCTGATGTCAGTGACTCGTTCTCGAAGTTCGCAAGATAGTAGACGCCGACGGAGAGCGTCTCGGTTCCCGAGGTGTAGAGGATGATCGAGATCGACAGCTCTCGCAGGAAAATGATGAACAGCAGCAGCCAGCCCGCAAAGATCCCCGGCTTGAGCAGCGGAATGGTGATACGCCGCAGCGTCGTGATCCAAGACGCGCCGGCCATTCGCGAGCTCTGGTCGAGCTCCTCGGAAATCGCCAGCATCACCGAGGAAATATTGCGCTGCCCGTAGGGGAAGAAGCGCGTGATATAGCCCAGCAGCAGTATCCACAAAGTCGCGTAGATCGGCGTCTTGATGTAGGTCACGAGCACACCCATCGCGAGCACGATTCCCGGGAAGCCGATGGGAATGACGCACAGGAGATCGAGCATCCTCGAACCGAAGCCCTTGGTGCGATGGATCATGTAGCTCACGACCAGCGACAGCACCATCGCGATGCTCGCACCGGCGAAAGAGAGAATGAAGCTGTTGAAGATGCCGTTGGTCGCCGCCGAGATGCTGTCGGTGCGCCAGAAGGCCAGGGTCTTCACGTAGTTCCGGAAGGTGATGTCGCTGAGAATGATCTCGCCTTCCCAAACCGGGTGCAGGCTCACTACCACGAGGCAGAAGATAGGCAGCACCACCGCAACGAGAATAAACGCGAGATTCAAGCCCAGCGCCAGCCATTTCCAGCGTCCAAGGTCCACAACGTTGGGACGGAATCCCTTGCCCGTCACGGTCGTGAACGAGCGGGGGGCGATGTACCGTTGCTGGACAAAAATGAAGAACGCGGTGATGGCGCCCAGCGCCATGCTCATGCTGGCGCCCAGGTAATAGTTGGCGTCGTCGCCCACCGCTTTCGTGAAGATCTGCGTGGTGAGCGTCTCCACGCCATAGGGAGCGCCGAGCTTGAACGGAACGCCGAACTCCCCGGCGCTGGTTACGAACACGATGATCGCGCCCGAGAGGATTCCCGGGGCAACCAGGGGCAACGTGACGGTCAGCGTCGTGCGAAGCAGGCCCGCACCCGTGGTGCGCGCGCTGTCCTCGAGCGACGGGTCCATCCGCCGCAGCGAGCCCACGACGAACAGATAGACGAGCGGCGTAAAGAAAATGCCGGTGACCCAGATCACTCCGTAGATGTTGTCGACATTGAGCAGATGGCCCTCGATGCCGAGCGTATTCCGGGCCAGGGCGTTGATCAGGCCCGTCTTCGGCGCTGCCAGGTTGTGCCACGCGATGGCCCCGACGAAAGGGCTCAGGAAGAACGGGATCAGGTTGAACGGCTCGAGCTTCTCCCGCCACGGGCAATTCGTGCGCGCGTTGATCCACGCGAGCGACACGCCAAGAACAGTGGCGAGCACCATCGATCCCGTGCTGATGAGCAGTGTGTTGACGAATGCGCCGGGGATGACGTGGTCGGTGAAGAGCAAGCGATAGTTGTCCAGCCCCCAGGTCGTGCTGAACCCCAGGTCGTCGAGGACCCGGAAGCTGCTCACGACCAACGTGGCCAGCGGAAGCAGAACCGCTGCCGCCACGATCAGGCTGACCGCTATGGTCGCAATTGATTCCTGGGTGAACAGACTGCGCCAGCGGCCTATCGATCGTGGCGCGCCGGCGAGCGTTACTGCTGCGGCTTCAGTTCTCATGTGGCTGATGCTTTATCAAGAAGAGCTCTGGCCGGTCTTGACGGCCGGCCAGAGTTCCTCCCGGCGTCGATCAACGCCGGGAATCGCTCATTACTTGAACATCTTCGTCCAGTCACCCCGAACCGGCTTGAACTGCTTCCGGGCCGCGATCCAATCCTTCAGGCCAAGCAGCTTGTGCTCGCTGAGGTTGAGCAGATAGGGCTTGGCTGCTTCGGGCGGCTGGTAGTCTTTCAGGAAGGTATAAAGGGCTTCGCCCTCGACGAAGACATCCGCGCCCTCCTTGCTCAAAAGGAACTCGATCAGCAGCTTGCCGGCATTGGGATGCGGCGCGCCCTTGAGCACCGCGGCCTGGTTGCCCAGCATGACCTGGCCTTCCTTGTAGTAGCCGATCTTGAGCGTCTTTGCGAGCTCGGGCTTCTTGGCGACGTTCTGATAGACGCGCCCTGAAAGGTTCCACATGTCGAGCGGCCGCTCGCAGGAGATCACCAGCTGCATCTTGGGCTCAGTCCGGAACTCGATCAGCGGGTCCGTCGTCTTGAGCTTGGTGAAAATCCCCTTCATGTCGACGCCCGCTTCCATGAGAGAGATCGTCGTGTTGGTGTAAGTCGAGCTCTTGGTCAGATCCGACGCAATGGTTTTGCCCTTCAGGGACGCCGCAAGGACGTCGTCATACGAGGTCGCCTTGAAGTTTTCCATGCCCGGACAGGCGCTGTTCCAGACCGGCTGGAAGGTGTAGGCAAGCGGAACCACCACGTACGGATAGTTCGTGTACTGACCGGCCTTGTTTACGAGGTCGGCGTGGTTCTTCCAGTAGCCGCTGTCGAGCTTCTCGAACGCGCCCTGCTTGGCGGCTGCTGCGAAGAAGCCGGGATCGCTCACGAGGTGAACGTCCACCGTAAACCGGCCCGCCTTCATTTCCTGGCGCACTTGAGCGACGGTGGCGCCGGTGCCCTTGCGCAGATTGTTGAACTGAAAGTCGTCGCCCAGGCCGTAGCGTTTCTTGAACGCCGCCGCCATGCGCGTCGAGGTCCGATCGCTGAATATCGCATTGATGATGGTGACCCCGCCCTCTTTCTTCGCCAGCGGAATCAGTTTCTTTTCCTGGGGCGTGAGCTCGGCGGCGCCGACCGACGCAGCCGCGGCAAAAACCCCTGCCGCGAGTGCAACACTGACTTTCAAAACAAAAGGCTCGATACGATGCCTCATGGTGCTCCTCCTCAATTTTCAGCATGAGGCCCGGCCGAGAACGCACTCATCCTCGGCCAGGCGCAGCAAGCCGGGTCGGAGCACAAAGCTGACAGGAGAAGGACCGCGTCCTTCGCGACCGCCAGCGTCAGTCCCTCGCTCCCGACGGACGCCGCATTCCAAAAATCCGCCTATCGCGAAACGAAAAGGCGGAACCTATCTCCCGCGACCCATTTCTTGTTGGGGATACTGCAGGGTTGTAGACAGGCACCCTCCTCACTGCAGCCTGCACTACACGGAAGTGCGACATAGTATGCCAAGGGGCCCAGGTTGTCAGCAATAGCCAATAAACAAGAAAAATCAGGCACTAGGGCAGTGCACAGCGGCAACCGGGTCTGTCCATCGCAGGCCCTCTACCGCCGCGCGCGCCAAGTCTGCCGGATTTCGAACCTCTGCGGCCCCGCCAGTCGCGAACGATTCGCCCCACCTCGCGTTTCCGGCGCGGCGCTAGCCCGCCGTTTCAATCCGCGCCTTGAGCCGGGCGAAGTTGGACGCGTCCATCTTGAGCTCGCCCCTGTTGATCTGACGGTCGATCTCCACCACCGCGTCGTTGCATGGCGTCGGGATACCGAGCTCCTTTCCTTTACGCGACACCACGCCGCTGATGAACTCCATTTCGCTGCGGCGGCCCTTGATGTGATCGTGGATGGGCGCAGTACGGGACTGGCTGCCAACGTGGCCCAGCAGCGCCTTGACCGCCGTCATGAGGTTCTCGTCGTTGGAGCCGGCGAACTCGTCCGCACGCAGGCCGAATATCGGCTCGATCCGGTGGCCAAGCGCGGCGCCCACCGCGAGCGACTCGCGGCCAATCTTTGCCGCCACGTCGAACATGCCCGGCAGCTCAGACGCCTCCCCGTTGGTGAGCCCCAGCAGCCCGCGCGGCCCCATGGTCATCGAATTGGCGATCAGCTTCGTCCACTTCGCGCCGTAGATGTTGTTGGTGACATCGCACCGGCCCACGTGGCCCATCAGCGCCGCGATTTCCTTCACGCGCGGGGTGTAGAAGCCGTCGAGCTCGCCTACCGAAAACCACGTGCCCTTGTGCGTCGTGTTGCGCTTGACGAGCCCGGGCGTGAAGATTTCCGCGGAGAGCTCCACGACGCAGCCCACCGTGCGCTCGCGCCCGATGATGGAGGCAAGCGAGTCGTCGTTCATGCCGTTCTGGACGCCGACCAGCACGCCGTCTTTCTTTAGATAGGGCTTGATGAATTCCGCCATCCAGCGATGGTCGTTCGATTTCACCGCGAGAAACACGATGTCGAACTCCAGATTGGCCGACGCAAGGTCGCACAGATGATGGGCCTTGATCGGAACCTTGACGTCCCCGTCCTTCATCTGGATATGCAGCCCGGCCGACTTCATCGCTTCCACCTGCGCCGGCCATTGGTCGATGACCGTGACGTCGTGCCCCGCCTTCGTGAGATCCGCGCTGACGCTGCTGCCAATTGCGCCCGCCCCTAAAACAGCTATCTTCTTCTGCATGTCAATGTGTCCTCAGCGCATCATTTCTACCGTCACAACAAACTTCGTGAATCGTGAATCGTGAATCGTGAATCGTGAATCGTGAATCGTGAATCGTGAATCCCAGTTGGATTCTCTCCGCGTCTCCGCGGTTCAACCGTTTTTCTTGCTTTTCCTGGCGGCCTTGACGGCTTGGCGTTTCAATTTCCATTCTGCTTCTCTCGGCGTCTTGGCGGTTCAATTGTTGATCTTATCTGCGTGTATCCGCGTTTATCTGCGGTTAAGGTTTGAAACCTGCTTGCCCATCACCAGCGCCGCTTTGCGATCAGCAAACGTCGGCATCACTTCCCGCGCGAAGCGCCGCAGGCTATCGCGTGAGCCGCCGCCGATATTGGCAAGCACATAACTCACGCCGGCCGCGCGCAGCGCGTCGATCTTCGCCGTGATCTCGTCGGGCGTTCCGTAGAGCGCGACCCCCTCGGTGCTCTCTGCCGTATGGTTGTAGGAGAGAACGTGCGAGCCGCCCTGCTGGCCCGGCGCGCGTGCCACGTCCACCGTGCGCTGGCGCATCTTGGCGTTCCGCTCCAGCGCCGCCATCTTGTCCGCGCGGTCCTTCGCAACGAAGACGTCCCGCGCCACGGCCACTCGCGCCGGATCGAACACCCGCCCGCGCCCCTCGACTTCCGCCTTGAAAAGGGCGATCCGCTCCCCTATAGCCTCGGGGGCCGCAAACTGATCGAGCAGAAGATTGTAGCCGCGCTCGGCTACGCGCTTGATCGAGGCCGGGCTCCCCGCCGCCATCCAGAACGGCGGATGCGGTTTCTGGAACGCCGGCGGCTCCACGCTGATGTCCTCGAACTGCCAGAAGCGTCCGCGATGAGAAAAGCGCCCGCTCGCGGTCCAGGCCCGGGTAATGACCTCGAGCGCCTCATCGAAGCGCGCTTCGGCCTCCTCCATCGGAATGCAAAAACCCTTGAACTCCGTAAAGCGGTAGCCCTTGCCCACCCCGAAATCGAGGCGTCCTTCCGAAAGCAGATCCAGTGTTGCCGCCTGTTCGGCAAGCAGCACCGGGTTGTGCCACGGCAGCACCATCACCGCGCTGCCGACCCGCAACGTGCGGGTACGGGCCGCGACCCAGGTGAGAAGGTTCAAGGTGGCAGAGACCTGGTTCCACCCGGTGAAGTGATGCTCGACCAGGAAGCTGCTGCAATAACCCAGAGCCTCGGCTTCGATATTGAACTCAACGTAGTCCCGAAACCCCTGGCCGAGCCCGGCGCCGAGGTTGCTGGTATTGGCTTGCGCAGTTCCGAAAAGGCCGAATCGCATACCTGTGACTATAACTTATATAGCTGCCGCAACAAGCGAGCTGGATCCGTGAATCGTGAATCGCGACGCACCGCCCTTATGAGTGATAACGGGCGCCCACGAACGGCTCTACCTGGTAGGAAACCGGATTGTCACAGGCACAGGGGTTGGACGAAAATGTTCCGATGCGCTGGGATTGGATGACTGCGGCACTCTTGGCGACGCGGGCGGCGCGCGTTGCCGGGGTAATTGTTTTTTTCCTGCCCGGCGGCGCGCCGGGTGCGGCCGCGTTGCAGACGCCGCTCGAGGAAGCGCGATACGAGCGTCTCAGCTCGACAACCGCGGTTACGAGTTTTCTGGCTGCTCTTGAGCGACGCAACGATCAGCAGGCCAGACACATCGTTCTCGGCCACTCCGCTGGCGGAAGGCCCCTCGATGCGCTGCTCATCTCGCAAACACTGGACACTCTGGCGGGCGCTGCGCCGCCCGCTCAGCGGCTTCGGGTCATGATCGCGGGATCGCAGCATGGCACGGAACAGTCCGGAGCAGAAGCGATCCTGATGCTCGCCCGGAACTTGCTCGAGGGACCGGAGGGTGACCTGCTGGCCGATCTGGAGTTCGTCCTCCTGCCACTCGCCAATCCCGACGGCCGTGACGCGCGCCGCCGGCAAAACGACAACCGGGTCAATCTCAGCACCGATTTTTCCGCCCTGACGCAGCCCGAGAGCCGCGCCCTCCTCGATGCCCTGGTTCGCTGGCAGCCCGATGTCTTCGTCGATCTCCATGAGTCGGGCGTTTTCAAAGCCAAGACGCTTGCGCGCCAGGGTTACATGACGAACTTTGAGGCCCAGTTCGAGATCGCCAACAATCCCAACATCAATGCGGAGGTCGCGGAATTCAGCCGCGAGCGGGTCCGCCCGGACGCGCTTGCCCGCGTGCAGCGCCGCGGGCTCAGGGCCACGAACTACATCGGCGAAATCATCGACATCAATCAGCGGATCATGCACGGCGGGCTCACGCTGCGGAACATCCGCAACCGGGCCGGCATTGAGGGCGCCTTCTCCTTTTTGATCGAAAGCCGGCTCGATGCTCCGCACGGGACCTACCCTACGCCCGGCAATATCAGTGCGCGCACCGCCAAGCAGCTTCTAAGCGTGCGAGAGCTGCTCGCGGCTTGCCGCGCGCAGCGCGATGCCATCGCGGCGCGCAGCCGCGCCGCTCGCAAGTCGCAAATGCGGGCCGGCGAAAACGAGCGCGTATCCCTCGTCGCGCGTTACGCGCCGGTGCCTGGCCAGGAGACGATCCTGATCGAGCTGCAACGCATCGACGATGGACGGCTGGAAATGCACCGCTTCCGTTATTTGGGTCGCATGGCGCCCTCCGATGAGTTCGTGCTGCCGGCAGCGTACGCCATCGTCGCGAATCAGGAACGGATCGGCGAAGTGCTCGGGCGCCAGCATATACAGCGCGAAACATTGCGAGAGCCGCGGAACTGCAGGGCGACAGTGCAGCATATCGTGACCCGGGAACTGGACGCGGCGCCGCGGGGCCTGGCGAGCTGGCAGAGCACTATAGAAGAGCGCGAGACGCTCGTTCGGCTGCCTGCCGGCACGCTTTGGATCAACCTCCGGCAGCCCAGGCGACAACTCGCTTCATTGTTGCTCGAGCCGCGCTCGAACAGCAGCCTCTTCGAGCATCGCGATTTCGCGCCGCTCGTAAAGCCCGGCGAAGACTTCTTCGTGCTGCGGATCAACGACGAATGTCGCTGACGACATAAAGGGTTCCAGCGTTGTCACACCGATTAACGCTAATCGACTGGTGACCCGTGACCGGCACGGCAAAACTCATAAGGCAGAATGCAGAAGGTTTTTGAGTTGTATCTGTGTTTATCTACGTTTATCCGCGGTTAAATTTTAAGTTCTAAGCGGGATCCGATTCACGATTTACGATTTACGATTCACGGATCGATCAGCTGACAAGCAGCGCCGCCCTTCCAATCACTTCGCCCCGCTCCACCCGTTCATGGACGGCTTCGGCTTCCTCGAGCGGCCGGATGTCGGTCACCATGGGCCACACCTCCCGGCGCGCCACGAGGTCGAGCGCCTCCAGCACTTCGACGCGAGACACATAGCGGCTGCCAAGCAGATCCTGCTCCTTCAGCAGCATATCGAGCGAGGAGACCTGGAAGCGTTGCCCGGCGCCTCCCAGCGTGACCAGCCGGCCATGCCGTGCGAGCGCCTTCGCCCCCGCCTCCAGCGTGGAGGCGGTCGAGACATAATCGATGGCGACGTCAACGCCCCGCCCATGCGTCAGGTCCATGAGCGCTTCCGCCGCGTCGCTGGACGCTGCATCGACCACATCGTCGGCCCCGGCCTTGCGGCACGCATCGAACTTGTCGCGCGCGACGTCCACTGCGATGACATGCGCCCTCGCCCATTTCGCCATCATCAACTGGTGAACCCCGAGCCCGCCGCCCGCGCCAAACACGGCCACGGTCTCGCCCGCCTTGACGCGGGCGCGCCGCAGCACTTTGTACGGCGTGGCAATCGCGTCGTTGACCACCCCGATCTCGGCGGGGTGCGCGCGGTAGTCCAGCCCTTCCGGCAGCTTGATAAAGATGTGGGCCGGCAACTTGATGTATTGGGCGTAACCGCCGTCGCAGTTTCGGCCGACGTTGCCCCCGCAGTTCTCGCACAGCGGCTCCAGCTCCGCGAGACACCAGCGGCAGTGCCCGCAGCTGAGGTAGTAGTACGCGGTAACAGGGTCACCCACCGAAAGCCCGCTGGCGCCTTTGCCTACTTCGACGATCTCTCCCGTAATTTCGTGACCGATGATGCGCGGAAAATTCGCGGCGATTCGGCCTGCCTTGATATGCTGAATGGTCAAGCCCGAGCCGCAGGCAAGCACCCGGGCCACCGCCTCCCCCGGACCCGCCACCGGGTCGGGAACGTCCACCCGCTCGAAAGCCGTCTTGGGCCCCTTCAGGATCATTGCTTTCATGCGCGTCGCTCCGTTGAAGCAGAGTCAGTCCTTGAACATGAAATTGGCCGCCTTGAGAAACAGCGTCCGGTTGACGCCGTCCGAGTGCAGGAAGGCCGCCGCGTCACGCACCAGCTTCTCGATGCCGAACTCCTTCATGTAGCCGTGACCGCCGTGGATTTCCATGGTCCAGGTCGCGATCTTCCAGGCTGCCTGCGCCGCCATCGCCTTGGGAAGCGCGCCGAGCGTCTTGTCCCAGCCGTGCTCCTGGTGGTCGGCGAGCCAGCAGGCGCGGTGAATGTAGGAACGGGAGGCGTCGATCAACATGCGCATCTCGGCGAGTTGCGCGCGAATGCCGTCGTGCTCGATCAGCGGTTTGCCGCCCTGCACGCGCACCTGCGCCCACTCGACCGCTTTTCGGTGCAGCGCAACGGCAACGCCGAGGATCGTCGCGCCCGCGTAGGCATTGCTCTGCGGAAAGAACTGCGCCAGCACCGGGAATCCTTTGCCGGGTTGGCCGACGACGTTCTCGTCCGGAATGAAGCAGTCCTGGAAGACGAGCTCGGCGTTGTTGGCGAGCCGCTCGCCCATCTTGTCGTGCACGCGGCCGATGGTGAAGCCCGGCCGGCCCCGCTCGAGCAGGAAGCAGGTCGAGCCCTCGGCCAAAGGCTTGCCCGCCTCCGTCTGCGCGAAAAGCAAATAAAAGCTCGCACGGTTGCCGTTCGAGATGAAGTGCTTCATCCCGTTAACGATCCAACCGCCGGACGTTTTCTGAGCGCTCGTGCGAAACGGCGCCGGGTACGGCAGGAAATAGTTCGAGGCGGTGTCCGGCTCCGTGATACCGATCGCGAGCATGCCGCGCGGGTCGGACGAGAATTTCGGCAGCACGCGGGCCTGCTGATCCGCGCTGAGCGCCTTTTCCATGATCTGGGCGATCTTGAGCGTCTGCGCAAAGATGACGGACACGCCGATGTCTCCCTTCGCGAGCTCCTCGATCACCATGGCGGTGGTGAGGGAGTCCGTGCCCAGGCCGCCCCATTTCTCCGACAGCGTCATGGTGCGGATGCCAAGCTCGTGGGCTTTCTCGACAAGCTCCCAGGAAAACCCGTCCGCCGGGTCCGGGCTGGCATCAAGCTGCGCGGCGCGCGGCCTTACCTCTTGTTCGACGAACCGTCTGACCGTTTCCAGGATGGCACGCTGTTCCTCGCTAACGAAAAAAATCTGTTCCATGGTCTTCCACCCCACTCAGTATTTCGGTCTTTTCCGTGGTGCCGTTGACTCGTTTGACGTTTCCCATCATGCGGCCGGGCAAGGATCGCGGCCCGCCTATCGACTCGAATCACAGCTTCCCGCAGTGGAGTCGGTGGCCACATTACCGCACGAACCAGCGCCGGCTCGAAAAATAAGAAGGGCCAGCGCGAGCGCCGGCCCTTTTTTTTCAATACCCGGACAACGGCTTAAACCTTGGGAATTCCGGCCTCCTCGATCACCTTTCTCCAGCGGGCCGTCTCGGAACGTACCAAGTCGGCGAACTGTTCCGGTGTCGACGGCTGCGGATCCATCCCCGTCGCCAGCAGCTTCTCGCGCAGTTTCGGGTCCTTCAACCCCTTTACTGCGGCGGCGTTGAGCCGCGCGATGATCGATTTCGGCGTCTTCGCGGGTGCCAGCAGACCGTACCAGGTGTTGAACTCGTAGCCCGGCACGCCAGCTTCAGCAATCGTGGGCAGGTCGGGCAGGACAGGCGAGCGCTTGCCGCCGCTCACGCCCAGCGGGCGAAGCCGCTTGGCCTTGATGTGACCAAACACGGTCGGAATCGGCACCATGACGCATTGCACCTGCCCGGCGATGGCGTCCCTCACAGCCGGACCGCCGCCTTTGTAGGGAACGTGGTGGAGCTTGATCTTCGCGACGGTCATGAAATATGCCATCGACAAGTGGGTGGAGCTGCCGGCGCCTGCCGATCCGAACGCGATCTTGCCCGGCTCCGCCTTGGCCGCCGCGACGAATTGCGCGATCGTCTTGTACGGCAGGTCGTTGTTCACAATCAGCACGCTCGGCGTGAAGCCCACGATCGAAATCGGCGCGAGATCCCTGAGCGCAACGTAGCCACGCTTGGGGCGCAGCGTTTCGTTGACCGCAAGCCCGATGTTTTGAACCAGGATCGTGTAGCCGTCGGGATTGGCCGCGGCCAACAGCTTGCTGCCGATGGTGCCGCCGGCACCCCCGCGGTTGTCGACCACCAGCTGCTGGCCGAGCTCCTCGGTGAGCTTTGCACCGACCAGCCGCCCCACCAGGTCCGACGTCCCGCCCACGGAGTACGGAACGATGAACCGAATCGGGCGTTGCGGGTATTTGTCGCCCTGCGCGGCAAAAACATGGCCGCTTGCGGCAACCAAACCCGCAAACAAGCCAATCCAGAACAATCGGTTTTTCATAATATCCTCCTCGACCTTCAAATTGCCCCAAGAACCTAAGCTGCGGATAAACATTGATCGATGACGCGACTCGCGACCGGCAATCGCGGCAAATCTACGCTGCGACGTTGCGTTTCACGATTCACGCGATCGCGTGAGCTGCCTGACCATATCGCCCACATACCGTTCCGTCAAGGTCCGCATCTCGTCCGGCGTGAGGTTGCTCACCGGATGCGGCAGCTCGACGAACGGATGTCCGTCCATTCCCTTCGTACGAAACTGATACACCGCGGCATTCTTGAAAACCTGCGTGAGAAAAACGGTAGCCGGAATGCCGCGCTTCTCGAACTCGATTGTGTCGTGCACACTGCACAACGTGCAGGATCCTCACCCGCCCAGCGCGGCGGCGGCCACCTGCACCTCTTTCGCCAGCTCATCGATCATTGCCGCAGTCGCAGGCTTGGAGTAGTGCTCCTTTCTCCGGATGATCACCTTGGCGACCCCGTAGCGGCTGCGCAGCGTTTCCGCCACCGTTTCCAGAATAACGTCAGCCTGCTCCTTGGTATTGTCCAGCAATCCCACGACCTTTCCGGCAAGGTCTGGCGGCCGTGGCGCCATCGCGATTTTGAGGTGGCTTCCGCCTGCGGTGGGATCGATGAAACCCAGATCGTTCGTCATGCTCGCGTCCATTATCAGAAAGAAATATTCCCGACATTATCGCGCAACCTGTCCGCGCCCGTCACACTTCGTAGGTTCCGTGCACCGCGCGGCTCGATTCGTTCCAGCCATGACATACGGCGGTAACGGGGCCCAGTCCTCCCGCCACGACAAGGTGCAGCCGCCCGGGATCCTTGACCGCCTTGATGAGGCAATCGTCGTCATCCGGGTCGAGACCCATCGCCCGGGCCCGCTCCGGTCGCCAGTTTCCGCCGCGCTTCAGATTTCTCTGCTCACGCACTGCAAGTTCGCACAGACGCCGCTGGACCGCGGTTCGCGTCATGCCGGCATCGGCGCACAACATGGCGTGCTGAGGACTCATCGCCACCACCATGTCGGAGTTGAACCACATATTCCACGAGCCCGGCGCGGTCATTGCATCCCCAATGCCCGCGAGCAGGCGCTGGGGCTCGGTGCTCACGTCGTCGAAGTGGAGACGCGGACTCTCCACCATGGCGCAGGTAATCACGTTTTCCTGTGGGGAATATCCGCGCGAAACCGCGAGACTCTCCCACGGACTGAGTGCCATGTGCTCGGTGAGGCACGCCGTGTATCGGATCGGCGAGCCGAACACCGTTGCCGACGCGAGCCCCGGAATGCCGCCGCCCATGTTCAGAAGCATGAGCCGGATCGCGCGCCCGATCGTCGCGTTCGCGCGAAAACCCGGGCCGAAACAGCCGTTGCCGCCGCGCAATCCAATCTTTTCCGCGTACGGCCCGTTGACGATCATGAGCGGCGCAACCCCATGCATCGTGCATTGCACACCGCCCATGTTCAGCTCTTCTCGAAGAATGATCCTGATGCCGCCCAGCACCAGGGGCAGATAGGCCGGCTTGCACCCGGCCATCACGGCGTGGATGGCGACACTGCGGACGGTCGCAACCTCGCCGGCCGGAGGAATGGGGCCGATGACCTCATCGGGATCGCGCTTCGTGGCCTGGAGCATCTGATCCACTCGCGCCTCTGTCGGCGTGACGACTGGAAAGCCGTCCGACCAGTCTTTCTCGAGGAAGAACTCAAACTCGTCCAGTGTCTTTGCCATAATCTCCGAGCTTTGAACAATCGAATCTCATGCGTTAAGCTTTCGACTCATCCGCATCGCGACAGCGACAGGTCCGACGCGGCAAGGTGTTCCGGCCAAAAGCCGCATGGTGCGGTTAGCGGGATCTGCGGGCAGCCGGTTCCGGTTTCGATCGCCGAACGCGCATTTTAAGGGCCGCCAGCACAAATGGTAACGTGGGAAGCGATTTTTCCGACCCCGATCATGAGGACGAGCATCGGGCGGCATTTCACAGACGAGGAAAACGGGTTTTTCGACAAAATGCGAAACGCCCCGCATCCCAACGTCTCCAACACCCGAAGCGTTGACACGCATGTCCTCGATGCCCCGGAAATGCGTTCGCTGAGAAGCTTCGTGCTGGATCATGTCAATCAGTACGCCAGGAAAATCATCTCGGCCGATCCAAAGGTGGAGTTTTACCTGACCCAATCGTGGCTCAACTATACGCAAAAGGGAGAGGCTCACCACCGGCACGTGCACACCAACAGCCTGATCAGCGGCGTGCTCTACGTAAACGCGAAAAAGGAAGTCGACGGCATCTGCTTCTATCGCAACAGCGGCGCGCAGCTATCCGTGTCGGACGAATACGTCAACTGGTACAACGCTCCTTCGTGGTGCCTGAGCGTGGGGGTGGGCGACGTCGTGCTGTTCCCCTCGAACCTTTCCCACGGGGTTGAACAGACGACCGGTGAGCATACCCGCATCAGCCTCGCATTCAACGCGTTCGTCCGCGGGCAAATCGGTTCCGAGGAACTTCTGAACAGCCTGAATATCTGATCAGGCCCATTGCCGCGCTTGCCGCGCGGCACAATCGCGACACCAAGCAGAGCAGTGATCAAGACGCTCCTCCTGAAAACCGTTGCCGCGCGCGAGGAGGAGGCTGCCCCGCTCCTCTGGGCCACGGCCTACGGCTTTTGCATCATGTTCGCGTACTACGTGCTGCGCGCGGTGCGTGACGAGATCAGCGCTGCCGACCGCGGCAACCTGCAGTACCTCTGGACCGCCGTGTTTCTCGCCATGCTGGTCATCGTGCCGCTATATTCGTGGGTCAGCTCGCGCTGGCAGCGCGGCGTGTTCGTGCCGCTGGTGAACCGCTTTTTCATCGCGAATCTCGTGCTGTTCTATGCCGCGCTCGTGATGCTGCCCGAGGGCGCGCGTGCCTGGATCGATCGCGTGTTCTACGTCTGGGCCAGCGTGTTTGCTCTGTTCGCGGTGACCGTCTTCTGGGGACTCATGGTGGACTGCTTCAGGAACGAGCAGGGCAAACGCCTCTTCGGCTTCATCGCGGTCGGAAGCTCGCTCGGCGCCATTGCGGGCAGCGCGCTCACCGCCGCGCTTGCACAGAAGCTACCGCCTTTCATCCTCCTCCTGGTGGCCTGCGTCCCGCTCGAAGCTGCCTGCTGGTGCGCGGGCGTGCTGCATCGGCGCTTCGGCGGCGACGCCAACCCCGCGCGCGTTGAAAACCGGCCGCTTCCTGGCGGCACCTGGACCGGCATCGTTACGGTCTTTCGCTCACCCTATCTTTTGGGAATCGCCGGCTACATCCTGCTGATGACCTATGCCTCGACGGTGCTCTACTTCCTGCAGGCCGACCTCATCCGCGACGCGCTCGCTGACCGCGCCGCGCGCACCGCCCTCTTCGCGCAGATCGACCTGTGGTCCAACACTTGCACGATCATGCTGCAAGTCTTCGTCGCTGCCCGCGTCATCCGATGGATCGGCGTCGGGGCAACACTCATGGTGCTGCCGCTCGTGACCGCCGTTGGTTTCATTTGGCTCGGCACCTATCCACAACTCACGGTCCTGATCGCGCTGCAAGTGGCCTACCGCGCGCTGCGCTACGGCCTGGCCAAACCGACGCGCGAAGTGCTCTTCACCGTGCTCGGGCGCGAAGAGAAGTACAAGTCAAAGGCGCTCCTCGATGCCGCGATCTACCGCGGCGGCGACCTCGCGAGCGGCTGGATTTTCACCGGCCTCAAGGCGCTCGGCCTTGCCGCCGGCGCGATTGCGCTCGCAGCCGCACCGCTTGCCGCGCTCTGGGCCGTGCTCGCGCTCTGGCTGGGCCGGCGTCAGGACCAGGCGGCTAAAATTCCCCAACCGACCCTCGAACAAGGAGCTGGGCCATGACCATCACTCGGCGGGACATTCTCAAGCTCGGCGCGGGCGCAGCGGCGAGCACGTTCGCCGGAGGCACGCAAAGCGCGGTGGAACTAACGATGCGGCCGATCCCCTCGAGCGGCGAGCGCCTGCCGGTCGTCGGTATCGGCACCAACCGTTATGGCACCGGTTCCGAGACAGAGATCGCGCCGCTGCGCGAGACGCTGAAGACTTTCGCCGCCGCGGGCGGAAAACTGATCGACACCGCACCGATGTATGGCAGCTCGGAAGTGGTACTCGGCGAACTCATCGCCGGGCTCGGGATCCGCCAACAGCTGTTCCTGGCAACCAAGGTCTACGCCGACGGACGGGAGGCCGGCCTCGAGGAAATGAACGCCTCGTTCAGCCGCCTGCGCACCAATCGCATCGATCTCATCCAGGTGCACAATCTTTCCGATACGGCGACGCAGCTCGCCACCATGCGCGAAGGCAAGTCAGCCGGGCGCTACCGCTACGTTGGCGTCACCACCTCGCGGGACTCGCAGTACGACGAGATGGAAACCGTTTTGAAGAACGAAAAACTCGACTTTGTCCAGGTTGACTACTCGATCGAGAACCGCACGGCCGCCGAGCGCATCCTGCCCCTTGCGCTCGAGCGCGGTGTCGCAGTGCTCATCAACCTGCCCTTTGGCCGCGCGCGGCTCTTCTCCGCGGTACGCGGCAAGGCGCTTCCGCCCTGGGCCGCGGAGTTCGACTGCGGCAGCTGGGCGCAGTTCTTCCTCAAGTACGTCATCGGCCACCCCGCATCGACCTGCGCTATTCCCGGAACGCGCAAGCCCGCGCACGTTGCCGATAATCTGGGCGCCGCGCGCGGGCGCCTGCCCGATCAGGCAATGCGCAGAAAAATGGAGCGGTTTTTTGACACGCTGTAAGCGTGCGGAGAGTAAGATAATCGAAGAGAAGTCCCGGATATCTTTCCCGTACGCCTGACAAGAGCACTGTAACGCCTGCTCCAGGCGTAGAGCATCATCGATGCGAACCACTACGGGGGGGAAGCATGTTTTACCTGAGATGGGGTTCGGTTTTTTTGCTGGTGCTGGTCTCCGGCTGCGCCTCCTATGGGGTCGTAAAAAACCTGCCGCTCGGGGCGACGCCTGCGGCTAAGAGCTACTCGCTCAAGGCATGGGGTCAGGATGCGCGGTTGAATGACATTCAGATGCTCCTCGCGTTTTCGGGCGGGGGCACGCGCGCCGCTGCTTTCTCCTACGGGGTCCTCAAGGCGCTGCGCGATATCGAGCTCCCGGCCAAGGGACGTTCGGTGCGACTGCTGCACGAGGTCGACAGCATCACGTCCGTCTCCGGCGGGAGCTTCACGGCCGCCTACTACGGCCTGCACGGCGAGCGTATCTTCGACGACTTCGAGACGGTCTTTCTCAGGCGCGACGTCGAGAGCGCGCTGAAGGCCGCGCTTTTCAATCCGTTCAACTGGTTCAGGAGCACAGGCCGCACTGAACGGGCGATCGAAGTTTACGAAGAGAACGTGTTTCAGGGGGCGACGTTCGCCGACATGGTCCAGGACGGCCGCCCGCTCATCGTCATCAACGCGTCCGACCTTGCCCACGGAGTGCGCTTCTCTTTCGTGCAGGAGTACTTCAACCTGCTCTGCTCCGACTTGGCGACATTCCCGATCGCGCGGGCAGTTGCCGCCTCGTCCGCGGTACCCGTGATCTTTCAACCTGTCGTTGTCGAAAACTATCCGGGCTGCGAATCGGCGCAGCGGGAACCGCTGAAGGCGATGCGACAGCGCGCGGGAGACGATGAGCGGCAGCTCTACCTGGTCGACGGCCTCGCGACCTACCTGGACAAGGACAAGCGCAGATACGCCCATTTCGTTGACGGCGGCATCACCGACAACCTCGGTCTCCTCGCCGCGTTTGACATCATCGAGGCGGCAGGCGGGCCCGAAGCCTACCTCGCGAAACTCCGCCGAAAGTCCCCTCGCCGCTCCGTCGTCATCGTGGTCAACGCCTCCACCAACCCCGAGCCAGTCATGGACGCCACGACCAGACAGCCGTCGCTGATCGAGACCGTCAACGCGATGAGTGACATTCAACTGCACCGCTACAACGTCGAGACCATCGAGCTGACGAAGCAAAGCCTGGCGAACTATGCAAAGGCGCTGTCAACACCCGACCGCCCCGTTGAGTACTATTTTATCCAGCTCTCTTTCAGGGACGTCGCGCCGGAGCGACGCAGGTTTTTCAACTTGATTCCCACCAGCTTTGCGCTTAGCGATGAGCAGGTGGACCAGCTGATCGCTGCCGGCGGCGAGCTGCTGCGCAGCAACGCCGAGTTCCGGCGCCTGCTGGCCGATATCGCAAAATAAGTCGCCGGCGTCAGCTAGCAACCGGCCTCCGGTATAGCTTAGCTGCGCCTTGCCCTGGTGCCGCGCCGGGCACCCGACGGTTTTTCAGCGAGCTTCTTCGCAAGTGCGCGCGCTCGTGCCTTATCGCCCCTTGCCGACGCGCGTTTCCCCGCGACAGTGCGGGCGCGCCATTTCGTCCGGTGGCGAAGGTGCGCACCTTCCTTCCAGGCATGCTGAGTGCCGCCGCCCATGAATACCACGAACACCTCGCAGCCATCGGGGTATTCATACGGGCCGTGAAGCCTGTCCCATCCAAAGACGTAGTCGCCCGGCCGCAAATCCTTGCCGGCCACGCACATCCGCCCCTTGATCACCAGAATCGAGTGCCAGCTCTTGTGCGTGTGCGCAGGCTCGACGTAGCCCTTTGGAAATTTCACTTTCATGTCGATCCGTTTTGTGAGCGGATCGTGGGCGAAGATCTTGACCTTCACCCCGCGGGGAAGCGTGAGCAGCTTGTTTGCCGCGCCTTCCTGCCATTTGATCTGCCGGTCATGGATGGCGCGAAAGCGGTGGTCTGCTCGCCTCATTTAGCCTCCTGCCAGTTGAGCGAATCGTAGCGAACAGAAAAAGGTGTCAGGAACCTTTTCTCCAGATAACGGCCGCGCTTGACGGGTGTCTGTGCCCATGCAGCCCCGGCGGCAAGACCCAGCAGCGCGATGCCAAGCTTCCAATGTTTGATCATTCCCCTACCGAGGCAACGACATTCAATTGCGTGGAAAAATATCATACGCCGAGCTTTACCCGGGATCCGCAACGCGCCAAGCTCTGGAATGTCCCTGATTTGAATGAAATGGCAAGAAATAGCGCCAAGAAATGGTGTCGGGTCCGCAATGTCGAAGCGCGCCCGGAAATGCGGACCCGGCCCCATTTCTGCGCCAAGCACACCTGCGCTTGACCTGGCTCGCCTGGCAAATGCATGATTGCCCTTCCGCCGGTTGCAGGGCGCCGCATAAGCGGCAAATGTGGCCGGCAAAACCGCCTCACGGCTCGCGGCAGGCTCCGTCAGAGAGCAAGCTGGGGCAACGGGCGGATTAATATTCCAATATCTGGAGGAGGACGCGAATGAATTCCAAGTTATTTCCTCGCGCAGCAACTTCCCTCGCTGCGGCATTTGCCGCCGTCGCGATTGCCGTACCGGGCGCATTTGCCGCTGGCGTCGATTTCGCCGGGGAGAAAGTCACCATTATTGTTCCTTTCAAGGAAGGCGGCGGCGCAGACGTGTATGCCCGTCTGTTCCAGCCCTATCTGTCGAAGTATCTGCCCGGCAAGCCGACTGTCATCGTGCGCAATCAGCCTGGCGGCGGATCGGTCAAGGGCGCGAACAAGTTCCAAGAGTCAAAACCCGATGGGTTGACGGCGATGGCCTGCTCGACCTCGACGCTGGTCCCATTCGCGCTTGGCAATGACAAGGTGAAATACGATGTGTTGAGCTGGCGCCCGGTCATCCTGTCGCCGCGCGGGGCGATTTTCTATGTCAATCCCAAGACCGGCGCGAGGGGCAAGGATATCGTTGCCGACATCAAAGCTCTGCAGAAAGCAAAGCTGACCTACGGCGCGAAGAACCCGACCTCGTCGGAACTGCGCGGTCTCCTTGGCTTCCAGATGCTCGGAATGAACAACGTGAACACGGTGTTCGGGCTGAGCTCGGGCGAGCAGCGCAAGGCGTTCCTGCGCGGCGAAATCAACATCAACTACGATACCGCGGGCAGCTACAGCCGCAAGGTCGCCAAGTTCGAAAAAGAAGGGAAAGTCGTTCCGGTCTTTACCATGGGCTACGGTGCCGCGGACGGTTCCATCAAGCGGGATCCTGCGTACCCCGAAATGGCAACGATGACCGAGGCCTACGAAAAGGTTTACGGCAAAGCGCCGAGCGGCCCGTCCGCCGATGCCTACGTCGCCTTTTTGCACATGGGCGTGACGGCATCGAAATCGCTCGTCCTGCCGAAGGGGACGCCTGACGAAATCGTCGACGCCTGGGTAGACGCGACCAAGAAGGTCGTGGCCGATCCTCAGTTCCGCAAGACGGCGAAAAAGGTGATTGGCGCCTATGAGCAGTCCTACGGTGCCGATGCCGCGAAGGTCCTGAAAATGGCAACTGGCATTGAGCCTGAAACAAAAGCCTGGCTCAAAGGCTGGATCAAGGAGCGCTTCAACCACGACATGTAAGGCGCTTGCATCATTATCCAGACTGCTGAATCCTCCGCCGGTGTCGTAGAGGCGCCGGCGGTTTTTTTTACTGCGCATGGGAGGGCAGTACCGTCGATATCTTCATCGGTGCGCTGACCACACTGCTCAGCGGCACCCACCTTTTTTACCTTTGCGTCGGGGTTTTCCTCGGGCTCATCGTCGGGATCCTTCCCGGGCTCGGCGGGACCGCAGGGCTTGCGCTCGTGCTGCCGTTCATCTTCGGGATGGAGCCGTCCTACGCGCTGGCCGTAATGATCGGGCTGCAGTCGGTCACGACCACCTCCGACACCTTCCCTTCCGTCCTCATGGGTATCCCGGGAACGAGCGGCTCGCAGGCCACGGTTGTCGACGGATTTCCGCTGTCGAAGAAGGGAGAAGCCGCTCGGGCACTCGGTGCGGCGTTCTCCGCGTCGCTCTTCGGCGGCGTTTTCGGCGCGGCCGTGCTCAGCGTCGCCATCTTCGGCGCCATTCCCATCATCCTCGCGATGGGATTTGGCGAGCAGATGATGCTGATCATCCTGGCGCTCACCATGGTTGGCATGCTGACCGGCACGCACGCGGTCAAGGGGCTCGCCGCCTGCGGCATAGGCCTGATGCTCGGCGCCCTCGGCTCCGCCCCGGTGACGGGCATCGAGCGGCTGTCCTTTGGCACCGAATACCTGATCGACCGCGTGCCGCTGGTGATCGTCGGGCTTGGCATGTTCGCCGTGCCGGAAATCGTCGATCTGCTGCGCCGGCAGCTAACCATCTCCGAAACCGGGGCTCTCGGCACGGGCTGGCTGAGAGGCCTGCGCGACACCTTCACACACTGGTTCATCGTCCTGCGCTGCGCGGCGATCGGTTGTCTGTGCGGCGCGCTGCCCGGACTCGGCAATACCGTGATCGACTGGATCGCCTACGGTCACGTCGTCCAGACATCGCGCAATCGCGAAAGCTTCGGCACCGGCGACATTCGGGGCGTGCTGGCGCCCGAGGCCGCGAACAACGCCAAGGAAGGCGGCGCACTCATCCCGACCATCCTCTTCGGCATTCCCGGATCCGGCAGCATGGCGTTGCTGCTGGGCGGGTTCATCCTGATCGGGATCGAGCCGGGGCTCGGCATGATCACGGAGGAGCTCGACCTCGTCTACCTCATCATCTGGTCGGTCGCGCTGGCCAATATCATCGGGGCTGGAACCTGCCTCTTTCTAGCCGCGCCGATCGCGAAATTGACGACCATCCGCTACGCGCTGATCGCACCCTTCATGTTCGGGATCATTTTCTTCGCGGCGTTCCAGGCGACGCGCGATTGGGGCGACTTGATCACATTGTTCATCGTCGGCGCGCTCGGCGTCTACATGAAGCGCTTCGGTTGGCCCCGGCCGGCGCTACTGATCGGATTCGTGCTGTCGGGCAAGGTCGAAGCATCGATCTATCACACTTTCCAGGTCTACAAGCTCACCTTCCTCGAACGGCCGATCGTGCTCGTGCTGGCCGTGCTCATCGTCTTCTCGATCTTTGCGGCGGCGCGCTACAAGTCGGGCGGCGAGCCGGCTGAAAAGGGAGTTCACGCGGCTACCGGACTCGCACCGCAAACTGTTTTTTATTTCGTGGTTCTGGTCTTCACGCTGGTCGTCCTTGGTGATGGATTGCGCTGGCAAATCCTGACGGGCCTCTATCCCATCACGTCGAGCCTTCTCACTCTCGCCTTCCTGGTTCCGCTGGGCATCCAGATGGCCCGGGCCAAGCATGCGAACAATGTCTTTTTCGATACCGAGCGGGCGGCATTTGGCGCCGCCGTCGATCGGCGCAGCAACGAGCACTACCTGCTGTGGCTGGCGGGCATGCTGGCCGTTTCCGCCGTCGCCGGATTTGTCATCGGCATTTCCGCCTTCATCTACGCCTTCATGCGGGTCAAGGCGCGCGTGCCGCATTGGGCCTGCGCGCTCGGTGCGGCCGTTTTCGTTCTGCTGCTCGGCGTCCTGTCGCATCTACTCGCATTGGAGTACCCGCAGGGCCTGCTGCAGGATTATGTAGAGCTGCCCTGGCCGCTGCAGTAACGGGTCCACCCGGCCACGTCCGGCTGGCCGACACAAGCTCGTCTGCATTGCGCGCCAATGCACTGATTAGCGTGACAGCGTCATACAAATAACCGACCGCGGGGATAGGGTTTAAACGTGGAACCCTGGCCACCCGAAATCGGCTATACTTTAAATCAACTACTTACGACGCCCTCCCATTTCGTTCGAGGCTGACGCTCTTGCCGTTCTCCACGCCAGAATTCCTTTCTCATCGTCAAGCGTGCAGTTCCTGTCCCCGTAGCGAACAACAGCTCTCGTTGCCAGCACCGCGATCTGCCTCCGCGCGCCGTCCTCGGGCGTGTCGGCAGAGGATCGACCACCGCGGCATCAAGCGGATCGTGACTTCCTGACGCTACGGGCCCTATTGCAGCCGCCCGGCTTTGATTCTGATCAAACTGTGCCCGCGACGCGCACGGTAAATTCAGGCCAACGTTCATTGCATCCGGGAGGATGCGTGCAGAAAGTTTCAATCTTTAGGGAAGCTCAATGGAAACGTGGATGATGAATGGGGCATTTACCGTGTTGCTTCTTCTTGCATCGACAGGCCTCTTTTTCTTCGTGGTGACGCGAGGGGCGCTGCTGATGCGCGGACTGTCATCAGACTCGAACAGCGACAAGTCGCACGTCTATCCGATCTATTCGAATATGCGGCTGATCAAACTGGTCGATTTTCAGCCCGTGATCTCGGCGATATTGCTTTTTCAGTATAGCCGGCTGGTGTCGAAGATCGTCTCCGGGCTCAAGCAGTCCGACTTGAGAGACAAGAAAGTGCTCATTACGTCATGCGCATTCGGAAACGTGCTCCCGCGGGTTGTGAATGCCGCCGTCCAGGGCGGTGCCGAGCGCGTCGTCATCGCGGACATCATCCGCAACGAGCTCCTGCATGCGAAAAGCAAGCTTGCCGACTTTTCAGGGAAAGTGGATTTCATCGAAGATAACGCCACGGCCATGAAGCAGACCGAAAGCGATGTCGCCGCCAACGTCATGTTCTTTTTGCTTCATGAGCTGCCGCACGACCTGAAGGGACAGGCGCTCCGCGAGGCGGGGCGCATGCTCGCCCCCGGCGGGAAACTCTATCTTGCCGAATTTCACCGGCCTGAATTGTGGGTGCTGCGCGCCCTGAGCTGGGTCTACTTCAAGGTTTTCGAGCCGCTGGGCCTTGCGCTGTGGGATACGCACGACCCGCTCGACTGTCTGGAGAACATGGGGGGATGGGTGTGCGAACGCACGACGTACTTTTTCGGCAATTTCCAGATAATCACTGCGACAAAACAGGAGTAGAGGCCTGACCGCGGTTTCGCAAAGGGCGATGAACGGCTATCGTCCTGGCCACGGGTTGCCTTTGATCTGGGTCAACGACGAGGCGCAGCCCCTGCGGTAACTTGGCGCTTGTTTTGGGCGGCTGCCAGGACGTCGGCCGCCGGATGCAGCCCTAAAGATAATCGACAGCACGCCAAGTGCATTCCTCCCCGACGAGCGTTTCCGACGAGAGCGGCCCGCAGCCGCCCTCCTTCGAACTGGTGTGCCCCGCAGGCGCCCTGCCTTCGCTCCGCGCTGCGGTGGACAATGGCGCCGACTGTGTCTACCTCGGGTTCCGCGACGACACCAACGCGCGCAATTTCACCGGACTCAATTTCGATGAAGCTGCCGCCCGCGAAGGCCTGCGCTACGCGCACGCTCGCGGCGCCCGGGTGCTGCTCGCCATCAACACCTACCCGCAGGCCGGCAACTGGAAGCGCTGGACGCGCGCGGTAGACAAGGCGGCGGAGATGGGATTCGACGCGATCATCATCGCCGATGCCGGCCTGATGGAGTACGCCGCTAGCGTACATCCGGATCTGGCTCTGCATCTCTCGGTCCAGGGCTCCGCTACCAATTACGAAGCGATTAATTTCTATCACGACCAGTTCAAGATCCGGCGCGCCGTGCTTCCGCGCGTGCTGGCCCTGGCGCAGGTGGAACAGGTGGTGCGCAACACGCCGGTCGAGATGGAGGTGTTCGGTTTCGGCGGGCTATGCATCATGGTCGAGGGCCGATGCGCGCTGTCCGGCTACGTGACCGGCTGCTCCCCAAACATGGCCGGGGCGTGTTCTCCGGCCTCAGCGGTTCGCTGGCTGCAGACACCGCAGGGAATGGAGAGCCGCCTCAACGGCATGCTCGTCGATCGCTTCGCCGATGGAGAGCGTGCCGGCTATCCCACCTTGTGCAAAGGGCGCTACACGGTTCGCGGCGAGACGTACTACGCGATCGAGGAGCCGGCGAGCTTGAATGCCCTCGAGCTCCTGCCGCAGCTCATGGAGATGGGCGTCCGGGCGGTGAAGATCGAAGGCCGCCAGCGCAGTCCCGCGTACGTGGCGCAGGTGACGCGCGTCTGGCGCGATGCGATCGATGCCTGCCGGCGCCAGCCACGCGCATTTAGGCCGAGGCCTGAGTGGATGCAGTCGCTCGACCGTGTCTCCGAAGGCCAGAGCCACACGCTCGGCGCCTATCACCGCGCCTGGAAGTGAAATGAAGGTCGCTCTCGGACCCTTGCTCTATTACTGGCCGGTCGACGCGGTCTACGCGTTCTACGACGAGATCGCCAACTCCGCAGCGGACGTCGTCTACCTGGGTGAGGTCGTGTGTTCCCGCCGCCGCGAGCTGCGGCTCGAGCACTGGCTCGAAATCGCCCAGCGCCTCGAACGCGCCGGCAAGGAAGTCGTGCTCTCGACGCTGGCCCTAATCGAATCCGAGGCCGATCTGCGAGGCGTGCGTAAAGTCGTGAGCAACGCGCGCTTCCGGCTGGAAGCCAACGAATGGGGCGCGGTGCAGCTGCTGCGGGGGCGAGTGCCGTTCGTGGCGGGTCCGCATCTCAACATCTACAATCCCGCGACGCTGTCGCTGCTGGCGAAACTCGGCGCCTGCCGCTGGGTCGCGCCGGTGGAAATTACGCGCGAAGCCTTGGATGGATTGCAGGGCGCCCGGCCGCAAGCTCTCGAAACCGAGATCTTCGCTCACGGTCGCGCGCCGCTTGCTTCTTCAGCGCGCTGTTTTACCGCCCGCCATTACAACGTGCCCAAGGATACCTGCGGATTTCCATGCCTTGACCATCCCGGGGGGCTCGCGCTCGCGACGCGCGAGGATCAGCCGTTGCTCATCCTGAATGGAACCCAGACGCTGTCCGCGGCGACTTACAACCTCCTTGGCGAGGCGGACGCGCTGCGCGCGATGGGGGTCGACGTCCTGCGCGTAAGCCCACAGTCGCAGGGAACCGCCGGTGTTCTGGGTGCTTTTCGTCGCTGGGCGAATGGCGAGCTTTCCGCTGCCGTGGCCGCGCGACAGGCGACGGCACAAGCAGATGCCTGCTGCAACGGGTTCTGGCACGGCCGGGCGGGCATGGAGCTCGTCAGCGCACCCCACTGATTGCCAGAGCAAAAGCTGCAATGAACATGAAGCCATTCCGTCTGCCTGACACCCTGGCGCGAATCGCCACCGCCCTGCCGCAGACGCCGCCGGCGTTCGCGTTCTGCCTGGCGCTCAATGCGATGCGCGATCGCCTGCTCACGGACGAACTTCGCGCCGCACTCGAAGGAAAGAATCTTCGTCTCCAGGTCAAAGACGCCGGCCTCACCCTGAATTTCACTTTCAGGCGCGGCCGCTTCCTTCCCTCGAGCGGGGCCACCGATCCCGATCTCACGATCGCCGCCACGGCCTACGATTTTGGGTGCCTCGCGTCGCGCAGCGAGGATTCCGACACCTTGTTCTTTGCTCGCCGGCTGGTGATGCAGGGCGACACCGATCTCGGTCTGCTGGTGAAGAACACGCTCGACGCGGCGGACCTCCCGGCCTTCACTATGGCGGATGTTGCCCCGCACCGCGTTCTGCAACGCCTTGCAACCCTTGTCCTCCCCGGCCGCCCCTAGTGAAAAGTGAGAGGCTTGCGACAGGCCTCATGTTGGAGCCTCGCACGCTTTCCAGGTAAATCTGTTCGTTAGATCAGGGCGGTAACCGCCTTTAGTGACGGCTGGAACGGGCGCTTTGCAGGCTTCCAATCGCACTGGAGCGTCCGCTATGTGGCCTATCTGCCAGGAACCGTGTGCGCGGGCGCCTAACGAAGCTTAACCCGCGCGCGCCCATCCGATGCTGTCCTGAAGCACCGGCAGCCGCAGCGCCACGATCCTCGGTCGGTCGACACGCCATCGAGCCCCCGGACGAGACCGCGCCGGATTAGAATGCGCGTCACGCGCTTTTCACAACAGTCCAGAAAAACTCCAACCCTTTTCCAATCACCAGGGAGAACCCCGTCATGAAAAAGTCATGGTACCTTGTTGTTGCGGCGGTCGCGATTGCGAGCACGGCGACCGGGAGCTTCGCGCAGACTTATGGCAAGAGGCCGGTGC
Source organism: Betaproteobacteria bacterium SG8_41 (assembly GCA_001303585.1). Classification (GTDB taxonomy): domain Bacteria; phylum Pseudomonadota; class Gammaproteobacteria; order Burkholderiales; family SG8-41; genus SG8-41. The sequence goes on from LJTT01000007.1 coordinate 184,980, forward strand.
GCGTGCTGGTGGCCTCTTCGCCTGGCGGACCGTCCGATACCCAGATCCGCTTGTTGGTGCCCGTCATGAGCGAAGTGATGGGACAAATGCTGATCGTGGACAACCGTCCCAGTGCCAACGGCGTCCTGGCAACCGAAATTGCAGCGAAGGCGAACCCGGATGGCCACACCTTGGCCGTCGGCAACAGCGGCACGCATGCGGTCAACGCGACGCTGTATCGCAAGCTGGGTTACGACCCGATCAGGGATTTTGCGCCCGTGAGCCAGTTCTCGACCACGGGCATGGTGGTTGCCGCCAATCCACGGCTCCCGGGTGGGACGATCCAGGATCTGATGCAGTCGGCGAAGAGCCAGCCCGGTAAATACAACGTCGCCGTGGCTGGCGCGACGGGTGAACTTGCCGGCGACGCCCTCTGGGCAATGCTCAAGGTCAAGATGACCAATGTCCGATACAAAGGAAGCTCGCCGGCGACGCTCGCCACGCTGTCCGGGGAAACCGACCTCTCGCTTCTCACGCCACTGGCCACCAAGGGCCACATCATGGCGGGCAAGCTGAAAGCGTACGGCATCACGAGCAACAAGCGCTCACCGGTTCTCCCGGACGTGCCGACCATGGCCGAGCAGGGCGTGAAAGGCTATGACTTTCAGTTCTGGAACGGACTGTTCGCGCCCGCGAACACGCCGAAGGCCACCATCCGCGCCGCGAACAGGGGAATCGTGCAGGCGCTGCGCACGCCGAGCGTGAAGAAGCGCTTCGACGACCTCGGCCTGGTGATCGTCGGCAATACGCCGGAGGAATTTGCTCAGGTCGTCAAGACCGACGTCGCCAAATTCCGCAAGATCATCATCGAGTCCGGCATTCCGCGCCTGTAAGGCCCGGCGCTCCGTCAGCAACATATGGAATCGGATCACCGCGACCACGAAATGCTGTGGTCACGCACGGGCAATGGCCTGCTCGCTGAAAGTCTGCGCAGGAAAACGCGGACGGTTCCGTGTGGTTACGTGGCTCTGCTGTTCTGTTACATGACCGGCTTTTAGCCTGATCGAAAGGGAGGACACACCCGATGGCGAGTTCGAAGCTGCCGGATGGGGAACTCGCGTTTACCTATTTCCCCGACAACTACCGCTGGTCGCACGGCGTGCTCATCGCGCTGGGCGGCGCCCCTTGGGGCGGCGCCGAAATCGATGAAGTGCATCGTATCGGCCTGCGCCTGAAGAATCGCGTCGGTGATGACGCGGCCTGGTTCCAGGAATGGGCGGGCGAAGCCGAGCGGCTGGAAAAGCTGGGCCACGCGAGCGCGGCCGCGGGCAATTCGCTCACCGCCGCCTCGTACCTCTTCAGGGCCGCGCACTATTATCACGTCGGCGAGCGTTTCGTGCAGCCCAAGACCGACGAGAGCCAGGCCGCCTACCGGCGCGGCGTAGACGCGTTCCGAAAAGCTGCCGGCCTGGACCCGCGCCGTCGCGTCGAGCACGTGGAGGTCCCGTACGAAGGAACCAGTCTCCCGGGCATCATCGTGCATGCCGATGCCGCGCCCGGCCGCGCTGCAAAAGGCCCTGTCATGCTGTTCCTGGACGGCTTCGACGTCACCAAGGAGATCCAGTACTTCCGGGGCGTTCCTGATCTCCCCGCACGCGGAGTGTCATGCCTGATACTGGACGGCCCCGGCAATGGCGAGGCGATTCGTTTCCGCAATCTGTACCTGCATCACGAGACCGAGCGGCATGCCGGCGCGGCATTTGATTTCCTTGCGGCGAGGCCGGAGTTCGACGCAAAACGCATCGGCATCATGGCGCTCAGCCTCGGCGGCTACTACGCGCCGCGGGCCGCGTCGATGGATCCCCGCTTTGCGTGCTGCATCTCCTGGGGTCCGGAGTGGGACTACCATACGAAATGGCAGCAGCGTCTTGCCCGGATCGAGCGCGGAGAAATTCTTTCGCTGTCGGTGCCCTGGCAACATCTCCTCTGGGTTTTCGGCGTCAAGACCAAGGAAGAAGCGTTCAAGAAGCTGGAGGGCTTCAAGCTCGATGGCGTCGTGCAGAAAATGAAATGCCCCTACCTCCTGGTGCACGGCGAAGGCGACCAGCAGGCGCCGTTCGAGCACGCGAAGCACACGATCGAGGCTTGCGGCTCGAAACAGAAGGAACTCAAAGTCTTCACACGGGAAGAAGGCGGCTACCATCACTGCCAGGTGGACAACGTCAGCATCGGCACCACTTACATGTGGGACTGGGCGGCAAGGGTTCTGATGGCGGGAACGTAAAGTCGTCACGGCGCAAGAACGGGCGGCAGGTTACTCTTTCTGCAGCCCGATCGGAATGTGAAACTGGCCCTCCCTCTTGCAACAGGGACCTGCTCCCCATTTCGCACCAATCCCGCAAACCTTGATTTAACACAACTCTTGCGGTGCCAGGATTCGCTACATTCCAGCAAGCGCCAAGTCCCATCATCACTCTGGCGCTGGGTCATGACAACCACCTGGGCCGTGTAACTTTCTGAAATAGCCCAAAAATCAGGGGAGGAAAATGCGCGAGATGCGTTATGAGGCGCCAAGAACACTGGAAGCGGCGCTAGCCCTGCTCTCGAGCGCCAATGGGCAGGCAAGAGTACTGGCCGGCGGCACGGACCTGCTGATCGGGATGCGGGCGGGCCACGTTGCGCCCGAGTTGCTGGTCGACGTCAAAGGCATCACCGAGATGACGTCGATTCTCGCCGAGAACGGGGGGTTCCGTCTCGGAGCTGCCGTCACCTGCATGGACCTGGTCGAGCATGAGGCGTTCGCCAAGGCATGGCCGGGCGTGATCGATGCGGTCAAGCTGATCGGTTCGATCCAGGTGAAAGGACGCGCGACCGTAGGCGGCAATCTATGCAACGCCTCTCCTGCAGCGGACAGCGTTCCCGCCATGATCGCCGCCGACGCGTCGGTGAGCATTGCCGGGCCCAACGGTAAACGCGAGGAACGCATAGAAAATTTCACCACAGGACCCGGCAAGACCGCGCTGGCGAAAGGCGAAATCGTCACCTCATTCCTGCTGCCGCGCCGCCTGCCGCATTCGGGCGATGCCTATCTTCGCTTCACCCCGCGCACCGAGATGGACATTGCGGTCGTCGGAGCGGGCGTTAACCTTGCGCTGGACGACGGTGGCGTCTGTCGCCAGGCGCGAGTGAGCCTCGGGGCGGTCGCGGAGCGCGCGCTGCTGGTGCCTGAAGCGGCAGCGGCGCTGATCGGCTCCAAGGTCGACGCTGCCGCGCTCGAGCGCCTGGCCGCTGCCGCCAGCGCGGCCTGCCGGCCCATCGACGACAAGCGCGGAACCAGGGAATTCCGGATCAAGATAGCCGGTGTGATGGCGCGGCGCGCTGCGGAAATCGCGCTCGCAAGGGCGAGGGAGACGAGCTGATGACGAAACATCACGTAACGACAACGGTCAACGGAGATGCCGTCGAGTTTCTTTGCGAAGCGCACGAGACCCTGCTCGAAGTGCTGCGCGACGGACTCGGCCTCACCGGGACCAAGGAAGGTTGCGGCACGGGCGATTGCGGCGCCTGCAGCGTAACGATCGACGGGCGCGTGGTGTGCTCCTGCCTGGTCCTCGGCGTTGAGGCCGAGGGCAAAGCGATACAGACGATCGAAGGTATGGCCGCCGGCACGCGACTGCATCCGTTGCAGCGCAAGTTTCTCGAGCACGCCGGGCTGCAGTGCGGCATCTGCACGCCGGGAATTCTTGTCGCCGCCCGTTCGCTGCTGGAGCGCAATCCCGATCCAACCGAGGAAGAGGTCCGCTATTGGCTGGCCGGGAACCTGTGCCGCTGCACTGGATATAACAAGATCATCGATGCGGTGCTCGACGCCGCGCGCGAAATGCGGGGGGCTGACCATGCCTGACACGATGACGTTCACAAAAAAGGAGCTAAGGGTCGTCGGGACCCGCCCAGTGCGGCCCGACGGCGTGCCGAAAGTGACGGGCCTCGCCCGGTTCGGCGCTGATTATTCGCTGCCGGGCATGCTGTGGGGCAGGATCCTGCGCTCGCCGCACGCGCATGCGCGCATTCGCTCGATCGACACCTCGAAGGCGCAGGCGCTGCGCGGCGTCAAGGCCGTGATGACCTCGGCGGACCTTCCCGAGCAGAAGTTCGAGTATGTCGGCCCCGAGCGCGTCGCCGTCAATTTCTGGCACATGACGCGCAGCGTCATGGCGCGCGAGAAAGTTCTCTTTGAGGGCCACCCCGTTGCCGCCGTCGCCGCGACCAGCAAGACCATCGCCGAGGAAGCACTGGGGCTGATCGAGGTCGATTACGAGGTGCTGCCCCACGTCATCGACGTCGAAGACGCGATGAAGCCCGATGCTCCGCTGCTTTTCGAGGACATGATCACCCGGGGCATCGAGCCCGCGCCGGACAGGCCCTCGAACATCTCCAAGAGAATCGAACTCAAGATCGGCGACGTGGAGGCCGGGTTCGCCGCAGCCGACGAGATCGTGGAGAGCAGCTTCAAGACCGCGCCGGTGCATCAGGGCTATATCGAGCCGCAAGCGTGTCTCGCGCGCTTCGATACGGACGGCCAGGCGGAGCTCTGGGCATCGAGCCAAGGCCACTTTGTCATACGCGCGTTGTCGGCGCGGCTCCTCGGCATGGATATCGGCAACCTGCGCGTCTATCCGGCGGAGATCGGCGGCGGCTTCGGCGGCAAGAATGTCCCTTACGTCGAGCCGGTTGCGCTCGTTCTCGCCCGCAAGAGCGGCCATCCAGTGAAGATCGTGCTGAGCCGCGAGGAGGTGTTCAAGGGTTGCGGGCCCGCAGCCGGATCGATCATGACCGTCAAGATCGGCATCAAAAAGGATGGCAGGATCGTCGCGGCCGCCGGTGTCTTCAAGTTCCAGGCGGGTGCGGTTCCCGGCTCGCCGGTCATGAACGCCTGTATGTGCGCCTTCTCGCCCTATGACATCCCGAACGTGCGCTCGGTGGGCTACGACGTGGTAAGCAATCGGCCCAAGACGGCCGCCTACCGCGCACCGGGCTCGCCCATCTCGGCGTACGCGGTTGAGAGCGTCATCGACATGGCCGCGGCCAGGATCAGCATGGATCCTCTGCAGTTCAGATTGAAGAATGTGGCTAAGCCCGGGACGCCGACGGTGTGGGGACCCAAGCATGCGCACGAGGGTTTCGCCGAAACGATCCGGGCCCTGATGCAGCATCCCGCCTACACGACGCCGCTCAACAAGAACCAGGGACGCGGCGTCGCCGCGGGCTACTGGTTCAACAACGGCGGAGAGTCGAGCGCGGCGGTGCATATCAACGAGGACGGAACGGTCCTCGTCGCGACCGGCAGCTCGGACCTCAGTGGAACGCGCGCGTCGCTCGCCATGATGGCCGCCGAGACGCTGGGCGTGGAATTTGACAAGGTGCGACCGACGGTTGCGGATACCGCCTCCATCGGCTACGGCCACCTTTCCGCCGGCTCGCGCACCACGTTCGCCACCGGCATCGCCGTCGTCGAGGCGTGCAAAAAGGTCATCGGCAACTTGTGCGCGCGAGCCGCGATGATCTGGGACGTCAACGCGGAGGACGTGGTCTGGGACGGCGGATGCGCCAGGTATACGGGCAAGAAAAGCGGCGAGTTCGAGCCGCTCTCGCTCAAGGCAATCGCCGTCAAGAAGTCGGTGACCGGCGGGCCGATCGTCGCCGAGGTGTCGGTCAACGCGGGCGGCGTCGCACCCGGTTTCGCCGCGGAGCTCTGCGATGTCGAGGTTGACCCGGAGACGGGCGCGGTGAAAGTGCTGCGCTTCGTGACCGCGCAGGACGTGGGCCGCGCGATCCATCCGAGCTATGTCGAGGGGCAGCTTCAAGGCGGCGCTGCGCAAGGCATCGGCTGGGCACTGAACGAGGAATACATCTACGACGAGGCGGGGCGACTTACGAACGCCGGTTTTCTCGACTACCGCGTTCCGGTCGCCTCCGATCTGCCGCGGATCGAGACGGTGCTGGTCGAGGTGCCGAATCCCAACCATCCGTTCGGCGTGAAAGGCGTAGGCGAGGCCAACATCGTCCCGTCGCTCGCGGCGGTTGCCAATGCGGTCAGCCGCGCGATCGGCCAACGGATGACCGAGTTGCCGATGTCGCCGCCCAAGATACTCAAGGCCATGAACGGTGGACGGTGACATCCGAACGAGTCGCGAGTAAAGGTCTATCCACCGGCGCCAGGTGCCCTGCGCGGGTTATTTTCACCGGGGATTTCAGCGACCGCTACACCGGGAGTGTGAGGGAATTCGAGATCGAGGCGAACAACCTGCGCGGTGTCATCAAGAAGCTGGACGAGCGCTACCCTGGCCTGGGTGAGCGCCTGGAGAAGGAGACCACCGTCGCGATCGACGGCGAGATCCACGAGGTCGATTATTCCCAGCCGGTGCGGCCGGGCTGCGAGATCTTCTTTATTCCGAAGATCGAAGGGGGTTAGGCATCGTTGAACGGCCTCAGCCGGTTGCGCCGGCGATCAGAGCCCGCAGGCGATCCGGCGTAGCCGGTAGACGATGGATTCGGACCCCTGTCGCATCGGCGATGGCGTTGGCGATAGCCGGGGCGACGGCGACGGTCGCGCACTCGGCCGCGCCCTTTGCTCCGAGGCCCGCCGAGGGGTCCCCCATTTCCACCATCAGGGACACGACTTCAGGAGTTTCCCGAGCATTGGGAATTTGGTACTGCTTGAAACCCGTCGTCTCGCCGGGAACAAACTCTTCCTTGAGGGCGAACCCCATTCCCATGGACACGGCACCTTCGATCTGTCCCCTCAGACCCAGGGGATAGACGACGCGTCCGACATCGTGAGCGGCGACCACGCGCAGCACCCGCACCGTCCCCTCTTTTGTGTCGACCTCCACTTCGGCCATGTGCGTGGCCGTTACGTACACCAGATAAGAACTCTCGCCTCCGCTCAAAGAGTCGCGCATCGGAACGGAATGAAATTTCCCTTCGAACCGCAGGGGAAGCCCTGCCGCAAGCCTCGCCCGGGCGACCTCTGCAAGGGACACCGTCGGGCCGGAGATGCCTGTCTCTTTCAGAGGCGCCACCTGCCCCTCCCTTATTTCCAGCTTCTCGAATGACAGCTCAAGCAGCTCCGATGCCGTGGAGAGGATGGCTTCCTTGAGCCGCACCGCTGCTTCCTTCACCGCGTTGCCTTCGGTGTAGATCACGCGGCTGCCGGTGGAGGCGCCCGTGTCGGGCGTGACGGCGGTGTCACCGCTCACGACCAAAACCGATTCCAGCGGCAACGCCAGCTCGCCGGCGACGATGAGCCCCAACGCGGTGTCGGTGCCCTGGCCCATGTCCATTGCCCCGGTGAACAGTCGGACGCGGCCATCGCTGGCAAGCTCCGCAGTCACCATTGGCGGATTGGCTGCAGCGTAGCCGATTCCATATCGCATCGATGCGATTCCCACCCCGCGACGCCAACGGCCATCACCGCGAACGCTTCCCTGGCGCGCCTTCAGCGCCTTCTCATAGTAAGGACGGACCGCCTGCAGTGTCTCCCAGTAGGCTGATTCCTGCTCGATGTCCCGTGGCGTGGCCGCGGCAGGACTGGACCTGCGGCGGTTCATCAACCGGAACTCGAGCGGATCGATGCCGAGCCTCGCGGCCATGAGGTCCATCTGGGACTCGATGGCGAAGGCGACCTGCGGCGCGCCAAAACCGCGCATCGCTCCAGCCAGGGTGTTGTTGGTGTACACCACCTGCCCATGCACCGACACATTGGGGTACTGGTAGGGGCCTACCAGCGACACAAACGCCCGCATCATGATTCCGGGGCCCGCCGATGCGTAGGCCCCCGTATCGGCGAGCACTTCCGCGGCGAGAGCGGTGAGCCGGCCATCGCGCTTCGCGCCCGTCCGGCAGCGGATGCGGAAGGCGTGCCTCTTGGTAGTGGAGGCGAACGACTCGGCACGGCTGTAGACGATCCTGACCGGCTGGCGTGTTTTCAGCGCGAGCAGAGCGACAACAGCTTCGCAGGAGACATCGGTCTTGCCGCCGAAACCACCGCCCACCACAGTGGGGAGAATCCGCACCCGCTCCACGGGCAAGTTCATGGTCTCGGCGACCGTCCTGCGATGCAGGTGAGGGTACTGCGTGGCCGATCGCACCACCAGTCGCCCTTCATCGTCCAGGTAGGCAATCGCCGCTTCGGGCTCCAAGTAGGCGTGTTCGCAGAAGGGCGTGGAGTACGTCTCCTCGATCACGACGTCGGCCTGGGCAAGGCCTGCTTCCGCATCGCCCCACTGGATCTTCTTATCGTCGAGCAGGTTGCTGCTCTGGTGAACAAGGGGTGCGCCTTCCTTCAGGGCCTCGGCCGGATCCACGACGACCGGGAGAGGTTGGTAGCTCACGCGAATAAGCGCGAGTGCCTCCGCCGCTGTCTGCGCTGATGTCGCAGCTACGGCAGCCACGGCATCGCCGATCTGGCGCACCCGATCGTCTGCCAGCACGCGCTGATCCTTGGTGATGCGCCCGAAGCGATTGAGGCCGGGCACATCCTTAGCGGTTACTACGGTCACGACACCCGGCAGCGCCCGGGCCGCAGTGTCGTCGATGTCGAGGATGTCAGCGTGAGGATGAGGGCTTCGAAGGACCGCGCCGTGGAGCATGCCGGGCATCGTGAGATCGGCCGCATAAAGCGCCGTTCCCAGCACCTTGCCTTGCGCATCGGCCCGTCCGCGCACGTCTGCCTCTTCTCGCCCCTGGACCTGCGGCGACGCGACGCCCCGGCCACGATCAGCGACACGGGTCACCGCCTCGAGCATGCTCACGTAGCCGGTGCAGCGGCACAGATTCCTCCCGAGGGCCCTGGCGATGTCCTTTCGCGTCGGATCCGGATTGCGATCCAGCAGCGCCTTGGCTGCCATGATCGCGCCCGGCGTGCAGAAACCGCACTGGACGGCGCCGGTCTCGATAAAGGCTTCCTGCAAGGGATGCAAACTCCCGGGCGTGCCCAGCCCCTCGATCGTGACAACCTCCTTGCCGCTCACACTGTCGGCGTGAACGCGACAGGCTCGAGCCATCGCACCGTTCACGGTGACCACGCAGGTGCCGCAAGTACCGTCGTCGCACCCCTCCTTGGTACCGGTCAAGCCAAGTTCGTTGCGCAACACCGAAAGCAGTGTCTGCCGGGGCTCGACGGACAACTCGTGCTCCCTTCCGTTGACCTTCAAGCACAGACGCATCTTGACCGCTTTCTGCTGCATCGCGTTACTCCCTATACCCCGCAACGGCAAAGCACCTTCTTTTGCCTCTCGTTTTATTTCGCCTGATTATTTTTATGAGCATACGCCGCGGCGTCGTGCTTGACCACCGATCGCTTCAATGTTGGGCGTCCGCTCCGCGTTTTCGAATTGGCTCCGGTAAACGGAACCTGTGATGCGCTCCAATTCGCTCGTCGCGCGGCCTCGAAACATTCCGGATCTCGCTTAGACACGGACGCGCATGTAAAAATACGGGTTGATGAAGAGATACCGGATTACCCGCGAGAGCCTGCTCGACGGCAGCCACCACGCGCGAATTCGCGCCGGTCAGGGCCCGCACGTTCGGTTCATGACCGACGAAGAGCGCGGCGCGCACGTCGCCGAAATCCTTGCTCGCGCTCCGCGACCGGGACGCATCTGGCTGTTCGGCTACGGCTCCCTCATGTGGAATCCGGCGTTTCATTTCGCCGAGCGGCGCACGGCCCGCATCTACGGTTTTCATCGCCAGTTCTGCCTGTGGGCGCGCGCGGGGCGGGGCAGCCCCGCGCGCCCCGGCCTCATGCTGTCACTCGAGTCGGGCGGCAGCTGCGCCGGGGTTGCCTACCGGATCGCACCCGAGGCTGCGGTGACCGAGCTCGACGTGGTGTGGCGGCGTGAAATGTCGTCCTGGTCTTACCGCCCCGTCTGGGTCACTGCCTACACGCGGCGCGGGCCGGAGCCGGCAATCGTATTTGCCGCGAACCGCACCCACGAGCGCTACGCGCCGGGGCTCGACACCGAGACGACCGCGCGCTATCTGGCTACCGGCGCGGGATTGAATGGCAGCTGCCGCGAATACCTGTTCGACACCGCCGAGCACCTGCTGGAGCTTGGGATACGCGACCGCGGCATAGAGGCGCTGGTGCATCGGGTACGCGACCTTCGCCCGCACGAAGAGCCACCATCGCCGTGAGCCGAAGGAACGGGAGCGGTGCCCGTCCGCGCCTCTGCACCACCAGCGAATCGCGCGCCTTTGACGTAAGTCAAAGTTTCCGCAGCCACTTGGGTATACACAAAAAGACGCTGCATATCGGTATTTGAGAAGCCGCTCGCCCATTAGAGAGGAGCAGACGGTGCTAACGCCCAACGATTACTTCCCGCCGTTTTCAGAACAGGAATACGCGAACAGGCGCCGGACGATCCGCGCCTCCATGAAGGAGAAAGGGCTCGACTGCCTGGTCATTTATGGAGCCTACCACTGGGGCGGCACGGATACGGGCCAGGTCAATGCGGTTTATCTGTCCAATTACACGGCTATTCCCCATAGTTATGTGGTGCTTCCGCTGACCGAGGACCCGACGCTATTCATCTCTTTTGCCTACCACATCACGAACGCCAGGGACTGCGCGGCAATCGCGGACGTGCGTGTCGGCGGATTCGATCTCATCACGGCGGTCGGTGCGCGGCTCAAGGAGCTCGGCCTGGAAAAAGGCAAGATCGGCATCGTCGGGCCGCTCCCCAGCTGGTGGACGATCACTTTGCCCCATGAGCATCATGTACATCTCACGACGACTTTTCCCAACGCGGCCTTCGAGACGGTCACCGATTGGTACGAGGATTTCCGGCTCATGAAGAGCGACGAGGAAATCGCACGCATGGAAAAGGCCGGCGTGTTGTGTGATGTCGCGCATGAGGAAGTCGTCCTCGCGAGCAAACCAGGGGTGCGCCACTCGGACCTGCGCGGGATCATGGACGGGGTGGCGAACCGATTCGGGGGCCGCTACCCTTTCTCTCACATTGGCTCGACGTCAATGGCAAATCCGGATCGCTTCTATCCCGATTTCTTTCCCACTCATCAAACACTCGAAGCCGGACACGTCGTCATGACCGAGGTTGCGCTCGGCTATGGACTGTATTTTGGAAAAATCTGGGGCACCTATTTCATCGGCGAGCCGACGAGCGAATACCGGAAGCTGTTCGAGGCCGCAGTCGCCGTTCACGACAAGGCGATCGCTGAAATCAAACCCGGCATGACGGGCCGGGACATAAACCGGTGGGTCGAGCCATTCAGGTCAGCCGGATATATCACCGGCCTGCCGTTGCTGAGCGGCTGGAGCACTTACAACCATCGTCCCCACGCCGGAGTGGTCGAGGACGGCAAGACGCCGAGCCGTCTCAGTCCGCGCGACCTGGACTGGGTGTACAAGCCCGGTCAGTGCGTGACCATCGTGGCGTTTCCGATCATCCCCGGGACGAACAAGGGCCTGTGGGTGGGTACGACTTGTGTTTTCACGAAGGACGGCCTCAAGAAACTGCATGCGTATCCGGTGACCAGATTAAGGGTAGTTCCCGTATAGGCAAGCGATCGTTTTCGAATTCGAGACTTCGGGCCGCCGAGTAAGGAATTCCATTTGCGCATCGGCACTTTTAAAGGGCAAAACAACGGCTGAGTTCAAATTTTGCTCGGTTCGCAGCAAGATAAAAGGCCTGCGTCTCAGCAGGCCTTTTATCTTGGATCTGGCGTACCCGGCGCGATTCCAACCCCCGACCCCCTGATGCGCAGGAGATGCGAGTTACTCCACGAACAGGAACTTTCCGCCGCAGCAGTGACGCGGGACCGTCAGCCGCTCACGCAACCCGGCGCGTGTTCTTCTTGATGAATTCGACCATGCGCGCCACCCCCTGCTCGATCGCCTGTTTGGAGGCCGCGTAGGAAAAGCGCACGTGCTGCCCTTCTCCCGGCACGCGCGATCCGAAATGGATGTCGGCCAGAATCGCCACGCCCGCCTCGTTCAGCAGGCGCTTCCTGAACTCCTCCGAGTCGGTGACGCCGATCATCTTGCAGGCTTCGGTGACGTTGGGCCAGACATAGAATGCTCCGCCCGGGTTGCGGCAGGTCACGCCCGGCACCTTGTTAAGCAGGCCGACGATGAGGTCGCGCCGCTCGAGGAAGCTCGCGCGCATCTTCGCCGCCGCGTCCTGCGGGCCGGTGACTGCTTCCAGCGCCGCCCACTGCGAGATCTGCGAGGCGCAGGAGTCGGTGTTGGTAATCCAGCGCGTGAATACCGGCGCGAGCGCCGGGTTGGCGGTGAAGCCGATGCGCCAGCCGGTCATCGCCCAGGTCTTGGAGGCGCCGTCGGAAATGATGGTGCGCTGGTACATCCCCGGCAGTTGCGCGATGGAAAAGAATTCGCCCGCATAGCAAAGCCGCGAATAGATCTCGTCCGCGTAGATCCACACCTGCGGGTGCTTGCGCAGGATCGCTGCGATCGCTTCCAGGTCCTGGCGCGAGAGCAGCCCCCCGGTGGGATTTTGCGGGTAATTCAGAATGAGGAGCCGGGTTTTCGGCGTGATCAGCCGCTCGAGCTCCGCCGGGTCGAAGGCGAAGTCGCGCGCCTCGTGCAGGTGGATCGGCACGGGCTTGGCGCCGTTGGCAAGGATCTGCGACTCGTAGATCGGAAAACCCGGGTTGGGGTAGATCACTTCGTGGCCCGCGCCGTAGTCAGTGGTGGACAGGATCGCGTAGGCGATGAAGGGCTTTGCCCCTGCGCCCACCACCACGTCCTCGGGCCGGATCGGTAAGCCGCCGCGCATGCCCGCCATGTACGTTGCGGCGGCCGCGCGCAGCTCGTCGATGCCGGCCGACGGCGTATAGCCGTGCTTGCCGCTCTGGATGGCCTTGATTGCCGCGGCCTGCACGTTATCCGGCGCCGGAAAATCGGGCTGCCCGATGCAAAAACTGATGATGTCCTTGCCCTGGCGCGCAAGCGCGTTGACCTCGGCGAGGACGACAAAGGCGTTTTCAGTGCCCAGGTCGCGGGCACGCTGGCTGATATCGGGCATCTGTTCCTCCTGAAAGAATAATGGGGTCAGCCATACCTTTTTGTCTAGGTCACCCCTGGTCCCTCATCCCTCATCCCTGACGCAGAAAGGCCTGCAGCAATGCAGGCCTCTTTTTGCGTGAAGCTGGCGCGCCCGGCAGGTTTGGGAGCCACGACCCCCTGGTGCGGAGCCCGCCCCAGATACTCACGCAGAGTCCCAGGCCGGACTGTGCGGCGGATTGACAATACGTGTTCCGCGGGCCAACGCCGAGATAGCGGCCATCTCTTCATTCGTGAGCGTGACGTCGAGGACCTTCAGGTTTTCGCGCAACTGTTCGACATTCTGGACGCCGGGTATGGCGACGACCCGTTCCTGCTGTACGAGCCACCGTAGCGCGACTTGAGCGACGCTCAGCTGCCGCCGCTTGGCGATCTCCTGCAGCACCGGATCGTTCAAGACCGCCCCGCGGGCGAGCGGGGAATGGGCGACCAGCACGAGCCCTTGCTCGCGCATCAGGTCCAGGAGCGGGCGCTGGTTCAGGTAAGGGTGGTACTCGACCTGGTTGGCCGCCAGGTCGCTGACGATCTCTAGGGCCTGTCGCACCAGGGCCGTCGGGAAGTTGGACAAGCCGATCGATCGCGCCTTGCCCTGTTCGCGCAGCGCTGCAAACTCACGGAGGGCCCACTCCAACGACACTACCGGGTTGGGCCAGTGGATGAGGAGAAGATCGACATAGTCCGTTTGCAGCAAGCGCAGGCTCTTGTCCAGCTCGAACGCGAGGTCCGGCTGCGGCGGCGTCTTGGGGTGCAGCAGCTTCGTTGTCACCCAGATGTCACCGCGCGGGACCGACGAACGCGCCAATGCTTTCCCGACCGCTTCTTCGTTGCCGTAGTACCGGGATGTGTCTATGTAGCGATAGCCCTCGGCGAGCGCCGCTTCGACGAGCGCGCAGCCGGCGTCGCCGACGCTGCCTAGCGTCCCGAAGCCGATACCGGGCATCGTGTACTTCCCTACGAGTTCCTTTTCCATGCGAGATTATGAATATCGGGTTTTCAAACAATGCATTTTTCGAGAACCCGCAATCTATGCCGCGACGGGCGAATCGTCAATCGCGTAAATTTTCACTCCGCTCCGTTGATTGAAATGCAGTCAGGTCCACCTTTCTGGAGCTGACGCAAAGAACAGGACCTCACCTCTTTCTTTGGACACACGCATCCCGGTCATCCCTCATCCCTCAGACTTCACCCCTGGAGCAAAAGGGCCGGCATCGATGTAGGCCTTTCTGCGTGGCACTCGCGCGCCCGCCAAGTCATCGGATGGGCAAGTCATGATCCGTGAATCGTGGATTGACCACAGCCGGCCGGGCAAGGCACGCATCGCCGCAGATATGAACCTGACCCAATTTTGCCGGCCCTATTTCTCCGCGCGTACGGCCCGGGGATACACCAAGCCCCCCTGCTCTATTCCATGGTTTCCGAACTTCCTTGATCCCGCCCGCAAAGAAAAATCTTCCGCGCCCGGCCCAGTGTGGAATACCACTTGCGAAGCGCCGGCACTTCGAATAGATTTCCCGCCTGCCTGCCGAAAATTGTCCCAAAACACGTATCACCCGAAAGGAGTTTCCGATGTGCACCATGATTCGATGGACGTTATTGCTTGCAGCCGGCTCGTTGACCTTGATCGGTTGCGCAACCGACTACTCGCGGAGCGGAAGCGGCGACAACAGCATGTCATTCTTCATCACCAGCGTTAACCCCGGAAAGGGCGGCGATTTCGGAGGGCTTGCGGGAGCAGATCAGCATTGCCAGAAACTGGCTGCCGCTGCGGGCGCCGGAAACCGCACCTGGCGCGCCTACCTGAGCGGCCAGGGCCACAAGCTGAACGAACCCAATGTCGTGCACGCGCGTGACCGCATTGGCAAAGGCCCGTGGTACAACGCCAAGGGCGTGCTGATCGCGAACAATGTCGACGACCTGCATTCGGCAAACAACAACATCAACAAGCAGACGGCACTCGACGAGCGGGGCCAGATGGTCAACGGCCGCACCGAGAAGCCCAACCAGCACGATATTCTGACCGGATCGCGTCCCGACGGGACCGCCTTTGCGGGGACCCAGCGGTTTCCGGACATGACCTGCGGCAACTGGACGAAAAACACCGCAGAAGGGTCCGCGATGACTGGCCACCACGACCGCGCGGGGCCGACCAAAGATCCGTGGGGTGTGTCATGGAACTCCGCGCATCCGACGATCGGTTGCACCCAGGCGCTGATCGCCAAGACCGGGGGAGACGCCCGAATCTACTGCTTTGCCGCGAAATAGCTTCGCCGAAAAGCAAACGGGGGCGGTGTCTCATCCCTCATTCCACTGCCCTCATCATCCCTGAAGCAAAAAGGCCTGCAGCAATGCAGGCCTTTTTGCGTGAAGCTGGCGCGCCCGGCAGGAATTGAACCCACGACCCGCTGGTTCGTAGTTTTATCATGTACAAGTAACTCTATGATCCAACGGCGGGCCGACGACGCCCGTTGCTCAGCCTTTCGCAGTACGATGCACAACGGTTCACAACTCAATCCCGCAAAATTCCCGCGGGCTTGGATCCTCATTCCAAGGCTGACTCAGACACCGGATCCATCGATTTCAGAGCCTCCTAACTCTTCGAGCCCCAGTTCTCGGTTCGGAGGGGCTCAACAAAAGCCCGCGCTGGTCCGCACTTGCGAAGTACTACACGCCGCTACAGAGGCGCCATGTCCGCTTCCGACCCCAACACGGAGGCCTGAGGTGTCGCGCTCAGAATCGCGGCCGGCCTCTTGGTCGTGAACGCTTCGAGACTCAGATTGAAGAAGCATTAAGACGTGCAGAGCGTCCGATTGAGAAATGGCAACGCGCGATACGATGATGCACCAAGAACTGATTGACCTGCCGGCAAATCGAGGCGGCCCAATTGTGGACCCGCCACCATTTAACGGAAATTGGGATTGCCCGTGGGTAAACGTCGGGAATCACCCTATTGCCCCGCTGGCGCCAGAGTCATACATTGGAGGTTCATACGATGTGACCAATCGAGGAAAGGAGGGACACCATGATCGAAATCCCGAGTTTTAGACCCGAGACGCGATATGGAATCCCGACGGCGGACCTCTACCTCATGAACCGCCAATATATTGTCGGATACTCCTTTCTCTTCCGGCAGCCACGATGGGCTCTGGAGCTCATCGACGAAGATAACATTGCGATCAAGGAGAATCTCTTTCGATTGGACAACTTCCGCATTGATCTGCGGATTCCGGAAAAGTTTCGATCGACACTCAAGGATTACAGCGCCGAGAAGCACCCCGTAGACAAGAAATCTCTGTGGGATCGGGGCCACCTCGTCTCCAGCGCGGATCGGCGGTCGAAATTCGTTCTGAACAGCGAGACGTTTCTCCTCAGCAACATGAGCCCGCAGGCTCGCGGCTTCAATCGCGGAATTTGGAAGGACCTCGAAGAAGCAGTGAGGCATCTGGCGAGGCAAACCGACCAGTACGTCGAGGTCTATGCGGTTTGTGGTCCGTTGTTCGATGTCGACGACGATATCCACGTGATCGGCACGAGCAGAGTGGTCGTCCCGCACGGCTACTTCAAATCGGTACTCGCAGAACGGAAGACCGGCCGCTTCGACATGTGGTCGTTCATGATCCCCAACGAGGAACAGAGTAAACCGCTGTCGAGCTTCCAATGCACAACAGATGAAGTCGAACGACGCGCAGGACTGTCGCTCTGGGATCGGCTCCGTGGGGAAGATGGTGACGAATTGAGACGAGTGAAGAAAAAAATGTGGTCGCTTGCCGGCAGCACGAAGAAGGCGGCCAGGAAGAAAAAGACAACAAAAACTTGAGCGTCGACGAAAAAGAAGTCGTGAACGAAAACAGTCCGGGAATAGAGTCAGACTCGATTTTCTCGCGGGGCGTCACGAGTCAAGACCGAGTGAGCGAAAAGTCGAGCCTGACACTCTAGCATCGGGACGTGTAGCGCGACCGCCCACCGGAGAGGGTGATCCTCGATACAACGATGCAACGACACTTGACTGGCCTGGCGGCAGACTGAGGCGGCTGGAATGTGAACCCGGCCCCATTTAATCGGTGGCCGTATCGCTAGGGCGCGCGCCCTCTACCATCAGCCGCGAGCTCTACCAGTCGCTCACCTGGGACCGCGGTAAGGAGATGGCCGAGCATAAGCGCTTCACGTTGGCGACCGACATCAAAGTCTACTTCTGTGACCCACAGAACCCGTGGC
>LJTT01000052.1 GCA_001303585.1 Betaproteobacteria bacterium SG8_41
GGCAGTTCCCGCTATGTAAGCGCCATTGGGTCGCGGCTCACTCCCTCGGCACTGTCGGCGTTCTCGGAAGCTGCGACCGTCGCGCAGCTTTGGTCGATCAACGTCTGGAGCGGCGGAAACTCTCTGGCCGGGCGGCCCGGGCCTGAGGCAAAATAGGCAGATGAAAGTCGCGGTTCTCTTGCTCTCCCTGGTAATGGGGGCGGGGAGCATTTATTCCCAAGCGCATGCCCAGGGCATATCTGCGCCGTTGGGCGGGGAATACATCGTGCGCGTGCTGGTGGCCTCCGAAATCGAGACGACCCTTGCGAGCCCCCTGCTCGGGCGCGTGCGCAAATTGAACGTCTCGCTCGGCTCCGGCTTCAGGAAAGGCGAGACGCTCGTCGTCTTCTATTGCGAGGAGCAGGCCGCCCGCACGGCAATGGGTGCCGCCGAGGTTGCCGCTGCCCGCGAGAATCACGAAGCCAAGCTCAGATTGCAGGGCTTGCAGTCGGCCGCGGAAATCGAGGTCGCGCTTGCCGCCGCCGCGCTGGAAAAGGCGCGCGCTCAGCTCGCCCTCTACCGGACCCAGGCCGCCGAGTGCGTCATGAAAGCGCCGTTTGCCGGGCGTGCCGCCAAGGTCCATGTCAAGCCGCACCAGAGCGTCACGGCGGGACAGCCGCTGGTCGATATCGTGAGCGATGCGCCCCCGAAACTGCGCCTCAATGTGCCGTCCAAGTGGCTCGCCTGGCTCAAAATAGGCAGAGTTTTCACGGTAACGATCGACGAAAACTACCGCACTTATCAGGGTCAAGTCACTGCGATCAACGCCCGCGTCGACGCGGCAAGCCAGTCGGTCGAGTTGGAAGCGGCGGTCAAGAATCCCGGCCCGGAACTGCTGCCCGGGATGAGCGGCACTGCCCTGTTCGATAACCGCTGATGAGCGCGGCCCGCCCGGCGGCGGATCCCCTCGCCGCCATGCTCCAGCTCGAGGCGCGTTCCCGCGCGGTCTTGACGGAAGCAGAGCTCTTGTTCGTCGTCGCCAACGAAACCTTTCAGCTAGTGCCGTTCCGCCAGGCGGCCGTTTTCCGATGCGATCTGTTCGGCAAGCCGCGGCTCAAGGCGGTGTCAGGGCTCGCCGCGGTCGAAGATGACGCGCCCTACGCGCAGTGGCTTGGGGCGGTAACCGCTACGCTCTGGCCCCACGTCAAGAACGCCGCACGCGTGATTACCGTCAAGGATTTGCCGGAAACGCTTGCCGAGGACTGGAGCGAGTGGTGGCCGCAGCATGCGCTCGCTTGCCCGTTGCTGGCACCCGACGGCGAGCCTCTTGGCCTTGTTCTCTACGTTCGTGACGAGCCGTGGACGGAGCAGCACACCGTAATGCTCAACCGGCTGCACGCCGCCTACGGCTACGGCCTCTGGGCAATCTCCAACCAGGCCGGGCGGCTGGCGCGGTGGTGGCGGCGCTCCCGCGCGCAGCGCAGATGGTGGCGCTGGATCGCGCTGGCCGCAGTCCTCGCGCTCTTTATCCCTGTGCGCCAAAGCGTGCTCGCGCCGGCAGAGGTCATCGCGCTCGAGGCACAAGCGATCGCGGCGCCCATGGATGGCGTCGTGAAGTCTTTCTCGGTGCAGCCCAACCGGCCGGTCGGCAAGGGCGAGGTCATCTTCACGCTCGATGACACCACGTTGCGCAACCGGCGCGAAGTCGCGTTGAAGGCCCTTGAAGTCGCGCGCGCCGATGCGCTGCTCGCGGCGCAAAAGGCCTTCGACAGCGCTCAGGCCAAGGGCGAACTCGGCACGCTGCAGGGACGAGTGCGGGAGCGCGAGGCCGAAGTGGCCTATCTCAACGAAACGCTCGCCCGCGTCCAGGTCCGCGCGCCGGCCGATGGAGTGGCAGTGTATGGCGACCCGAACGACTGGATCGGACGGCCCGTGGTGACGGGCGAGCGCATCGTGCTGCTCGCCGACCCCAGGGACGCGGGCGTGCTCGTCTGGCTGCCGGTCGCGGACGCGATCAACCTCGAGCCCGGCGCCGACATGCGCCTTTTCTTGCACGTCGCGCCCCTCTCCCCGCTCACGGCGCAGCTCACCCAGACGAGCTATCAGGCGACGCTCTCGCCCGAGGGCATTGCGTCCTACCGCATCCGCGGCGCCTTTGACCGCCCCGCGGCAGAAGCGCGCGTGGGCCTCAAGGGCACAGCGAAGCTCTACGGCGAGCGCGTCCTGCTCGCCTACGTGCTTTTCCGCCGCCCGCTCGCGGCGCTAAGGGAATGGACCGGGCTCTGACCCTGCAAGGAGCGCCGGGCCGCGGGCCGGTTCCGCTGCCCGCGCTGCGCGAGGACCTCCGTCTCGAGGACGCATCGGCCAACCGCGACGGGTCGCCGTCGTGGATGATTCACGATCCGGCGCGCAACCGCTTCTTTCGCATTGGTTGGCTCGAGTTCGAGCTGCTCGCGCGCTGGGACGCGGGTAATGCCGACGCGCTGGTGTCGCGCGTGCGCGCGGAAACGCCGCTCGAACCAGATGCCGACGATGTTGCGGCACTCATCCGGTTCCTGGAACATCACCAGCTGTTGCACGCCAAAAGCGCGCGCGACACCGCGCGCCTCGCCACCCAGCGCCGCATGCTCCGGCCCAGCCTGTGGCGCTACCTGCTTCACAACTACCTATTTTTCCGCATCCCGCTGGTGCGGCCGCAGCGCTTCCTCGAGGCGACGCTGCCGTATGTCTCGTTCCTGCTGCGTCCCCTGACGCTCGGGCTGATCGCGCTCGCGAGCCTGTTCGGGCTGGTGCTCGCCGCGCGGCAGTGGGATGCCTTCACGGCAACCTTCGGCGCGAGCCTGACCCTCGCCGGGCTTCTCGGCTATCTAGGCGCCCTCGCCGTCGCGAAAAGCACCCATGAGCTCGCCCATGCCTACGTCGCCACGCGCTACGGCGTCAGGGTCGCGCACATGGGCGTCGCCTTCATGGTGCTGTGGCCGCTGCTCTACACCGACACGGCCGAGTCCTGGAAGCTGTCCAACCCGCGCCAGCGCCTGGCGATCGCGGGCGCGGGCATCGGCGCGGAGTTCGCGCTCGCGGGTCTCGCTACGCTCGGCTGGAGCATCGTCGCCGACGGCGCCCTCCGCAACGCTTTGTTCTTCCTGGCGACCACCAGCTGGGTCATTACCGTGGGCATCAACGCAAGCCCCTTCATGCGCTTCGACGGCTACTTTTTGCTCTCCGATCTCCTGGACATGCAAAACCTGCACGAGCGCTCCGGCGCCCTCGCCCGAGCGCTCCTGCGCCGGCAACTGCTCGGCTGGAACGAGCCGGACCCGGAGTACTTTCCGTCGCGGCTGCGCGCGTTTCTCATCGCCTTCGCGCTCGTCACATGGGTCGTGCGGCTTACGATCTTCATCGCGATCGGCCTTGCGGTCTATTACTTCTTCTTCAAGCTGGCGGGCATCTTCCTGCTTGCTGTCGAGCTCGGCTGGTTCGTCGTGCGCCCGGTGCTCGCAGAGCTGAAGGTATGGCATGCGCGGCGCGCCGAGACCACCCGCCGTGCGAAATTCGGCTGGTTACTCCTTGCCGTGCTGATGCTGATAATGCTCGCCGTGCCGTGGCAAGACCGTGTCGACGGCCCGGGCTGGGCGCGCGCCGCCGCGCAGCACGTGCTCTTCGCGCCGCTGCCAGGACAGCTTGCCGCTGCGCCGCCCGCCGAGGGGCGGGTCGCGGCGGGCGCGGCGCTCTTCCTTGTCGATTCGCCCGATCTGCGCAGCCGGGAGGGGCGGGCACGCATTGCAGCGGAAACGCTTGCGGGCCTGCTGTCACGGCTGCCCGGCCTGCCCGACGAGCAGGAGCGTCGAGCGGTCATCGCGGAGCAGTTCGCGCGCGAACTCGCCGAGGCCATGGCGCAGGCAGCGGAACGCGCGCGGCTCACGGTCAGGGCGCCGGTCAGCGGCGTGCTGCTCGACGTCGACCCGGAACTCGCGCGCGGCACCTGGGTCCGGCCCACGCAGCCTCTCGGCGTCATCATCGACCCGGCGGCATGGATCGTCGAGGCCTTCGTCGAGGAGCGCGACCTCGACCGCATCCGCGTCGGCAACCATGCGCGTTTCTTTCCTCGCGGGGACGAGCTCGAGCCAATTTCCGGGTCCGTCGAAGAGATCGATGCTGCCCGCACGGTTTCGCTGCCAACGCCCGCGCTCGCCACAACCCACGGCGGCCTCATCCCCACAATCGCCACCGAGTCCGAGCGCTTGACGCCCAAAGCGGCTCTCTACCGCGTCAGGGTGAAGCTTGTTCGTCCGCCGCCACGCGCTTCGGCGACGATTGGCTCAACGGTTATCGACGGCGAGGCGCGGAGCCTGCTGTGGGAAGCGGTGCGCTATACCGCTGCGGTGCTGATCCGCGAAAGCGGTTTTTAGGCCAGATTGAATTTAGCCGCAGATAAACGCAGATACACGCAGATGACTACGTCAAGAACCTTCCGGAGCAGCCTCCATCGCGCCTAGAGGACATCTAATGTTGTTAGATCTGCGTTTATCCGCGTTTATCTGCGGCAAATAATGTGTTACGGATTTTGACGCGGGTTACGGCAACGTCAGACGCAGCTCGATGCGGCGGTTGCGCTGCCACGCCGCCGGCGTATTGGCCGTATCGAGCGGGTGGTACTCGCCAAAGCCGGCCGCGATCAGGCGCCGCGCAGGGATGCCCTCCGCGATGAGGAAGCGCACGATGGACAGGGCGCGCGCCACCGACAGCTCCCAGTTGGACGGGAACTCCCGCGTGCTGATCGACCGGCGGTCGGTATGGCCGTCGACGCGCAGCACCCAATCAATATCGCCAGGGATGCGCGCAGACACGTCCTTAAGGGTTTCGGCCAGCCGCTTCATCTGGCGCTGACCTGGCGGGCCAAGCTCCGCGGATCCGGTTTCAAACAGCACCTCCGACTGGAAGACGAAGCGGTCGCCAACGATGCGGATATCGTCGCGCTCGCCCAGCGCCTCGCGCAGCCGGCCGAAAAACTCGGAGCGATAGCGGTTCAGCTCCTGAACCTTGCGCGCCAGCGCAAGGTTCAGCCGCTCGCCGAGACCCGCGATCTCGACCTTCTGCTCGCTCACCTTGGCCTCGGCAAGCTTCAGCGCGGCGGTCAGCTCCGCCAGCTGCCGGCGCAGCGCCTGCACCTGCTGATTGAGATCGGCGATGCGGCTGTCTGCGCGCCGCGACAACCGCTGGCCCTCGGCGAGCGCCTTGTCCTGCTCCTCCACGCGAGCGGCCAGATCGGCAATACGGATGTCGCGCTTGTCGATCTCCGACTGCGCGAGCCGTGTGCGCTCCTCGGCGCTGGCGAGACGCGCTTCAAGCTGTTTCGAGCGATCGCGCAACACCGTCAACTCGGTGTCGCGCTGCGCGATCTGCTGCTCGAGCTCCCGGCGCAGCTCGCGCAAGGCCGCAATGTCCTGCTGGAGGCTGGCGATTTCCGCGAGCCGCGCCTTGATCGCCTCCTTGTCGGCGGAAATAATCCGCCTCGCTTCGGCAAGATCGGCCTCCGTGACCGCGGCGCGCTCCAGCGCCAAGCGCAGCCGCCCCGAAACGTCGTCGCGCTCCGCCAGCGTGGCGCGCAGGCGCTCCTCCACGTCAGCGAGCCGGGTCTCCAGGCTCGCGCTGCGGTCGCGCTCGAGCGAGAGCGTCTCGGCCAGCTCGTTGATGCTGCGCTGGAGCCGGGTGATCGCCGCCTCGCGCCCCGCCAGCTCCCAGGAGACATAGAACTGCGCCAGCACGAGCAGCAGCAGCATGAAAATGAAAACGAGCAGCACCGACGCAAGCGCATCGACGAACCCCGGCCAGATGTCGATCGTGCGCGTGCGGCGGGCGAGCTGAAACATGGGCGCGCGCCCTCAGGCGCCACCGCCGGAGCGGCCGGCGATCGTGCGCGCGAGCAGGCGCAGCTCGTTGCGCAGGTCCTCCGCCTGCTGCCTGCGCTCAGCGGCCCCTTCCTCCACGAGGCGGCGCAGGTTGAGGTCGATGCTGCGGAAATGCGCCCGCACCGCGTCGTCCATGCCCCAACTCGCCTCGGCTGCGGTCGCAAGACGCGAGATGATCGGCTGCAGATCCTGGTGCTGGCGCGCGAGCCCCTTGATGAGCTGCTGCTCGCCGCGGATCTGGTCCGTGAGATCGGCTAACCGGGCGGTCAGCTGCAGCAGCTGCTCGCGCATTTTCGTGCGATCTTCTTCCCCGCGCGAAAGGATGCGCTCGACACCCTCGAGGCTGTCGGCCGTTTTGTCCAGCAGCGCTTCGACGTAAGCGGGAATCGACGTCTCGCCCTCGGGGAGCAGGGCGCGCGGCAGATGCGTCAACTCGGCGAGCCAGTCTTCCAGCTCCTTGAAGAACCGGTTTTCATCATGCCCCGCCTGCAGGTCGAGAAATCCCAGAACCAGGGCCCCCGCAAGGCCGAACAGTGAGGAACTGAAGGCGGTGCCCATTCCCGCGAGCGGTCCCTGGAGGTCGTCTCTCAACCGCCCGAAGACTTCGCCCACATCTCCAGCACCCACCCGCAGGCTGGCGATCACCTTGCCGGCCGCGACGACGGTATCGAGCAGGCCCCAGAAGGTCCCGAGCAGCCCGAGAAAGATCAGCAGGCCGACCATGTAACGCGAAATGTCGCGGTTCTGGTCGAGGCGAAGCCGGATGCCGTCGAGCAGCGAGCGCATCACCATCGCCGACAGGCGCGGCGTGCCTTCGCGCACCGCGAGCATGCGCGCGAGCGGCGCAAGCATGCGCGGCTCGCGCCCGTCGAACGCCGCGATTCCTGCCTGGCGTCCGCTCAGCCACACGCGTTCGTGTTGCAGGCTGAGGACCTGCTGGAACACGATGCCGATGCCAACCAGGAGCACGCCAATGATCATGCCGTTGAAAAGCGGGTTGGCGAGAAACGCGGCGCGCAGGGGCACGAACAGCGCCGCCGCCACCACGGCGACGGCGAACAGGAACACGAGCATCCAGCCGACGGTTCGATTTTTCATCGCTTCATCCTTCTCGTGGATCCTCGATAGGCACACGACAGGCCCCGGGAACGTCACAGGGATACCGCGCCCGGACCGAAAGCGCAAGGCCCGACGCAGGGGCTCAGCAGGATGCTGTTTTCTAATTCACTGATTCCAACGCATAATCAGTAAATGCCGCCGACATGACATGCCTGGCGCAGCTTCAATCACTGATTGATAAGGCGGGCCGCATAATGCCGTGAATCGTGAATCGTGAATCGTGAATCGTGAATCGTGAATCGTGAATCGTGAATCGTGAATCGTGAATCGTGAATCGTGAATCGTGAATCGTATCGTGAATCGTGAATCGTGAATCGTGAATCGTGAATCGCAATTGGATATCGTCGGTCGATCCCGGTTCCCTGTTTTTCTGGCGCCTTATGCGACGCGCTACGTGAGGTGGCTGCAGGGGTGACGCGCGATGAATCGCGCCCTATCATTCAAAATTCAACATTTAAAATTCAAAATTGGAATACCTCTTGCCCCTCAATAATCGGTAAGGGCGCCGCTCTGATAGTCCCGTATCGCCTGCTCGACTTCCTCGCGGGTATTCATGACGAAGGGACCATACTGCACGACCGGCTCGTGCAGGGGGCGGCCAGCGAGGAGAATGAAGCGTGCCCCGTTGGCGCCTGCCGTCACCTCTATGTGGGCGCCCGTAGATAGCACGCCCGCGGAGTGCGTCTCTAGAACACGGCTCGCAGCTGCGGGACCCACTGCAACGCCGCCCTCATAGACGTAAAGGAAGGCGTTGTAATCCGGCTTGACCCCGTGCGAGAACGCAGCGTGTGCCGGCAAGTCGACGTCGAGGTAAAGCGGATCGGTCGTGAGTCCCTGGATCGGCCCGGGCGAGGCAAGACCTTTCACGACGAGCGTGCCCGCAATGACCTTCGCGCGCCCACCGTCCGGGAGGTCCACCACCGGAATCTCCGAGGCCGGAATGTCACGGTATCCGGCGGGCTTCAGCTTCTCCCCTGCCGGAAGATTGACCCATAACTGAAAACCCCGCATGCGACCGCTTTCCTGCTGCGGCATCTCCGAGTGAATAATGCCGCGGCCCGCGGTCATCCACTGCACGTCACCGCCCTTCAGGTCTCCGCGGTTGCCCAGATGATCCTCGTGGAGCATGTGACCATCTAGCATATAGGTCACTGTCTCGAAGCCGCGGTGAGGGTGATTGGGGAACCCCGCGATATAGTCGTCCGCGTTCTCAGAGGAAAACTCGTCGAGCATCAGAAAGGGGTCGAGCCGCTTGCCGTGGGGCCCGCCGAGGCTGCGCCGGAGCCTCACCCCCGCCCCGTCAGAGGTCGGCACGGACGGGATGACCTCCTGCAAGGTACGCACGCTCATCACGGAACCCGGACCAACTCGCATCGCATCCCTTCCGCCAGAACCAGGGCACTCTGCGCTTGCTAACGGTGGCGCACCACGAGGACCGGTATCCGGGAATGAGTCAGAAGCTTGACCGTCTCACTGCCAAGCAGCAAGCCTTCCAGGCCTTTTCGCCCGTGCGACGCCATGACGACGAGGTCGCATCCCAACTCCTCGGTTCGGTTGATGATTTCCCTGTAGGGGTCATCACCGATGATGACCAGGTCATCGCAATCGACGCCGGCCGCTTTCGCGCGCGCCACCACTTTAGCCAGCAATTTTTCGGCGTTCTGCTTGGCCAGATTTTCGTAATCACTCTCGAGCTTCTGGACCAGCCTCGACGACACACCTTCGTCGAGAACCAGGTTGCGGTGCGCAATCACGTGCAACAAGGTCAGCTTTGCCTTGACGGAGCGGGCCAACGCAATGGCGTGTTCCGCCGCTTCGTCGGAAAGCTCCGAGCCGTCATGAGGCAGCAGGATGTTCTTGTACATATCGTGCCTTTCTTGTATCGATTCTAAAACGAAATCGCCCAGGAATTCGAACGGGGATACGTTTCGAAGCTTCAGGTGCGATCTTGATCCGGTGGCCCCGTCCCCGTCGCCTTGCATGGGCGACGGACGGCGAGCTTCGCTCGCCAGGAACCGAGCCCGGAGTGGATCGCCCTCCCTTTTTCAGATGCTTATTGGATGCGAACAATACGCCCGGCGGTTCCAATGAGCAAGGTCGGCGCCGCCCGCGGATAAGGCGCGAGGGGAAGCCCGTCGCGGCTGGGTATCACCTGTGTCCGTCTTGACCGGACGGTGCCAGCGCGCACCTTGATGTGACCTCCCCGTGAAAGGTGACCTGTCACGCAAAAAAATCGCCTCGCGCGTGCGAGAATGCCCCTTGTCACTCCGACTGGCTCGCGGTAACTTGCAGCATCCGGACTCGCATCTTCCATCAAAACTGATCAGGAACCAGTTCCATGGCCGACAAAAAGATTATCGCTGTCGTAGGCGCCACCGGCACGCAAGGCGGCGCGTTGGTGCGCGCGATCCTGAGCGAGCCGCAAGGGCCCTTTGCCGTGCGCGCACTGACTCGAAACGCGAACTCCGAAAAGGCGCAAGAGCTCAAGAGGCTGGGGGCAGAAGTGGTTGCAGCCGATATCGACAACGTGAACAGCCTTAAACTGGCGTTCCATGGTGTCTACGGCGTCTTCTGCGTCACGTTCTACTGGGAGCATTGCATGCCTGAACGGGAAATGGCGCAGGCTGCGGCCATGGCCCAGGCCGCGAGAAACGCTGGTGCCACGCATGTCATCTGGTCCACTCTGGAGGACACCCGCAAGCTGGTCCCCCTCAAGGACAACCGGCTTCCCACCATCATGGAAAAGTACAAAGTGCCGCATTTCGACGGCAAGGGTGCGTCGAACGACGCGTTCCGGCAGATCGGGCTGCCGACGACCTATATGCTCGGGTCCTTTTACTGGGAGAACCTCATATACATGCAGATGGGGCCGAAGAAGCAGGCCGATGGCACGTTCGTGTTCGCCCTGCCCCTGGGAGACAAGCGGCTGCCCGGCATTGCGGCAGACGATATCGGCAAGTGCGCGTTCGGGATCTTCAAGCGCGGCGCCCAGTTCATCGGTAAAACGGTCGGCATGGCTGCCTCGTTCACGCGCGCGCTGCGCCAGAAGGTTGTCTACCAGCACGTGCCGTTCGACGAGTACCGCGGCCTCGACTTTCCCGCGGCCAAGGACCTCGCGAACATGTTCCAGTTCCAGCACGATTTCGAGGTCGAATTCTGCGCCGCGCGCAATGTCGAGCTCTCGCGCAGTCTTAACCCCTCGCTGTTGTCGTTCGACGGCTGGCTGCTGAAAAACAAGGAGAAGCTCCCGCTCAACTGAGCGGGCAGGAAAAGGTGTCAGGACCCTTTTCCAGTTTGCCTAAAAAAGGGTCCTGACACCTTTTTCTTACGCAATTTCATGAGCGAAGCGATACGGCCCGCCGCTGGCGCCGGTACGGTCCGGCTGGGCGAATTGACGGTGAACCGCATGGCATTCGGGGCCATGCGCGTCACGGGGCCCGGCGTCTGGGGCGAGCCGAAAGACCCGCCAGCGATGCGCAGGCTGCTCGTTCGCGCTTTTGAGCTGGGGCATAATTTTTTCGATACTGCGGATAGCTACGGCCCGGAAGTATCAGAGAGAATGATCGCAGAGGCGCTGCACCCCTATCCTGCCGGCCTTGTGATCGGGACCAAGGGTGGATTTTCACGCCCGAACCGCAGCTGGACGCCCGATGGACGGCCCGAGCATCTGCGACGCGCCCTGGATGGCAGCCTGCGACGGCTCCGGCTCGAACGAATCGATCTCTACCAGTTTCACACGCCAGATCCGAAAGTGCCTTTTGCTGAGTCTTTCGGCGCTCTTGCCGAGCTGCAAAAGGCGGGCAAGATTCGCCACCTTGGCGTCTCGAGCGTGAGCGTGCGGCAGTTCGAGCAGGCACGGCAGATCGCGCCTGTCGTGTCTGTGCAAAACCGATACAACATCGAAGATCGCGCCTCGGATGACGTGCTGGCCGCCTGCGAGAAGGCAGGCATCGCCTTCATTCCCTGGTACCCGCTCGGCGCGGGGCAGGCCCTGCGCTCGGCAAGAGTGAAGGACGTCGCCACGCGCAATGGTGCGACACCCTCGCAAGTGGCGCTGGCGTGGCTGCTTGCGCGCTCGCCGGTCATGCTGCCGATTCCTGGAACGAGTTCCATCACTCACCTCGAGGAAAATGCGGCAGCCGCGCAGCTGAAGCTTTCGGCCACAGACTCCGCCACGCTCGACAAAGCGTGAGCGCCTGTTCTCGCGTTCCGGAAAATACGGCGATTTATCAGTCGTTACTTATGCCTTCCGCGCCCCCCTTGTTACCGGCAGGGTCTCCCCGGCCTGGTTTTGGGCGATAATAGCGGCCCCCGACGAGCCCGATGCGAGGCCTTCCCTTGCAAAGCGCGCGGGAAGCCCGCGGCGAGACCCGGGAAAAGTTTTGAGACGTCGTTCCAGACGATCTTTTCCAACAGAGAGGAAAACTCATGAGAAACATTTCACTTCGTTTCAGCCTGATTGCGCCCGCTGCCTGCGCAGCCGCGTTGGGTCTCGCGATCACGGACGGTGCGGCGCAGTCCTATCCGTCCAAGAACGTCACGATTGTCGTGCCGTACTCCGCCGGCGGCTCGACCGACATCATGGCCCGTTCCTTGGGCAAGAGGCTCGCGGACGCCTGGGGGAAAAATGTCGTCATCGATAACCGCGCCGGCGCGAGCGGCATGATCGGCGCGGAACTGGTGACCAAGGCAACGCCCGACGGCCACACCCTGCTCTCAACCACGTCCTCTTATCCCGCGACCGCTTCGACCCGGAAGAAGCTTCCCTTCGATCCGGCACAGGCAATTGTTCCCGTCGCCATGATTGCGAAGGCCCCCATGCTGCTGGCCGTTCATCCTTCGGTCCCGGCAACGACGGTGAAAGAGCTCGTGGCACTCGCCAAGAGGAATCCCGGAAAGCTCAACTATTCATCGTCAGGGGTCGGTGGCAACAATCACTTCTCCGGAGCCCTGTTCGGTGCGGCCGCAGGCATCCAGATCATGCACATTCCTTACAAGGGCATCGCACCCGCGGTCACGGCGCTGGTTTCGGGTGAGGTCGATCTCGTGATCTCGAGCGCGTCGGCCGTCATGCCGCAGGTCAAGGCGGGTAGAGTGCGGGCCCTCGGCGCGAGCAGCCTGCAGCCCTCACCGCTACTGCCCGGTCTACCAGCGATCGCCCAGTCGGGCGTTCCGGGTTACAGCTACGAGCTGTGGTGGGGATTGTTTGCCCCGGCCGGCACGCCCGACAATGTGGTAGCGGCTCTCAACAAGCAGGTTAACGAGATTCTCGCCAGCGCAGACATGAAAAAATTTCTAGATGGCCAGGGCGCGCAGCCATGGCCGCTTACCACGGCGCAGCTCAAGGGGCTTCTGGTGAGGGAAATCGACCGCTACAAGAAGGCCGCCAAGATCGCGGGCATTAAACCTCGCTGATCGCGGCCGGGGCAGCGATACCCCGCGCTGAAGCCAAGCAATCGGTCAACGAAGCGGCGGAGCCTTCCGCCGCTTTTTTTGCTTTCGGAATCCTGCTGCCCGGCCTAACCGGAGAGCACGTCCTGCGCGCGCTCCTGCCGCAGCAGCTCGTAGATGAAATCCTCCAGCTCCGGCCCGAGCGCGTCGCGGCAGGAAATCATCCCCACCGGGCAGCCATCAACCACCACCGGCACATGCCGGAAGCCGCCCTCGTGCATGATGTGGAGCGCGTCGCTGAACGCCTCGGCGGGAGAGACGCTACGGGGATTGTGCGTCATAACTTCAAAGAGCCTCGTCGTCTCCACGTCACGGGACTCGGCAACGACCCGGAACAACGCATCACGCTCGGTGAACACGCCCACGAGCCTTCCTTGCTCCACTACCATGACGGCGCCGACCCGCTTTTCTCGCATCAGGCGGGCCGCTTCGGCAACCGTCGCACTCTCTGGTGCGGTAACGAGTTCCTGTCCCTCGATGATCGATCCGATCGCGCGGTGCGACATGCTCGTCCTCCAAAGGGCGCAAACCGAAAATCGCGCCGGATTCGCCCGGCCATCGGTATCGTGCGCGTTGGCGTTTATGCTACGCCCGTCACCCGGTTACGGCAACGCGGCGCGGCCGCAGTGCGCCTTTACTTTCCCGTGCAGACTGGATGAGAATGGCGCCAGCGCCCGGCACGCATGCTTCTGGCACCGACTTGAATCTGGTTCTTTCCCGATTCGTCGTCTGGGTGCCCTGATCTGTGTTTATCTGCGTTTATCTGCGGTTGAATACGTTCCGGCGGCAGAACCCATGAACCCGAAACCCAAAATGCTCGAGTGGTCGGACTTCCCGGCCGACTTCGTCAAGTGGAAGCTAGACCCGACCGGGTGCAGGCTCTCGACCGAGAAGCTCGGGGAGAACGTCTATGCGCTTATTTCAAGCATTCCGGGGGTGGACAACGCCGGCTTCGTGGTAGGCCGCAAGGGCGTGCTGGTCATCGACGCGCATATCTCGATCGCGATGGCAAAGCAGATCCAGGAACGCGTGCGCGAGGTGACCGATAAGCCGATCCGCTACCTCGTCAACACCAATTACCACGCGGACCATACCTTCGGAAATTGCGCATTTCCTGCGGAAACGCTGGTCATACAGCAACGCGAGACTGCGGCGCGGACGCTCTATTTCGAGCACGAGCGCGAATTCATGCTCCCGACAGTCGGCAACGACCCGGGAATCTTCGAAGGGGTTACCTATCGGGCGCCCGACATCGTCTTCGACGATCGGCTGGTGATCGATCTCGGTGACGAGGCGGTCGAGCTGCACTGGTTCGGACCCGCGAACACCCCCGGCGACACCATCGTCTACGTGCCCAGCGCAAAGGCCGCGTGGACCGGAAACGTCACGGTTGGCTCCTTCGGCCTTTGCCTCGAAAGCGATGCGCCGGCCTACCTGCAGATGATCAGCCGCCTCGTTCAGATGCTGGAAATCGAAAAGCTCGTCTCAGGACACGCGCCGGTCTCCGGGCGCGAGGTGCTCGGGAAGTATCTGCTCTATTTCAGCGAGGTCACCCACGAAGTCAAAAAAGCGCTCAGCACAGGTTGGTCGCTGGAGGACACGCTCAAGCGCACGCGCTTGCCCGAGGGCTTCAGGCTGCCGGCATCCGATCCCCGCACCGTCTTTGCGGAGGGGCGGCACAGCTATAACGTTCGGCGCACCTATCTTTCTCTCGCTGGCAAATGACTCCTGGGTGATGCGTGGCGGGTGATGGCTGATGGGTGACGGGTAGTTGGGCGCTTTTTTTTCGTTTGAGGAAATCTGCGTTTATCTGCGGTTAGCAAATGGGGTTCGGTTGTAACCCGATTGACGATTTACGATTAACGATTCACGGTCTGAAAGGCAGCACAATGGCTGAACTCAAAGTCTTTGCCACCAATGCCGTCCGCTCGGTGCTCGACGAGCTCGTGCCGCCATTCGAGCGCGAGGAAGGGCATAAGGTTTCGATCAGCTACAGCCCGACTGCCCAGACCCTGGAGCGGGTCAAGGGCGGCGCGACCGCCGACCTTGTGATCGCGACCGCGGCCGGAATCGACGAAATGACGAAGCTGGGCAAGGTCGTTCCGGGGAGCCGCGTTGATCTTGCGAGCTCGGTTATCGGCGTTGCCGTGCGCGCGGGCGCGACCAAGCCGGATATCCGTTCGGTCGAGGCGTTCAAGCGCGCGCTACTCGACGCAAAAGCGGTGGCCTACACCTCGTCCGGGCTGAGCGGCATCTACTTTGCCGGACTGATCGAGCGCCTGGGAATCGCCGAGCAAGTCAAGGCCAAGGCGAGAATAAACCGGGGCGGCCTCATCGCCGAAGTCGTGGTCGCCGGCGATGCCGATCTGGCCGTGCAGATGGTAAGCGAGCTGCTTTCCGTCCCCGGCGCGGAGCTCGTCGGCCCGCTGCCTGAGGAGATCAACCAGCTAACCGTGTTCTCGGCCGGCATTCTCACCGGCGCGAGCAAATCCGATGCGGCGAAGGCGCTGATTCAGTGCCTGACCACGTCCGCTGCGGCTCGCCTCATTAGGACGAAAGGCCTCACTCCTACCGCAAGAGAGTGATGGCAATTAGTGATGACTACTGGTGATGAGAACTGGTGTTGGGAGGCGCGTCGCACATCACTATCTAACCATCACCATTTTCGTGACCGGTCACGAGTAACTGGTCACCGGTAGCCTCAGGTCTTGTAAGAGGGATCGGTCTTGTCGAGCATCCGCAGCAGCGCCTTCCACTCCGGCTGCCTCGCCTTGTACGGCAGGCCCTGGAACTGACCGGCCACTTTCTCCGCCACCGCTGCCGGGGGAACTCTCAGCTTCGCGCCGCCCGCCATCGCGCTGATCTGGGTCTGGCACGCGCGTTCCAGGTAATACATCAGATCGAACGCCTCGTAGATCGACGAGCCGCACGTCAGGAGGCCATGATTGCGCAGGATCATCGCCTTGCGGTCACCGAGGTCGCGCACGAGCCGCTGCTGCTCGTCGAGGTCGAGCGCAAGCCCCTCGTAATCGTGGTAGGCAAGTTTGTTGGTGAATCGCATCGCATGCTGCGACACCGGCAGCAAGCCGTCCTCCTGTGCCGAGACCGCAATGCCAGCCGCGGTATGGGTGTGGATGACGCAGTTAACATCGGGCCGCGCGCGGTGCACGGCACTGTGGATCACGTAACCGGCGCGGTTGATGCCGTTGCCTGTCGGGTCCTCCACGGTTTCGCCATCGATCGTGACCTTGACCAGCGTGGACGCCGTGATCTCGTCCCACAGCAGCCCAAAGGCATTGATCAGGAAGTGATGCTCCGGGCCGGGCACCCGCGCCGAGATATGCGTGTAGATCATGTCCGTCATGCGGAAGTGGGCGGCAAGCCGGTAGCACGCCGCAAGGTTGACGCGCGTATCCCATTCTTCCGCGTCGACACGGTCGCGGAGCGACGATGGCCGGGCAAGCTTGCGTACTTTGGAGCTCATTCGGTGCCCCCTCGGTTGGCAACAGATGTGGTGCCGATTATCCCAGAAAGCGAACGCTCACGGCTCACGACACACGGAGCCATAGGTTCATCATTCAACATTAAAAATTTAACATTCTCCGGCGTCCCTTCTCGGCTCCAGCGGAAGCAATATCCGGTTACAAATTTCTGCTCTCGTGGGGTTTCCCCGCACTGGTATCATATGGTCGGGAACGGCCAGGGTAAGTATGTTCGTGCGCGCTACGATCCGGTTTCTGATGGCCGCTGCAGCGTTCTTCGCGGCGTCGGTGGCCGGCGCCCAGATCTATAAGTGGGTCGACGAAAACGGCGTAACCAATTACTCCAGTCAGCGGCCTGCCGGTCCGAAAGCGCCCAGGAAAGTTGGGATAGTCGAAGACAACATTTCGATCTACACACCGGATCCGGGCCTCGTGGAGGCGGTTGACGCCTTTCGCGTGAGAAGCAACGAGATCGGTCGCGACGCCCGCGCCGCCGAAGTAAGCCCCGCGAATCAGTACACGACCCCCGTCTACGTTCCCGTGCCGCTTTCGCCCGATCCTTGCGCAGGCTATCGAACAGCGCATTGCGACGAGCTCTACACGGGCTACTATCCCCATGCGCCCGTGGCGGGGCATCGTGGCTATCGCCGGCGGCACAAGTGGATTCCCCAGATACAGCTCAGGCCAGGCGCCATCGCGGGACAAGTTGTAGGGATGGATGGCTACATTCCTGGCAACTCGGCCAATGCGCGCCGCTTCGGCCCGGCTCCAGCGCGCTCAGTGTCGCGGCGCGCTTTTGAACCGAGCTCCACAGGAGGGCGGCCCGTTCAGTTACCCTCGCGATTTCGGTGACGCGCCGCCGGGGCCGCGCCGTTCGTGAGCGACGTTGCGCCGCATTCACTCTCAGGCAACACGCACCACGATCTTGCCGATCTGCGCGTTTGACTCCATGTAGTCTTTTGCTGCAGGCAGCTCGTCAAAGGGGAAGACCCGGTCGATCACGGGCGTGATGCGTCCGTCCGCGATGGCCGGCAGCACGTCCCGCACGAAGCCGCGCACGGTCGCGGCGCGGCCTTCTTCGCTGAGCCGGCTGTTCGAGATGCCGAAGACCACATGACGGTTGGCGTGCAGCTCCTGCAGGTCCAGCTCCGTGCTGTAGACCCCGTCCACGTAGCCCACCGTCGCGAGCCGACCGCCGAATGCAAGAGCCCGCATGCACTCCGCGAACATCGATCCGCCGACACAGTTGACGGCGACGTCGGCCCCGTTTCCCGTCACTTCCTTCACCACTGCAGCGAAATCCGCGCCCCGGGTACGAATACCGGCGTCGAGCCCGATTGCCTTCAGCTGTTCCAGCTTGGCGCCCGAGCCGGAGGTGCCGATGATGCGCGCACCGACCACTTTCCCGGTCTGGACGCTTGCCACGCCCGCTCCCGATGATGCGCCGGTAACCAGGAGCCATTCGCCGCGCTGCAGCCGTCCGTAGGCGATGACCGCGTCGTACGCCGTGAGGAAACTGACCGAAACCGCAGCGGCCTGTTCCCACGACAAGCGCGCTGGCACGTGCATGGCCTGATGCACCGCCATCACTGTGTACTCGGCAAAGGCGCCGCGCCCGGATCCCAGGACGCGTCCCATGACGCGATCGCCTTCCCTCCATTCCGTGACGCCCTCGCCCACTGCAAGGATCTCGCCGGCCGCCTCAGTGCCACCGAGCTTCTCCCCCCCGCCATGCATCACGCTACCGGCGATGAGTTCGCCGCGATTGAGCGCCGTCGCGCGAATGCGCAGCGCGATCTCGGCCGGCCCGGGCTCGGGCACCGGAATATCACGGCGCTCGAGCACCGTCGTGCTGCCCGTGGTCTTGATCCAGAACGACTTCATGACGGGGAGTCCAACGTATCTCTCAAGTGGAAAAAACGAATCAACCGCAGATAAACGCAGATGAACGCAGACGGGAAAACGTCATGACTCGATAGAATTCTTTTCTATCGGGGGTTATCGGCGTTCATCGGCGGCCATAAATGCCGTGAATGCAACAGAACGGCGCATCGCGCACCTTCGTGTCCTTTTTCCCGGTTGATCTTTGTTTATCTGTGTTCATCTGCGGCTAACAATGCTTTTCTATTCTTGAGGCACGCTCTAGCGAGGCCCTGAGCGGCATCAGGCCACGCGCAGCTTTCTGATCATCGCGGGATCGGGATCGACCCCGAGCCCGGGTCCCTGCGGGACCGGGATGCCGCCGGAGCGGGTCGGCATGATCGCCTCGTGCAGCGGATTCTCCGCAAAGTCGGCGTCGTAGCGTTCCACCAGGGCGCCACGCGGCAGTGCGGCAATACAATGAATCGACGCAATCAGGCCCGGCCCGAAGTATGCAGAGTGCGGGACGACGCTGACGCCGAACGCCTCGGCAAGCGCCAGCACCTTTTGCATTTGCGTGACACCGCCAACCTTTGTAACGCTGGGCTGAGCGTAAGTCACCGCGCCCGCCTCGAACAGGCCCTTGAACTCGGGCAGCATCGCGTTCTCGCCCGCGGCCGTCGGAATTCCGCCATGGGTCCTCACGCGCGCCAGGCCGGCGTGGTCCTCCGGTGGCCACACCGGCTCCTCGATCCAGGTCAGGTCGAATTCCCCGAGGCGGCGCGCCATGTCAATCGCTTCGTCGACGGACCAGGGGCAATTGCAGTCGACCATGATGGCGACTTCGGGCCCGGCCGCCTTGCGCGCCGCCTCGATCGGTCCCACCGTGATCTCGTGAAGCTTGATGTGACGGTAGCCGCGCTTGAGCGCCCGCTCGACGTAATGCGTTACGGCATCCGGTTCGCCGTAGCGCAGGAGGCTCGCGTACGCCGGCAGTTCCTCCCGGGACGAGCCGCCGAGCAGTCGATAGAGCGGAAGCCCGGCGAGCTTGCCTGCGATGTCCCACAACGCAATGTCGATCGCGGAGAGCGCATACATCGCCGGGCCGTTGCGCCCGACCCCCGCGAGATTGCGCTGCAACTCACCGACGAGCTGGCTGATTGCCGTGGGGTCGCGACCAATGCACATGGGTCCGATGAAGGAATCGAGCGCCGCTTTCGTGGCCGTGAAGATGCGATGCCCGAACCCCTCGCCCCATCCGGTCACGCCCTCATCCGTGTCGACGCGGACGAGCAGCGTATCCATGCTGGTGCGCGGCTTCCCCCCCTGCTTCGGCAGCACCGCCCCTTCGATGACCATCGGCATGTTGACGACTATCGATTCGACCTTGGTTATCTTCATTGCTACCTCATGGCGATCAGTGGCCGCAGCGCGAAGCGTAGAGTATAGCCACATGCTGCGGCCGGGTTCCTGCGCTCGGTCTTGCCCCACCCCCTGCGGATTCATAACCGGGCCCGGGACATGCGAAAATAGCGATTCCGCCCGTGGACCTGGCGGCAACCAAGGAGATGGCGCATGGACGTGATTTCGCTCGGCCCGGGCTTCGCCGCGGAGATACGCGGCCTTGGCCTTGCCGATGTCGCCGCGCGCGATGACGCCTATGGCGCCGTGCGCGCGGCGTTCGAAACGCATTCGGTGCTGCTGTTTCGCGCCCAGCCTATCACCGACGAGTTGCAAATCGCGTACTCCGCGCGCTTCGGGCCGCTCGAGATCGCCAAGGCCGCTTCGCGCGGCGAAGGCACGCCGTTCAGCATCCTCACGAACATCGAGCCCGACGGCAGCCTCGTGCCGCCCGGTCATAAGGAGGCGCTCCGCGCGCGCGCCAACCAGCTCTGGCACACGGACAGCTGTTTCAAGGACCCGCCGTCGCTCGCCTCGGTGCTCTCCGCTCGCACCATCTCTCCGATCGGCGGCGAAACGGAGTTCGCGTCCATGCGCTGCGCCTGGGAGCGTTTGCCGGTCGCGATGCGCACGCGGCTCGGCAGCGCCTATGCCTGGCACAACTACGCGCATTCGCGCAGCAAAATTGCACCGCACCTGGCGTCTGAACGCGAGCGCGCCTCGCTGCCGCCCGTACGGTGGCGCATGCGCTGGCAAAATCCGGCGAACGGGCGGGACTCGCTCTATCTCGCGTCGCATACTTACGCGATCGATGGCGTGCCCGATTCCGAGGCGCAGGCCCTGATTGCCGAGCTCATCGATCACACGACCGGGCCGGGGCAGACGTATCTACATCATTGGGAGCCAGGCGATGTCATCATGTGGGACAACCGCTGTATATTGCACCGCGGCCGTCCCTGGCCTGGCGACAAGCCGCGTCACATGGTGCGGACGACGATCACGGCAACAGATGCCGACGGCCTGGCAGAGATGCGGTGGGTCAGGCCCGCCGCTTGAGCTTGCCTCACGACAGAAGGCGCAATGACAATGCGGGAAAAACTGCAGTGTTGGGCTGGTTCCATTTTTGCCGCAAGGGGCGGAGCTCTTGCCAGGAAACGAATCCGCCCGGCGACGCTGCTGCTCGCTGCCAGCGCGCTCCTGATTGCAGGATGCGCTTCCACCACGCTCACCAACGTTTGGCGCGATACGTCGTACTCGGGCGCCGCCTTCAAGAACGTGCTGGTGATGGGAGCAAGCGAGCAAACCGGTTTGCGGCGCATCTTCGAGGACGAATTCGCGGCGAAACTCAGCAGTGTCGGGGTCGTTGCCGTTCCGAGCTACACCTTCATCCCGCAGGACGGGCCAGCTGATCGGGCCACGCTCGATGCAGCGATCGCAAAGGCCGGAGCACAAGGCGTGCTCGTCACGCGGCTGCTCAAGGTCGACCGCCGCACCAACTACGCGCCCGGCTCGGTCTGGGCGGTTCCGGCCGTCGGCCACTACCGTGACTTCCACGGCTACTACAGCTCGATGTGGGTCCAGTACACCCCGCCGCAGCGCTATGACTATGAGATCGTCGTGCTTGAGACGAATCTGTGGCGTGCGGAACAGGGGGAGCTGGTCTGGTCGGGAACGACTGAGACCTTTGCGCCGTCCGACGTGCGGCGCGCCACGCAGGAATTCGCTGACGTGATCATCAAGGCGCTCCGCGAGCAAAAGCTGATCTGACCCGCCGCCCGCACGCCCCGCGCGTTTTTCTTTTTTCGAGGCGGGGCATATCATGAGTATCGCGTCCCGCCCGGGGCCCGGGGGAACGGCATTGATTGGGGGAGGTTCGAA
This sequence comes from Betaproteobacteria bacterium SG8_41, assembly GCA_001303585.1. Taxonomy (GTDB): domain Bacteria; phylum Pseudomonadota; class Gammaproteobacteria; order Burkholderiales; family SG8-41; genus SG8-41. The sequence continues at coordinate 21,080 of LJTT01000052.1, forward strand.
TGGCCAATGACGTAACGCGAGCGCTCGCCGGGTTTGCAGCCGGACTTGTCCACGATCGGATTCCCGTGCGCGTCAGGGACCACTGTAAGAATCTTCTTCTCGACACGCTTGCCTGCGGGCTGGCGGGCTACGAAGGCGAGGAGACGCAGCAGGTTGCGGCGTTGGCTGCCGCGCTTGGCCAGTCCCGGGAGAGCAGCGTCATCGGCGGCGATCAGCTCTCCCTCGCGGGCGCCACCATCCTGAACGGCTACCTCATCACGGCGGTCACGATGTGCGACATCCACCGCTCCACTCTCACGCACATTACGCCGGAGGTGGTTCCGCCCGCGCTGGCGATCGCGGAACGCGACAACTTCACGGGCCGCGATCTGCTCGTTGCGCTCGCCGCAGGGTTCGAGATTACGACTCGCATCGGTATCAGCCTAGACTTTCCCGAATTCCGCAGGCGCGGCTGGCACGGACCCGGCGTCATCGGTCCGTTCGGCGCGGCAGCCGCCACCGGTCGTCTGCTCGGATTTGACGAGGACATGATGGCGAAGGCTTTTGGCCTCGCCGGAAGCCAGGCCGCCGGAACATTCGCCGCCTGGGGCACGCCGACCGTCAAGTTTCACCAGTGCCGTGGCGCGCTCTCCGGCTTGATGGCCGCGCTGCTGGCGCAGCAGGGTTTCCTTGCGACACGTGAATTCCTCACTGCGCCTGACGGCGGGCTGTATTCCACTTACACGAACGGCGGCCGGCCCGAGGCCGCCACCGCCGATCTCGGCAAACGCTGGGAGCTCGAGCAGATTGCCCTTCGCCCCTGGCCGTCTGCCTCCACGATCCAGGGCATGATCACTGCGATGTTCGATCTGGTGGAGCAGCACCGGCTGGCACCGGAGAAAGTGCAGAAAGTTCGCATCTCGATGAGCAAGACCGCGGTGGACCTGCACGGCATCTTTCCCCGCTACAAGGGAAAGTTCGAAGCGCTGCTATCCACACATTACGCAGTGGCTGCCATCCTCCACGATGGCGCGCTGACGCTCGCTCAGTTCGAGCCCGCGCGCTATGAAGACCCGGAGTTGCAGCGGTTCGCCGCCGAGCGCGTGGAAATGCGCGCCGATCCCTCTCTTTCGGGCGTGCAGGCGGTCGTGGAAGCGCAAATGGCAGACGGCGCGACGCTCGAGGTGCGCTGCGAGCATCCGCGGGGCTCCTACGAGAACCCGCTGCCACGCGACCAGGTCGCGGAGAAGTTTCGCACGTATGCCCGGCCGCGGCTTTCCGAAGGGCGCGTCGAGGAAGCGATCGCCGCCGTGTCCCGGCTCGAGGAGCTCAAATCGGTGGGCCGGCTGATGGAGATTCTGAGCCCGGGAGGAAAGGGCGTGCTGGGTACCGCCGCCTGAAAAATGGGGGCTTCCCTGGCCACTGCTCGAACCGACACGCCCGATCCCGATGGCGACGCCGGCGAGGCCGTGCTTTCGGCGTACCGCGACCGGATTTTCTACCGGCTCGCGATCGTGGCTGTCATCCTGCTCCCGCCCTTCGTCGTGAATGCCTTCCTGCAGAAGCAGTTTGGCATCGCCTTCGCCTCGCTCGCCCTGGTTGCCGTTTTCGCCGTTGACGTCATCGCCATACGCAGGGGTGCGAAGCCTCCCGTGGCGCCGGTCGTTTTGATCATTCCCGTCGCCCTCGCGGTGGGCGTCACGATCATGCGGCAAGGCGTGATCGGCGCGCTATGGGCCTATCCCGCCGTGATGCTATTCCAGTTTGTCGCGAGCCGTTGGGTCGCGAACATGCTCAATGGACTTCTGGTCATCATGGTCACCGTGCTCGCATACCAGTATCTGGGCGTATCCATCACGATCCGGGTACTCGTTACGCTGGTGCTGACCATGATCTTCACGAACATCTTTCTCGGCATCGTGCTGCGCCTGCAGGAACGTCTGCGCAAGCTGGGCATTACTGATGCGCTGACCGGCGTGTATAACCGGCGCCAGATGGATAGGGCCGTCGGCGAGGCGGTCGAGCGCCATAAACGCTATGGCGCGAGCTCGTCCCTGCTCCTTATCGATATCGACTACTTCAAACGCGTCAACGATGAATTCGGGCACGCCGCCGGCGATCGCGTGTTGAGAGAGCTTGCCGCGCTGATGCGCCGGTCTCTCCGGAAGCTCGATCTCGTCTTCCGCATAGGCGGCGAGGAATTCCTGGTGCTCCTGCCCGATGTGAAGCGGGCCGGCGCCGCCGAGGCAGCGGAGAAACTGCGGCGCGAAGTGGCTTCCGCCGATCTTCATCCGGGCTGGAAGCTCACTGTCAGCATCGGCGTGGGCCAGCTCGGGCCCGGCGAAGCTCGCGAACAGTGGATTAGACGCATCGACCGGGCGCTCTACGCGGCAAAGGACAGTGGCCGCGACCGCGTGGTAGTCGCCGACGTGGCAGGCACCGGAAGCCGCTAGACTTCGGGTTGTCGATGTCGCTTATAGTCACTAAAGTTGGCTTAAACCAACTCGGCCACGGAATCACACGGCAGCATACGGAATCCGTGCTCACGCAGCGCAGAAATGTTCGGTAGAGGGTCTTGTCTGTGTGATTCCGTGTGTTTCCGTGGCAAATGAATTCCTGGCGTCACGGTTGGGGCAGTCGCTAAACAGAGCAGGAGCAACAATATGCCGCGCATCAACATCGGAGCGCTTCATCTCAATTACGAGGAAGACGGCGAGGGAACGCCGTTCCTGTTCATCCCCGGCCTCATGGGCATCCTTGACGCTTGGGACTTCCAGGTCGCCCATTTCAAGAAGCACTACCGATGCATCCGCTTCGACCATCGCGGCACGGGCGAGAGCGACAAGCCCCAGGACGCCTATTCCACGCGACTCATCGCCGAGGATACCGTCCACCTGCTCGACGCGCTCGGGATAGAGAAAGCCCATGTCGCAGGCGCGTCGACCGGGGGGTGCGTGCTCCAGAACCTTGCTCTCGACTATCCCAAGCGGCTGCTCAGCTGCATCTTCACCAACACCTGGACGAAGGCCGACGAGTACATCACACGGGTGCAGACCTCGCGCATGCGTATTGCGGAGTCGTATGGCCCCGAGGAGTACATCAAGTTCAGCTCGGTCTGGACGTGCGGCCCCAACCAGTTTCGCTATGATTGGGAGAAAATCCAGGCCATCGAAGCCCGGCAGAAAAAAACCATTGCGCCGGTTGACGTACTGCTGGGGCGGCTGCGAATGACGCTCGAGCACGACCGGCTGGCCGAGCTCCACAAGATTACACGGCCCTCTCTCGTCATCGGCACCGAAGACGACACGACGGTGCCCGGCTACTTCGCGAAAGACCTCCACGCGGCAATCAAGGGCTCACGACTCCACATGATTCAGGAGGGCGGCCACTACTCCTACCGGCGCCATGCGGACGAGTACAACGCCGTCGTCGAACAGTTCCTCGATTCGCTCTGAGAAGCGGCGTCCCCCGGAAGAGTTCGCCGGCCATCCGCCAGCGCTCAGGGCTTTCCGGAATACCTGACCCCGTCCGCCGGACCAGGACCGGGCACGATCGCTTACCCTGTGCCCCCTTCGCCAGCCGAATCCCGCTTCGGCCACGTAAATGCAATCATCGCGACACTGGAGGGATATACTTCGATCGCCGGTACAGGGAGTGCCGGACGAGCTTCGGCGCCGGGATTTGCGCGCCGTGCAACTTACTTCAGGGGGAGATAACAACATGAGCATCCTGCGCTCCAGCATTAGCGCCATATCGATCATCGCGGCCTGCCTGAGCCTAACGGGCCCGGCCTTTTCCGCCCAAACAGGCGACGCCGCGGCCGGCTTCCCGAGCCGGCCGGTGCGCATCGTCGTGCCGTTCACGCCCGGCGGCCAGCCCGACATCTTCACGCGCCTCATCATCCCGCAGATGGTCAAGTCGCTCAAGCAGCAGATCATCGTCGACAACCGCCCCGGCGCCGGGGGCATGATCGGTTCGCGCATCGTCGCCGAGGCGACGCCCGACGGCTACACGCTGCTCTCGATCTCCGGCGCGCACTCGATCGGCCCGTTCGTGCGTAAGGTCCCGTACGACACGCAAAGGGATTTCGCGGGTGTCACGCGATCCTACAACGCGGCCTACCTGCTCGTCGCCCCGATGTCCTTCGGCGCAAAATCGGTGAAGGAGCTGATCGATCTCGCAAAGTCCAAGCCGGGCCAGTTGAATTTCGCATCGGCGGGAACGGGGAGCGGAACGCATTTCGCCGGCGAGATGTTCAAGCACAGCGCCAAGATCGACGTGGTGCACGTACCCTACCGCGGCATACCGGAGTCGCTGAACGACATCATCGCCGGCCGTGTCCAGTTTTTCATGGCCCCGCTCGGCAGCTCCGCGAACCTGGTGCGCGACGGCCGGATCCGCGCGCTCGGCGTCTCCACGGCCAAGCGCATACCGGTAATCTCGGACATCCCCACCATCGCCGAGTCGGGACTGCCGGGCTTTGCGTGGGATTCGTGGGGCGCCATTTTCGCCCCGTCGAAGACGCCACGCGCCATCGTGGATCTCTGGAACCGCGAAATGCATCGGGCGATGGAAGCGCAGGAAGTGCAAAAGCGCCTGCGCGCGATCGGCATGGAAGCGGCCCCGAGCACGCCGCAGGCACTCGATGCCATGGTGAAAGAGCAAATGGCGATCGTTGCGACGCTGGCCAAGGCGGCGGGGCTCAAGCCCCAATAACAGTTTCAAGTTTCAAGCTTCAGGTTCACGGCTCAGGGTTCAACATTCATGGTGCGGCACTGAACCTCAAAATCGTGAACCTTGCTGCCGATACGCAGGGTCATGGTGACCTACTCCTGTCGCGCGTCGCAAAATGCGCGGCGCGCACACGATAAACCTGCCCCTTGGCGCTGTCGCGCCCTTTGCGCGCGTATCGGAACGAAAACAACGAAGGACACAACGGGGCCTATCGGGAAGGCCGCGCGCGACGGGAATCAAGCCTCCTGCGGCACCAACCCATTCGCTCCTCGACACGCGAGTCGCAAATCACGTTACCGCTTCGCATCGAACGGCCCTACCCCTCGTTGTCGCTTTCCACCAGCGCCCAGACCCTTCGAAACATACCGCCGTTCTTGACGAGTTCCTCCCCGGCCTCCCGGGCCGTTTGCTCATCGAGCCAAAGCGGCGTGCCAAGCGTCGCGCAGATGCTGGCGCGACGCGCGTTCTCCTCGAACAGGAAGGCTCCTGACACCGTTTCCTGGATGCTGGGCCCCGTGATCGCGACGCCGTGCGCCCGCAACAGGACGGCTCGATGCGGCCCGAGCACGCGGGCCAGCGCCGCCCCGCGCTCGCGGTTGAGAATGAGCTTGGGGTCGGGATAGGTCGGTACACCCTCATAGAAGATCGTGCCCGTGCTATGGATGGGGCGCAGTTCCTGCGCGACCGTCGTAAACGCGGTGGAGTACATGCCGTGATAGTGCACAACGCTCATGACATCCGGCCGCGCCTTGTAGATTTCGGCGTGTATCGGAAACTCTCCCGGCGCATCGCCCCGGCCATCGAGTTTGCGTCCGTCGAGATCCATCACCACCAGGTCCTCAGCGGTCGCGATCGGCCCCACAGAATGGCGCACGACAACGAATTGCTCGGTGCCTGGCAGGCGATAGCTCAAGTGGCCAAAGCCTTCGATGAAGCCGCGCTTGTAGAGAAAATGCCAACCTTTTAATAGGTTGGCGAGGAGGTTGTCAGTAGTCATAGGGGTGGGATAATACCGCACAAACGTGGCGCCTTTGAATCGGGGGCCACGCCACTTCCCGGAGCCTTCTCGCCAGACGCAAAAGGAGAACCCATTGTCCGACGAGATTGAAACGCCGCGCCTGCGGTTGCGTTACATGTCCGAAGACTTCCTGCTTGCCTGCCACGATGACGACGCAGAGCTCGCGGAGAATCTCATCGGACTGAAAGTCAATGCCGAGTGGCTGCGCGAGAAGAATCTCAACCAGCACCATGGTCGGACATATCGGCTTTTTCTCCCGGCCCAACCCGAATTACCTGCGCCCGTACGTGCGAGACGGAGTCGAGCTCGGTTATGCGGTCTACCCCGCCTATCGAAGGCAAGGCTACGCCGTGGAGGCCATCAAGGGGATAGTGGGCTGGGCGGCGTCAGAGCACGGCATCGAGAACTTCGTCATGGCCACCGAGCCGGAGAACAAACCCGCGATCGCGCTCGCAGAAAAACTTGGCTTCGAGAAGACCGCAGAGCACGTGGATCCCGAGGATGGCCTCGAATACGTGTTCGTGCTGCGAGGCAAGGCGCTCGAGCGGCTGCTGGCCAACGGCCACTGACCACGGGTATTCCAGTTGCATTGATCGCTTTCTCAGGAGCAGCGTAGCCGCGGGACCACACGGACGCACACGAAAATCTTATGCTGCTGCCAGGCACTCCCTGGTTCAGGCTTCGTCCGTGTAATTCCGTAGTCAATGATCTTTGGGCTTCACTCGTGTCTTTGAGACCAAGCCGGCTCTGAACACTCAGCACGGAGCTACATCCAAGTGGCGCAAGTCGTCGCGCTCTACCGTTATCCCGTAAAAGGTCTCACGCCCGAGGCATGCGACACGCTGACGGTGCTCGAGGAAGGTCGCATCGCGGGTGACCGTGCGCTTGGTTTCCGCTTCGCCAGTTCCCGCATGCCCGACGAGGCCTGGAGCAGCAAATATGAATTCGTGGCCCTGGTAAACACGCCGGGCCTCGCGCGCCTCGATCTCCGCTTCGATCAACGCGCGCGTCGACTGCGTCTGAGCCACGCGGGCGGCCTGCTGGTCGAAGACGCGCTGGACCCGGGCGGCCGAAAGCGAATCGCAACCGCGCTGCAGGACCATGTGCTTGGGCTCGATGAGAACCCCCTCGCAGCCCACCCGGAACGCTGTCCGCTGCGGCTCGTCGGCGACGGCGCGCGACCTCGCTACCAGGACAACGAAGCCGGGCAGATCACGTTGCACAGCCGCGAGAGCCTCGCCGCCCTCGCGGACGCCAGCGGCGACTCCACGCTTGAAGAACTGCGTTTCCGCACGAATATCGTGATCGAGGGCGTACATCCCTGGGCCGAACAAGCCTGGGTCGGCAGCGGGATCCGCATCGGCAGCATCGAATTCAACGTCGTCAAGACAAAGGTCCGCTGTCTCGCGACTCATGCCAATCCCCGTACCGGCGAGCGCGACGTGCCTGTCATGAAGATTCTGGTAAGCGCCTTCGGCCAGCGGGAACCGACATTCGGAGTAGGAATGCTGACCCGCGGCGCGGGAGGCGAGATCCGCGTCGGCGACCCAGTGAGCCTTCTCGGGCGGTGAGCGCAGCGCAAAAAATCCCACCTTCGGGCACCGATCGCCGCGCGCTGTGACTTATTGCTCCACCAGACGACCCTATTTTGTGCGATCATGATGCTCTCTCCGGAGAGAGGAGGAAGGCCATGAAACGCATAGCTTATTTCGCAGCCATCGCGGGGCTTTGCTCGCTGCCGGTGCTAGGCTTCGCACAGGCCGACAAGCCGGCGGCTGAAAAGCCGGCGGCACCGATGAAGGCGGAAGCAAGAGACGAAAAGATGGCGGCGAAGCCGGTTGCCAGGCGGCTTACGGCCAAATCGCGCGAGGACGCCAGGGAATGCCTGAGCTTCCCGACCAACCGCGAAATCATCATCTGCGCCGAGAAATACCTGTAGAGCTGCACGCCCTGCACCAAACCGCACAACGCCGGGGCGCCGTTTCGTTCTTGTCCACGAGCCGGAGCGCGGTCGCAATTGTGCGGCAGCGGCTCTGCGCAACACGCGGCTGCTGAGCAGCGACGCACCGGGATTTCGAGCTCCGGCCGTCTCCGCCCTCCTAGCAAGGGACGCCGTTGCGGTCCCCTTTGCCTCTTGCACACTCCTCTTTAATCCGCCGTCTCGTGCCTGCCCGTTCGTGACTTAAGATGTCGCCTCACGTCCGGGGAACAGCCATGTCAGAATCGGGCTGGAGTGGCTGCGGCCCATGGCTGCGGCCGCCCGCGGCACCCCCGGGCATGGGGCAGCAAAAATCTGAATCCGCAAGAAGGGGAGAACAAGAATGAGCACGGCATCACCCAGAGTTTCCCAGCCGAAAGACTACAAACTGATCGTCGAGAAAGACGTCTGGATCCCGATGCGCGACGGCAGCCTCATCTGCGCGGATATCTTCCGCCCCGACGGCGGCGCCGAGCGCTTCCCAGCGATCATGAACATTGGGCCCTACCACAAGGACAAGCTGTGGGTGCCACCGTCGGACCTCGAGGAAGCGCCCAACCCCTACATGAACTGGGAGGCCGCCAACCCGATGTGGTGGTGCCCGCGGGGCTACGTCCTGGTGCGCGTGGACACGCGCGGGTCGGGCAAGTCCCCGGGGAAATCGGAGCCGAGCTCATACCAGGAAGCGCTCGACAGCTACGACTGCATCGAGTGGATCGCGCGCCAGCCGTGGTGCTCCGGCAATGTGGGCACGCTGGGAGTCTCGTACCATGCCGCGTTCCAGTGGCGCGTTGCCGGGCTCCAGCCACCGTCGCTCAAGGCGATCATGCCGTGGGAAGGTCGCGCCGATCAGTATCGCGACCAGGCCTATCACGGCGGCATCTTCGCCTTGGGGTTCATCGCCAACTGGCATCACACAAACACGGCGCACCACCTGCTCGGCAAGCCGCGGAGCTACAACCCGGATTCCTTCCAGAACGACCTGCTGTGGCATTACATGAGGAACGACCTCGACTCCGAGTACTGGCGCACCTGCAGCGCGCGTTGGGACAGGATTACAGTGCCCGTCTACAGCGTCGGCAACTGGACCGGCTTTTCGATGCACCTGCGCGGCAACACCGAGGGCTTCATGTGCGCTGCCTCGAAGCACAAGAAGCTCCGCATCCACACGGGCTCGCATTACCACCCCTTCCACTCGGAGGAGGGCCGCCTGGACCAGCTGCGCTGGTTCGACCATTGGCTCAAGGGCATCGACTCCGGCATCATGGACGAGCCGCCCGTGAAGCTCGAGATCCGCACGGGAGGCAGCAAGAAGCCCTATCCGTTCCGCTTCGAGAACGAGTGGCCGCTCGCCCGCACGCAGTGGACGAAGTTGCATCTCAAGATCGAGCGCGAGGCCTCCGATAAACCCGACGCGGTGGAAGGCGAGCTCGCGCAAACGCCGCCGCCGCAGATGACGCAGGTAACGTACGCGGCCAGCAGCCCGAGCCGCCCTGGCCCGACGCCGCGCGGCGTCTCCTTCGAGACTCCGCCCATGAAAGAGGACACGGAAGTGACCGGGCCGATCGTGCTCACCCTTTGGGTCTCCAGCACGGCGGAGGACATGGATATCTTCGCGACGATCCGCAACATCGGCCCCGACGGAAAGGATGTCTGCGAGGTCGGCCAGCGTGGCGAGCCGCTCGCGGCCGTTACCAAGGGCTGGCTGCGCGCCTCGCATCGCAAGCTCGATGCTCAGCGCTCGCTTCCCTACCGGCCCTATCACGCGCATGACGAGCGCTGGTGGCTCAAGGCGGGCGAGATCGTCGAGTGCCAGGTGGAGATCTGGGCGACAAGCATGGTGTTCAAAAAGGGCCACAAGCTGCGTCTCGACATCGCGCCGGTGGACGGCGTCGGCAGCTCGCACTTCACGCACTATCACGCGGACTACAACACCGGGGCGAGAAGCACCATTTACTCCGGGGGAGACAAGGC
>LJTT01000125.1 GCA_001303585.1 Betaproteobacteria bacterium SG8_41
GTGTCGCCCTTGCGGAGCTCGACCTCGCCTTCGAGCACCACGTACATGTGATTGCCCGTCTCCCCCGCCGTGAAGATCACCGAGCCCCAGGGAAAGCTCTCCACGTTATCGGCGTTCTCGAACAAGCGCAGGATATCCACAGGACATAACCTCCCCGTCTCGGGCAAAGCGCCCGGCAGTTTAATACGAGTGTCACCAGTCTCGCGGAAGGATATTGCGCTCCGGTGACGGGCTGCCGCTTCACTTGCGACTGATTACCGGATAGAGTTGCTTATCATTACCTTGACAGCGCCCGCCAGAGGCGTTCCAGGGCGATCGGGGTCGGGAAGCAACCGCCAGACGGCGGACAGAGGGGATACCCATGCATATCGACGGGTTGCGTATCGGGCGTGCTGGTGCGGTGGTGGTGATTGCGCTCGGCCTACTGGTAGGGATCGTGCCTTTTGCGGCCGCACAGAGCTTCACTGCGGAGGGATACCTTCGGTTACAGATGGGTGCGGCGGCGCCGGCTAGCACCCAGCCCGGGCGCTGGGTGCTGCAACGAGAAAGTGTGCCGGACCTCGTGGAGGCGATTACCGTCGCCGGCAAATGTCTCTACGGAAGTACCGGCCCGTCACTTGCAGTCCTGTCTGCGACCGGCGGCAACGAACGCGTCGGTGTCGGACCTGATTCGATAGGTGTCGACAACGGCCCCAAGGGGGTCGCCTGCTATCGAATCTCTGAGAACGTGGGCGAATCTCTTGCGTTCAGCCTTGGCTCTGGTGTCACCGAGACCGGTCTCGGCGCGTTCTTCCAGATCGACGTGGATATCGAGGTCAAGGACAACGCGATATTCCAGCTGGATGTCACGATTGGTGACATTGTTGTCGATTCGTTCTTTCTCACCTCGGGCGGCAATGCAGGGGCCACGATATCCGGCGTAGATGAAGACCACATCTTCCGCTGCGACCTCGGGTCTGACTCCGGACCGGACTCCGGCGGCGGCGACAACTGCAAGTGGCCCATCGAGGCTGTCGGCACAGGTTTTGTGCTGACGCCGATCGCCGGGGAGGGCTCGCTCGAGGGTGGCGGCGACTACGGGGTGCTCGGGCTGAACGACACGGTCCTGCACCTGATCAGCGGCGTTCCGGGATTCTTCGGTTGCGAGAACGGCGAGACGGGCACGCGCAACAACACGACGCCGATCGTCGGTGAGGTTGGTGGCGTGCAGTGCCAGGTCGTGCGCCAGGATATCGATCCGGCGCCCGGCGAAGACTGCCAGATCGTTTCCTACCTTTTCCGGGCAGATGCAGCGACCAACTCATGCGAGTTGATCTCCCAGCCCAACGAGCAGCTGATTGGGAACATCTTCGTGAAGTACGGCGCGGAGCTTGCGCCGTCTGCCAATGGAGACAGCTGGGTCCCGGCACCGCCCAGCCGCGTGTCGTTTGGGGTGGACCCAGATCCGGATCGGTCGTTCCCGATTCCGCCCTGCCGTGGCAACACCAAGATTGCTGCCACCGATCCCGATGGACCGCAGCCTATCGAGGAGATCGGTATTCCGGGGAACGGCTATGACAGACTGCCGGGCGTCGGTGAGATCGAGTACGCCTGTGCGTTCAAGCGCACTGAGACGCTCGATGGTGGGCCGAATTCTGCGGACGAAACCCTCACTCTTGAGGAAGGCATCCAGTTCTGGGGAGACATTCGATTCTCTGCTGGCTCTGATTGAGAAAAGCCTCAATTACGATGATGTTGCGGCCTCGGCGTGGATATCACGCCGAGGCCGGTTTCTATCTGCCTCAGTCGCGCCAAGGTGTCCACGCTCGGCGGCTGGTTCGACCGGGAAACAATGTCGACACTGGCGTGCAAGAGCATCGCCTCCTCGTAAGGCATGCCGGCGCTTCGAGCCGCTTCCAATCCCCGTTCTACTTCAGATAGCGCGTCCACAACGTCTCCGGCTGCACAGAGGGCTCGAGCGCGGGCCTCCGCCAGTTGCGGCAAGTAAGCGCGGGCGGTCTTGCCAGCCGCACTCGTCGCAGCGTCCAGAAGTCTGATGGCCCCAGCGTGATCCCCGGACTGGGTGCGCCCGCCTGACTGTACGATAGCGGCCTCCAACGCGCTGGCACCCTGGCCGATTGCCGAAAATTCCTTCCGCACACGTTCCAGCAGTTCTTCTGCCTGATCCAACCTGCCTTGTCTGATCATGATCCGACCGAGCTGGATTTCCGCATAGGCGGCACCATCGTTGAACCCCGACGCCCGCATCACGCGGATCACCTCGCGCAGGATTGGTTCAGCGGCCTCGATTTGGCCGCGTTTGACGAGTATTTCCGCGACATTCGACGCGGCATTTGCAGCCTCGACAACGTTCCCGGCCTTGGCGCTGCTAACACGCGCAGCCTGAAACCACTCAAGGGCCTTGTCCCAACGGCCCTCTAGGTAAGCCCCGCATCCCAAGTTGGTCTGGACCATGGCCTGTTGAGACAGATTGCCGAGCTCCTCGTAGATCCTTAGGGCGTCTGTGAGTCGTTCGCCCGTGCCTTGGCCCAATGCCAGCCTTGAAGACTCGGTGATCACGAGTGCCTGGGCGAGGGCGGGTTTCTCCTGCGTCCGTTCGGACAGGTCGACGGTTTCCTCGCCCAACGTAATCGCGTCCTGGAACCGTTCCTGCCGGAAGCGAATGGAAGCCGCCAAAGATCCAAGTCGCGCGCGAACCCTGTCCGCTGCGGATGAGTCGCTGTTCCGAAGAATGCGACGTGCCTTGCTCAGTTCCCTTAGCGCGGCGGGAAAGGCGCTCATTCGCTCGCGTGCACGAGCACGGGAGCAGAGCAAGTCGGCGTGGGCGATAGGGTCATCGGCCACGAGCCGCGAAGCGTGCAGATAGGCGGAAAGTGTCTGATCGAACATGCCTGCAAACTTGCAGGCATCGCCGAACGCAGTCCAGACACGGACAAGGTCGTCAGTGGGTATGCTCCCGACCTTGCGTGATGCCTCGAGCGCCAGCTTGTACAACCGCGCCGCATCGACGTTGGCGTAGGCCCTTGCCGCGCGATCGGCCGCCACGAGCGCGTATTTCCAGGTCCGTTCCTGGTCGCCGGCGATGGAGAAGTGCAGTGCGAGGTTGTCGGCGACCGTCGCCTTGTCCGCGACCATGCGCTCCAGGATCTCGCCGGCGCTGCGGTGCAGCCGGGCACGGAGCCGGAAGGCGAGGCCCTCGTAGATCGTCTTGCGGACGAGGCCGACGCGGAACCGCAGGCGGTGTTCGCCCTCGGGTTCGAGGAAGTCCTCGAGGCGATCGAGGTTGGCCTCGTCGAGCTCCAGCCCCTCGTGCCCGAGCAGCTCGCCCGCGGTGGCGCGCGCGAAGCTGCGGCCAAGCACGGACACGTATCGGAGGATGCGTCGCGCGAGCGGGTCGAGCGCGTCCACCTGGGAGGCGATCGCGGCCTCGAGCGAGTCGGGCACCGCCTCGACGGAGCCGACCCGCAGTGCCGCGCGCACGATCTCCTGCGCGTAGAGCGGGTTGCCGGCGGAGCGCCGGACGATGAGGTCCACGTCGTGCGGCCTGAAAGGCGTCGACTCCGTCGCGTGGATGACGAGATGCTCCGTCTCCGACGGTGACAGCGGCTCCAGCACGACGGTTTGGCCGACCTCCGTGGAGAATCCACCTTCGCCTTCCCGGCGTGATGTGACGAGAATCCAGCCGTGCAAGGCGGCTGCGCCCGCAAGACGACCGAGCACGACTGCGGAGGCCTCATCCACCCACTGTGCGTCGTCCACCACGATTGCGAACTCACCTTGTTGGTACGTCTTCTCGAGTACGCGGATCAGCATGTCCGCGGTCCGGCTCGGCCGGAAGCGGGGCTCGATCGCGAGTACTTCCGGTGAGGGCTCGATTGGCACCTGCACGACGTCGCCCACGAGGGCAGCGAAGGGCGGGAGTTCTGGATCGAGTCTTCCCAGCATGTCGAGCAGTTGCTGTCGCATGGCCTCCGGGGCTGCCCGCTCGATGCCGAGTACGGCGCGGAACGGGTCGCGCAGCATCCGATACGGGCTCGACACGCCGTTCAGCTCCGCGCGCAGCCGCAGGAGGGCGATGTCCTTGCTCGCCTCGTCGAGCGCCGCGCTCACTAGGCGCGTCTTGCCGAGGCCGGCGGCGCCGGTGACGGAGACGACGGAGCCTTCGCCCTGCCCGAGTCGAGCGATGGCGGCGCGCAGGGTCTCGAGTTCCCGGGCCCGACCGACGAGCGGCAGCTCGGCCTCGGTGGCGGCTTCCTTGATGCCGAGCGGCTCGCCGATCCGGTAGACGACCTGCGGAACCTTCTTGCCCTTGAACGTGAACGGCCCTGCGGACTCGGTCTCGAAGCGAGTGCGCGAGTGCGCGAGCACCTGCGGGTGCGCGTAGATCTCGCCGACCGGCGCCTTGGAACAGATGCGCGCGGCCGTGTTGGTGGTGTCGCCCATGGCGGAGTAGGCGGCGCGCCAGTGCGTGCCGACCTCGGCTGCGAACACGTGGCCCCGGTTGACGCCGGCCTGGATCGGCAAGGGCGGGCGCGCGTCCATCAGCTTGCGCAGCGCGCGCAGCATGCGGCCCTCGTCGTCCTCGCTCGCATAGGGCACGCCCGTGCCGAGGAAGAACTTGCCGCCGTCCTTGTCGATGTCCACCGCGAGGAGCGAGACGCCCTCGATGGCGAAGGCCTCCTGTGCGGCGGTCAGGGTGGCCTGCAGCGCCTCGGCCACCGCGTCGGGTCCCTGGCTGTTCAAGAGCGCGTCGGTGCCCGAGAACCGCACGAACGCGATGCAGGCGACGCGGTGCTCGGGCTCGGGCGGACCGGCCTCGAGCGCCTGGCTCAGCAGGCTCGGGAACAGGCCGCGTGCAGCCTTCTCGCCGGCCTCGCTCAGCGTGGCGCTCATGGCCTTGAGCTTGGGCAGGCCGCGGCGCTGCAGGAGCAGCAGGCCGTCCTCACGGGCTGTCACGGCTGTCGGGGGCAGATGCGAGGCCGTCTCGGGGCTGAGGCCGATCTCGCCGGCATTCGCGGCGCCTTCCACTTCCGCGGCGCGCGTGGCCCCACGGCCGAGCAGCACGAGCTCGCGGTGCCCGGCGCCCACCAGGAAGAAGCAGATCGGCCCGGAGTGCAGCCCCACGGACATCGAGAGCTTCAGCCGGCCGACCGAGGTCGGGATCTTCTTCGCCTCGCGCAACGCGGCCTGCATCTCGAGCGCGGTCATCGCGGCGCGCAGCGGGTG
>LJTT01000126.1 GCA_001303585.1 Betaproteobacteria bacterium SG8_41
AAGTTTCAAGTTTCAAGTTTCAAGTTTCAAGTTTCAAGTTTCAAGTTTCAAGTTTCAAGTTTCAAGTTTCAAGTTTCAAGTTTCAAGTTTCAAATTTGGGCGATGGCTGTACGCGAAGTTCCTCGCATTGAACTTCGAACATGGAACTTTGAACTCGGAACCCGGAACTCGGAACTCGGAACTCGGAACCCGGAACCCGGAACCTCGGGCGACCCGCTCGGACTCCTCACCCCTTACTGGTCACGGGTCAGTGGTCAGTGTTTTCTTGACCACCAGGCAATTTAATAGCACGAGATCCTCGGCGGTTACCTCGTTTGACGTATCGGCCGGCGCGAAATGCCGCTTGAAGGCGGCGACCGCGGCGTCGAGATCCCGGGTGTCGTAGCCGAAGGCGGCCAAAAGCGTCGCGGTATCGGGTTCCCCGGAGACTTCCGGATAAGGCGGCTCGCACCATAGCCCGAATCCGCTCTCGGCAAGCCGCCTCCACGGAAAAAGCCTGCTCGGGTCGGTCTTGCGCGCAGGCGCAACATCCCCATGACCGAGGAAATTCGCGGCGGGAATTTTGTAACGTTCCTCGAGGTCCGCAAGCAGGGTCAGCAACGATTCGACCTGCGGTTTGGCAAAGGGCTCCTCGCCGTTGTTATCGAGCTCGATCCCGATCGAGGCCGAGTTGAGATCACGGCTGCCGCCCCAGTACGAGTCCCCGGCGTGCCACGCACGGTCGAGCTCATCGACCAGATAGTAGATCGTTCCGTCGCGCGCGATGAGGTAATGCGAACTTACCCGCCGCAGCGGATCGGTCAGCGTCGATAACGCATGCTCTGCGTCGTCGTTACTCGTGTGATGAATGATCACGAAATTGGGCCGCCGCTCATCGAAGTTCGCCGATGGCCGCTCCACGTAGGAGACATTCGCGCGCGGCGTGATCTGCGTGCACGCGCACAACGCGAGGAAAAGCATGAGACCTGCACTCCCCCACGCTGTGCGCGTTACGCGTCGCAAACAATACAACCGCGACCACGACTCAACTATGCTCATCGCTTCATCGCTCATGATTCAACATTCAACATTTAAAATTCGAAATTGATGGCCTGTCATCCATCACGAGCAGATAGTCCTATCCCTGCCACACGCCATATCCTTCCTCGCGCAATCCCACCGCCAGCTCGACCTCCATCTCGCGCGCTGATGCGCGAAGCGGTTCGATTTGACGCCCTTCCTGTGATTGGCGAAGCGCTGCTGCACGGTGAGGCCAGTCATTCCCACGTAGACGCAGGGCTTGCCAGGATCGTACTCCGGATTCGCGCGGCGAAACCGCGATTCCTTTAGCACCGCCCTGTCGAGCTCGATGACATAGACGTTATGGTGGTATCGGGCGGTTTTCTTCAGCATGCGTTTCGACTGGTGCGTGTCGTCGGATTTTTGTGCGATCTGATCAGCGCTCGAATTCTTTTGGCTCGGCTCCGACGGGGCATCCACAGCCGTAGTCCCAACCGATAACTGACCCGGGAGTTCGCGCCCGCAGGTCGTCCCATGCGTTACTAGTAGTCTTAAACTATACCGGCTAGTTTAAAACTTGTACGCTCAACTTCTATTTTTTGCCGCGTGACCACGCGAGCCAAACGGTGGTGTAGCATCATTCTGGGGAAACGCGAACGAAGCCTCGTTGTCCACTGCCGACTTTCAATTGAGAGTCGGCGGAGATTGGAGGCGATACGCGTTAAGTCCGTGGCCCGAGGATCCGCTCTCCAGCTAACCCGAGAAGGCGAACCATCGGCGCTTACGGCAGCGACTTCTGGCTCAGCTCGATCTGTAAGCCAACACGTCCGCAGAACAAGGGGAGCATCGCGTGGCCAATCGGCCTTTTCGCAAGGCCTATCTTCTCGGGTACGTCCCGAGCATCGATCGTTTGGGTGAGACGACCCAGCTCATCCGCATCACAAACGGTCGCGGAACGCTCTTGACCGACGACGTCGCCGAGGTCCGCCGCATCTACAAGGGAAGAAACGCCGGCGTCAAGGCGCGGCTGTTCAGCGCCGCGCTCGCCGCGGCCCCCGGCATGATCGCCTTCGTGCGGCTCGCGCGCAGCGAGGGACGCTTGACCCGCTTCGCCTATTTCCCCCGTGACGATGTCGCCTACCTTGAGTTGCGCCAGCAGGGATGGTCGGAGGAACGCGTCCTCGGTTACGTCTCGACGCGGCAGCTACTCAACACCGTGCCGCTGTTCTTCCAGCCCGCGACCACGGCGTTGACGCTCGCTGCCATCGGGCAGGGAGTCGCAACCGCTGCGACCACGGCCGACGCCTCGGATCTGCAGATGGAAAGCCCGGTCGAGCAGACCGATCCGCCCCGAAACGCCGCGAGCGACTATATGGTGGTGCCGAAGGACGTGTCCGCCCGGAGCCTGCGGGTCTGGATCGGCAAGCTGGATCATGCGGCCCCGATGGCTGACCACAGGCTCAGCCTCTGGGACCCATTGACTCGCACAAAAGTAGAAGAGATCCTGCTCCAGGCGAGCGATTGGAAGCCTGCGGTCAACAAGGACGGCTTCAACTGCTGGTACCGGGAGATCACCGTCTCCAACCTCTCCCCCGGCAGGCGCTATAGCCTGGTTCTCGTCAACGACTCGACCGGTGCCGACGAGGCGTATGCCGAGGCTGCGACGCTGCCATTGTCCCTGCCGATACATGTTCCTTTGGACCGCTGGGGCCTTGAAGGCCAAGTCGGTTCGCGGCGGATCTCACACCTGCCAGAGGCCGCTTTCCCGGCAATGGCGAGAGCACCCGCGTACATTGCCTATCAATCCGCGTTCCTTCCAGAGGAACAAAGCGGGCCATTCAAGATATTTGCGGGCTCATGCTACTCCAGACAGCATGACGAGGGACGAGTGGCGCGGCATTACGTCCAGCTGTACGGCTCGATCACGTCGCGGCCCGATTTGAAGCTGTTTCTGGGCAACCAGGTCTACCTCGATGCGCCCTATTACCGCGGACTGTTGAGAGAGATGAGCGGCGGGTATTCCCGCGACGCGCTGGCCGAGTGCTTTCTCAACAAATACGGCAGCTCCTGGACGGAGCTGGGCGGCCTTCTGAGCCTGGGCGCAAACTGTTTCACGACGAGCGATCACGACTACTGGAACGGATACCCCGAAGACACCCTGTCGCTGCCGCAGCTGTTCGAGCCACAGCGGTGGACGGATTGGGAAATCCTCTCCACGGCGCTGCGCGATGCGTTCCAGACGGTTCGGTCCACGCACACGATGGACATCGGAAATGATCTTTCGATCTTTGTCTTCGACATGCGCCGGAACCGGACGAAACGGGATGCACCCGAGCCCCGTTTCGCGGATGCCGCGGACCTGCTGGCCCTGAAAAACTGGATACTGCGGCTCAGAGGTCCCGGCCTCATCGCCGGGAGCCAGGTCCTGTTCGATGGCCCGCCCGGCGTCGAGCCCAACCTGGGTTCATTCCCTGCCCAGTACAGCGAGCTGTGCCAGATACTCGCCGCGACGCCGCACGACCTGATCTACCTGGCTGGTGACGCCCATTTCGGCCGTATCGCGCAGGTTGAGCTTCCCGGTGGAAACAAGCTCATGGAGATCGTCACCTCGCCGATGTCGCTGGTCGAAGATGACGGGAATTACATCTGGGCGGCGACCGGCACCGGCAGCCAGTATGCGAAGGACGCCTGGGTGCTCGGACAGGACGTGGATCCCAAGGCGTGGCCGCAGGTCCCCGTCGCGGGCGTGGCCCCGTTGCCGATCGCATACCTTGAGGCCGTGCCCGCAAACCGCGAGGATTCCGCGCGAACCGAAGAGAACTTCATGATCCTGAGCTTCGCGAAGAACGCTCAAAGTGGTACCGTACGCATGAAGGTGAACTGCTACCTGCCGCGCCGCCGGGAGAAGGCCTTTTCAAGGGTCTTCGAGTTGAAGTAAGCGTTCGATACCTCTCCGCTGGGAATACAGAGGACGCCAAGGAAGAATCATTCGACGCACATAGTAAAGAGCCACCGCTCTGCTAATCCAAGGAGGAAAAAGCATGAGGGCGAAAGGGCCACGTGACCTGCTCGAATTCGATGATCTGCAGGTTGGTATGTGTATCCTATTGATCGCAACAGGCGTCACGGCGAGCCTGGCCGCCAGCGAGGCAATTGCGCAATCGTCCGCAGTGATAAGCGTCACGGCCCGCATCGTCGCGCCCTGCACGATCACCAGTGAGAACCCTCAGTCGAGCTGTTCGGAACAGACGCTGGCGCAACAAAGCGATGTCACAAACGCGTCTGCGCGGATTTCGACGACCGAAGACGAAACCGTGGTAACGCACAAAGGCGGGTTGCCGCCGACGATAGAAATTCTGGGAAAACAGATTTCGGTCAGCTTCTAGCGGCAAGCGGGCAGCCGCTCAGGGATGCCCGGCTTCACCATTAGTTTCGGCAAGGCCCGGCGCCCGGATTAATCGCAGTCGGGCGCCGAAAGAAGAAGGCGGCCTGGTCGCCGCGACCGGACCGGTTGAGTTGCCTGGCCCTCCGGGCGTAGCCCATTTTTTTTATTTTCCGTTTTACGGCATTCACGAGCCCGGGTGTGCAGGGCGCCGAGAGCGGCACGTCATTCACCAGTTTTTCGCTGCCGGAAAATTGGAAGTGATTGGAGTCATAGACAACGCCGTACAGTTCCATGCCGGCCTGCGCCGCCATCCTCTCCATGCTTTCCCGTGAATGCAGGAAAAAATGCCGCGGGGCATCCAGCTGGGCCCAGTTCGTGCGGTAGTGCTCCCAGGCCCAGGAAGACACCGTCGGTATGCGGATGATGCACAGCCCCCCCGGCGCGAGCAATTCTGCCACGCGATTGAGCTGCGCCTGCGGGTCCGCAACATGCTCAAAAGAGTGATGGTAGGTGATCACATCCCAGGTGCCGCTCATCTCGTGCACCGAGCCTTTACGTATCCGGAGACCATTGGCGTAATGAATGTCCTGCTCCAAAAAGGGATCGCAACCCATCAATCCCACAAAGCCGATTTCCGCCAATGGATACAGGAAACTTCGTCCATTCCCGCAGCCGACGTCCAGAATCCGGCTTTTTTGAGCCACCCCCAGCCCCTCGAAAATCCAGTACTCACGCTTGCCCAGGACGCCATTCAGGAGCGCAGCGAGAACGCCCGACGGAAAGACGGAAGCCCGGTACTGCAGCTTTCTGAATTGCCCCGCCAGCCCCTTGAATTTCCTTCCATCGTAAATTTCAAGACTGTAATAGCGCCGAGGATAATGTGGGCGCATGTTCTCCGGAAATTCCAGGATTTGCAGACAGGCGCAGGACTTGCACTGAAAGTAAGGGAAGGCTTCGCGCGTACCGTACATCATTTCCCTTGCGGTATAGGGAATATTGCCCTCCTCATTTCCGCAGACCTTGCAGGTCATCGCACTTCCAGTTCCGTGCCGCATAAGTCATGCACCGTTCACTTCGTCACGCGCAGCTTTGCGGCGAGGCTTTGGCACGTCACGCTTTGTCCATCATCCATCAAGAAATTTCATCAAGCTCGGCATAGTGCCTGAACAACCCCTTGTCGTTGAACGGGAGGCGGCGCGGGGACTTCAGATACGCCGCCGTGTTGGGCCGTGCCGCAATCTTGTCGCGCAACGCAACCAGGCCCGGATACGTGGGCTCGATCCGCTGCATGTTCAGCGGGAAGGCGTAGCGCAGCCCCTCGATGAGCTGAAACATCGAAAGATCCACGTAGGACAGGCTGCGGCCTACCATGCAGCCGTGGCCGTTCGCCTTCACGACGCGCTCGAAATAGCCCAGGTACTTCGGGAGCCGCTCCGCCAGAAACCGCTGGCTGCGCCGCAGCGCTTCGGGCTTCTGCTCCTCGTAGTAAAGGCTGTTCGCGATCGGATGGTGCGTGTCATGGATCTCCTTCACGAAATCCGTGACCGTGAGCTGCAACTGATGCGCCCACAGGCGCGGTCCCTCGGCCTTCGGGGCGAGGCCGATGCGGGGCCCAATATAGTGAAGTATGTTCGCCGCATGAGCGATCACGAGCTTGCCCGCCTTCAGGAATGGTGGCGCGTAGGGGGGATGATCGACGCTCAAGTCCTGCAGAAAACGCCGAATCGCCTCCACGCCCATGCCCGGCCCCGATTCGCGTCCGACATCCACGTAATCCACACTTGCTTCTTCCAGCGCGAGCCTGACGAATTCCCCGCGGCCCTGGATATGACGGAAATGATTTGAATTCAGAATTGGGATGGCTTCAATTCCGTGTGTTTCCGTGTCTGGGGTGGTCTTGGCACGGCTTCGCGTCAGGTTTTACGTTTCACGTTTCACGAGCAGTCAGACGGCCTCTGCAATCCGGATCTCCCGATCGACCGCATCGCCAAGAACTTTAAGGGCCTCCTGGTAGGCTGCTCCGTCGTGAGCCGCGATCGCCTGCTGCACGTCGTCGAAC
>LJTT01000127.1 GCA_001303585.1 Betaproteobacteria bacterium SG8_41
GTGATCGAGCTCGAGCGCCGGATCTGCGATCTCATCGGGGTTCGCAACTGCGTTCTCGTGTGCAACGGGACGATCGGGCTGGAGCTGCTCATCCGGGCGCTGGGCCTGCGGGGCGAGGTCATCGTCCCGTCGTTCACGTTTGTCGCCACGGCGCACGCGCTGCAGTGGCAGGAAATAACGCCGGTGTTTGCCGACGTCGACCCGCACACGCACTGCCTCGACCCGCGCAGCGTGGAGGCCGTGATCACGCCGCGCACGACCGGCATCATCGGCGTGCACCTCTGGGGCCGGCCCTGCGCGATCGACGAGCTGGCGGCCATTGCCCGGCGGCGCGGCCTCAAGCTCATGTTCGACGCGGCCCACGCCTTTGCGTGCTCCAGCGGGGAGCGCATGATCGGCTCGTTCGGGGAGGCCGAGGTCTTCAGCTTTCACGCCACCAAGCTCATGAACACCTTCGAAGGCGGCGCGATCGTCACGGACAACGACGATCTGGCGGAAAAACTGCGGCTCATGCAGAACTTCGGTTTCAGGGGCTACGACCGCGTGGTCTATCTTGGAATCAATGGCAAGATGTCCGAGGTCTCCGCCGCGATGGGGTTGACGAATCTCGAGGACCTTCAGGAAATCATCGCGTGCAATCGGGCGAACTACCGCGCCTACGAGCAGCACCTGGCGCGCATGGCCGGCATCGAGCTGCTGCGATACGACGAGCAGGATCGCTCGAACTACCAGTACGTGGTGACGACCGTGAGCGATGAAGCGGGGCTGACGCGCGACGAGCTGGTGGACGTGCTCCATGCGGACAACGTGATGGCGCGCCGCTATTTTTACCCGGGGGTGCACCGCATGGAACCCTACCGGTCCTATTTTCCGCACGCGCACCTGCTGCTTCCCGTAACCGAGCAGGTGTGCCGCCAGGTGCTGGTGCTTCCCACGGGGACGGCGATGGGCGCGCAGGACATCGCCCGTGTGTGCGAGCTGATCGAAATCGCGCTCGCTAACGCGCCCGCCGTACGCAAGCGGCTCGCGGAGGCAAGGGCCTCAACGCCCTAGCGCGTCAATCGTGAATCGTGAAACGTGAATCGTAAAAGGCGAAAGAATAAACGCGCGTCGCGCCGCCCTATGTCCTGTTCCCTTTTTCCTATTCCCTGTCTCTAGAGATACGGCTCGCCGCGCGCGTGGCGTTCTGCCATCTCCTGCTGAAACTCCGGCGGGCCGAAGGCAGAGACTGATTGCTGTTTCGTGAACGCCCCGTTCTCAACGATCTGCTCGGAATAGAGCAGCATGCGGCCGTTGCGCTCCGCGAACTGCTGCAGCCAGTTGAGCGCGCGTGGCGGGATCTTTCTTCCGACCGGTACGGCGACGTCCACCGGCAGGCCGCGCCAGCTCGACTGATTGAAGAGCACGACCACCTTTGAATTGTTCGGCTTCATCCAATCCGGCAGCGGGCTCCCTTCCATGCGCCAGCCGCAGATGAAGTGCACGCAGGGATCGACCGGCCGGTTGGCGTAGTCATCGCAGCCCGACCCGGTGCTGTGCGGACAGGGTTTTCCCGGGTAGACCGGAACGCCGTCCACGCGAATCTGAAGCCAGCCGTCGCAGCAGGCCGTGCACGGCTGGCATTCACGTGGAGGAGGAGATTTCGCCAAGATCAATGCCGCCGATCGGATAGACTGGAGCGGGGCTCAGAAAAAAGGGAAAACGATATTAGCCGCCGATGAACGCCGATGAACGCCGATATAAGACCCATAGTGATCATTGTCATTCAATCGTATCGGCGCGGATCAACGGCGGTTAATGGACTCTTGGGATAGCGGCGTCTGCTGATTCTACTATCGGCCCCAAGATTGCTCGAAGCTATTTCCTGCAACAAAACCCCATTAACAGTAAAGAGCTTTGAGCTCCTCATGCAGTCTGGCGAGGGCGGGGCTCCAGTCGCCGTCGAGCGTCTGGCGATAGATCGAGAATCCCGGGAACCACGGCGATGACGAACCCGCAGCCATCCAGCGCCACTCCGCGGGGCAGGGCACGAGAACGCGCGCCGTTCTGCCGGCCGTGGCGCGCAGGTGCATGTTGGTGTTGCTCACGCCGATGTACTCGTCCATGAGCGCCAGCGCGGCGAGCATGGCCTCGAGGTCTTCGTTCAGGTCCGAGAAATCGCGCACCGCGTGCCCGACAGCGCGCGACAATCCGTCGATTTCCCCCGGTGCGGGATTGCGCTGCAATGCGATCAACGTGCCCGGAAAACCCTTGAGCGCCTGCGCGAAGGGCTCGATTTGAAGCGCCTTGTACAACGACCAGGCTAAGCCTCGCTGCTCGCCGGGCGCGATCCCGCCGCGCCAGGTCAGACCCCAATAGGGCGGTTTGCCCGCTTGCGCGAGCCGGCCTCGTAGCGCCTCGAGTTGCTCGGGAAGGGGCGTAATGAGCAGGCTGGGCGGAACCGGCGGCCAGAAAATCGAAATTCGGCGTGGCAGAAACGGTCGCCAGAAGTCGGGCGCACCGCTCGCCGGCGGCTCGACGGCGCAGGCAGGATGGGTGCCAAGCGCATGCGCGAGATCTCCCGCGAGAATTGCCGTGCGGCCCTCGGGCATGGGCGCGGACTCGTCGAGGACCCGCTCGATGCAACGGACCCGCCCGAATAAACCGCGAAGCTTGTTGCTGGCGTAGTAGGTAATGCGCGCTCCCAAAGCGGAAAGCTGCGTCCCGTATCGCAGGAAGAAGAGCTCGTCGCCCAATCCCTGCTCTCGCACCACGCAGAGCTCCCGGCCCTCGAGCTCAGCCGGCAGCGTTCGGGTGATGGAAATCTCCGGATGAAGATGGCGGAACTGGTTAACGGCGGGGCGATGCGCATACTCGACCCAACCGTCTGCCAGGCAGCCCTGCGCGAGCAGCGTCGTGCCGAGCAACTGGCGCGCCGACGCCGAATCAGGGTTCAACGCCAATGCACGCGTGAACCATTCCAGAGCCCGGTCGAGATCACCGGTCGCAGCGAGCGTTGCGGCATAGCTCTCCGCGACTTTCGCGTCCTGCGGCGCGAGTTCCAGCGCCCGGCGCCGGCACTTCAGCGCTTCGCGGAGCCGTCCTTGCTGACCCAGCGCCACGGCCAGAAAACTGTATCCCCGGGCCGCTGCCGGGTCGCGCTCGTTGATCTCGCGGCATATCGCCTCGGCCTCCCTGAAGCGCCCTGCGTCGATGAGGACCGAGGCCAGGTTGTATCGCGCCGCCAGGTAATCCGGGGCCGTCGCGATGCATGTCCGGTACTCGCTTTCGGCTTCGTCGAATCGGTAGAGCCCATGCAGCACGCTCCCCAGATTGTTGCGCGCCTCCGGCTGTTGCGGCTCGATGTCCAGCGCCTTGCGGTAACAGGGAAGCGCATCCAGGAGACGGTGTTGCTCGCGCAGCACATTGCCAAGATTGAACCAGACGAGCGCCGTATCGGGGAAACGATCTGCCAGTTTGCGCAGCATGGCCTCCGCGTCGCTGAGGTCGCCCTGCATCGCGATCGAATTCGCAATGCCAAGCTGGAAGTAGGCATTGCGCGAATCGAGGTTGGCTGCCTTACGGAAGGCTTCTTCGGCTTCAGCAAAGCGCCCGGTTGCAAAATAAGCTTGCGCCAGATTGCCGAGCACACCGGGATGATTGCGCAGCTTTCGGGCAGCACGCTCGAGGTAATTCGCGGCCTGACTCGCGTCGCCGAGCTGGAGCCACGCGGCGCCCAGCAGGTTGAGCGCGTCCGGATGATCCGGGGCGATCGCCAGGGCTTTGGTGTAGGCGTCGCGAGCCGATTCGATGCGGCCTTCTGAATGGGCGCGCAAACCCTCATCAAGCAACGCCCGAAGCGATCTCTGGTTTATCTGCGCCACTAAATCCTAACTAAGTATCTGAATCTCATTGTGCCTCACAAAATGAACGCCAGGACAGGGTGCATCAGCAGCACGCGGAAGGTACAAACGGAGAATTATGCCGGACAGATCGAGCTTGTAAGTTTCGCGTAAGCAATATCTCGCATTGCAAAACAAGATCCTGAATCCAAGCGATTTTGATTGTTGCGAACTCGCAACGTACTCGCTTTTAAAGTATCAAAAAATGGCGATTTTGATACCGTTTTTGGAGCTGCTCCAGCAAGATAACACCAGCATCGCCGAAGGGCGGAGCGACATTATCCGGGATGTCTCAATCACGTGATGCGATATCCCGGACGATGAAATATCCAACAAGGAGATAAACCATGAATCGCAAGTTGATGGCAGTGGCGGTGGCCGGCGTCTTTGCCGCACCCGCCGCCGTGCTCGCGCAGTCGAGCACGGTGCAGATCTACGGAAAGATCACCTACGAGTACGGCTACGTCGATCAGGGTGCGGGCAAGCCCAGCACGGATCTGGCGCAAACGCCGGGCGGCAGCGCGATCGGTTTCAAGGGCCAGGAAAAACTCGGTGGCGGTCTCACCGCGTGGTTCCAGTGCGAGAGCTCGGCCGACGTGCGCGGCATCAGCCAGGACGGGCTGTGCACTCGTAACAGCGCGATCGGTTTCAAGGGCGGCTGGGGTAACCTGCACTTCGGGCGCTGGGATTCCCCGCTCAAGCGCGCGATCAACATGGGCACGACCGGCGTGCTGGACACTGGTTTGCTGGGCCACTCGGACATCTTTGCCGGCGGCTCGGGCGGCACGAATGCGACGGCCAAGAGCAACCGCAACCGCTGGAAGCGCCGTGATGTGGGCTGGACCTACTACGAGAGCCCGAACTTCAGCGGCTTCCAGGTGCTCGCGGGCTTCACCCCGGGCAACGCGGCCACCGGCGCAGTCAGCGCCCAGGACAACGACAAGCCGCGCGTCCTGTCGCTCGGCGGCACGTACAAGAACGGCCCGATCTCGGTCGGTCTTGGCTATGAGGAGCACTCGGATTTTGGCACGAGCGCCACGCCTGCTGTGGGCGACCTGAAGGACAAGGCCTGGGCCTTCAGCGCGTCCTACACCTTCATGAACAAGCTCGAGATCGGTGTGGCCTACCTCGACGCCAAGTATGAGACGACGACAGCGACCGAGTTGAAGAAGAAGAACTGGCTCGTGGGCGTGGACTGGAAGATTGCCGGACCGCACAGCGCGCACTTCGGCTGGGTCAACGCCGGTGAGTCGAAGGG
>LJTT01000128.1 GCA_001303585.1 Betaproteobacteria bacterium SG8_41
GCCAAGAGAATCAAAAGAACACATCGGCGGCTGCAGTTCTTGGTTCTTGAAATGAATTCCTTCTAGTGTTGCGCCGGGTCAGGCGAGCAACAGCCTCATCGTTTCCAGCGCGAAACGCACCGCCCCGCTTACCGCGAGGGCCACGCCCACTGACAGCGAGACCGCAAATATCGCCTCGCGCGACCCGATGGTCTTCAGCATCACAGCAAAGGTCGATACGCACGGCACGTAGAAGGTGAGAAACAGCAGGAACGTAAGAAGCTGAACCGGGTCCAGGTAACGATCGACATCGAAGGTGCCGAGCGCCTGATAGACCATCAGGAGAGATAGCTCCTTGCGCAGGACCCCGAAGAGCACCGGCACGCCGAGCACCGCCGGTAGCCCCAACCACCACGAAGTGATCGGCGCCAGCAGCGCGTTGATCACGCGGTCCGCGCCAAAGTGGCTGAACAGGGCGAGCACGACGCTGCCCCCCACCAGCAGCGGCGTAACGATCGTGAGAATATCGCGCGTGCGCCCCCACATCTCTTTCAGCAACGGACCCCAGCGGGGAAGCGCATACGGCGGGATCTCCTGCACCTGGCCCGGCCCGCTTTGGGGATAGCGCCGCCGCAGCAGCTGTCCCAGGGCCGCGATCACGACCATGGCAAGTACGAAGATCGCGAGCACCCCGGTCGCACCGAGGTATTTGCCGGCGAGCGCGAGGATGATGGCCGAGCGCGCGGAGCAGGGCACGAAAATGACGAGCAGCGAGCCAACCACGCGCTCGCGCTCGCGCGTGCCTGCAGCGATCGCGGAGAGTGCAGGCACATTGCATCCGAGCCCGAGCAGGAACGGCACGGCGACGCCGCCGTGCAGTCCCACCCGGTGAAAACCGCGGTCTACGGCGAACGCGATGCGCGCCATGATGCCCACGTGCTCCAGCACGATCAGGAGCAGCACGAGCGGGATCATGTACGGCACGACGATGCCTACGAGCCCGATCAAGCCGTCGGCCACCGCGCGCGCCACCACCCCCGATGCGGTCGTGGGCTGCCAAGCGGAGGCCCACTCCACGAGCCGCGCCGCAGTCATCGCGTCAAGTTGCACGCTGACGCCGAAGACCACGAATAGCACCGCTGCGAAAACAGCCATGCTGCCAACGAGTCCCCAGCGCGGACTCAGAAACAGCTCGTCGAGCCAGTAGCGCCAGTTGCGACGCTCGCGAACTCCGCCCGGGCGCATGGCGGCCTCCGCGAGGATCGCCGCGCGGTGGTGGCGGTCGGCATGAAACTCTTCGCGCAGAGGGCGCCGCAGCGTGCGGTCCGCCACGGCCCGCAAACGAAGAACCTCGGCGTGCTGCTGCGGAAAATGCTGCCTCATCTCGTCGAGAAAGTAACGATCGCCCTCGGCGACCCGCGCGACGAGAAAGTGCGGCGGCACACGGAAGGCATTCCGGATTTCAGGGGCGCGCACTGCCTCGGCGAATGGGCGCAGGCCCTCGCCAATGTGCGGACTCGGCGGCGCGGGCACTGGACAGACCCCGCGCCGGACTGCCTCCACAGCCGCGGCGAACAGCTCCGCTATGCCATGCCCCATCACCGCGACCGTGGGAACGACCGCCACGCCGAGGCGACGGGCAAGCATCCGGCTGCCGATATGCAGTCCTTTGTCACGCGCCTCGTCCATTTTGTTGAGCGCGATAACGAGGGGACGACCGATCTGCAGCAACTCGAGGGTCAGTTCAAGGTGGCGTTCGAGCGCTACGGCGTCGACCACCTGCACGATGACGTCGGGCGGCGCGAAGGGAGCTGGCGGACCCTGCGGTTCGTGCGCGGACACCGGAGGGCGTTCGTCACCCCAGAGGAGGTACTTGAGCGCGGCCTGGTCCCCAGGATCCGGGTCGCGCAATGATCGCAGACTCGGCAGGTCGATCACTCGCGCCTCGTCGAGCCCGATCTCCACAGCGCATTCGTCGTAGGCCTGGCGCGTGCCCGTCAAGGCACCGCTTTGCACCGACGTGCTCGCCACTGCGCGGAAGAACGTGCTCTTTCCACAACCGGGTAGCCCCACGAGCGCGATCCGCAGCCGGCGCTCGCCGCGAAAAAGCGGCTGGTGCAGGGGGACCGCGGTGCTGGTGACAGGTCGCTTCATGGAATCGCGCGCCCGCTCGGACGGGCTCACGCCATCCTAGCTTTTACCGCCGCGCGACCGGGTGATCCAGATCAACCTTCGGCGGCGCGCACTGCCCGGCGCTGCCGTGGAAGCGCTCCGTTCTGCCGGACCTCTATTTGATCCGAATCCGGGCGTCTTTAATGACTTTGCCCCAGCGCGCATGTTCCGCGGCGATCCAGGCGCCGAAGTCCCGAGGCGTAGTAGCGAAGCGCTCGTCCGGCACGCCTTGCTCGCGCAGCCGCTTGCGAATCCCCGGCTCATCGAGCGCCGCGTTGAGCGCGGCGTTTATTCGAGCGGCCGCCTTCCGCGGCGCTCCGGCCGGCATGAGCAAGCCCCACCATGCATAAGCTTCGAAACCGGGCACGCCCTGCTCTCCCACGGTCGGTACGGCCGGGAGCTGTTTCAGCCGGCTCGCGCCGGTGACTGCGATGTATCGAAGTTTCCCTCCCTCGACGAACTGGGAGATCCGCGAGTTCGGGCTCGCCATGAAGACCGCGATGCGCCCGGCGATGGTCTCCTGCACGACCTGCGCGCCACCCTTGTACGGGATGTGCGTGAGCCGCGTTCCAGTGCGCAACTGGAAGAGTTCCCAAGCCACATGATGGGCCGAGCCAACACCAGGCGTGCCAAAATCGAGCTTGCCGGGATTCGATTTCGCGTGCGCGATGAACTCGGCCAGGTTGCGAGCCGGGATGGCCGGGTTAACCGCAATGACGTAAGGCCCGCGTTGAATAAGACCCACCGGCGCGAACGCCGTCACGGAATCGTAACTCGCGCTCGGAAGCAGATGTGGCGCAACCGCCAGATTTGCGGCCGTGCCGAGCAGCATGGTGTGACCATCGGCGCTCGCTTTAGCGGCCAACTGCGCGGCGATCGTTCCCGCTGCGCCTGGACGGTTCTCGACGATCACCGGCTGACCGAGATCGCCCGCCATCTTTTCGGCCAGTATGCGGCCTACGATGTCAGGCCCCGATCCGGGAGGCGCACCCAGAAGAATCCGGACCGGTCGGGCAGGATAGGATTGGGCGCTGGTCGCGATCGGTGAGGCTGCCATCGCAACCGCGATGCCGATAATGGCTGCAACCAGCCTCCAGATTCCTTTCATGGCGGCTTCTTCAATTCACTCGAGCAAACGCGCGATCCCAGAACAGCGGTCGGAAAGAGCTCACTAATCTTCTTATGACTGCAGTTAATACGCTTTTCGATTGTCGCGATAACTGGCGGTCACGAAGCATTGCTACTTGAGCACGCCCACCTCGCGCATGTATTTCAGCACCCCGGGATGAATGAGGTCCCGTGTCGGCGCGGCGGCAAGGGTGTTCTCGAGCGTGGATTCCTTCGCCTGGTCGAGCTTTTTGCTCAACGCAGCCTGTCCCTTGTGCAGCGCCCGGGCAAGGCGATAGCCGACGTCCTCGGGCAGTGTAGCGCGGCAGAGCACGAACGGCCACGAGCCGACGGAATCGACCGGGCCTTGCTGACCCGGATAGCTGCCCGCGGGCATGGTGGTTTGCTTGAGAAACGAGTGCTTGGCCTGGATGCGCTTGATCTCCTCGGCGCTCGGCGCGACGAAACGGCCACCCGCCGGTCCTTTTGCGATCGCCATGAACGGTGGCCAACCGACGCCACCCCCCCACATCGCTGCGGCGCGCCCATCAAGCACCATCGGAGGACCATCGCCGGCCTTTTCCAGCAGATGCGCATCGAAATCTTTCTTCATGTCAAGCCCGAGCCCATCCATCACGTAGCGCCCGAGCACGATGAAGCCGGAGCTCGCGGCTCCCCACGCGATCGATTTGCCCTTCAGATCCGAGATGCTGCGATAGGGACTGTCGGCGCGCACCATGAACATGCCTGCCTGCGAATAGGTCGCGTTGATGATGCGTATGTTGGACGCCTTGGGCCGGCCCAGGCCATTGATCGCCTCGTACGTCACCTCCCCGGTAACGAGGCCGAGATCGATCTTGTCCTGGTCGAGAGATAAGACGTTCTCGTTACTGCCCTTGGTGTTGATCGGCTCGATGGCGAGCGTCTCATCCGTCTCGTTCAAGACCTCCGCGTACGGCCAGCCATAGGCGGGAAATCCGCCGCCCGGCGTCGCGGTTCCAAGGACAATCTTCGTTTTTTCCTGCTGAGCCATTAATCACCTCTCGTCGTAAATCGCGAATCGTGAAACGTGAATCGTAACATTCCCTGTGGCAGCTTCATCTTTCCATGGAACCTACAATTTGCGATTCACGGCTTCAAGCGTGATGCCATTGGCTTCTTCCCAGTAGCGCGCGATTTCCGTCTGGTCCAGGCCCGCGCCCAGCTTCTGCGCCGCCGCAGACCACAGCTCCGAGACACGCTCGCCAAGCGGGGCGAAGGCTCCGATCGCGTGCGCCGTGTCGACCGCGATTTTCACATCCTTGGCGATGAAACCCATCGCCATTCCGGTGCCAAAGCGTCGCGTCAGGACGTGCGGCACTACCTTCTTTTCCAGCGGGTGGTTGCGACCCGCGCACATGGGTATCAGCGCGTCGGCCATGAGCTTCGCGTCGAGGCCGAAACGCTTGCCCACCGCCATGGCCTCGATGACATTCACGAGCGCGCACGCGTTGACATAGTTGGCGAGCGCCTTCATCGCGTGCGCCGAGCCCACCGCCCCGCAATGGATGATGCTACGCCCCATCGCCTTCAGCACGGGCTCGAGCCGCTTCACCAGCGCCGCCTCGCCGCCCGCCATGATATCGAGCGTGGCGTCCTTCGCGAACACGACGCCGCCCATCACTGGCGCATCGACAACGCCGATGCCGCGCGGCTCGAGTGCCTCCGCGAGCGAACGCGTGCCCGTGGGGTTGCACGTGCTCATGTCCACCACGACGGCCCCTTTCGCGAGACTCGCGGCGACGCAGTTCTCCGAGCCCTCGCCGAGAATCACCTTGCGCACGATCTTGTCGTCGGGAAGCATGGTAATCACTGCGTCC
>LJTT01000053.1 GCA_001303585.1 Betaproteobacteria bacterium SG8_41
CCTCGATCCGGGCTTCCGGAAAGTGTCTCCTCGCTGCAGCCATGACTTCGCGTGCGGCCAGTTTGACGGCGGCGAGGTCCGGCATATTGAGCCGTACTGCACCGGCCTCGGTTTTGTGCGGTATATCGGGCGATTCGATCTTGACCGCCAAAGGAAATGCAAGCGGTAACGCAGTCAACCCCTCGAGTTCCGCCGGCGACAGAAGCAGTTCTTTGACCACGGGTATGCCGTAGCCCTTTAGCACCGACTTTGCGCGATGCTCGCCGAGCGTGCCGCCTCGGGGCGGCAGTTCCAGTGCCTGACGGGGGGCGGCGCGCGGAGCGGCGCGCGCGCTCCCTTCCTCGAAGTCGCGCCGCTTCCGGGCGAACTCGGTGAGCGCGGCAAGCGCGCGAACGGCGCGACCTGGCGCCAGAATGCAGGGCACGTTGTTCTGCTCGGTTGGCCAGCTGAGGATGAGCGGTTTTTTGGTGTCTCGCAGTGACTGCACCAGGCCTTCCGACCAGGGGCGCGCCGCGCTGCCCCTTGGCACGCGGGCGACGACCTGGTCGATGTTGGGGTCCGCGAGCACCTCACGGATCGCGCGCGCGTAAGAAGCGAAGTTGTCGTTGTAACCGTGCGCGGTCGCGTCGATCGGGTTGGCGGCCGAGGCAAAGGACACGAGTATTTCGCGCAGCCGGCCCGCGGTCGCGTCGGTGAGCGGGGGCAGCTGCAGTCCGTGCTCGATGCAGCGGTCGGCCAGTAGCACGCCAGCCCCGCCCGACAGCGTAAGCACGGCGACACGGTTGCCCGCCGGAAGCTTGCCGATGCGAAATGCCTTTGCGATGTCGATGAGATCGTCGACATCGCGGATCTCGATGAATCCGCCTTGGCGGAACGCGGCGCGAAAGAGCTCGTAACCGGCGGTCATGCGCGCGGTGTGCGAGGTCGCGGCCCGCTGGCCGATGTCAGTGTTGCCAACCTTCCACACGAGTATCGGTTTTCCCAGTTCGACGGCGCGCTGGCCGATCCGTATGAGCTGCCGTCCGTCCTTGATGCCTTCGAGGAAGGCAACGACGATTTCAACGTCCGGCCGCTCGATGAGATCGGCCATCCAGTCGAGCGCGGTCAGGTCGGCTTCGTTGCCGGTGGAAACGACGTAGTTGAAACCGAGTCCGAAGTGGCAGGCCATCGCAACCACGCCGAAACCAAAGCCGCCGCTTTGCGTCACCATCGCAAGCGGGCCCGCCCTGAGCGTCTTCAACTGCATCGTGCCGCCGAACCCGATGCGTGCCTCGTCCTTGAGGTTCATGAGGCCGAGGCAATTGGGGCCCACGACGCGCACGCCGGCACTGCGCGCGGTCGCTGTGAGCTGCGCCTGGAGCGTCGCGCCCTCTGCGCCAACTTCGCTGAAGCCGCCGGCCAGCACGAGCGCGTACGGAATGCCCGCCTTGCCGCACTGCTCGATCGCGGCGGCGACATGTTGAGCCGAAAGCGCGATCAGCGCGACATCGCAAGGTTTGGGAACTGCGGCCAGATCGGGGAAGCACGCGATGCCGCGGACCTCGCGGTACTTCGGATTGACCGGGTAGATATTGCCCGTGTAGCCGAAATCGGTCAGCAGCTTCAGTGCCTGGCCGCCGATGCGCGACGGCTCGTTCGATACTCCCACGATCGCAACACCGCGGGGCGCGAGAAATCGCGACAAGTCGGACGCGGAGTCCGCTTTGTGTCGTGGCGCAGGACGGGAAGGCATGCGGGATGGGGCCGGGCCGGAAACCCGAATTCTAACCTTGCGCGGTCCGCGCCGTAGCGCGTGTGTTCACCATGTGGATCACGATGGCTCGCCGGGGATCAGCGCTTGCCACCTGCCATTTGGGCGGCTTCGGGCATGCGGCGCAAGCGCCAGATGGCAATCGGGCCCAGGATTGCGCCCGCCGCGATGGAACTCCACGCGAGGCCCCACACCCACAGCGTCGAGTGATCGGCCGCGCGCGTCCAGTCGAGGACAAGCCCGAAAACCCAGGGGCTGATGGCGCCCGCGCCGAACCCGAGTACGGACCGGATTGAATAGGCCGCCCCGATGTAGCGCCGGGGGACCAGCTCGGTCACTGCGGTTGAGTAGACCGACGAATCGCCGATCGCAGCGAAGCTGTAGAACACCGCGACGGCCACGAGCAGCCAGAGCGGCATCGCGATCATCCATCCAAACGAGAGCGAGCACGCAAGGCTCGCGAAGGACATGACCAGCATGGTCCAGGTGCGGCCCATGCGATCCGATATGGCACCGCCGGCAACGCCTCCCGCCATGCTGCCGCCGTAAGCGATCGCGGTCAGCACCGCGCCGAGACTTGCCGCCTCGGTCGCGCTGCGCCCCGCGAGCAGCGCTGCTGCGGCAAAGAACGCCGGCATCCAGGCTTTCATCCCCAGCATTTCCCAGGAGTGGAAGGCATAGGCCCAGATCGCAAGCATGGCGGGCTTGTTCGTGAGCACGGCGGGCAATGGCGTTGCGATGGCCTGCCCCGCGGGAAGCGGGTGGACCAGATTCTGGCTCGCGCGCAGGGCGTAGAGGGCGAGTAACGAGCCGGCGACCGGGCCGCAGGCATTTACCAGGAACGCACCGCGCCAGCCGATGAAGGGAACGAGGGCGCCGGTGACGACCAGCGCCAGGGCATAGCCCAGCGAAGCGGCCGCCAGGTAAAAGCCCATCGCACGGCCCCGGTTGCTGGCGTCGAAGCGCTCGGAGATGAGCGTGAGGCCGGGCGTGTAAGAGCCTCCCGAGAAGAGCCCGGTCAGGCCATAGAGGAGTGCGCCCGAGACGAAGCCATCGGCGAACAACGCGAACAGGAGCGCGCTGGCGCCCGCGGCGACGCCTGACGCCAGAAACACGCGTTTCGCGCCGTAGCGATCAGCGAGAAAACCGACCGTGAAGAGCGATGCCAGA
This sequence comes from Betaproteobacteria bacterium SG8_41, assembly GCA_001303585.1. GTDB lineage: Bacteria > Pseudomonadota > Gammaproteobacteria > Burkholderiales > SG8-41 > SG8-41. The sequence continues at coordinate 2,921 of LJTT01000053.1, forward strand.
TAGCCCGCATGCCACGACGACTGGATGAGGCCGGCCTGGCTGGCGCTCATGTTCCATTCGGGCACCAGCAAGGGCAGGGCCGCCGCATAGGCGGTGAAGATGAGCGCGAAGCCCGTGCGGCTGATGCATATCTGGGCCAGCCACGCGGCATCGCTGCTGCGCGAGGGCGATTGCACAGTCTGCGCTAACGCCCGAGAAAACGGGGCGGGCGCTTCTCCTTGAAGGCGGCGACGCCTTCCTTGTGGTCGTGGGTGAGCCGGGTGAGACCCGAAGCGAGCGTCTCCATCTCGAGCAGCGTCTCCAGCGTCGGCACGGCCATGGCGTGGAACATCTTCTTCGCCAGCGCCAGCGCATAGGTCGCGGACTGCGCGAGTTCGAGTGCGGCGGCGCGGGCGTCCGTCTCTAGCGCTTCGTCCCGCACGATGCGCGTCACGAGGCCGATTTCCAGCGCTTCGGCTGCCGAGACAGGGCGCGCCGTGTAGACGAGCTCCTTCGCGCGCGCAATGCCCAGCTGGCGGGTGAGAAAGAAGATCGCGCCGCCATCGGGCACGAGGCCGACTTTCTTGAACACCATGGAGAACCGGGCGGTATCGGAGGCGATGACGAGATCGCACGCGAGGGCGAGCGCGTTGCCGATGCCGTACACCGCGCCGCGGACGGCGGCGATCACCGGTTTTTCCAGCTGATAGAGTGCGCTGATGGCGCGGTGGCGCCGCTGCGAGCGCGCGCGCCCGGACACGATATCGGAGCGCGCCATGCCGCCGACGTCGCCGCCCGAGCAAAAGGCGCGGCCGGCGCCGGTCAGAATCACGGCGCGCACGCTGTCGTCCTGCACGATCGTCCCGAGGTGCGCATAGAGCGCGTCCCACATCGGGTCCGCCATCGCATTCAGTTTATCCGGGCGGTCCAGCGTCAGGACCGCGATCGGCCCCTCCTTTTCGAGCGTGACGTTCATGGGTGATCGTGCGATCGAGTGACCAAGCAACTGGGTGACTAAGTGACTACTGCCGCTATTGTTTTGGACTTCAGTTTCGCAAATACCTAGTCGCCTAGCCACTTAGTCTCGGCTACATTAGATGGAATCCCACGAAAACACGTCCGCCGTCTTCTGCAGCGGCACGAACCAGCTCTTCAGCGCCGGGAGCATGTGCTCGGCGCAGGTCTGGGGCGTCCAGCCCTCGGCGCGGTGGACGCCGCGCAGCGGTCGCGACTGGCTCATGAGGAAGAGCTCGTTCTTGCGCACCGAAAAAACCTGCGCGGTCACGTCCTTCGCTGCGTCGCTCGCAAGAAAGACGGCAAGCGGGGCGTTGTATTCAGGAGTCACCTGCATGCGCTGCTCGATGCGTTTCTTCGCCGCCGGGTCCTTCGGCGGGATCGATGCGGTCATGCGCGTCCAGGCGACGGGCGCAATGCAGTTCGAGCGCACATTGAAGCGTTGCATGTCGATCGCAATCGAGGTGGAGAGGGCGACGATCCCCAGCTTCGCGGCGCTGTAATTGGCCTGGCCCATGGCGCCGATCAGCCCCGAGGTGGAGGTCATGTGCACGAAGCAGCCGGACTCCTGCCTGCGGAAATGGTCGGCCGCATGCCGGCTGCAGTTGAAGGCCCCTTTCAACATGACGGTGACGACCACATCCCAGTCCTGCTCGGTCATTTTGTGGAAGATGACGTCGCGCAGTATGCCGGCATTGTTGACCACGCAGTCGACGCGGCCGAAATTGTCGAGCGCGCATTGGATGATCTTTCCGGCGGAAGCGAACTCCGCAACGCTATCATAGCTGGCGACCGCCTCGCCCCCGTTTTTGCGGATTTCCCCGACCACTTCTTCCGCGGGCGTCTGGTCCCCGCCTTCGCCGCCGAGCGAGGCCCCGACGTCATTTACCACGACCCGTGCGCCGTGCCGAGCCATCAGTTTCGCGATCGCCGCGCCGATGCCGCGCCCGGCGCCGGTCACCACGACCACCTTTGCTTCCATCATTCCTGGCATTCTTGCCTTCCTTCCCGGTCAGACCACTACTCGTTGTTGGCGGCAAAATGGTGATGACAAATAGTGATGATTAATGATGATGGATGATGGTGACGCGCGGTCCTTGTGCTGTCACCAGTACTCATCACTATTTTTCATCACCAGTAGTCATCACCATTTAGCAAATCTCGGCCAGGCCGTGGTCCAGCACCGTCACCCCGCGCGCCGGTACTGTGGAGCGGAACGAAACGGCGCTCCCCTCCACCCACATTTCCGTCCGGATCGTCTCACCGGGGTAGACCGGTGCGGAGAAACGGCCTTCCATTGCCACGAACCGCGCGGGGTCGTAGGCGCACAAAGTTTTCAAAATGGCGTGTCCCGCGACGCTGAAAGTGCAGCGCCCGTGGAGAATCGGTCTTTTGAAGCCGGCTTTGCGCGCGTACTCGGGATCGGCATGCAACGGATTGTAGTCGCCCGACAGGCGATAGATGAGCGCGGCCTGTGAAAGCGTCGGCAGATCGCAGACGTGTTGTGGCGGTGTCTTGGGCAAGGGATGCGGCGCCTTGACGGGACCGTCGGGGCCACCGAAGCCGCCGTCAGCGCGGCAAAAAGAAGTCGAGGTGAGCGTGCAGATCGGATACCCGGTTGCCTTCTCCCGCACCGCACACTCGGTCATGACGAGTGCTCCTTTGGCTTTTCCCTTGTCCACGACGCCGGTCACGCGCGTGCGTCCGGTGACAGCGCCCTCCACTGGGAGCGCTCGGTGAATGCGGAAACCTTGCTCGCCGTGCACGACCTGGCTGCGAGTGATGCCGGTGTCGGGATGCGCGTGCCACGGTCCCGGGTAGCCGAGGATGATCGACATCGTCGGCAGCGCCTGCAGGTTTGGCTCGTAGACAAACTTGAGCTCGTCCGGATCGCAAGGATCGGCCCCGAGGCCAACGCCGAGCGCGTACAGGATCGTATCGCGCCGGGTAAGGTGCTGCTCAACCTCGGGTATGTTCCAGTTAATGAGGCGCTGGTAGTTGATCGGCACCGGGATCCTCGGTATTGGCCGTTGCTTTCGAAAGGCGCCGCGTGTTCGCTATTGGGCCGCCGGGCCGCGCGCTATCCTATCACACGCGCCGTTGCTCCCCGGGGAAGGGACGGAAGAGCTCGGCTGATCGACCGCTTGTGCGACTCAAGTCGGAATAGGGGGTCTCAGACCGAGCTCCGCGGTCGTCCCGGCACTTGCCACGAAGACAAAGCATCCGCGCGCTACGCGCTTGTCCGCCTCATGATGGCACACCCGAGAACACCCGCGAACATGATCGTGGACTGCGGCGCCTACGAGCAAGGCCGCCGCGTTGCCGATGCTGGTGACCAGTTTTTTCGGCATGAACTTCAAGCACATGCCCGAGCTCGAATAGAACTACGGCTACCCGGCGGTCATCACGGTGATCATCGCGGTTTGCATTCTGTTGTATCGTAAGCTCAAGCGCGCGGGATGGCTGTGAAACGGAGGTGTCAATGACCTTGAAGCTGACTTCGGCCGCATTCGGTCACAATGGCGAGATTCCCAGGCGTTACACCTGCCAGGGACAGGACGTCTCCGTGCCGCTCGCGTGGAGCGAGATTCCTGCCGGAACGAAGAGCCTGGTGCTAATCGTCGACGATCCCGACGCGCCCGACCCGAAAGCGCCCAAGATGACCTGGGTGCACTGGCTGCTCTACAACATCCCGCCGGGCACCACCTCGCTCGCCGAAGACGTCAAGCCTCCGGCGCTGCCCGCAGGGACGCTCGAGGGCTTCAACGACTGGAAGCGCACCGGTTACGGGGGGCCGTGTCCGCCGATCGGGCGCCACCGCTATTTTCACAAGCTCTACGCGCTCGATACCGTGCTTCCGGCCATGGAGAACCCTACAAAGGCTGACCTCGAGCAGGCGATGAAGGGGCACGTCCTGGGGAAAGTAGAGCTTATTGGCACGTACCAAAAGTCGTAGGGAACGGGCCGTTACGGCCGGTCTCCCGCAGCCGGGTCCTCGCCGGTTGCCAGCGCGCGTAGCTGTGCCATGGGCTTTTTCCGGCGCTGCCGCCCGACGCGCGAATTCCATCATGTGATCCTTGCAAGGCGCATATTGGCGGCGGGTAGTAATATCGAAAAGAGGTCCGCCCGCTCAGGGGTGCGGCCGCGGGGGAGAAGATGCCAAGGATCACGGGTCCTCGATTCGTCGCGGATGCGCTTCGCGGCTACGGGGTCACGCACGTGTTTTTCGTGCCGCAGATGCTGTTGGAGACCCTGACCAGTATGGAGGGGATGGGCATCAGGCGCGTCATGGTCCATGGAGAGAAGGCCGCGGCCTACATGGCGGACGGTTATGCCCGTGCCTCGGGACGGCCCGGCGTGTGCATGGCACAGCACGTCGGTGCATCAAATCTGGCGGCCGGCCTGCGTGACGCTTATCTGGCGTGCTCGCCGGTTATCGCGATGACCGGCGGGCCGGCGCCGGCGGCACGCTACCGCCACGCCTACCAGGAACTCGAGGATTTCACGCAATTCGACCACACTACCAAGTTGAACGCCCGGATCGACCACATCACCCGCCTTCCGGACATGTTGCGGCAGGCGTTCCGCGAGGCGACCACCGGTGCCCCGGGACCGGTGCATCTGCAGATCGGCGGCCATCATGCGGAAGCAGTAATGACAGAGGCGGACCTGGCGCTGCACGTCGAGAGCGAGTTCAAGCAGGTGCCGGCGTATCGTCCGGCGGCGGATCCCGCACAGGTTACATCGGCGCTAAAGCTGCTCGCCGCGGCCGAGCGACCGATCATTGTGGCCGGTGGCGGTGTTGCCTGGTCGAAGGCTCAGGCTGAAGTCGTGGCCCTGGCCGAACGGCTCTCCATTCCCGTCGCGACATCCCTCAATGCCAAGGGCACGATTCTCGATACCCATCCCCTGGCGGTGGGCGTCGTCGGCACTTATTCGAGGGCGTGTGCGAATCGCGCCGTGGGCGAGGCCGATCTGGTCTTCTTCATCGGCAGTCACACCGGGGGACAGGTCACGGCGCGCTGGCAGGTGCCGAAACCCGGGACGCGCGTCGTTCACCTGGATATCGACGCGCGTGAGATCGGCCGCAACTATCCGACAGAGCAGGCGCTTTTGGGCGACGCGCGCACGGTTTTGCGCCAGATGCTCGAGGAGGCTGCGAAGGAGAGCGCTGGCAAGCGCGCCCAGTGGGTTGCGCGAGTGCAGCAGCTGGTAGAGGAGTGGCGGAATTCAGTGGCGGAGAAGCTCAGTTCCGAAGCGATGCCGATGCGGCCTGAGCGTGTGTGTCGGGAGATCACGCGCGTGCTGCCGGAGAATGCCGTTTTGGTGAGCGACACCGGGCACTCGGGCATCTGGACGGGCGCCTGGGTCGAATTCACGCGACCGGGGCAGCGGTTGATCCGCTGCGCCGGCTCCCTTGGCTGGGGTTTCCCGGGCGCGCTTGGCGTAAAGTGTGCGCTGCCCGATGCGCCAGTCGTGTGTTTTGCCGGGGATGGCGGTTTTTATTACCACCTCGCCGAGCTGGAGACGGCCGCGCGTTATGGGATCAACCTGGTAGTAGTGGTGAACAACAATGGCGCGCTCAACCAAGAGATCCCGCACTTCGATCGCGCCTACGGCAGCGACCCCGACGAGCGCGGGCGCGAGATGTGGGGATTCAGCCAGGTCAATTTTGCTAAAGTCGCGGAGTCGCTCGGTTGCGTGGGCATGCGAGTCGAGACGCCATCCGAAATGGCGCCAGCCATCGAACGCGCGCTCGATGCGGGCCGCCCGGTGGTGATCGACGCGGTCACCGACCACCGCGCGTTTTCCCCGAAGACCTGGACGGGAGCAGTGAGCGACGGCCACTAGTAGCCGTGACCAGTGACCAGTGAACGGTAAAGAGCAAACAGTCACCAGCAGAACCCGAAGCCAGACGGCTTCGCTTTTTTGATTCACGTTTCACGATGCACGGATTGTGGAGGAGCGGAAGATGTACGGATCCTTGGATGAGCTGAAAATAGAAATCGACCTGCTGGCGGCTGGCGCGGAGAGGATTGTCGGCAAGACGCATCCTCTCGACATCATTGCGCGCGATGTACTGTTCGGCGAGGGGCCGGTGTGGGACGCGCGCAACAAGCAGTTTTTCTTCACGGACATCATTGGCGACACGATCTGGAAATGGGAGCCGAACGGCGAGCTGACTGCGATACTGAAGCCTTCTGCAAAGGCAAACGGGCTGGCGCTGGACCTGGAGAACCGGTTGCTCGTGGCGGGTTGGGGCGGGCGGACCGTGTTCCGCTTCGAGCATGACGGATCGCGCACGACGCTCGCTTCTCAATGGGAAGGCAAGAAGTTGAGCAGCCCGAACGACATCGTCGTGAAATCGGACGGCTCCATCTGGTTCACTGATCCGCACGGCGGCCTGTTGAACGTGGGAATGGTGGCAGACGATCTGCAAAAATACCTCGACATCCAGGGCGTGTACCGGCTCTCGCCCGATGGCAAGCAAATGACGCTCGTGACGGCCGACTTCGTGTATCCCAACGGACTGTGTTTTTCGCCGGACGAGAAGCTGCTGTATGTGTGTTGCAGCCGGCAGCGGCTGATCCGCGTCTACGACGTCAAGAGCGACGGCAGCCTCGGCAAGGCACGGATTTTCTACCAGTACGACAGTCCCGAGCGGGGCGTGCCCGACGGCATGAAGTGCGACGTCGAGGGCAATGTTTACTGCACGGGTCCCGGTGGAATCTTCGTGCACGCCCCTGACGGCACGGTGCTCGCGCGCATCAAGACGCCCGGGCACCATCCCACCAACATTGCATGGGGTGACGACGACTGGCGCTCGCTCTACATCACCATGATCGGTTCCGTGGTGCGCACGCGGTTGAACATCGCCGGCGTACCCTCGCGCTGAACTGTCGTGAATCGTGAAACGTACAGTGACTAGGCGTCTAAGCGACTGGGTGACTCGGTAGCAACAGACGATGTTTTCACTTAGTTACTTGGTCGCTCGGTTAGCAGGTTACTCAGGGCCGGTCACGGGTCGCCGGTCATTGTTTCTAATTGACGAGATAGGTTAAGAGATGACTTGGAATTTCGAACGAGTGGCGGGCCCTTTCAAGGGCAGGACTGGGGGCCTGGCGTGGGATGGCGCCGGGATGCTTTTCAGCGCAGTCGGAGAGGAGCGCGTGATGCGCTTCGATCCCAAGACGGGCAAGGCGGACGAGTTCCGGCGTTACACGGGCCGTGTCAACGGTCTTGCTATTGCGGCGGACGGAACGGTATACGGGGCGCAGGAGGGCGGGCGCCGCATCGTGCGGTTCCTGAAGGACGGCTCGACCGCGTCGGCGCCCGATCTGCTAGATGGCCGGCATCACAACCAGCCCACTGACGTCATTGTTGATGGCAGGGGTCGGGTGTGGTTCACCGATCCCTACAACGCGCAGCCGCCCTACGGCCCGCCGGTCTATCCGATGCTGGAGCACGCGTCGGTGCTAAGACTCGATCCGGGAGGCGCCGGCGGCGGAAAGCTGACGCGCATCACGCATGACACGTGCGGACCCCGGGCACTCCTGCTGTCGCCGGACGAGAGAACGCTATTCGTCGCAGACGGCGATATGGAGCGTGGCGACATGTGCCAGCTCTTCGCTTATCCGCTGGCTGCTGATGGCGGCGCCGGTCCCGGCAAGTCTCTCATTGCGTTTGCCCCTATGGAGCGCGGGATCGAGGGCATGTGCCTGGAGAGCCAAGCCAACATTATCGCTTGCGCGGGCTGGAAGAAAGCCGGTCTCGGGCCGCTGATCCACGTCATATCGCCTGCAGGCACGATTCTGGAATCGCACCCGGCGCCCGGAGATATGCCCATGCGCTGCGCATTCGGCGACAGCGGGTTCGACAGCTTGTACGTGACGGCCGCCGACGGCTGCCTCTACCGCGCGAAGGCGACGGGCCGCCGCGGGCTGAAGCGGTGAAAAGCGCCGACCTTTGATTTGTGAACTGTCAGATGAGGAGATTAGCCAATGGCAACTTCGAGTGGTTATAAGATCTTGCGCGTAGCGGCCCTGATCCTTGGCGCTGCGCTTGGGGGGTTGGCGTTGGATGGAAGCGCGATCGCACAAAACTATCCGACCAAGCCGATCCGCATCATCGCGCTCAGCTCACCGGGCTCTGGCCCTGATATCATCGGGCGGCTGATCAGCCGGCGGCTCACGGCGGCATGGGGCCAGCAGGTGCTGGTGGATACGCGCCCCGGTGCGACCGGGCGCATCGGCGCGGAGTTGGGAGCGAAGTCGCCCCCCGACGGCTACACGCTGGTGATCGTGACCTCGCAGGCCGTCATCGTCTCCGTTCTCTACGAGAAGACGCTGAAATACAACCTGACGCGGGATTTCGCGCCCATCGGCATGGTGGCGACGACCCCGTTCCTGCTGGTCGTGCACCCCACCCTTCCTGCGCGCTCCATCAAGGAATTCGTGGCATTGGCCAAGGCGAAGCCGGGGCAGATCTATTACGGCTCCGGCGGCACAGGCTCCCCGCCGCACCTTTCCGCGGAGATCTTCCGCACCATGACCGGAATTGACATCTTCCACGTCCCGTACAAGGGCGTGACGCCCGCGATGATGGATACCATGTCCGGGGAGGTTCAGATGGTGATTTCCGTCATCCCGGCCGTGCTCCCGGCGGTGAAGTCGGGCCGGGTGCGCGCGCTGGGTGTCACGAGCACTACCCGCTCGCCGCTCGTGCCGGATGTTCCCACGATCGCGGAGACGGTTCCGGGCTACGAGTTCATCGGATGGTACAGCCTCGTTGCCCGCGCGGGCACGCCGGCTCCCATCATCGCGAAACTTAACAACGAGCTCACCCAGGCGCTGAAGACGCAGGAATTCCGCAGCCGATTGCTTGCGTTGGGCGCGGAGCCGCGCTCGAGCACACCGGACGAGCTGGACAAGTGGATCAGGCTGCAGTCAGACAAGATGCGCAAGGCAATCGAGGCCTCGGGGACGCGCCCCGAGTAGAGAATGATGCGTCGAGATCTGCGGTAAGCACGGAAACACACGGAAGGGCATTGAGCGGGGCCGATCTCTTGTGCGCTCGTGATTTTCGTCCGTGTGGTTGCGTGGCAATTGATTTTCTTTTTTGGCGTTTTTGGAACGGATAGGAAGGATCAAACCCCATGCCAAGGATGACCGGGTCGCGCGCTTTCGCGGAAATGGTTAAGGGCTACGGTGTCACGCACGTGTTCTTCGTGCCCACGATTCTGCTCGAAGCGCTGGCTGAAATGGACGATCTTGGCGTGTGCAAGATTCTCACGCACGGCGAGAAGGCGGCGGCCTATATGGCCGACGGCTACGCGCGCGCTGCCGGCAGACCCGGCGTTTGCCTCGCTCAGCAGATCGGCGCGTCCAACCTCGCCGCGGGACTGCGCGACAGCCGCATGGCGGGCTCCCCGGTCGTTGCGGTTACCGGGGGCCCCGCCACCGCGGGACGCTACCGGCGCGCCTACCAGGAGGTGGAGGACTTTGCGCAGTTCGACGCCGTGACCAAGCTCAACCTCGAAGTGGATGACGTGACGCGGCTCCCGGATCTCATGCGCCACGCTTTCCGCGCAGCGACCTCGGGCGCGCCCGGACCAGTGCACCTGCGGTTGCGGGGTTCGCATGGCCAAGTCGTCGAGGCCGAAGCTGACCTGCGGCCGCTCAGCGAACCGCAGTTCTCATGCGTGCCCGCGTTCCGGCCGGCACCCGAGCCGGAGCGAGTACGCGAGGCCGTGGCGCGGCTCACCGGGGCCCAACGGCCGATCATCGTCGCGGGCGGCGGGGTGGTCATGTCGCAGGCGCAGGCCGAGCTCGTTGAGTTCGCGGAGAAGCTGCAGATACCTGTCGCCACGTCGCTCACGGCCAAGGGTGCGATTCCGGATAACCACGCGCTCAGCGTCGGGGTTGCGGGTGTGTACTCGCGGGCATGCGCTAACCAAGCCGTGTCCGAAGCCGATCTTGTGTTCTTCGTGGGCAACCACACCGGCGGCCAGGTGACTGCCAACTGGAAGATTCCGGCCGCCGGCACGCCTGCGATTCAGCTCGACATCGACGGTGCCGAGCTCGGGCGCAACTATCCCAACGCAGTGTCGCTCCTGGGGGACGCGAAGGTCGCACTGCGCATGATGGTGGACGCCGCACAGCGCAAGGAGTCCGGAAGTGCAGCAGCGTGGACCGGCCGCGTGCAAGAGCTCGTGAAGGCGTGGCGCTTGAAAATGGAGCCCATGCTGCGCTCGGAGGCCGTGCCACTGCGCCCCGAACGTCTGTGCCGCGAGATTACCGAGGCGTTACCCGATAACGGGGTCGTCGTATCCGACACCGGGCACGCGGGGATGTGGACCGGGCAGATGATTGACTTTACGCGGCCCGGCCAGCGCTACATCCGGTGCGAGGGCTCGCTTGGCTGGGGATTGCCCGGGGCGATGGGTGTCAAATGCGCGCTGCCCGATCACCCAGTGCTGTGTTTCACTGGCGACGGCGGACTCTATTACCACCTTCCGGAGCTGGAAACTGCTGCACGGCACGGAATCAACCTGGTTGTGGTGATCAACAACAATAGTTCCCTCAACCAGGAGATACCCCTGGTGCGCGACGCATACAAGGAAAAGCGCGATACGCTATCCGGTGAAATCTGGCGCTTCCAGACGAAGGCCGACCTCGGCAAGGTGGCGGAAGCACTGGGTTGCGCGGCCTTCCGCGTGGAGAAGCCGGGCCAGCTGAAGGAGTTGCTGCCGCGGGCTTGGGCGATGAACAAGCCGGTGGTGATCGACTGCATCAGCGAGGAGCAGGCGCTGGCCCCGACGGCGTGGCTGCCGGGCGCTGCCGCCCGCGGGCACTAAATCGTATCGTGTTCCGCCGCCGATACACGCAGATTTATTTATACGAAAACCATACCGCCTTGTGGCTTTGGTGAAGCCACCAGCGAACCCCGACAAAATTCAGATAAGACGATTGCGAAGAGGAAACACCCGTGAAAGCGATAGTACTGACAGGCAAGAATGCGCCCTTTGCGCTGGAGACGGTTCCCGATCCGGTGCCCGGCGCGGGGGAAGCGGTTGCGAAGGTGCTGGCATGCGGCGCGGGCCTTACCGTGCACCACACTCGTGCGGGCCGTAACCCGGTGGAGTTTCCGAGGATCGTGGGCCACGAGATCACGGGCGAGATCGCAGCGGTCGGAGCGGGGGTGACGCAGCTCAAGGTGGGCGACCCGGTCACCGCGTACTACTATCTCACGTGCGGACACTGCTATTGGTGCCGCATCAACCGCGAGACGCTATGCGATAACCTGCGCGGTCACGTGGGCCGCGACTGCGATGGCGGCTATGCGGAATACATCAAGCTGCCTGCGCGCAACTTCATCAAGCTGCCCGCCGGGCTTGACTGGCGTAAGCATCCGGCCGAGGTTGGTGTGACTTGTGACGCGATCGCCACGCCGGTCAAGCTGGTCCGCAAGGCGCGGATCAGCCACAACGACACCGTTGCCGTTTTCGGGGCAGGAGGCGGGCTCGGCGTGCACATGCTCATGCTGGCGCGCTGGGCACATGCGAGGAGCGTGATCGGCGTGGACGTGATGGCCTCGAAATTTGACGCATGCCTCAGGGCGGGCGCACATGCGACGGTCGACGCTTCCAAGGGCAAGGTCGACGAGCAGCTGCGCGAGCTGACCGGGGGCAAGGGCGTCGACGTGGCGATCGACTTCGTCTGCACGGCGGAGACGACCGAGGCGGCGATTCACTCCCTTAACAAAGGGGGCCGGCTGATGCTGCTCGCGGGTCAGGGAAAAGGGTTTCAAGCTGACCGCACGATCCAGCGTAACGAGCTGGAAGTTATGGGCAGCCGCTACGCGACGCGGCAGGAGGTCATCGAGTCGCTCGAGCTGGTCGCGCGCGGCGATATTTGGCCCATGGTGAACCTGAAAGTGCCGCTGGCGGAGGCGGAGGCCGTGCACCAGCAGCTGGACAAGGGGCTCGTCACCGGCCGCGCCGCATTGATGATGAGTTGAGGAAGGGCGCCGATCCGCATGGGCCAATAAAGGTGAAGTATCAATGAATTTTCGCGATCTCCTTGGCAGAAAGACAGCGTTCCTTGCGCCAGCCGTCTTCAACCCTCTCAGCGCGAGGCTGGCAGAACAGGCGGGTTTCAAGGTGCTTTACCTCGGCGGCGGGCTGCTGGGCTACGTCAAGACCGTGCTCGAAGCGAACCTGGGTCTGACCGAGATGGTTCAGGCGGGCGTCGAAATCAGGGCGGCCTGCAATCTCCCGTTGATTCTCGATGGCACGTGCGGCTGGGGCGACCCGATGCACGTGGGATTTTCAGTGAGGGCCGCGGAGGCTGCCGGATTCTGCGCGATCGAGATCGAGGATCAGCTGCTGCCCAAGCGCGCGCATCACCACGCAGGCATTGAGCACATGATCGCGCAGGAGCTCATGGTCGATAAAGTGTGTGAAGCGGTGCGGGCGCGCCGGGACCGCGAGTTCGTCATCATTGCGCGGACCAACGGCGTGCGCGCGAGCAGCATGGATGACGCCCTGCGCCGCGCGACGGCCTACCGCGAGGCGGGGGCGGACGTCCTCTACCTCTCGCCTCGCACGCCGGAGGAGATGCGGTTCGTGGGCGAGCGCCTTGGGCCGCCGCTCATGTTCTCGCTTCCGGGAGATGGGCCGCAGGACCTCGGGATATCGCTCGACGAGCTGGGCGCGCTGGGGTATCGGCTGTTATCGGTAACGACACCGGCATTGTGGTTTCACCGCGCGATGCAGCAGGGCTACCGCGCGCTCGCGGCTGGGAAACCGGTGCCGGCGCTTGCCGGCACGTCGCGCAAGGCCGAGCAGGACGCGCTGCACGATACGCTCGGACTCGACGCGCTCCTGGCGCTCGAGAAAGCGACGGTCGAAAAATAGGATCCGGGGAGCATCGCGCTAATGTGGCGGCTTCTCGGGCGTCCGCCTTCGCGCGCAGCTCCGCCACGGCCGTAGGGCTGCTGTATGGAGTTAGCGGCGACGAGGCGCACTCACCATGAGGTAGCAGTCGAGTCGAGACACGGATAGCAGACGGAAGAGGTCAATGGCAGATGGCTGAGAAGCCCAGACCAATACGACGCGTCGTGACGGGTAACGACGAGCAGGGACGTTCAAGAGTGCTGTTCGACAGCGCGGCGCCCAATGCGCATGCAGGCCCGATTCGCCCCGGAACCGGGATGACCGATATCTGGGTCTACTCGGCCAGCCCCGCGCCGCTATCCGGCGATCGTGATGACGGCAACCTGCCTTTCAGCTTCGAGCCGCCGGAAACGGGCGGGCACATGCGTATAGTCCAATCTCCCGGGCCGCCGCCTGGCTACGATCCCGCCACGGACAGCACCGCCGTTCCCTTGGGCGAGCCGCGGCAGCGGCCAGGTGGGACCTGGGACCGCGGCGGAGCCAATGCGATCAGCTCGCCTGTGCACAAATCCGAGACCGTCGATTACGGGATCGTGCTCGAGGGCGAGCGGGTGCTTTTGCTCGATGATGGCGCGCACGTCATGAAACCCGGTGACGTGGTCGTCCAGCTGGGCAACTGGCACGGCTGGACGAATCCCCGCATCGGCAGCCTGATGGCGTTTGTCATGATGGGCGCGAAATTCCGTGACGAGTAATGCATTGGTGGAGACGCACATTCGGTGATCAGTGATGAGTGACAGACCAAAACCCGTGCGCCGGATTGTGACGATCGACGATGACAAGGGGAAGTCCCGGGCGATCCAGGACGGACCATTGCCGGATGTGCGTACCGATCCGGCCCGGCCTGGTTTCGCCATGACCCGGATCTGGGTAACCGATCGCACGCCGGCGCGCGTTGCGGGCGTGCGCGAGACGCTTAACACGCCTGATAGGCTCGAGCCACCGCCCGGAGGGTCGGTCTGCCGCATCGTCGTGTTTCCGGCGGAGGTAGGCTATCTTCGCAAGGTCGGGAAAAAGGAGGTAATGGCATTCTATGATTCGATGGGTTCCCCCAGCGCTTCGACGTTCTCGGCGAAGGCACCGCATCCCTACATGCAGAAAACCCGCACGCTGGATTTCTGCCTCGTGCTGGACGGCGAGATCACGCTGATACTGGACACGCAGGAAGTGCGGCTGCAGGTCGTGCAACGGGGCACCAACCATGCCTGGAGCAATCGTTCGAGCCGGCCGTGTGTGATGGCCATATCCTCGCACGACGGCGCGTACTGAAGTGAACGGCGACCCGTGACTGGCGGCCAGTCAAGGGAGCGCACCGGGTGATAGATGATGATAGCGACAATTCGAAATCGAAAATAATGCTTTGGTTCTCTCCGCGTGCTCTGCGGTTCACAGATTACTGTAAACGGAAATCGGTGAGTGGAGGTTCTTTCTTGGCGCGCATGGCGTCCTGGCGGTTCAATTTCGGATCATCTCGGCGTTAAGCGGCGGCTCATAAAGATTTAGCCTTTTCGTGATATCTGCGTTTATATATGCGGGCAATGGATAGCACTCTCGGCGCTTACGACATCGCGGACTTGCGTGAGCTGGCGCGCCGGCGCTTGCCGAAGGGCGTGTTCGAGTTCATGGATCGCGGCAATGGCGACGAGGTCGCGCTTGCCAACAACCGCGAAGCGTTCGAGCGCATCAAGCTCGTGCCGCACGCGCTGGTGGACACCTCGAGCCGCAGCCAGGAAATCACGCTCTTCGGCAACCGCCAGAAGATGCCGATCGTCATCGCGCCGACAGGATCCGCGGGGCTGAACTGGTTCGAAGGTGAGATTGCGCTCGCGCGCGCTGCGGCGGCGGCCGGCATTCCCTTCACGCTCGCCACGGGCTCCATGACCTCTATGGAGAGGGTCGCCGAGCAGGCGGGCGGGACGCTCTGGTTCCAGATCTACATGTGGCCAGACCGTTCCCTCTCGCACGGGCTTGTAGAGCGCGCGAAGGCCGCGGGCTACCAGGCGCTTGTGGTTACCGTGGATACGCCGGTGCCGCCGGGGCGGGAATACAACCTGCGCAACGGCATGACGGTGCCCTTTCGCTTCACCCGCCGAAACGTGACGGACGTGCTGATGCATCCGCGCTGGGTTGCGACCGTGCTGGCGCGGTATCTGCTCACCAGCGGCATGCCGCGCTACGAGAACTATCCGACGGAAGTGAAGGCACGCATCACCGCCGCGCCCATGGGACGTTCGATGATGGTGACCGACTCGCTTACCTGGGAGGACCTCAAGGCGCTGCGCCGCATCTGGCCGCATCGGCTGCTTGTGAAGGGAATCCTGCGTCCGCAGGATGCGGTGCTCGCGGCAGATTGCGGCGCCGACGGGGTCATCATATCGAATCACGGCGGTCGCGCTGTGGACAGCACGATGGCCCCGATCGAAGTGCTGCCTTCAGTGATCGAAGCCGCCGGGAAGCGCCTGACCGTGATGGTGGACAGCGGATTTCGGCGCGGCGCGGACGTGGTGAAGGCGCTCGCTCTCGGCGCAGCCGCGGTGCTGGTCGGGCGAGCAACGCTCTATGGTACGGCCGTCGCGGGCGAAGCCGGCGCGGCCCGCGCGATCGAAATCTACCGCGATGAGATCGACCGGATTCTGGGGTTGATCGGGTGTCCTGATGTCGCGCAGCTCGATCGAGATTACCTGGCGCTCTCCAAATCAGCCTAGGTCCCCACAGCCGCGGCGCGTCAAAAAGAATCTCGCGCTAAGGGTCGACAGCAACGAGTCCTCACGCCTTCGCCAGCAAGTCGACCGCGCGCGCCCGCAGCGTCGTATCCTTCTTCAGGAGAAACTTGGCGACCTTGTGAGTCGGCGTGTGCGGCATGTTCTCGGTAAAAACAACGAACCTCGGCACCTTATGGGCCGCGAGCCTGCCCGCGCACCAGTCGCGGATGTCGGCTGCCGTCAAGGTCGCTCCGTTCTTGGGGACGATGACTGCCATGATCTCGTCCTCTCCCAACTCGGAATCGACTGCGATCGCGGCGACTTCTGACACGGCCGGGTGCTCGCTGATGACCCGGTCGAGCTCGGCGCCCGCGATGTTCTCACCGCGTCGCCGGATGATGTCCTTCTTGCGGGCAACGAAGTAAAAATAGCCGTCTTGCTCCTGGCGCACCAGGTCACCCGTTTTGAACCAACCGTCGTGGAACGCCGCCGCGGTCTGGTCGGGGTCTCGATAGTAACCCTGCATCAGCGTTGGAATTCGCACGATGAGCTCGCCGGTCGCACCCGGCGGCACGTCGTTGCCGTTGTCGTCGATGATGCGCGCCTGCGTCCAGGTCAAGGCGGGATCGGCATGGACGCCGGGCCTGCCCATCGAAGCCACCTTGTGCGGGCCGTCGTAGGGATTGCTGAACGCGCCGGGAATCTCTGTCATTCCGAAACCCTCGATCACCCTTTCGACATGGAACTCTTTCAAGAAAACGTCCATGGCTTCGCGGGTGAATGGCGCGCCGTTGACGACCCGCAATTTGTGCTCCGGGACAAACTCACTGCGGGGCCGCCTCGCAAGGATCGTGCTGACCGCGGAGATAACGTTGACCTGGGTGGCGCCGGTATCGGCCGCGAGCCGCCAGAATTGCGAGGCGCTGAAGCGGGGACAGATGATCAGGCAGGCGCCCGCAGTGACCGCGCTGGCAACAGAATAGAACAACGCGTTGATGTGAAACATGGGCAGGATGCACAAGGCGCGATCGTCGGGCTGCAGCCGGACACGGGCGACGTGGCGCTCTCCGGACAGCACGAAGTTGCGCTGGCTGTGCATCACGCCCTTGGGAAAGCCGGTAGTCCCGGACGAATAGATGATCGCGCAGGTGTCGTCGGCCGACACGTCCTCGGGAAGTGCGGCCATCCCGCTCTTTGCCACGAGATCCTTCAGATACGGCGCTTTGGTGCTGTCCTGATCCACGAGCATGAACCAGGGCGCCGGCTCGAGACCCCGGCTCGCCTGCCGCGCGACGTCGAAAGTGCTCGTCGAGCACGCGAGCGCGCTCACGCCGGCGTGGTTGAGCACGTACTGCGCCTCCGCGACGCCGAACTCCGGGTTGACGGGAACCATGATCGCGCTGATCCGTGCAAGCGAGAAGAACAGCAGAACATGGGCGTCGCTGTTGGTTGCCATGATGCCGACACGGTCCCCCTTTTTGATGCCGTGGCGCAGCAGCATCGAAGCGGTCTGCTGAATGGCCTCCTCGAACTCGCCCCAGGTCCAGGTCTTGTCCCTGAATGAAATGAAGGGACGGTTCGGGTCCTTCCGAACGCGCGTTTCAAAAAGACTGGGCATCGTGTAGCGATGCGGAGGATACGAGGAAATAACCTCGAGGGGCGTTAAGTGTCGCATGGCTCTCTCAACGTATTGCGGATGACAATGATGGGGCGCCATGTGCGCCCTTTATGCAGCGTCTGGTTAGGGTCATTTGGGCAAGTTCCTGCCTTGCTTGAGAGGTTTTTCGACTGGCCTCGTGTCTGAAGGACTGGTTTGCGGCATCGCTGAGATTCTCCGCCACTACTGGTGGGCAAACAACCGCTTTCCAGCCACCGGTAAGCGGGCCGTCATGATTTCCCCCGTCAGCGCTTGCGTGATGTAAAGGGTTTTTCGATCCGGGCCGCCGAAAGCGACATTTGCCAGATTCTGATGAGCCGGGTCGTCCGAGTAGACCAGGTGCGTTGGCAGCATGCTGGCACTGAAACGCCAGACCCCGACGCCGAGATGGCACAGGACCAGTCCGTTCTGCTCATCCATCTCGATGCCGTCGGGGCTCGCAAAGCCGCCCGACAGTTGTATCGCGACGCGGCTCTTGGTCACGGCGCCGTCTGGCATGATCGGCAGGCGCCAGACTTGCTGATTGCCGGTTGCGGCGACATATAGCTGCTTGTCCGCCGTGTTGAGCGTGATACCGTTAGGGCCCGGGACGTTGTCGCAAAGGCGCTCGAGCGCGCCGTTCGCGCGCAAGCGATATACCCGGCCGGTCGGGTCCGCGCAGCCTGTCTGCCCCTGATCGGTGAAGTAGAGATCGCCATTCGAGGCGAAGTGCAGGTCGTTCAGCCCCTTGAAGCTCTCGCTGTGCACGCTGCCCAACAGCGTCTCGATGCGCCCTGAACGCGGATCAAGCAGCATGAGTCCGTTCATGTAATCGCAAATGAAGATGCGGCCGTCCTTATGGATCTTCAGCCCGTTGGGCCAGCCCTCGTATTGCACGACGAGTTCCCATTCCCCTTTTGCCGAGATCCGGAAAACGCGGCCAAACGGAATGTCGACACACCACAGGTTTCCGTCCCGGTCGAAAGAGGGGCCCTCCAGAAAACACTCCACCTCTAGGCCACCGCGGTTTGCGTCGGTCCAGGCATTGCGCGCTTTCTTGCGAAACCTGCTTGGCAGGGAAGCGAAGACTTCTGCCTTGATCATTTCGGGTTGCTGAAACGGATTGTGCGGTAAAGGCGTCATCTTCTTTCTCTCTTGAGAGAATCAGTCTCGCAGGCGCTTAAAGAGTCACCGGAGAGCCCATTGTTCGGCGCCAAACCAGTCTTTTTGTGAGTCAAATTCCGCAATTGAGCCCGTCGCGAGCTCTCAGGCAGCCTGGGAGGCCGCCCAGGATTCAGCGTCGAACTTCAGAACGGGTTCGTTGCCCGCATCGTCGGTTATCGCGCGCACCACGACGAACGCCAAGGCAAATCATCCCCGTGCCGGGCGATCCCGGTCAAGCAAGCATCACCATCATCGCACTGCGTCAGGTCTTGCGGAAGAGAACGATGCGATTGGAGTTTGTGCCCAGGCGGTTGTTCTGGACGCCCCAGATATTGGCGGTCTTGGTGAAGCGCTGCGCGTTGATGAGGACGGCTCCGCATTCAAAGCCGGCGTTGATGCCTAGGGGCACCACGATTTCGTCGAGTCGGATTTCGCCGCGCCGGACTTCCCCTACCTCGAAGGCGACCCAGCCGCCCGGCGTGGTGAGGCGATAGAGCTCAACGAACACGCGCGAAATGACGCTCGCCCACTCCTCGGGCGTCTTTGCCATGGTGATGCGCTCCCCGATGGCTTCGGCGTCGAGTCCGTTGAACCAGCAACGCAGCCAGTTGTCGCGCGCGTACTGCACGACATCGAGAAAGGGCGGCGAAGTAACGGTGAGTTGCAGGCCGCCTGAAGGCAGCACGCGTGTTGCGGCGGCGTCGGTGTTGAGGAAAATCGCATTGGTGGCAGCCTGGCGCAGGCGTTGGCGATCAGCTGCCGTGAGCTGGCTCTGGAGCTGGACCGATTTGCGCAGGATGAGCGCGCGCGTGTCGCGGTAGGGGGGCTTTTGCCCGAGCTTGCGGTTGATGCGCAGCTGGTCTTCCGGCGCCACGGCCTGGTTGGGTGGCAGCGTGTAGACGGAAAAGAACCCGGGCGAATGGCCGGTCAAGCGGTTGGTGGCGACCATGCGGATCCAGCGGTCGACGGCGTCTTCTTCTCTGTTTTCCCGGCGCCGGCGCAGGTAGTCGCGCAGCGTGACGAGCTCGCTTTCGGTCCGCCGGTTGTAGAACATCGACAGATCGATGTCGGCACCCGCGCTCGCGCGGATGCGAAGGCCGCGGAGCCGTCTCTGGATGTCGGCGAGGTCGGGGACCTCGAGCCGCGGCCGGGTCAGGATGGCGCTCAGCGGGTTGATATCGTTGGCGATCACACGGCGCCCGAGCAAGGCCGCCTCGATTGCGGTCGTGCCACGACCGCTGAACGGGTCATAGACGACGTCGGACTCGGCGCTCAGGCGCGCGAGGAAATAGTTTGGCAGTTGCGGCTTGAAGCAACCGCGGTATGACACCTCGTGAATGGCGTTGGCCTGGCGCTGGCGGCTGGTCCAGAGTTCCTCTTCGTATACCGGCACGGCCAGCGAGGCCATCGCCCGGGCGACTTGGCCGTTTCGCCGCTCGGGGCGCGGCGCGATTCCGAGATCTCGCGACGCTGCAGAAGGCTTCAGTTCAAGCATGAGTAGCGTGCCCTCCAGTACGAGTTGCGGCCGATCGTACGCTCCTTCGCGAAAAAGTACAAGACCTGCCTGAGCGTACGCTCCTTTTCGAAAAAGTACAAGCCGCCGCTGATCGTACGCCGATCGCTGATGAAGTACAAGTCCGCCGAGTCGTTCCGGGGCGCAGGAATCACCGGCTACCGGACCCGGCCGGGGATCTCAAGCGCTGGATTCAGATGCGGATCTGGCGTGTCGGATTAATCCAACGTCGATGGCCTGGAAAGGTTCCATGTGGGCAGCGCTCGTGATCTAACACAGAGCCCGCGCGTAAGCGCTGTGTAAGTCGACGTAAGCGGCGGGAAAGGAGTGTATCGCTTTGTAATGCGTGATGCGGGATGCGGAGCGCTGGAATAGAGTGGTCATTACGAGCATGCTTCCGAGGCAGCCTCCTGAAAGGATCCGACGCTGAGCCTGACCGGTTGCGATCCAGGAGCAGCTTGATCTGTCTCTCGAACGTTTGGCCGCTTAGCCTATGAGGTTCGCAGTATTTCGTGATCTCGACGCGCTCCTGGAGGCCGGGCCGGACCGGCTGATTTATCTGCTGGGGCTGACGCTCATTGCCGTAATCGGAATACTGGATCACATCACCGGATTCGAGCTTTCGTTCTCGGTTTTCTACTTGATTCCGATCATCCTGGCTGCCTGGTACATCGGCAATCAGGCGGGTCTGGCGATGTCCCTGATTTCAGCCGTCATGTGGCTTGGGATGGATTACACCTCGGGACACGCTTACAGCCAGGCCTGGATGCCCCTATGGAACGCCATTGTGCGGCTGGTCTTTTTTGTCCTGATCACGTATTTGGCTGCCGAGATGAAGCTGCGCCTGCAGGGGGAACGGGTATCGGCGCGAACGGATGCGCTCACTGGGCTAAAGAACGCGCTCGCGTTCGGGGAGGAGGCCGACCTGCTTTTCAAGAGCGCCAAGCGCCACAATTATCCGATCACGGTCGGCTTCGTCGATCTTGACCAATTCAAGTCCGTCAACGACGGGCAGGGCCATGCAGAAGGGGATCGCGTGCTCAAGGCGGTGGCGGCGACGCTGCAGCTATCCACCCGGGAGAGTGACATTGCCGCGCGGCTCGGCGGGGATGAATTTGCCTTGGTCCTGTCGCACACGGACGCCACGGGAGCCAGGACTTTCTTTGACCGGCTTCACGGGCGACTTGTCTGGGCGATGAGGGAGGGCGGTTGGCCAGTCGGTTGCAGTATCGGCGTTGCTATATTCAGAGACGGCGTGCCCAGCTACAGTGATGCGGTCAAGTCCGCCGACGCGCTGATGTACCGTGCGAAGCACGGCCGCGGCAGTGGCGTTGTCTATGAAGTATTTTCCGGCCTCGAAACAGGCATCAAGCGATCCGCTTCTGCCGGCGCACTCACCGCGGCGCGCGGCCAAGCGCCATCATCAGGTTGAGCTGCGCATCGCGACGCCCGTCGCGTATTTCGACATGTCATTGCGGTCCGGGTCGAGCTGTTTGCGGGGGTGGCGACTCGATCTGCCACTAAACGATATGGAGGATGGTCCCTTAGGTTGTATCATGGCGATGGCCGACGCCGACAAGGCGTTGACGTTCTTCGGCCCATGGAGGAAATCATGCCAGACCTGCCCAAGTGGGAACTCAGCCATATCGGCATCTTCGTCAACGACATGGACAAGATGCGCGAGTTCTACACGCGGCTCCTCGGGTTCAAGGTAATGGACGCGGGCGAAATGCGGAACGGCCAGCGCCTGACGTTCCTCAGCAAGGACCCGAAGGATCATCATCAAATCGTGATGGTGACCGGTCGCAAACACGGTGCGCCGTCAACCATCAATCAGCTCACCTTTCGCGTTGCCTCGATCAGGGAGGTGAGGGCAATGCATGATCTGGCGGTCGCCAACAAGGTCGAGGGTGTCGATCCCGTTGACCACGGCAACGCCTGGTCGGTGTATTTTCTGGATCCCGAGGGCAACCGGCTCGAGTTCTTCTGCGATACGCCGTGGTACGTCGCGCAGCCGCATCGCGTGGCGCTCGACTTCTTGCTCTCCGACGAGGAGATCGCGGAGTCGACGCACAAGAGAATCGCGAGTGATCCCACCATGCGTCCGTTTGCGGATTGGCGCGCAGAGAAGCGCCGCGAGTTCGGATCTACAAGCGGAGATTAAAGATGGAAAAGGTTCCTGACACCTTTTCCTTGACACCTTTTCCTCGGGCTTACTGCGACAGCGTGTCGTCGAGCGCCTCGATCCAGTGCCGCACCGGCAGCTTGGTCGCGCTCTGAAGGTGCATCTGGCAGCCGATATTGGCGGTGAGAATGGCGGTGGGGCTGCCACCGGTTAAGGCAGCGGCCTTGTTTGCGAGCAGGCGCTGCGACAGTTCGGGCTGCAAAATCGAATAGGTGCCGGCGGAGCCGCAGCACAGATGAGGGTCGGGAACCGGCGTCAGCTCGTAGCCCAGACTCTCCAGTAACGTCTCGACTTTCCCCTGAAGCTTCATGCCGTGCTGTAGGCTGCACGGCGAGTGGAACGCCACTCGCTGCTGACTCGTGACCGGTGACCGGTGACCGGTGACCAGTTTGTCTTTCTCCGTCAGGATGACTTCGCTGATGTCTTTCGCCAGCGCTGAAATGCGCTTGGCCCTGTCGGCGTAGGCCGGGTCGTGGGCGAGGAGGTGGCCGTAGTCCTTCACGGTCACGCCGCAGCCGCTCGCGGTACTAACGATGGCCTCGGCGCCAGACGAGATTCGCGGCCACCAGGCATCGATGTTGCGGCGCATGAAGCCCAGCGCTTCCTCCTGCACCGAAAGGTGCAGCGACACGGCGCCACAGCAACCGGCGCTTGGCACGCGCACAAGCGTGATGCCAGCCCGGTCGAGGACCCGGGCCGCGGCGACGTTGGTTGTGGGTGAAACGCTGGTTTGCGCGCAGCTCTCCAGCAACAGCATCTGTCGCGTGCGCCGGGTCGAGGGCCACGCTTTGGCCGGCCCGCGGGGTGCCGGCACTTTGCGCTGCAATTCCTGCGGGAGCAGCGGGAGCGCGAGCTGCCCGAGAGCGACGATAGGATTGAAGAGCCGACGGCTCGGTATGACTGTGCGCAGCAATCTGCGCCGGGCCGCCTCGGCCGGTTTGCGGCCGACCCGCTCTTCCACCGCTCTCCGTCCGATCTCGAGCAGGCGCCCGTAGCGCACGCCGGTCGGGCATGTGGTCTCGCACGAGCGGCACGTAAGACAGCGGTCGAGATGGAGCTGCGTCTTAGCGCTCGGGGATGCGCCCTCCAGCACCTGCTTTATCAGGTAAATGCGCCCGCGCGGGCCGTCGAGCTCATCGCTCAGCAGCTGGTAGGTCGGACAGGTTGCAGTGCACATGCCGCAGTGCGTGCATTTGCGCAGGATCGCCTCCGCCTCCTTGCCTTCCGCGGTGTTCTTGATGAATGGAGCAAGGTTGGTTTGCATGTGTTAATCAACCGCCAAGGCGGCAAGAAGAACCGAGCAAGCCGCAGATAAACGCAAATAAACAGGGATCTGTACGCACAGATACCGGAAACTCGCGAATCCCGAACCCGGAATCTCGGAAAACTCTTTAGCCGCCGATGAGCGCCGATAAACGCCGGTCAATTCATCACTGCCTAAACCGTCGCCCTTCATCCTTTATCCCTCGACTTTCCCCGACCGGCCGATCACGTTAGAGTCGCGAAAACCCGCTTGCGGTACTCGACCACGAACTGCAAAGTGCGCAGCAGCGCGTGGTGCTCGGGCACAGTGTTCTCCGCGATCTTCTTGTCGGACAGCTCCTCGAGGATCTCTCGCATCAGGTCGGAGACGAGCAGTACTTTTGCCCCGCCCAGGGTAGGGTGGTTGACCTTGCTCCCGAAGGCGAGCACCGCGATTTGCTCGACCTCCGGCGGGAGCTCGAACCCGGGAAAGAGCTCGGGAATGTATTTCCGGCCGGCCTGGAATTTCTTGCGGAAGCGCCGCTCGCGGGTCTGCCAGCTTTCTGCATCCATCGAGGGCTCGACGTGCACTAGATGCGAACTCAGCGGGTTGAAAGCCACGACATCGAGCTCGCACTCATAGCCTCCCACGCGCCGCTTTCCGACCGCTAGGTTCCGGCGCACGAAGTAGCCGCGGTATTCGTACCACTCCGCCACCAGCTGCTCCAGAAAATTGTTCGCCACGGCTTAACCCCGTGACCGGCGAACCGTGACCGGTGAACAGTAGTTCAAAAAGCAATGTGTGTTTTCGTTTTTACGAGTCACTGGTCACGATTCATCAAAAGTCCGGATACATCCGGCCCGGATTCAATATGCCGGCGGGATCAAAAGCCTCTTTGAGACGACGGTGGATTTTCGCCAGGCCGGGGGAGAGCGGGTGAAAGACACCAGCCGTTTTATCAACGGCGCGGAATAGCGTGGCATGCCCGCCCGCGCGTGCGGCGGCTTCGCGGATCACCTTTGCGTCCGCATCCGATCTCAACCAGCGCAATGCTCCACCCCACTCGATCAATTGGGGTCCCGCGAGGTCGAGCGGCGGTGTCGTCGGCTTGATCGACAGTCGCCACAATGCTTGATTGCCCGCGTAAAATGCAGCCCGCTGTTCGCGTATGTCGCTCCAGAATTGGGCGGCGTGCGTTGCGTCCATGGTTTCGCCGCCGATCTTCTTGGCGGCTGCCGCCACGGCGCTCGGCGCGCCCGACAATCGCACCGAAAGGCTCCCCGCGCGGTAAGCCGTTGCCGTCACCGGTAGTGGCTTGCTTCCCCAATCGTTCATTAGCGTGATGGCCTCGTCCGGACCCGCCGCAAGCCTGAGCGTGGCCTCGGCGGCGGGGGCCGGAAGAACCTTGAGCGAGACCTCGAGTATGACTCCCAGCGTGCCGAGCGCGCCGACGGTCAGCCGCGAGACATCGTAGCCCGCAACGTTTTTCATCACCTGTCCGCCGAAATGAAGCTCGGCGCCCTTGCCGTCCAAGATCCTTGCGCCGAGCACGAAGTCGCGCACGGCGCCGGCGTAGGCCCGCCGCGGGCCCGAGAGGCCGGTGGCAACGCAACCGCCGAGCGTGGCCAGTTTCTCTTCCGTCGGAACGGGCGCAATCGACAGCTGGCCCTCGGCCGGGGGCTGAGGCGCCTCGGGTTGCGGGGGACGGTCGAAGTGAGGCGGCTCAAAGGGCAGAACCTGGCCCTTTTCCTGCAGCGCGGCCTCGATTTCGACGAGCGGCGTGCCGGCACGGGCGCTGATCACGAGCTCGGTCGGCTCGTAGGAAACGATCCCGCGCAGAGGCTTCGTGTCGAGAACGTCGCCGCGGATTTCGCCGCCGTAGAAATCCTTGGTTCCACCGCCGCGAATGCACAGGGGCCGCCGCCGAGACGCCGCGTCGCGAATCAGCCGTGAGAGATTTTCCACAACATCCTGCATAGAAGTGAGCGGCGAGCGGCGTCCCTTTGATGTTCCGATTTCAGTGTTCAATGTTCCGAGTTCGATGCTCCGTGTTCAAAGTTCCGGGTTCAAAGTTCAATGTTGGGAACTTCGTATTCATGGGTCGTCCAATGTTGCTTGAACCTTGAACCTTGAACCTTGAACCTTGAACCTTGAACCTTGAACCTTGAACCTTGAACCTTGAACCTTGAACCTTGAACCTTGAACGAAATTTCTCCTGCCCTGCGTGGACGTGCATACGCCCGTACTCGACGCAGCGACGCAAGGTCGGCACTGCTTTCCCGGGGTTGAGAAGTCCTTCCTGGTCGAACGCCCACTTGACCGCATGGAAAACCGCGAGCTCGGCCGAGGAGAATTGCGCGCACATCTGGTTGATCTTCTCGACTCCGACGCCGTGCTCGCCCGTGATCGTGCCGCCCACTTCCAGGCAGAGCTCGAGGATCTCGGCGCCGAAGGCTTCCGTCCGCGCGAAGGCGCCGGGCTCGTTTGCGTCGTAAAGAATGAGAGGGTGCAGGTTGCCGTCGCCCGCGTGGAACACGTTCGCGCAGCGCAGGCCGTATTTTTCTTCCATCGCCGTGATGCGGCGCAGGACCTCGCCCAGCCGCTTCTTCGGGATCGTGCCGTCCATACAGTAGTAGTCGGGGGAGATCGCTCCCGCGGCCGGAAATGCCGCCTTGCGGCCGGCCCAGAAGCGCAGCCGCTCAGGCTCGTCACGCGAGACCTGGGTCTGCACGGCGCCGCTTTTTTCCATTACCTCCTGGATGCGACGGATGTCGTCCGCCACCTCCTCGCGGGTGCCGTCGGACTCACACAGCAACACTGCGGCGACGTCAGTGCGATAGCCGGCCTGAACAAATCCTTCCACGGCGCGGGTAGCGGCCTGGTCCATCATCTCGAAGCCCGCGGGCACGATACCGGTGGCGATGACGCTGGCGACCGCCTCGCCGGCCTTTGCCAGGTCATCGAAGGAGGCCATCACGACCTGCGCGTACTCCGGCTTTGGGAGCAAGCGGACGGTGACCTCGGTCACCACGCCCAGCATGCCCTCTGAGCCGGTCATGAGCGCGAGGAGATCGTAACCGGGCGCGTCGAGAGCATCGGCGCCTATTTCCACGATGTCGCCCTCGATCGTCGCGACACGGAGCTTGAGAATGTTGTGCACGGTGAGGCCGTACTTGAGGCAGTGAATGCCGCCGGAATTTTCCGCGACGTTGCCGCCAATGCTGCAGGCAATCTGGCTCGACGGATCGGGCGCGTAGTAGAGCCCGAGCGGTGACGCGGCATCGGAAATGGCGAGATTGCGCACGCCGGGCTGGACTCGCGCGGTGCGGGAGCGCACGTCCATCTGGACGATGCGCATGAATTTGGCGAGTGACAGCAGCACGCCGTTACCCAGCGGGAGCGCGCCCCCCGAGAGCCCGGTGCCCGCGCCGCGGGCGACGACCGGGACCTTCCGCGCATGGCATTCCTTGAGGATGCGGCAGACCTGCTCCTCGGTCTCCGGCAGCGCCACGACCATCGGCACCTGGCGGTAGGCGGTGAGCCCGTCGCACTCATAGGGCTTGACGTCTTCCTGCGCGAACAGCACGGCGGACTCAGGCAGGAAGGTGCGCAGGGCCGACACGACCTCCCGCTGACGCTCGAGGTCCACCGCAATCTGTTCTGCAGGTGCCGTCATTCTAACGTTCCTGGAGGTGTCGCCAAAACACCGATTATAGCCGCCGATGCTCTCCCAGTGACCAGGGACCGGAGCGTGATGAGTGATGAGTGACGGGCAATGGGACCGACCTCCATAACCTGTAAATAACGGTTTGTTTCTCTCCGCGTGCTCCGCATTTAATCGTCTGCGTTTATCTGCGGCTAAAATCGATTTGCGGTTCAGGAATCGCGAACTCGTATGACCTTGCCGGGATTGAGGAGATTGCGCGGATCGAGCGCTTCCTTGAGCGAGCGCATGACGCTCATCGCATCGCCATGCTCGGCGTCGAGGTAATCGAGCTTGCCGATGCCGACACCGTGCTCGCCGGTGCACGTCCCGCCCATCTCGAGCGCGCGCGATACGACGCGCCGGTTGATAGCCTCCGCTTCCTCGAGATCCGCGGGGCGAGTCTCGTCAATGGGTATCACCAGGTGAAAGTTCCCGTCGCCGACGTGCCCGAAAAGCGCCACTGGCATGGAGGCACGGGTGATGTCCTCATTGGTCGCGGCGATGCATTCGGCAAGACGCGAGATCGGCACGCATACGTCCGTGGTGAACGCGCGGCTTCCGGGCCGGACTTGCCGGCAGGCGAGATAAGCGTCGTGCCGGGCCTGCCAGAGTCGGTTGCGATCTTCCTGCTGCGTTGCCCATTCGAAGTCCATCCCGCCCAGCTCTTTGGCAAGTTCCTGCACGGTGCGCGCCTGCTCCTCTACGCCCGCCGGCGTGCCATGAAACTCCATGAAAAGCATCGGCGCCTCGCGCAAGGAAAGCTTGCTGTAGCGGTTGACGGCCTGCACCGTCAGCGTGTCGAGCAGCTCGCAGCGCGCAATCGGCACCCCGAGCTGGATCGTCTGGATCACGGTGCGCACTGCCGCATCCACCGTGGGAAAGGCGCAGACAGCCGCGGAAACCGCCTCGGGCTGGGGATGCAGCCGCAGCGTGATCTCCGTGATGATGCCCAGTGTGCCCTCGGAGCCCACGAAGAGGCGCGTGAGATCGTAGCCCGCGGATGACTTGCGCGCGCGTCCGCCAGTGTGGATCACCCGTCCGTCGGCGAGCACGACGGTGAGCCCGAGCACGTTCTCCCGCATCGTTCCGTAACGCACCGCGTTGGTTCCGGAAGCGCGGGTGGCGGCCATGCCGCCGATCGTGGCGTCGGCGCCGGGGTCAATTGGAAAGAACAATCCCGAGCCGTGCAAATGCCGATTGAGCTGTTTGCGCGTCACACCGGCCTCAACCCTGGCGTCGAGGTCGTCCACATGGACGGCGAGCACGCGGTTCATGCGCGAGAGATCGAGGCACACCCCGCCGTGGATCGCGAGGACGTGGCCTTCGACGGAGGTGCCAACGCCAAACGCGATCATCGGAACGCCATCGCGCGCGCACAGGCGTGCAATCTCGGCGACTTCCGCCGTGCTCGTCGGAAAGGCGACGGCGTCGGGCGGCGTGATCGGGTGAGCCGATTCGTCCTTCCCGTGCTGCTCGCGCGCGGCGGCCGAGGTGGCAAGGCGATCACCGAGGCGCGCCCGCAGCTCGCCTAGAAGCGCTTCGGGCAGCGGATCGCGAGGACGGGCGCGATGGATGGCGGAGAGCGTCACGGGGCAACAATCGACCGGATAAAAGTCTACACCGCTCGGCGGCGTTGCCCAGGGTGAATCGTGGCTACATGAAGGGGGCGGCGCGCTTCAGCAGCTCGTCGAGGCCGGGCTCTTTCGGATTGCGGGGCTTTCCAGGGTGAATGATCGAGACCTGACAGCTCTCAGCCGCCTCTACCAGCTCGCGGTAGGTGCCCGCGTTGAGGTCTGCGATGTACGCCTGCTTGTTGGCGTCGTAGGCGAAGAGGCGGTTGTTGAGGTTCGTGCACTCGTTGCAGGTCGTGCAGCGCGGGGTCTCGATGTAGGGCTCGTCGGAGGGAGGTTCCGGTGCCGCTGCCTCGGCCGCGACTGCGGCGGGGGCAGGGGCCGTAGCGGCAGCCGGCGCGGACGCAGCGCCCGCGACGGGACCAGCAGCCGCGGGAACAGCAGCCGCCGGTGGCGTGGTGGCCGATCTTGCTTCGCGCCACACGGCCTCGATCTCCTTTTGCTTTGCCTCTTCCCAGACTTTGCGTTCGCGCGCGAGCAGTTTTTCCGCCTGGGAGCTTCGAATGCCGGCGAGCTCCTGCAGGCTGCGCCACATCTCGCTGCAGCGGTTCGCCGCGAGCATCAGCTTGTCGTGAACGATCGCGCGCTGGAGCTGGTGCTGCTCATCCACCATGAGCGCATAGGGCACTTCATCCGGTGTCATGCCCGGATCCTGCTTCAGCCCCTGGGCAAGCGGAACCATGCTGCCGCTCCACTCGGCTTTCGGGACTCGTGCGAAGTGCGCAGCGTAACGCGGGTCACAGGCCACGAAATCGACGAAGGTGAAGGCAAGCTTCTCCTCCACGCGTTGATGCGTCTGATCTTCGTAGAGAAACTGCTCCACCGGCCAGTCCTGCTCCGGCTGGGGATTTCCCTCGAGGCTGAAGCGCGTCGCCCAGTCCGGCCCCGCCGACGGATCGTAGGCAAAGGCCGGGAACGCGCGCGACTGCATCGCAGCCGCCGCGGCAAGATAGGGCGGGAGCCCGTTCGCGCTCCCTGCGGCGCCCGAGAAAACGCTGAACAGCGCGGGCCCGGTCTGCGCCATGCCCCTGAAGATCTGCTCGCGCGCCTGGTAGAGGTTGGAGGCGCTCGACTGCATCACGAAGACGTCGCTCAAGCCGAGCGCCATGCTGGCGAGGCGCATGCTGCGCAGGTTGAGTGAGAAACGCGCGCCGGCGCTTGCGAGCGGCGGCAGCAGATCATCGGTCTGGACCAGGACCTTCACTGGCAGCCCGCTCGCGAGGCAGTCGATCAGTGTTGCCAGCTCCGTGTCTGGCGTTTCAGCAGCCCGCATGCAGACGAGGTAATCGGGGAAGACGCGCAGGTCCTTCGGGCCGAGCGCATCTTCATCGAACTGCTCGAATAGCAGGTCGTGGGCGGGCTCGAGGTAGCGGCCCTCGATCTCGAGTTCTGCGGTGGCGATGGCCTTGACCAGCTCGATCAGCTCGGGCAGGCGGTTTCGGAACGCCGTCAGCGCTTCAGTGCAGTTCTCGAAGACGAAGCCGTGCGGCACGGCGCCGCCCGGGCTGTCGCTGCGGCCGCCCGGCTGCACGAATCGTTGCGACTGCAGCACGGCGAGCACGCGATTGATCCGCTGGCGCCGGCTTTCGGGCAACGTGTCCTTGGCTGCATTCCGCGCCAGCAGGCGCGACATGGCCTCGAAGTCGAACGCCTGCTCGTGCGCAGCCCCGACGGAGGCTTTAAGGCTCTCGCTGCTTCGGCCCGCTGCCGAGCGGGCGAAATCCGCCTTCAGGATGTCCGAGAGTTTGAGAACGAGCCGGTCGATGTCCTCGCGCAGGCTGCGCGCCTTGCGTGCCTGCACGGCCTTCCAGGCATGAACTAACAGACGCCCGGGCAGCTTTGCGTCACAGTCAATGACCTCGCCGTTCTCCCTGAGAACGGCCCGGACCGGAATCAGGGTCTCGGCAAGCGGCTCGCCGCTTTGCGAAGCGAGGCTCTGCGCGGTCCGGTCCCACAACGACGGCAGCGAACCCGCAGCGCCATCGGCGACCCGTTTGCGCATCGCGCGTTCGAGGCGCAGCACGTTGCGCCTGGTTTTCTCGCCTTCGAGGCCCTGCGGGGCGACTTCGCGCAGGAGGCCGTCGACGATATCCGATACCGAGCACACCCAGCCCTTCTCGGAAGAATCGCCGGTCAGGACGAGGGGAAAGTCGTAGCGCAGTTGCGTCAGGTCGCGGTAGCCAGCCAGGAGCGCGGGGCGCAGACTCTTCCCGTCGAGCGCTTCCAGCCCCTCGCCGATCCGGTGGCCGGTCAGGTGGAAGGCGAGATGGGCTTTGAACTGCGGCCCTATTTCTGTGGCCGGCGCGGAATCTTCCTCGGCACCGGCGCCTACGATGACGTCACGAGGCGCGTCGCGTTTCACCGGGTTTCTCCTGCGGCCACACCGTGAATTTGTCTAGTTCCGCCTCCAGCCCTTCCCGAATCCGGCCCGGCGTGCGCAGTTCCGAAGAGTGGCGGGTCTCCTCGTAGCAGGGAATGTTCGGATTGCGATACAGAATTCCCACTGGAATCGGATCTTCCGACGAAGCGATTTCCCGCGCCCGATCGAGGTCCGACGGATCGTGGACGCGCTGGTTCTTGTAAGCCCTGCCGAGGCCGGGGCTGATGGTAATGCCGTTCTCGTGCGTGAGCAGCAGGTTCCGGTTCGGATCGTGCAGCCACGGATCGAGATGCTGCGGCAGGAATTCCGGGCAGCGCTGGATGATGCGCACGAACGAGAATCCCTTGTGGTGGAAAGCGGCCGCCAGAATGTCGTAGACCACCTCGGGAATCCAGTCCACGGCCTGCGCCACGAAGGAGACATTCTGGACGCCGAGCGTCACGGTCAGCGGATTGAGCGCCTCGAGGTAGGCGCCGCGCGGGGTCGTCTTGCTCTTGAGGCCGGCGGGCGAGGTAGGTGATGCCTGCATTTTGGTCAGGCCGTAGATGTGGTTGTCGTGCAGCACCACCGTCATGTTCATGTTGTAGCGAATCGCGTGTATCCAGTGTGCGGCGCCGATGCTGCAGCAATCGCCGTCGCCTGTTGCCACGAAGACCTGCAGGTCGGGCCGCGTGAACTTGATGCCCTCGGCAATCGGCAGGGCGCGCCCGTGGATGCTGTGGAAGCCGTAGGTTTTCATGTAGTGCGGGAAGCGGCTCGAACAGCCGATCCCGGAAACGAAAACGGTTTTCTCGGGCTGCAGTTTCTCATCGCGGCACAGGCGCTGGACGGCGGCGAGGATCGCATTGTCGCCGCAACCATTGCACCAGCGCGGAATGCTGCTCTGATAGCTCTCGAGGTCGTGCTCCTCCTCGTGAATCATCCGCATCACGCATTCAGTTGCCCGCATCGTCATGTTTTCCGCCTTTCCTTTTCCAGCTTTTCCCGGATTACGCGGTAAATGGTCCCCGGCTTGATGGGCTGGCCCTTCACCTCGCTCCAGCAGTCGATATCG
This sequence comes from Betaproteobacteria bacterium SG8_41, assembly GCA_001303585.1. Classification (GTDB taxonomy): domain Bacteria; phylum Pseudomonadota; class Gammaproteobacteria; order Burkholderiales; family SG8-41; genus SG8-41. The sequence continues at coordinate 35,084 of LJTT01000053.1, forward strand.
ACCAGGTAGCGCGCCCGCAGCATCAGCGCCAGCGCCGAGTAACGCCGGTTGGTCTCGTCAATGATCGCGTCCTCGAGCCGGTCGCACCAGTTGCTCTCGATCGTCATGACTCTTCGGAACCGCTGCATGATCTCCTTGATGCCGGCCGGCATCGGCTGCAGGAACGTCAGGTGCATCGAAGACACCTTGTGACCTTCTTCGCGCAAGCGCTCGACGGTCTCCTCGATAGCGCCCTTGGTGCTGCCCCAGCCGATCAGCAGAAGATCGCCGCTATCACCGCCGAACACGGGTGGCGCCTTCAGCGTTTTCTGCAGCGCGGCGATCTTGAGGCTGCGGTGACGGATTGCCTCTTCGTTGATTTCCGGATTGTAGGCAACGCGGCTCGCCCGATCGTGGGCGAGCCCCGTCAGGGTATGCATGCCGTGGGGCTGTCCCGGCACGAGGCGGCGGGCGAGGCCCGTGACCGGATCCCAGTCATAAGGTTTCGTTCCCTCGTCGACCGCGCTTTGGTCAACCGGGGGCGCAAGCCAGGTATCCGCGAACTGGGGTCGCGAGAACGGCTGCTGGGAGGTGGCGAGATTGGCGTCGGAGAGCACGACGACGACGACGTTGAACGTCTCGGCGATCTTGCGCGCGGTGATGATCGAATAGAAGCAGTCTTCGATGGTGGCTGGCGCCATGACCACCTTTGGTGCGTCGCCATGGCTGCCGAAACAGGCGGTGAGCAGATCGCCTTGTTCCGCTTTGGTCGGCTGCCCGGTGCTGGGGCCGCCGCGCTGAACGTTCACGACGACGAGCGGGATCTCGCACATGACCGCCAAGCCGATCGCCTCCTGCTTGAGCGAGTAGCCTGGCCCGGACGTGATGGTGACGGCGCACTTGCCGGCGTACGACGCGCCGATCGCGAAGGCGCAGGCTGCGATTTCGTCCTCGGCCTGGTGGACGATGCCACCCACGCTCTCGAACGCCTCGCTCAGGTAATGCGAGGCCGAGGTCGCCGGCGTAATGGGATACATCGCGCACACTTCCATGCCGGAGGCGAGAACCCCGAGCGCCAGAGCCGTGTTGCCATTGACGACAATCTGCGGCTCCTTCACCGGTGCGGCCGGAATGCGGTACTTGAATTCCAGATTCGCCTCGGCCCACTCGTAACCCGCTTCCAGCAGTGTGATATTCGATTTGACGACGCTCTCGTTTTTCTTGCCGAAGGCAAAAACGATCTGCTCGCGCGCAAGCTGCAGATCGAGGCTGTAGATGCTGCAGAGCATGCCGAGCGCAAACATGTTCTTGCCGCGGCGCGGATCGGAGACGTGCTTGCGGCACTCCTGCTCCATCGGGATCTCGATCACCTTGTAGCCGTCCGTCACGAGGCGATCGTGCGTTTCCGTATAGGAGGCGGCAATCTTCGGATCGCTGTGCTCGCGCCATGCGCTTTCGAGAAGGATGGTGCAGCCCGGTTTGAGCTCTCCGGCCCGCACGCGCCCGATGAGCACCTGCTCGTTGAAGGCGACGACGAGATCCGTTTCGTTGCCGCCGTTCGAGACGCGCTTGGCGCCCAGCCGTATGCGATTGCCGCTGGCGCCTTCGATGCTGCGCGCCGGGGGCTGGATCTCGGCCGGGATGATTTCGACGGTCCAGACCCCGTTGCCCATTCGCGCCGCGATGGAGCCGAGCGACTGGCCGCAGCGCTGTGCGCCCTCTCCGGAGTCGCTCACTATTTCGACGACGTGCTCGGTGAGCGTGACGGCCGTCTTCTTCTTTGCCGCGGGCCGCGCGGCGGGCGCTGCCTTGGAGCCGCGATTCGATGCAAGCGTTTCGTTCATGGTTGTCACGTTATTGCTGCCCGGCCTTTCTCGAGTTCTCTGTCTGGTGCGTACAATTCCTGGAAGCGACTCCCGCTGTTCACCCAATTCGAACCCGGGCGTAATTGCGCTCCTCGAGGTCGATGCCAAATAGCTTGCCGTTGCCGCCGGCCTTTTCCGTCCGGTAGACATGGTCGGTGTCGCGGATCCCGAGCCAGGCCTTCATGCTGCGCGCGGCGGCGCGGCCGGCGCCCATTGCCTCGATCACGGTTGCTGCACCGGTAACGATATCGCCGCCGGCGAACACGCCAGCCATGGAGGTGGCGAGATTTTTGTCGGCTTCAATATAACCACGGCGGTTGAGCTTCAGCTTCGAGGTCTGACCGATGATCGGGTTTGCATTGGTGCCGATCGCGACCACCACGAGGTCGGCCTCGAACTCGAACTCGCTGCCAGCGACCGGAACCGGGCGGCGGCGTCCGGACTCGTCCGGCTCGCCAAGCTCCATGCGGATGCAGCGCATGCCTCGCACGTTGCCCTTGTCATCTCCCAGGATCTCGATCGGGTTGGTGAGCCAGTGGAATTCGATGCCTTCTTCCTCGGCATGATGGACTTCCTCCGCTCTCGCCGGACACTCGGCCCGAGTGCGGCGGTAGATGCAGTGCACCTTGCCGGCGCCGAGCCTGAGGCATACGCGCATGGCATCCATGGCCGTATTGCCGGATCCGATCACGGCGATGCGCTGGCCAAGGGGGATCGGGGTATCGTAACCCGCATCCTTGGCTCGCATCAGGTTGCAGCGCGTCAGCAGCTCGTTCGCCGAGAGCACGCCGTTCAACGAGTCGCCCGGGATGCCGAGGAAGCTCGGGTAGCCGGCACCGGTCCCAATGAAGACGGCATCGAAACCCAGCTCGTCGATCATCTGCTCGATCGTGAACAGGCGCCCGACCAGCGTGTTGCACTCGAACTTGACGCCAAGCCGTCTGAGATTGTCGATCTCCGCATCGATCACTTCATTGGGCAGCCGGAAATCGGGGATGCCGTAGCGCAGCACGCCGCCGGGCAGATGGAATGCCTCGTAGACCGTGACGTCGCAGCCCGCCTTCGCCATGTCTGCGGCGCAGGCCATGCCCGCGGGACCGGAACCGACGATTCCCACCCGGAAACTGTTCGGCTCGATGTAAGGGACGCTACTCCATCCTTCCTGAATCGCCTTGTCGCCGACGAAACGCTCCAGCCGCCCGATCGCCACGGGTTCCAGCGTTTCGCCTACCGGGCAGACGCCTTCACACTGGGTTTCCTGCGGGCAGACGCGACCGCAGACCGCGGGCAACAGGTTCGTATCGGCAATGACGTCATAGGCGCCGCGATAATCCTTGGCGCTGATCTTCTGGATGAAGCCGGGAATGTCGATTCCGACCGGGCAGCCGGCGACGCAGGCCGGATCCGGGCAGAGCAGGCAGCGCTCGGCTTCATGTAGTGCGTCCTCGACTCGAAAGCCGTGCGCAACCTCAGCGAAGTTCTTCGTGCGTTCGGCTGGTTCCTGCTCGCGAATCGGGGCGCGCTGCTGCGGAATAGTGCGGATCGTCTTTTTCTTGGCCATTTCAGTTTTGCTCTCGCAGCCATGGAGCGGCCGCGGCTGGGTGGGGCAGGGCGTGATGGCTGGCGCCGTATGCGAGCAAGTCAGCCACCTTTTACTTCCTCGAAAGGATCGGGCAGCGAACCGCTATCATCCGCGGCGCGAACCGGGGCAGAAGTCACGATTTCACGCATGCGGCAGTTTTCCGACCAGCGCTCGAGCGCGGCCTGCTCCTCTTCCTTGAAGCGCCGCAGGCGCGCCATCAAATCGTCGAAATCAACCTCGTGCCCGTCGAAATCGGGTCCATCGACACAGGCAAACCGTATCTGTCCGCCAATCTTGACGCGGCAGCCCCCGCACATTCCGGTGCCGTCGACCATGATGGGGTTCAAGCTCACGACCGTCTTGATCTTGTGCGGGCGCGTCGCCTCCGCGCAGGCCTTCATCATCACGGGCGGGCCGATGGCCACGAACTCGTCAATATTGGGATGCCCCGCGATGGCGACCTGGATGCCCTTGGTCACCGAGCCCGTGACGCCCGCCGAGCCGTCATCCGTGCACACGATCAGCTCATCGCAGCATTTCCGGAACTTGTCTTCCCAGAAGATGAGATCCTTGTTGCGGAACCCGAGGATCCCGATCACGTAGGCGCCGGCTTCCTTGGCTGCCCGTGCCTGCGGAAAGATGGGTGCGACACCGAGGCCGCCACCGACGAACGCCATTTTTTTCGCGTGGCTGATCTCACTCGGAATGCCCATCGGCCCCGCAACCCCGTAGAGCGACGTGCCAACCTGGCAGGTCTGCTGCATTTCGCGCGTTGTCTTGCCGACGGCCTGGATGACCAGGGTGATCGTGCCTTTGGTACGATTGAAGTCGGCGATGGTCAGGGGGATACGCTCGCCATGCTCATGTGACATGACGATGACGAACTGGCCCGGCCGGGCCGCTTTCGCCATCAAAGGGTGACGGATTTCAAGGAGATACGTGACGTCCGAGAAGTCCTCCCGGGCCACGATTTCAAATCCTGAACTCTTGCTTGCCTTACTCATCAGCTTTGCTCCCCCGTTCGGGCGCCGTCCCGACGTTGCCGCAATCCGGCATTCGGGGAATCCCCAACGAATTTATTAGGTCCTTGCCCGCTGGGGTTTGATCTAGCGCAAGAATTTGCCAATCGCACGCCGTAAGGCCATGAACCTTCTGACGTTCCCTTCATCGGCTTTGGGCGTTGCGTGCGCTCTTCCCGGTCTTGGCAACAAGCGCAGGCGGCAGGCCCGCTCGATAGCGACCTCGCGGGGTCGCCGGAATGCCTGATCCGGCGTCGAGACCGGGCTCGCCCGCGCATATGCCCGTCAGTTCGAGACCGCGTGATTGGCGAGCTTTTCCAATGCGCGCACCAGCGCCGAATGGTCCCATTTGGCACCGCCATTGGCGACGCAGGCGTTGAACAGCTCCTGCGCGGTGGCGGTGTTCGGGAGGCTCATCCCCATGGCTCTCGCGCCCGAAAGGGCGAGAGAGAGATCCTTCTGGTGCAATTCGATGCGGAAGCCCGGATCGAAGGTGCGCTTGATCATGCGCTCCCCATGGACTTCGAGTATGCGCGACGCGGCAAAGCCGCCCATCAGTGCCTGGCGCACCTTCGCCGGGTCCGCCCCGGCCTTGGCGGCGAAGAGCAGCGCTTCGCCCACCGCCTCGATGTTGAGCGCAACGATGATCTGGTTTGCTACCTTGCAGGTCTGGCCGTCACCGTTGCCGCCGACGAGCGTGATGTTCTTGCCCATGAGATCGAAGACCGGCTTGACCTTGTTGAATGTCGCCTCGCTGCCGCCCACCATGATGGTGAGCGCCGCGTTCTTGGCGCCGACCTCGCCGCCCGACACCGGCGCGTCCACATACTCGCAGCCCAGCTCATTGATGCGTTTTGCGAAAGCCTTGGTCTCGATCGGCGAGATCGAACTCATGTCCACGACGATCTTGCCTTTCGCCACGCCTTCGGCGACACCGTTCGCGCCGAACAGCACTTTTTCAACGTCCGGGGTGTCGGGGACCATCGTGATGATGACGTCGGCCTTCTGCGCGACTTCCTTGGCGCTTGCGCAAGCCTTGCCGCCCGCTGCCGTCAGCTCCTGGGGCACGCCGCTGCGCGAATGAAGGAACAGCGCGTGACCGCCCTTGATGAGGTTCGCCGCCATGGGCTTGCCCATGATGCCGAGACCAATGAATCCGATGTTGCTCATTAGGACCTCCCAAAAAAATCAACTCAGAGACA
>LJTT01000129.1 GCA_001303585.1 Betaproteobacteria bacterium SG8_41
GTGACCAGTGACCAGCGCCGAAGAAAGCACGACCACTTACAAGTTACAAGTAAGAGCCAGTTGGAGCTGGCAACTGCGATTTATTGAGGTTCCGATTCAGGATTCACGTTTTACGATTTACGACCGTTGATCGGCGTGTATCGGCGTCCATCGGGGGCGAATAGGCGCCTTTCTGGATTCCAAATTCTAAGTTTTCTGTTTTTTTGTATGTGTTGATCTGCGTTTATCTGCGTTTATCTGCGGCTTATGATTGTTTTTACGATTCAGCTTTTTTCCATTCACCATTCACGAATCTATGAATCCGATTGAAGTCATCCCCCTTCGGGCATTCTCCGACAACTACATCTGGACGCTGCGCGACTCGACTCACGCTGCCGTGGTCGATCCGGGCGATGCGAAGCCCGTCCTGCAATACCTGCGCGCCGAGCGCCTCGAGCTCGTGGCCATCCTAAATACGCACCATCATCCGGACCACATCGGCGGCAACGCGGAACTGTTAAAGCATTACCGCGTGCCAGTGTATGGACCTCACGACGATCGCATTCACGAAGTCACGCACCGACTCAAGGACGGGGAGCGGATCAGCGTGCCGCACTTCGGCACCGAGTTCGAGGTATTCGAGATCCCCGGTCATACGCGCACGCACATCGCGTTCTACGGCGGGAAAATGCTTTTTTCGGGGGATACGCTGTTCGCGGTTGGGTGCGGCAAACTCTTCGAAGGCACGCCCCAGCAGATGTTCGACTCGCTCTCGCGCCTGATGCAGCTTCCGGACGATACCCGCGTCTATTGCGGCCACGAGTACACGCTCTCCAACATCCGTTTCGCCCGGGCTGCCGATCCGGAAAATGCCGCGCTGCGCGAACTGGAGGCAAAGGCGGCAAAGTTGCGCGAACAGGGCCAACCCACGTTGCCCTCGAGCATCGGGCAGGAACGCGCGACCAATCCGTTCGTGCGCTGCACTGAGCCGGCAATCGTGCGATCGGCCAGCGCGAAGGCCGGAAAAAAACTGGATACGCCGGTCGCAGTGCTGGGCGCAATTCGCGAGTGGAAGAACCAGTTCTAAGAGCGAGAAACAATTAACCGCAGATACACGCAGATAAACGCAGATCTAGAACACTGAACTTTGAACCTTGAACTTTGAACTTTGCACCTGAACCCCGAACACCGTTAGGTTGGCGCAGACAAAACGACCAATGCCCAAAATTCAAAATTCAGCTGTTAAGGCATCCCTTGGAGCGTGAAAAGTGTCACTGCAAGGGCCTCCTGCAGCATTAATCTGTGAAATTGGTTGCAGTTTTGATCGGATTCTACTGATTTTTAAATAAAAACGCCTTGACGGCCTCATCGCCCTTGGTTACGATGCGGCCGTCTGCCTGAAACAAGCAAGCACTCAAGAAAGAACGGCATGCACCGTAGAGTCCCGTGGATAGCCTTCGCCGCGCTCTGGCTGGGCGCTTGCGCGCAGGTCCCCCTGGAACAAGAAGCACCCGCACCTGAAGCGGCGCTCGAGGCGGCACCCGCGCGTTATGCGCCGGCCACGATCGAGGACGCGCCGCTCGCCGGCACGACGGTGGCACCTGCTCACGCCGAAGAGAAAGCGGCATCGCCCCCGCCCGCCATCTGGCAACGGCTGCGCGCAGGCTTCGGCATCGCGGATATGGACAACCGCCGCGTCCGGATGTGGGAGCGGTGGTACGCGGAACACCCGGAATACGTCGAGTTCATGGTCGAGATGGGCAGCCACTTCCTGTACTACGTCGCGCAGGAGGTCGAGCGCCGCAACATGCCGAGCGAGATCGCGCTGCTGCCCATAATCGAGAGCGCCTACAACCCCTACGCCTACTCGCGCTCGCATGCCTCAGGCATGTGGCAGTTCATCCGCTCCACCGCGAAGACCTATGGATTGCGTCAGAATTACTGGTACGACGGGCGCCGCGACGTGATCGCAGCGACACATGCCGCGCTCGACTATCTCCAGGACCTGCACGAGATGTTCGGCGCCTGGGACCTTGCGATCGCGGCGTACAACTTCGGCGAAAACGGGTTGAGCCGCTCGATTGCGCGCAACCGCAAGAAGAAACGCCCCGTCACCTACGAGAAACTGTGGATGCCGCGGGAGACGCGCAATTATTTCCCGAAGCTGCAGGCAGTGAAGAACATCATCGCCGACCCCGCGCGTTTCGGCCTGACGCTCGCCTACGTGCCCGATCGGCCGTATTTCGCCTCGGTCAAGACCGACCGCCACATCGACGTCAAGCTCGCCGCCGAGCTTGCCGAGGTTTCCATCGAGGAATTCCGAATTCTGAACCCGGCGCACAACAAGCCGCTCATCAGGGTTGTCGACGGCGCCGAAACGATCCTGCTGCCGGTTGGCAAGGTCGAGACCTTCAAGAAGAATCTCGAGGCCCACGACGCGCCACTCGTCACCTGGCAGGCTTACCGCTTCAAGCGCCGGGACCGGCTTTCGAAGATTGCGGCCAAACACGGGGTGTCCATGGCCTACCTCAAGGAGGCCAACAGCATCCACCCCCGGCGTCGCGTGCGGCCGGGGCAGACGATCGTGGTCCCGCTGACGAACGGGGCGAAACCCTATCTGCCCGACCTGCCTGCCCCTCGGTTCATCCGGGTGCGTTATTGGCCGCAACCCAAGAAAAAACTGGAACAGCCTGACACTCGCACCAGCGCGCCGACGCAATCCACGACACGGATTGTGGAGAAGTCCGCCCAACCGGCGCCCGTCGCGCTCACCTTCGAGAGCGTGCTTCAAGAAGACGCTCTCGTCGCTGCTCTCCAACCCCTCGATTAAATCGCCGCAGAAATTGGCCGCGACTCGCGGCCAAAACATCTGCGACCTGTGACCGGCGGATCGCAGTTTCAGGTTTCAAGTTCAGCGTCTACGACCACGCGCCCGGCCGATAAACCTTAGACCTGGAACCTTAAACCTGAAACTGAATTTACGTTTATCTGCGGCTACCTGACGGTGTTCCGGGTTCCGGGTTCAATGCTCCGCGTTGTAAATCTGCGTCTATCTGCGTGTATCTGCGGTTAATTGGGTTTCCGATTCACGATTCACGATTTACGATTCACGATTCACGACTCACGACTCATGGCTCCCGAGCCATAGAGATGGCACCGCGCCCAATGCGTCGCGCTGAACTCTGACGACCCCGGGAAGCTCGCGCGGCAAGGCCCGAACGCCGCCGGGCACCGCGGATGGAAATGGCACCCCACCGGCGGGTTCACCGGCGAGGGCAGATCGCCCTCCAGGCGAATCACTTCGCGCCGCGCCGCCTGGTCCATTACGGGCACGGCGGAGAGCAGCGCGCGCGTGTAGGGATGTTTGGGATCCTCCAACACCTCGTGGACGGCGCCGTGCTCAACGATACGGCCCAGGTACATCACGGCCACCTCATCCGCCAGAAACTCGATGACGGAAATGTTATGCGTAATGAAGAGGTAGGAAAGCCCCTTCCGTTGCTGCAGCTCTTTCAGCAGATTCAGGATCTGAGCCTGAACCGAGACATCGAGCGCGCTCGTCGGCTCGTCACACACGATCAACCGCGGCTCCACGGAAAGTGCCCGGGCAATCGCGACGCGCTGCCGCTGTCCTCCGGAAAACTCGTGCGGGTAGCGGTACTTCACGTCCGGGGCAAGGCCCACCTCCTGCAACAGCCCGTCGATCCGGGCCTGCCTCTCGGCACGGTCCGCCCCCAGGCCAAGAGCCGCCATGCCCTCCTCCAGCGCCTCCAGGACGCGCATGCGCGGGTTGAGCGAGGAATACGGGTCCTGAAAGATGATCTGCACGTGCTTGCGGTACGGGAGAAGCTCCGCCCTGCTCAACCGCGCGAGATCAGCGCCCTCGAACAACGCCTCGCCCCCGGTCGGTTCGACCAGTCGCAGCAGGCCTTTGCCCACGGTGGTTTTGCCGCAACCCGATTCCCCGACCAGCCCGAGCGTCTTGCCCCCAGGGATCTCGAGCGATACGCCGTCGACCGCCTTGACGTGGCCGACGACCCGCTTGAAAAGGCCCTTGTGGATCGGAAAGTGCACCTTGAGATCGCGCACGGAGAGCAACGGCGCGCCCGAAGGATGAGGGATGAAGGATGACGGATGAAGACGTGTTGAGCCCTTCTCCTCGCTTGCCTCTTCTGCCTTCTGCCTTCTGCCTTCTGCCTTATAAAGGTGACAGCGCACTTTTTGTCCTGCTCCTGCATCGTGCCAGGCCGGCGCCGTGCTCCTGCAAAGCTCCCACGCCGAGGGGCAGCGATCGGCAAACCGGCAGCCGGTAAAGGCCCCCGTCAGCGACGGAACGCTGCCGCCGATCACGGACAGCCGCTCGCCGCGCTTGTGCCCGGCGGGAAGCGAATCGAAGAGCTTGCGCGAATAGGGATGCAGCGGTCGCTCGAAAAACATCTGGCGCGCGCCGGTCTCGACCACCTGTCCCGCGTACATCACGGCCACCCGGTGCGCCATTTCGGCCACAACGCCCAGGTCGTGCGTAATCAACAGCAACGACATGCGCCGTTTCTTCTGCAGTTCGCGCAGCAGGTCGAGCACCTGTGCCTGAATGGTCACGTCGAGCGCGGTCGTCGGCTCGTCCGCAATCAGCAAGCTGGGATCGCAGGCAAGCGCCATGGCAATCATGACGCGCTGCTTCATGCCCCCGGACAGCTGGAACGGATACTCATGCCGGCGGCGCTCGGCATCCGGCATGTGCACGGCATCCAGCAGCTCGAGCACGCGAGCGTCGAGCGCCGCACCCGAGAGAGTGGTGTGCTGCCTGAGCGCCTCCGCGATCTGATCGCCGGCGGTCATCACCGGGTTGAGCGAGAGCATCGGCTCCTGAAAGATGATCGCAATGCGGCTGCCACGAATCCCGCGCATCTCCACTTCCGGCAGCTGCAGCAAATCACGCCCATCGAGCTCGACGTTCCCGCCGACGATGCTGCCGGCATCAGGCAGCAGCCGCATCACCGAAAGCGCCGTCATTGACTTGCCACATCCCGATTCGCCGACCAAGGCAAACGTCTCACCATGATCAACGTCGAAAGAGACGCCGTCCACCGCGCGCACCACGGCCTCGCCCGTGTC
>LJTT01000130.1 GCA_001303585.1 Betaproteobacteria bacterium SG8_41
AAAGCCTGGACGGGTTGCCGAAGGCGTTGAAGGAATTCGCCGCGCGCGGCGGCGCCGCGATCTGGGACTTCCACGTCTCGGACAGGGTCGTGTCGCCCACGATCCGGCGCGCCCATCCTCCTGGAAAGCACCGGAAGGTGTGAGCAATGCAACATGAATAAAAGATCAAGAGCAAATTTAGCCGCAGATATGTGTAAATCCGGGTCAGGTTCACTTTTTTGAATCCGGACCTGACCTTATCTACGATCGGGTAGAGCGTTCCAAACCTCTCGCAGGGGTTGCCGATCAGCGATGGACGAATAGCCCCTCGATTCGCATGAGGAAGTTGTGCACGAAGCCGTGGTGCTGCAGCAGGGGCTGCACATCGATGATACCAGCTAGGACCAGCAGCGGAAGCGGAGAAGCGGCCACCGCTGTGGTTAGCGCGAAGCCGCGCCAGCTGAATTGCCCGCTCATTCCACACAGTAGCGCCAGTCCGCCTCCGCCCCCCGCCACCGAGTTTCCGGGAAAGTTCAGGCAAAGCGCGAGCGTCACATGACGGTAGTGGAGCAACAGGCGGCCCAGCCGTCGTGACAGGCTGCCCCGGAAGGAAGACTCGCTGATCATGCTCGGCGCGCTCGAGCCCGCGCGCTGGCTCGAGCGATCAATCCCGGCGCGGTCCAGCAGCGTGCGAAGGGCGCGCTCGGGAAGCACGCGCCCCGCGGTGAACGCGAGGCTCAGGCCGGCAATAGTCGCAAGATACGCAGCAAGGGCGCCCGTCGCGCCAAAAAGCGCGATGATGAGGAGGCCGAGCTCCACGCCCGGCACAAAGGGCATCGCCAATGCCAGTGCGTAAACGCCGGCGGCCAGAATCAGACCCGCTACGCCGACCTGGTCTCGCATGGACCCGAGGCTCGCCTGAACCTCGTGAAAGCTCTCGTGAGAGACGGAGTGCCCGAGCACGAGCAGGGCCGACCAGATGAAGATGGCAGCCGTCGCGCGCACGCCCGGATTTGGAACAATCGGCAGGCTAAGGCACACGAAATACACCAGCGCGGTCAGGAATAACGTCGCGGCCGCAAGTTTGGCAAAGGGCGAGGCCAGCAAGGTCACGAGCTGCGCTTCATGGGTATGCGCGAAGCTGTGAGCGTAGGCAATCACCACGATCCACACAAAGATGGTCGCCGCGATTCGCAGGTAAAAGAATGCACCGCGGCTTTTTGCCACCGCAGTATTGCTACGGGAGGGCGGAGTCATCTCAGGCGCTCCGCCGAAAGCAATGCCGCCAACCCAACACCATACCGAGAAGGTAAGCCGCGCTCAAAGCAGCAAAAGCGCTGTGAGCGCTCCGCCAGGGAACAGCAGGCTCTGCAACGCCGGCTGCGATCCAGTAACCGCCGTAGATGAAGAGCCCCGATAGAAATAATCCGTACCAGGCCCACTTGCTGCCTGCGCGAAAAGACATGAAAAGCAGAAGGAGGCTTACGCAGGCGAGCCCTGTGAGCGCGGCAATCTGCGAGACAAGGTGCGCCTTGGCATGGGCAGGCCACAACGGGTCGGACAGATGAGCGGGAAAGCGCGCCAGCACGATCCCGATCAACACCGCCTGCGAAAGCGTCATCAGGAACACCGCCAAACGACTTGCCATTGTTACCTCCCCCTAGATTGCTTGCCGTGGCGGCTGCCGGATCTAAGCATACCCGCAATCGGATCCGGACGGTGCTGAACACGCCAACTGTCCACTCGCGCCCCAAGCGGCTGGGCCATGCCAATGTCGGCTTTTGGCGGCGAAAGCGGACCTTGGGTATCAGATCAAATCCGGACTACTGCCTCTTGTCGGGGTGCATCGGCGGCGAAATAGCGATGCTCGGGGTTCGGGGTTCGGTTTCTTGTAAAGTTATATCTGCGCTTATCTGCGGCTAAATTTGCGAATTACGCGGTACGGGGGAGTGTAAGCAACGCCTCCAGCCCGCCCCCCGGCACGTTGCGCAGCACGATGTCGCCGCCGTGCGCTCGCGCGATATTGCGGGCGATGCCGAGCCCGAGGCCCGTCCCGCCGGTATCCCGGCTGCGCGAGCCTTCCAGCCGGTAAAACGGCTCGAACACGTGCTCGAGGTCGCGCTCGGGAATGCCCGGCCCTTCGTCGCGCACGCTGATACGCAACGCGGAAGCTGAATCGTCCACCCGGATTCTCGCCGATTTTCCGTACTGCACGGCGTTGTCGATGAGGTTGCGCAGGCAGCGCTTCAGGGCCTGCGCGAGGCCGTGATAGGGCTTGAGGGCGGCGCCTTCGATCTCCACCCTCCCCTTCAGCTCGGCCGCGTCCTCCTGCAGGCTTTCGAGCAACGCCATCACATCGAGCGGCTTTCGCGGCTCGCGATTCTCCACCCCTCGCATGAAATCAAGCGTTGCGCTCACCATCGATTCCATTTCCGCCAGGTCCTTCTCGAACTTCGCGCGCAGCTGCGCGTCGTCGAGAAGTTCTGCGCGCAGGCGTAGGCGGGTGATGGGCGTCTTCAGGTCGTGCGACATTGCCGCAAGAATGCGCGTGCGATCGCGAATGAATGCAATCAGCCGCTTCTGCATGGTGTTGAATGCGCGCGACGCGCTCCTCACCTCGAGCGGGCCCTCTTCCGGAAGCGGCGGCCGCTCGATGTCAGCGCCCAGCTGCTCGGCCGCGTCCGCGAGTGTCTTGAGCGGGCGCGTCACCCATCGCACCGCGATGAGCGTCAGCACGATGACGGCGGCGAGCAGAATGCCAAGGCTCAACAGGAGCCGATACGGCCAGTTGAAAGTCTCCAGCGGCTGGCGTGAATCGAAGGTGACGAGTGTGCCGTCCTGCAGCGGTGCCTGCACGACAAAGGAGATTCCCGCCAGGCGCGCGCCCGGACCTGTTCCCGGCGGTCCCAATCCGCGCCCTCCCGGTCCCCGCATCATGCCCTGGCCGCTCATCATTCCCGGGCCTCCCATCATCTCCGGCGGGGGCGGTGCGCCCGGAGCGGGTCCGCGGCCGCCGAAAGGCGCCGGCGGCCAGTGCTCCGGCGCACTCGTTACGACCACCACGAGACCGCGCTCGTCGCCGAGGAAACGCCGCAGCACCGATGCAAAACGCTCGGCCCGCTCCGCCTTGTCGGGATCGGCCGCCGTCGGCGCCATTGGCGGGCGCGAGAGTGATACCCGCAGCTGCGCCGAATCGATTACGCCCACGATACGCGCCCGCTCCCGGGGCGGAAGCGGATCGAGGAGCCGCACGATGTCGGCGATGCGCTGTGCCTGGCGCATGCCGCCCGTGCGCAGAATGAGCTCTCCGCGTTCATGCCAGTGGATTGCAAAACTCGCCAGCTGGGCCAGGAGCAGACCGACCAGCAGGACGAGCACCATCCGGCTGAACAGCGAGCGCGGCAACAGGCGCATTACGGCTCCGCTTCCACCGCAGCCGCGAGCACATAACCCTCGCCGCGCACGGTCTTGATGATCACCGGCTCCTTGGGGTTCTCGCCCAGCCGATGGCGCAGCCGGCTCACCTGAACATCGATGCTGCGGTCGAAGGGCGATGCATCTCGCGAGAGCATGAGGTCGATCAGCTGGTCGCGATTCAGCACGCGGTTCGGATGCGCGAGAAAAATCCGTAGCAGCTTGTACTCAGTGCCGCTCAGTGCAACCAGCACGCCATCAGGCGAGAGCAGATTGCGCGCGGCAAGATCGAGCGTCCAGCCCGCGAAGCGGAGACTGCGCGCGCTTTCGGGCTGCAAATTTTCCGGCAGCGAGCGGGCACGGCGCAGAACGCTCTTGATCCGCGCCAGCAGTTCGCGCGGATTGAACGGCTTCGCAAGATAGTCGTCTGCGCCCATCTCGAGCCCGACGATACGATCCGTCTCTTCGCCCCGAGCAGTCAGCATGATGACCGGCAGCTCCGAGCGCGCGCGCAGATTGCGGCACAAGGTAAGGCCGTCTTCGCCCGGCAACATGAGATCGAGCACCACGATGTCCACGCGGGCACCGCCGTCGAGCGCAGCCCACATTTCTCTGCCGTCGGCGACCACCGTGACCCGATAGCCGTTCTTCTGAAGATACTCGCCCAGAAGGCTCCGGATTTCAGAATCGTCATCGACGACCAGGATATGGTCCTGACTGTTCATGGCTCATGTATAGCGCGTGGCGCTTCGGCGAGGCGGGAAAATTGTATCGCAGTGTAACAACCCCGCTGGCCGTTGAACTGCGATACAAAAAAGCTCTGCTCTGACAAGCTTCTGTTACACCCTGGTGGTTAAATGAATTCGCCAGAGGACATTCGATGAGCGTCAAGCGGATCGAGCGTTCCGCTGAGGCAAGTTTGGATCAACCAATTGGAGATGACCATGAAAAGCACGCGCAAAATCTGGATTGGCATGCTGGCTGCCGCGGGTCTCGCGGCCGCTGGTTCAGCGGTTTATGCGGATCCCCCCTGGGGATACGGAGGCGGTGGCTGTGCGTTTGGCGTCAGCGGTGCCCCCATGGGGGGCGGCGGATACGGCCCTGGCATGATGGGTTATGGCGGCGGACCGCGAGGCGGCTATGGCCCCGGCATGATGGGTGGCGGGCCTCGCGGTGGGTACGGTCCCGGTGCGTGCGGCCAGGGCGGGCCGGGTAGCGCCGCGTGTGACGGCACAGGTCCCGGTGGGGGCTACGGCGCGGGCCCGCGCGGCGGATATGGCCAGGGCGCAGCCGGTGCCGGCCCCACGGAGCGGGTAGAAGCACGGCTCGCGTTCTTGAAGAACGAGCTCAAGATCACGGCCGACCAGGAAGCGGCGTGGAATGCGTACGCCGCACAGGCCAAGACCCAGGCCGAGACAATGGCAGCTTTTCATGCGCAGGGGCCAATCGCCGCCGAAACACCTGCCGAGCGCATCGAGCAGCACGCAGCCCGCATGAGGCTCCGCGCTGATCAGGCGCAGGCGATGAGCGGCGCCATGAAAGAGCTCTTCGCAGTGCTGACACCTGAGCAAAAGACGATCGCCAACCAGCATTTCGGCGGACGGCGCATCGGACAGGCGGGACCGCGCGGCTACGGCCGGGGGCGCTGGAACTGATATACAGCTGCTTGCCTTGCGCCGCGTCACGGG
>LJTT01000131.1 GCA_001303585.1 Betaproteobacteria bacterium SG8_41
CGCCGGATGAAAAAAAGCGAAGCAGCGGCGATCGGGCGCCAGGCGACGGCGCAGGTCGTCCCAGCTCCTTATAGTTTGCACCATGTCATAGCGGATCAGTTTTTCCAGCAGGTCCGCCGGACTGTTCCAGGCGATCCGTTCGAGCCGCAGGAAGCCGCGATTAAACCAGGAGGCGAACAGGTGCTTCATGTCCACATCTACGACCTTAAGCTGCGGGTGCTGCGCCAATAGCCCGAGAAGCTCCGCGCGCATAGCGACGAGCGCCGCCGTGCCATTTGGCGCCATGTTTATGCGCCGGAACAACTCCTGACGCGGCGGCTCCACTACGGCCATGAGCCGTAGCAAGGCATTAGGGTCGTTTGAACGCATATATTCGTCGGTCGCCGCGCGGATGGCGGAGGGATCGGGGCCGAATTCGATAGCGAGCATCTCGAAGAATGCCGTGCGTCCCTCATGATCCATGCGCTCATAGGCCCGCAACACCTCGCGCGACAGCGCGGTCCCCGTGGCCTCTCCCACCCCCGACAGAAGTGCGCGGCACAGCGAACCTAGCCGTGGAAGGGCAGATCCCTCGGTCAGCATGTGCAGGAGATCGCGGCCGCGGTCCGCGATTCGATCCAGAAATTTTTCGAGCCAATAGCGCTTCATATATATCGCGATATATATGCTTGATAACGCACGGCAACAATCAGAGTGGGGTTACCAGGCAACTTCGTTTAGCCAGACCATCCGGCAAGTGCGGCATGCGCCGCTCCACTACCCGCCGACGGCCGGTCCCATCAACCTGTCCGGCAGCCAAGTGGCAATACCGGGGAACAGGAACAATATTAAGATTCCGACCACCATGAGCAGCACGAAAGGTAACGCGCCGCGGAGGATGACCGGCAACCGGATATCTGGCGTGATGCCGTTGATCACGAAGAGATTGAGCCCTACGGGCGGTGTGATAAGCCCAATTTCCATGTTGAGCGTCAGGATCACCGCGAACCAGTACGGATCGAACCCCGCCTGCACCACGATCGGTAGCAGAATCGGTGCGGTCATGAGGATGATCGCAACCGGCGGAAGAAACATGCCAGCAACCAGCAGAAACAGGTTAATGAGTCCCATCAACAGCCAACGGTTGATTTCAAGCGCAGCTATTCCTTCCGCGATCTCCTGTGTCACGTACAGCGACGACATCATGAAGCTGAAGAGTTCCGACGCTGCGATAATCATCATGATCATGACACTTTCGCGGGTGCTGTCGCGGAAAATCTGCCACATGCGCCCGGGCTGCCACATACGATAAATCGCGATCACCATTACCAGGCAAAACAGCGCACCGACGCCCGCGGCTTCCGATGGCGTGGCCACGCCACCGTACAGCACGTAAAGAATGCCAACGATTATCCCGAGGAACGGCAATATTCTTGGGAGAATTTCCAGTTTCTGGCGCAGGGAAAAACTCTGTGCTACCTCGCCGAAGCCCCAGCCGCGGCGCCAGGCGACGAAAAGCGTCCAGCCGATAAACATCGCCGTCAGCATGATTCCTGGCAGTACGCCCGCGAGAAACAGCCGCCCAATCGAGGTTTCGGTTGCGACGCCATAGACAATCATCGTGATGCTGGGCGGAATCAGGATGCCAAGTGTGCCGCCCGCCGCGATCGAACCGGTGGCGAGACCATCGGGAACGCCCCGCTTGCGCATCTCCGGGATGCCCATCTTTCCGATCGCCGCACAAGTCGCCGGCGACGAACCTGATAATGCGGCGAAGATCGAGCAGGCGCCCAGATTCGCCGCCACAATACCGCCCGGTACACGGTTCAACCAGCGATCGAGCGCGATATACAGATCACGCCCCGCTGGCGACGATGCCACCGCCGCGCCCATGAGAATGAACATCGGCAACGACACCAGCGCAAAACTGTCGATGCCGCTGAAAAAAGTTTCGGCCAGCACGCCAAGCGCACTTGCGCCCTGAAAGGCGACCATGAATGCCACCGCGACGAAACCAAGCCCAAACGCTATCGGCATTCCCGTGCCAAGCAACACGATAGTGACGATTGCGATCAGAAGACCAATCTCGAGCGGCGTCATTCCTGGTCCTCAGCTTCAACACCGAACGGCGGTTCGCGCCCGGTAACGATACACAGGATATCGGCAGTGAACTGGAGCGCGAGCAGTCCCATACCGACGGGCAATGGCAGCAATGGGATCCACAACGGCAGCGCCCATACGGTATCGGTCCGCCAACCGCCAGCCCATGCCTCGTGGAAATATTGGCCGCTGGCCCACGCGAGCACGACACAAAACGCCAGCGACAATGCTGCTCCCAACAGCGCGAACACCAAGCGCACGCGTCCACGCGAGTACAACACCACAAGATCCACGCCAACGTGCCCGCGATGCAGCAGCACGTATGGTGCCCCGATGAAGGTTGAGGCGACGATTGCGTAGATTACGAACTCGGTCTGCCAGACTGTCGAAGCGCCGAGGAAATAGCGCCAAAACACCATCTGGCACACTACCAGCGTCGCGGCCGCCAGCAGGCCCGCGGCAACCACGCCGCAGGCCTGTGACAACCGTCGGACCAGCAGAAGGAAAACGTCCACGTCGGGCGATGCCGGCGTGTTGCCGGTCTACTTCACTGCCAGTGCTTTGTCGAGCAGTGCTTTGCCACCGGGCACTTTCTCCGCAAACATCTTGTAAGAAGTCCGGTCGGCGATCTTCTTCCAAGCTTCGAACTGTGCGTCATCCATTGTGACCACCTTCACGCCGGCTTTTTTGAAGGTATCGACTGCCTTCTGGTCAATCTTCTTCGCCTCGCCGACGAAATAGGTTTCCGCCTTTTTGGAAGCGGCCATCAACGCATCCTGCTGAGCCTTGTTGAGTTTTGCCCAGGTCTTTTTCGAGACCAGAACCGGCTCGTACATGAACCACAATGCGTTATCCCCGGGCGCAGTAAAACACTTCACCAGTTCATACAAGCGATAAGAGACGAAGCTGCCCGAGCTGGTATTGGCGGCGTCGAGTACTCCGGTCTTCATTCCGGTGTAGATTTCCGAGCTAGCCATAGACGAGATCGATGCACCCGCTCCAACCAACATCTGCTCGAAGGCTTTCCCGGCACCTCGCGTCACTTGGCCCTTGATATCGTCTGGCCACAGGATGCAGGTCTTCTTCGAAGCAAAGCCCCCGGCCAGCCAGGCATCCGCCAGCACCTTGGCGCCCGAGTCTTCGATGATCTTTCGAATGTCGTCCATGAACGGTGACTTGTTGAGGCGTTGGGCATGCTCGTGGCTCTTGACCAACCCCGGCATCAGGGTGGAACTGAACTGCGGATGACGGCCACTCGCGTAGTCGAGCGGGAACGAGGTGATATCGAGCTGGCCCTTGGTGAGGGCGCCCCACTGTTCCTTGGCCTTGAACAGCGACTGCCCGGGATAGACCTGAATCTTGAGGCCGACATTGGCCTTCTCGACGTCGCGCGCGATCATCTGCACCATCTCGTCGCGAGGATCGCCCTTGCCTCCCGGGAACTGGTGCGAAGCCTTGAGCACCATGTCTGCCGCCTGCGCCGAGGCGCCCGCAAACAGGATGGCGGTGCACAGGACGCCGACGGCAAGACGCACGGCGAACATTGGTTGTTGCTTTGTCATGGATGGAATCTCCTTAGGGTGGCGGTCGGACTATGAGAAATTGCGCGTCCGCTGTAGCGTACTTGTTCTGCCCCGCGCTCTTGTTGTTTCATTGGCTAACCGGGGTGGCGTGATTTCACATTGTGGTCACGCCTTTCGCGCACGAACGATTATTTGCACCCGCTGCGCGAGGTGTCAAGGAACCTTGAATGAAAAGCGAGAATTTCTACGGTCTGATCGCCGAGCGCCTAGAAGGTCACCTGGACGACATTTGCCTCGAAACGCCGGCGGGCGAGCACTACACCTACGCTCAACTCGAGGCCGAGAGCGCGCGCTACGCGCAACTCTACACGCAGCTGGGCCTGCACAGCGGCGACCGCGTTGCCGCGCAGACGGAGAAATCGGCTGCGGCACTGTTCGCGTATCTTGGCTGTTTGCGTGCTGGTCTTGTCTACCTGCCGCTCAATCCCGCGTACCGCGACCTAGAGGTTGAGTATTTCCTGGAAAATGCCGAGCCCGGTCTTGTGATTTGCTCACCCGAGCGCCTTGCGGCCGTCCAGGCGCTCGCCGCAAAACGCAGGGTCGCGCAGGTGCTGACACTCGACGCTAGTGGTCGTGGAACGTTGCATGAGGCAGCACGCGCCTGTCCCGCCGTGTTCTCCACTGCAACGGTCGGTGGTGATGAAGTGGCCGTGATTCTCTACACCTCCGGAACAACCGGGCACCCAAAGGGCGCCATGATCACGCACCGCAATCTTGCTGCCAACGCGCTTGCCCTGCACAAGGCCTGGGGCTGGCAACCTGGCGATGTGCTGCTGCATGCGCTCCCCATCTTTCATATTCACGGCCTGTTTGTCGCCTGCCACTGCGCGTTGCTCAATGCGAGCAAGATGCTATTCCTGCCGAAATTCGACGTTGCCGCAGTAATGCGCGCGCTGCCCCAGGCGACGGTGTTCATGGGCGTTCCGACCTTCTACACGCGCCTGCTCGCGGAGCCTGCGTTCGGGAGCGATGTCTGTCGCAACATGCGGCTCTTCACCTGCGGATCAGCGCCATTGCTGCCCCAGACCTTCCGCGAGTTCCACGAGCGCACCAGTCACACGATCCTCGAGCGCTATGGGATGACCGAAACCGGTATGAACACCTCCAATCCGCTCGATGGGCCGCGATTGCCGGGCACGGTCGGTCCGCCGTTGCCAGGCGTCGCCGTGCGCGTGGTTGATGCCAACGGCAATGATGTTGCCAATGGCGACGTAGGTGAATTGCTGGTCAAGGGGCCAAATGTGTTCAAGGGTTACTGGCGGATGCCGGAGAAAACCGTCGAGGAATTCACTGGCGACGGGTTCTTTCACACCGGCGACCTGGCGCGGCGTGACGACAATGGCTACGTCTCCATCGTCGGTCGCGCCAAGGATCTCATCATCTCCGGCGGCCTCAACATCTAC
>LJTT01000132.1 GCA_001303585.1 Betaproteobacteria bacterium SG8_41
GATGGGTAGGAGTAGGCATGCGCCCGATACCCTGCGCGCGCCACGCGGCGCCGCATGAGCTCCATGACCAGACCGTGCACCCAGAGACCGTGAACCAGCACTACCGTTTCCATACCTTCGTTAATCGTGAATCGTGAATCGAAAATCGTTAATCGTGTCTAGCGCGGATCAGCACAGACAGGCCTGGAAATCAAGAACCCTGCCTGCGATTCACGATTCACGATTTACGACATCAGGCGGCGCTGCCGCGATAAATCGTGATCTCCTCCTCGGCGAGGTGACTCACATCGCCCCATTCCACCATGCGCCAGCTGCTCGAGCCGTACTCGAAAAGATTCAGGCAGGCTCGCGTTGATAAGAGGCACGGGGCGCTGCACCCCATGATCGAGGCCGTGCGCTGCCCGATAAAGCGAGTCGAGCACGAGCCCGTGCGTCACTACCACGATATCCTCACCCGCATGACGGCCGGCAATCTCTGCGAGGCAACCGAGGCAGCGCTCCGTGAACCCACGGGCGCTCTCGCCCCCGGGCACCTCATAATCAGGGTCTCGGCTTGCGAAACGGGCGTACTCCTGCGGAAAGCGCGCCCGGATCTCGTCCGCGATAAGCCCCTCGAACACACCGAACGCTCGCTCCCTCAGTCGCGGCTCGAGCACCAGCTCCCGGCCGCTGTGCTGGGCGATTGCGTGCGCGGTATCGCGCGCGCGGCTCAGGTCGCTGCTGTAGAGCGCCGCGAAGGCCTCGCCCGCGAGCCGGCGGGCAAGCGCCTGCGCCTGAACGCGGCCAACGTCAGAGAGCGGCGTGTCGGTCGTGCCCTGCATTCGCTTCTCGCGATTCCAGGCGGTCTCGGCGTGACGGACGACAATGAGTATGGTTTCCTTCATGAGCTAAAACCCGTGACTTGTGACTAAAACGTGTTCCAAAAATGCCAAAACAGCATTAATCGCAGATAAACGCGGATAGGATCAAGGCCAAATCAGACAGGATCGACATGGTTGATCGTTCCAATTTGTGGTTTTGATCCTGCCAATCCTGTAAATCCTGTCCGTTTGTCTTGGCGGCGCAGAGCGGCGTCTATCAGCGGCCGCGATTTCGATCTTGAGGCCGCTTCCGGTTCCTGGACGCGGAATGTCGGATCTCTGTCCCCGACGCCGCTATTGTAGCCGCTGGCGCACTCTATAATGGGGGCGCTCGCCATGGACGACACGACCGAAAGCCTGCTTGAAGCCGACGAGGCCCGTCTGCGCGAGGACCGGCGGCTCCTCGGGCGCCTGCTCGGGGACGTGATCCGGGAGCAGGTCGGCGAGGCAACTCTCGAGCGCATCGAGCGCATCCGGCAGACCGCGGTTGGCTTCCGCCGCGCGAAATCCGACGATGATGCCGAAGCCACCGCCGTCGAGGCCGAACTCGAGCAGCAACTCAATGCCCTCGACATCGAGCAAACACTGCACGTTGTTCGCGCGTTCAGCTTCTTCTCGCATCTGCTCAATATCGCCGAGGATGCCGACCGAAACCGTCGCGCGCGCAGGCGCGACACGGATAACCAGGCACCAGCCACGAGCAGCGTCGCGTATGCGCTCGAACGCGCTCTGGAGGCGGGTGCTACGGGCGAGGCAATCGCTCAATGGTTCAGCCGCGCGCAGGTGAGCCCTGTGCTCACGGCCCATCCCACCGAGGTTCAGCGCCAGAGCATTCTCGATTGCGAGCGCGGCATCGCGCAGCTCGTTGAGGCACCCCCCGGCCCTGATCGCGACGAGGCACTGCATCGCGAAGTGCTGCGCCTTTGGCTGACCTCGATGCTGCGCCTGACGAAGCTTGCCGTCGCCGACGAAATTACAAATGGGCTGGCCTACTTCAGGCTGACCTTTCTCGCGGAACTGCCCCGGCTCTATTCCCGGATCGAGACCATGCTCCAGAGACGCCTGGGCCTCGCGCGCGCGCCCTGGCTGCCGCCCTTTCTCACCATCGGCACTTGGATCGGCGGCGACCGGGATGGCAACCCCTACGTCAACGCCGAGGTACTCGCGTTTGCACTGCGCGAGCAGACGCGGCTTGTCCTCTCCCATTACCTCGAGGAAATTAATGCACTCGGGCGTGAACTGTCGCTTTCCACCCGCATCAAGCCTGAGCCGGCGGAGATCCACCCGCTTGCGGAGGCCTCCCGGGACGACTCGCCTTACCGCATGGATGAGCCTTACCGCCGCGCGCTGAGCGGAATCTATGCCCGTTTGGCAGCGAGCGCCGATGCGCTCGCGGGATTGCGCCCGGCCCGCGCACCGCGCTCCGCCCACAAACCGTACCCCGACGCGGGCAGCTTCGCAGCGGACCTCGACACCATCGAGCGCGGCCTCGCTGCCCAGGGTGCCGAGCGGCTCGCGGCCGGCCGGTTGCGGGAACTCCGGCGAAAAGTAAGCGTCTTCGGGTTTCATCTTGCACAGGTCGACCTGCGGCAGAGCTCCGCGAGGCATGAGGCTACCGTTTCTGAACTGCTCGCACGCGCGGGCGTGGAGGCGAACTATGCCGGTCTCGACGAGGATTCCCGCACGGCGCTGCTTGCCCGCGAGCTCGCAGGACCGAGGCTGTTGCGCAATCCCCATCTTTCCTATTCATCCGTGGTGGTGGATGAGCTCGCAATCCTCACGGAAACGGCCGCGGGAAGGCGGCGCCTCGGCCCGCGCGCAGTGCCCCACTACGTGATCTCGCACTGCCAGTCCGTTTCGGATTTGCTCGAGGTCGGCGTGCTTCTGCGCGAGGCGGGCCTCTACCAGCCGGGCCTCGAGAATGCACCGCCTGTCCTGGACATGGATGTCATACCCCTGTTCGAGTCGATCGCAGATCTCGAGCGTTGCGGCGCGGTCCTCGACGCGGCGCTCGACCTGCCGATCTATCGCGCGTGGGTGGACGCGCGCGGCGGCGTCCAGGAAGTCATGCTCGGCTACTCGGACAGCAACAAGGACGGCGGCTACCTCACGTCAAACTGGTCGCTCTACAAGGCTGCATCGGCGCTGCTCGACGTCTGCCGCAAGCACCGTATCCGCCTGCGCCTCTTTCATGGGCGCGGAGGCACCGTCGGGCGCGGCGGCGGCCCGAGTCATGACGCCATCCTCGCGCAGCCGGCGGGAACCGTGGACGGCGCCCTGCGGCTGACCGAGCAGGGCGAGGTGATCGCGGGCAAGTACGCCAATCCGGAGAATGGGCACCGCAATCTGGAGACGCTGGCTGCCGCCGTTCTCGAGGCGAGCCTCGCGCGGCGCCCGCCGCACGCGCGCCGCGAACGGCATCTCGAGATCATGGAGGCGCTTTCCGCTTCCGCATTCCGCGCCTACCGCCAGCTGACGGTCGAAACGCCCGGATTCACCGACTACTTCCAGGCGTCGACGCCGATTTCCGAGATCTCCGACCTCAATATCGGAAGCCGCCCGCCCAGCCGCCGCGGCAGCCAGCGCATCGAGGACCTTCGCGCCATCCCCTGGGTGTTCAGCTGGAGCCAATGCCGCCTGATGCTTCCCGGCTGGTATGGATTCGGCGCTGCGGTGGAAGAATGCCTCGCCCGGAAGCTTGGCAGCATCGAAGAACTGCATGAGATGCAATCGGAGTGGCCCTTCTTCCGCACGGTGCTCTCGAACATGGACATGGTGCTCGCCAAGAGCGACCTTGCCATTGCCTCACGCTATGCCGAACTGGTTCCGGATGTCGATCTGCGGCAAGGGTTTTTTAACCGAATCTCCGCGGAATGGCACCGCACCCGCAGGTCGCTTGCCGCAATAATGGAGCGCGATGAACTGCTCGCTGACGACCCGGCGCTCGCACGCTCGATTCGCAACCGCTTTCCGTATCTCGATCCTCTCAACCACCTGCAGGTCGATTTGCTGCGTCGTTACCGCGCCGGAGATACCGACGATCGTACGCGGCGCGCGCTTCACCTCACGATAAACGGGATTGCCGCAGGACTGCGGAACACGGGCTGAACCGCAACTGGACCCGTGCCCCCGTTCAGCGCCGCAGGGCGAGGCTAGCGCGTAATGAGGGGACCGGGCGAGGGCGCGCGGCGTGGCGGAACCGCTGAGTCATCGCACGACGAGCCCTGCGAGCGGACCGCCCGTTTCGCATCGAAGACCTTCTCATATAACAGCGTGACGCGTTGCACGTCGTTGTCCGGGCGATCCTTCCACTCGGCGCCAGTCGAGGTGTAGCGAATCGCGAGCGTAATCATCTCGCGATTATCTTCGGTCACCCAGTGCTGAACCATCTGGTGCATGAATTTCGGTGGCTGCGCGGCCGCATCGGGACCTGCCTCCCACCATGCGCCACGGCCCCGGCACTCGACAAATCTCGAGAAATAGCCACGGTAATGCTCGATCACCGCAGTGGATGGAAATGCAAGCTTGATCGAAAAATGGTCCTGCTCGGTTCGACCGGGGCGGATCGACGCGTGCCCGACATCAAAGGCACCCTCGGGCACGGGATACGTCGTCGCCGCAGCAAGCACCCCTGAGCCGTGCAGCAACGGAAAGAACAAGATTAGCCGCAGATAAACGCAGATAAACGCAGATTTATACATACAAAAAAACAAAGAACCAACAAAAACAGTAGAACCGTAGAGCGCCGATAAAACGCTAGGCAGGTTTTTGCAAGATTAACAAGATCGAAACTAAAACCCTGACCAAGTAATCTTGCGAATTCTGTTAATCCTCTCTATTTTGGTTTTTATCCGATCAGCGTTTATCTGCGTTTATCTGCGGTTAATAAGCTAGCAGTTCCGGTAACGCGGCGCGCCGCCGTCCGTCACCGCCTCGCCATAAAAGATACGCTCGATCCCCGCCCAATACGCGGCAGTTTCGCACATCGGGCAAGGCCGGAAGGTCGTGTAGAGCTCGCAGCCCGCCAGCTTGGCCGACCCGAGCCGGCGCGCCGCGTCGCGAATCGCCTGCATCTCGCCATGGGCGGTGGGATCGGGCGTGGTCAGCACAGCGCTCACGCCCTCACCGACCACGCGCCCGTGCTTCACCACGACCGCGCCGAACGCCTGATCACCGCTCGCGATCGCGCGCCGGCGCATCTCGTACGCGCGCGCCATGAAACGCTGTCGCCCCGGTTCGGGCGTTGCCGTACGGCCACTGGCAATCGACACGCTACCCAGCGTCAGGACCATGCCGCCAAGGCCGGTTACACAATTCAGCCAGTTTCGACGTTCGGGCGATCGGAGGGGCATAACAGGGTCCAGTTCAAGGTTCAAGGTTCAAGGTTCAAGGTTCAAGGTTCAAGGTTCAAGGTTCAAGGTTCAAGGTTCAAGGTTCAAGGTTCAAGGTTCAAGGTT
>LJTT01000054.1 GCA_001303585.1 Betaproteobacteria bacterium SG8_41
CCTTGCCGGACAGAACCCGCTCAAAACTCCGGCCAACCACCGGGTCATCGTCAACTACCAGCACTTTTCTCAGCGGTGTCATGACTGTCTCCTTTAAATTCTGCGAGCGGGGCTGCTCTCTGCAGCCTGCTCCCGGCGCAGCGACCAGCGCTTGTGCATCACCGCGCTGTTGGTCGCGTCGATGATCTCGTCCGGACCGACCGGTTTCGGGATGTAGTCGTAAGCCCCGAGCCGGACGGCCTCCTTGGCGCTGTCGATGGAGGGATAGCCGGTGATGACGATCACTTCGCTATCCGGCCACTTCTCCTTGATCGTCTTGAGCACGGTCATGCCATCCAGGCCGGGCATGCGCAGATCGAGAAGCACGACATCGAACGGGTCGCGTTCCATCGCCTGCAATGCATCCGTGCCGCTGAACGCCCCTTGGGTCACGCATTCGGTTCCACACAGGGATCTCAGATGGCAACGACGCACGACTTCGTCATCATCGACGACGAGGACTTTGGTGATTTCGCTCATTTGGGCCACCTATCGGCTTCGTTCACGCTTGCCTTACGTCACGCAACGACCGTGCCAGATCACGGTGCGCGGCAAAAACATATTTGCTTGCCTATGGTTACGTAAATGTTTTGTGCTGGGCGCGGAACCACTCAGCGCGTGATGGAGCGCGACAAGTATGTTTCTTGAATACAGACGGAGCGGTAGCCGTTATGTTTTTGCTCTTGCTTACGGGAAGTTAACTGCAATTTGCACGCGCATGTTTTTTCTGTGCGCGCACGCTCGACGCGCGGGCCATCGCGGAGAGCGCGAACGGCGCCCGATCTGTTACTTGAAACTCGACTCTTTCAGTTCCAAGCGAAGCGGAACCTCAGTACCGAAGGTCCCGAGCTTCGCGCAGGCTTGAGAAGGCGCGCTGGCGCCTGTAGTGGAATGCCGGGGTGTCCGGCGTCGACAGTACATTGCAGAAATGCTGTTTGGCTTGCACGGAGCTCGTCTGGCTGACAGATCATCGAAGCCCGCGCCGAATTCCCTGCGGGAGTTCGCTGGCCAAGCGGTTTAGTCTCGTCTGATCCAACGCCGGCGGTTGCGCCGCACCGGTGCTTCCGGTCCGGCTACCTCAGCTGCAGGGTGAAACTTCCGTCGCCACGCTCGACCGCAATGAGTCGCAGGAGCGGCGCGAGTTGCTGCTTGTGCTGCGGTGGAATGCGCGCGGTGCCCAGGAACGAGGGGTTGCGGCCAACCATCCAAGATCCCTGACCGTCGACCTGCAGAGGCCCCTGAAGCGTGCGTAGCGACGCGCGCACGGCGGCGCCATCGCCTTTGAAGCGCAGTTCATAGTCGCCCAGAGGCGAGACGGGCGCCAACGCCGATCCGGCGCCACGCCACTGCAGCGTTCCGCTGCCCTCGATCGCACCGCGCCCGAGTGAAAGCCGCGCCACCCGGAGCTGCACGTCACCCGCAAGCTCAAGAGGCGCCAGTTGGGGCTCGGCCAGACTCAAGACCGCGGCTGGCAAGTTGATTTCGGCGTCCGCCACTTCCATCCGCGAGAAGGAAAGGGTCGCGGGAAACGCCTTGAGCGCGTGGCCCAGCGTGACGTCGTAGCGGAGCTTGCCGCGCAGCAAATAGGCGGGCCGCACACGCCAGACGATGTTTCTCGCGATCCCGGTTTGGCGCTTTAGATCGCGTAACTCGATGTAGCCCCTTCCCGACCACAGCGTGCCGCGGGCCTCGGCCAGCCGTATCCTGCCTTCGCTCGCCTGCCGCAGCCTGGCGTCGATCAAAGTCGCCGGTGCCGTCGCGATGAGTCCCAGCGCGTAAACGCCCAACCCCAGAGCGACAAGGTGCCAGCGCCTCACGGCGGGGTGGGACGGGTAAACGAGGCCGTCACGCCCACCAGTCCCGGGGTGGATAGCGCTTCGATCCGGGCCGTGCCGAGACGGATATGCTGGCTCTGGAGGGTGGCGACCCACGCGAGCCAATCGGCAAACGCAACGGAGCCGAATACCACCTGCACCCGGTTCGCGTCGGCGGCTTCGATGCGCAATAACGCGCCGGCAAGTCCCGCGGCCGCCGCCTGCGACTGTACTTGCGTGCGCAGATCGGTCGGTGCGGTCGGCGGAACCCGCGCGGCGCGCACGCGCTCGAGCTCAGTCGCGTCCGCATCGAGTCGCGACGCCTGCGCGCGCAAGGTGGGCACCGACGAACCGAGCCGCGCACGCGCGTCATTTGCCGCCAGCACGAGCCACACATACAGCACGGCGCCCACGACGGCCGCCAAGATGGCGATCATCACCCGATCGCGCGGAGAACGCGATTCCCACAATTTGCGCAACCGCGCTCTCATGACGACCGCACCGTAAGGACCACTTTCGCGCTGCCAGCGCGCGCCGAGTCGCGCGAAACGTCCGCTCGCAGGCCAGCCTGGAGCAGGCGCGCCAGGAGGCCGCGCACGCTCGCTTCGTCCATGGCCAAAAGCTCGAGCGTCACGCGTCCGCCCTCGTAGGAAAGAATGCGCAGCTTCCCCCCCGGCACCCCCCTCAATGCGCCCGCCACCTTTACCATCATCGGCAGGAAGTCGCCGTCATCAGGTTGGCTGACGGCATGGCGCGCCTCGGCGAGTTTGCGGCGCATCTGCACCACCGGGTTCGCCACCGCAACCGCTTCCGGAAAGACAGCCCGAAATCGCGATTCCATTTGCTGGCGCAAGCTGCGTTGCTCGAAGGCGAGCCGCGTCCAATCGCCGACCAGCGCCAGCGCATGGATGGCCAAAGCGGCTCCCACGATCCAGGCCGCCGGCCGCAATTTTCCCAGGGCGCCGGGGACGATACGCCAGCGCGCCCGCTCCTGCACCAGGCTGACGCCAGCCTCGGCCGGCGCCGTGCGCCAGTCCCAACGCCCCGCGAGATGCAGCGCGATGCCAAGCGCGCGCTGCCACGCCTCGATTTCAAGCGGGGGCTCCAGCGCCGTTGTGTAAACCGCGATTGACGCGGGCGCCTCACCGCGCGACTTGGCCTCGTCGAGCATCATGCGCAGCGACAGCGGGGGAGAGCTCGGGTCCGCGGAGTCGGTCGTCGTGCCTTCCAGCTCGCCGGTACGCACGAATCCCTCGTGGCCGTCCCAGGCGAGACTCCATTCCCCCGCCATCCACGGCAGCATCAAGGTTTCGCAGTAAACCTCGTAGCCGCGGATGCCGGCAGCGTTGAGCGCGTCGTTCCATTGCCTGAGCCCCGATCGATCCACCACGGCGAGCACGTCCGCGCCGTCAGCCGAACCCAGCCAACTCACCTGGTTGGCATCGGGATCGCCCAGGGTCTCATCCTCCACCGCGAACGCCAGCACTGAGCCGGTATGGCGCTTGGCCGATTGCGGCAGCCGCGCGCGGGTGATCAAAACCTCAGCGGACGGGAGCACGAGCTGGACGCGCTCGGCGCGCTGCGGCAACTGCGCCAGCGGGCCCGAGCCGACGATCGGTTCGCGGTCGCCGCTCACCAACGCCCATTGGCACTGCTGCGGCTCGTCGCGCAGGGAGCAGTAGATTCGAAGCAAGCTCATAGGTATTTTCGCCAGACAATCGCGGGCCACCCGGCGGCACCGCGCGCAAGCAGCGCCTTGCCGCGCGCCTGGGCGCCGCCGATGGTCACGCGCAGCGTCGCTAGAAAGTAATCACTGCTCACACTGAGCTGGTTTGCGCCCGGCTCCGTTCCACTGGGAAGCCGTCTCACGAAGTCGTCGACGCTGCGATAATAGGCCCGATCCCGCTGCGCAACCAGGACCTCCGCGCCGCCGAGATCCAGGCCCTCGATCACGGCGGCAAGCACCTCGGGCGAGGCCGTGTTCACATTGACGGGCCGCGACCCGGGGAGGGCGGCTACGTACGGTCGCAGGCGCGCGCGCACATTCACGTCGAAGCCGCGCACCAGCGCAAGCTCATCCACGTCGGTCAGCGGCCGGTTTGCGGCCAGGTAAGGCGGATCCAGGGAGAGATAGTATGCATCCTCGGCGCCGGATCGCGGCTGCGGTTGATTGTCCTCGTCGATCCAGTCGGCGAGCGCGTCGCCCAGCTCGTCGGGCAAACCCAGGATCGCCAACAGGCGCCGAAAGTTCGCGAGCTGGGTGAGGTTGATCTTTCCCTCCGTCACCAGGTTGTTGAGATTGAAAGCGCCCTGCTGATCCTCGATTTTGCCCAGGAGTTCGCCGTTCTCGACCCGCATCGGCGGCAGCTTCAGCGCCCAGGGTTCTCCCAGATGATCGAGGTTGCTGATGCGGCGGTCATCGCTCAGCAGCGCCCGGGCCCAGTCGGCGCCGGCCTGGAGCACCGCCTGCGCCTGCACATGGCTGGCGGTGAGCTCGGCCCGGCGCGACCAGGTGCTCTGCGATACCATGATCGCCGTCGCGGCCATCGCGGCGAACGCAACTACGCCCATGGCCAACACGATCGCGACACCGCGCTGACGCGTTTTCATGATCGCAGGGCGAACACGCGCACGATCTCCTCGTCGGAGCCGAGCACGATCCGCAGGCGAACGGCCCGGGGAATGGGCGGGTCGGCTGGCGACAAGGGCCAGGCGTCCACCCATGCAAGAGCGGAATTGAGATATTGCAGCTCGAATAATTTCACTCCTGCCAGCAACGGGTAGCGCGCGGGCACCGTGTCAGGCGCGACATCGAGACCCGGCCACACCCACAACTCGATCTCCTGTTCGTCGTTCAGACGGTAGCCAATGCGCCGCGCGGTGTCCACGCCCTCGGATGAAGCGAAGCGGCTGAATTCGAGGCGCACGTCCGAGCTTGCAACCGTTTCGCCGCGCCACGCCGGCGCAGTACTGGTCGCGGAACGCACCGGGCGCGGAGACGCCAGCTCCACATCGCGCTCAAAACGCACGAAGAACGCCGCCACGCGCCGCCATTTTTCGGTCTCGGCCCGGACGTGCTCGCGGGCGTCGAGCACTGCGCTCAGCCCGCGGTAGGACATCAGCGCGAGCAGCGACAGCACCAGCAGCGCGGTCAGCACCTCGATGAGCGTGAAGCCGCGCGCAGCGGTGCCGGACATCGGCTTCATCTCACCCCTCCCGGCGCGTTCACGATGAACCCGAAAAGATGCGCCAGGGAATGGGATTCGTCTGCGTTCGCGAAAATGCGGATCTCGATACGGCGGAATGCAGGATTTGGCGTCGCAATGACTTCCTCGCGCCAGGCGAATTCGAGACCCGCTTCACGCTGCTTGCCACGCTGGATGCCCAGCGGCAGCCAGTCCGCGCGGGCGCGGTGCTCCGCCAGGCGATTTTCCGCAACCCAGCCGGCAATCAAACGCGAGCGCAACTCGGCCACGTTATTCGTGCCCTGTCCGGCCGCGCGCAGCGCGGACATCAGCGCGATCGAGATGATCGCCAGCGCGACCAGCACCTCGATCAGCGTAAACCCTTTGTGCCTACCGCAGCGCCACCTCACCATCGATTCTTCCTTTGCCCGGCACGACGCGCACTTCGCCGATTGGCGATCCAACAACTGAGTACTGCTCATCTCCCAACGACATGCCGATCGTGAATGCCAGTAACGAGCCCTGAGGTGCGAATTCGAGGCGTATGGCGCCTTGCGGCCGCATGTTTTCGACGCGAAAGCCGGAGACCAACACACCCTGCGGCAGGGTTCGCGCGCGCAGCAGCTCGCTGTCGCGGATTTCGAGCCAGCTGGCGTCCTCGTCGGCGCGCCAGAAACGATAGCCTGATTCGTCGGCTGTCCAGGCGATGGAGCGCCCCGTGAGCCGCGCTTCGGCTGCGGCGAAATCCAGGAGCTGCGACAGACGCTCGGCCTCGAGGCGAAGCATGGCGCGTTCGTCCGGCCGCGTGATGGCGCTCACCAATCCGAAGAACAGGCCGATGATCATCAGCACCACCAGCATCTCGATGAGCGTGAAGCCCCTTCTCCGCCCCGGTGCAACGCGGCTATTTGTCCGTGAAGGCCGCAAGAGGTTGGCATCGCGCCCGCTTGGCGTTGCGAGCGTCGCAATGACACCGCGGCGTCGACGCAGGAACCGGCTCTCGTTGCCCTCGGGGCTGTGGCTTACGCGACCGGCATGAAAAGCCAAGGTCTGCGGCGTCATGCTGCTAGAGATTCCAGGAGCCGATGTCGGCGTTGATCTCGTCGCCACCGGGCGCCGCATCGCCGCCGTAGCTGAAAACGTCGATTTCGCCGTGCACGCCGGGATTGAGGTACTGGTAGGGCGTGCCCCAGGGATCCTTGGGCAGGCGCTCGATATACCCGCCTGCCTTCCAGTTCGGCGGGACCGGGCTGGTGGTGGGTTTCGTCACCAGCGCCTGCAACCCCTGTTCGCTCGAGGGGTAGCGCTGATTGTCGAGACGGTAGAGCTTCAGCGCCTGCATCAGGCTCGCGATGTCCTGCTTTGCCGCGATCACCCGGGCCTCGTCCGGGCGGCTGATGATTCTCGGCACCACCAACGCCGCGAGAATACCCAGGATGACGATGACGACCATCACCTCCAGCAAGGTGAAGCCACGGGGCCTGCGAAGCGCGATCAGCATCGCCAGATTATCCTGTAAATTGATAAACTTACGTCCGAAATAGAGGCCTTCCTATTATATCGAATGCGGTGAGTGTTAGCCATTGCCGAAAGTTCATCTGGCCGATCACGTGAAAATCTAGGCCATCGCCGAACACGGTTATTCGATCCGGCCACCGTGGCGACGCTCGCCTTAAACCCGGGTGCCAATACCCGCGCACGATCGCACAGCCTGTTTTGCCTCGCGGCTTTTTGACGATGCGGAGCAAGCCGGCAAGAGATACCAGCACCAATGCTGAGAGCCTGGCCACCGCTGGCGCCCCCTGGCTCCGTCTTCTCGTCCTTTGCCTCGAAACGGACCGCGTTTATGGGCGCCCCGTGCGGGTTCTCCCTGGCGTGATCGACCAGGGCGCTCGCCGTTGACCTCCATCGGCCTTCAAGGCCACCAACCCGGCAGATCGTCAAACCGCGGGCGCGTCGCCATTGATAATCCTCGCGTATTTCCGGGCACGAATCGCAAGGTCGATTTGATGCAGATTGATGCGCTATTCTTATGATTGTGTTACAAAAGATTCACGTGGCCGATCACTGCGCCCGGCCGGCATCCTTATAGCGCGTGGATGACATGCTCGAATAATGCGGGGACTTCTGCTCGGACGTCTGCCTTTGGCGCAAACGGGTGTGGTATTGCTGACGCTGGCGGCCGCGGCGCTGCTCGGTGCGGTACTCGCCTATTGGACGTGGGTGTGGTTCGCCCCGCGCGCCGAACCCCGAGCGCGGGCCGCTCCAGCACAAAGCGGCAGCTTGGCGTCGGCTGGCGCCATTTTTGGCAATGTGCAGCGCCAGCAGGCTGCCGCTGCGCCAACGGGAATCGCGATCCGGCTTCTGGGGGTCGTGGCCGCCTCGGGCGGCCAGCGTGGCTACGCGGTCGTGCAACTCGAGGCGAAGCGGATCTTGGCGGTGCTCGAGGGCGACGAAGTCGATCCGGGCGTCCGGCTTGCCGAGGTCCATCCGGATCACGTCATCCTGGAACGGGGCGGGGCGCGCGAGACGCTCGAGTGGCCGAAAAGGACGACGACGGCGGCGCCTGTCAGCAGCAAGCCGGCGCCTGCCGCCCCCAAGCGTAAAATAAGGTAGCTCTCGTTTGCCGATGGTGCGTTCCGGAACGGACTTATGAAACGTCACTGGATACAAGCTGGACTGGTGTTGTTCACGCTCCTCGCCGCTGCCGGCCAGGCGCTGCCGGCCGATACGGCTTCCCGAGAGCGCCCCCGCGGCAATGCGGCAGCAGGTCCTGCCGACGCCGATTCCGTCACGCTCAATTTTGTCAATGCCGACATCGAAGGCGTGGTCAAGGTGGTGGGTGAAATCACCGGTAAGAATTTTGTCCTCGATCCGCGCGTCAAGGGCACGATCAACATCGTGTCGGCCAAGCCGGTGTCCAGAGACCTCGTCTACGAGGTGTTTCTGTCGGCGATTCGCCTGCAGGGCTTTGCCGCCGTCGAGGACCGCGGCGTCGTCATGATCGTTCCCGAGACCGAAGCCAAAGTGCACCAGAGCCCGACGGCGGGCCCGAAGGACCGTGTGCGCGCCGGCGGGGGCACCATCGAGACGCAGGTGTTCAAGCTGCAACATGGATCGGTGGCGCAGATCGTGCCGGTACTGCGTCCGCTGATCGCTCCCAACAATGCGATCACCGCCTATACGACCAACAACACGCTGGTGGTGACCGATTACGCCAGCAACCTCAAGCGCATCGAAGAAATCATCCAGGCGATCGATCAGCCGTACGACACCGATCCGGTCATCATTCCGCTGCGCCACGCCTCGGCAGTCGACGTCGCGCAAACGATCAGCCGCCTGCTGGCGGAGCCGACGCGGCCGAATGACCCTTCCAGTCAGTTCACGATTACCGCGGATGCCCGCACGAACAGCGTGCTCGCCCGCGCCGGCGATCCGTCACGGATGCTCCGGGTGCGCCAATTGGTCGCGATGCTCGATTCGCCGACCGGCGCGGGCGGCAATATTCACGTCATCTATCTGAAGAATGCCGTCGCGGTGAAGCTGGCGGAGGTATTGCGCGCGGTCTACATGAGCGAAGCTGCGCCCGCGGCGGCACCGGCGCCTGCCCCCACATCCCCGTTGGCGCGACCACAGCAGGCCCCGACGCAATCCGCTGCCTTGTCGCCCGGCATCATCCAGGCGGATGCAGCCACCAACGCGATCATCATCACGGCCCCCGATGCGATCTACAACAATCTGCGCGCCGCGGTGGAAAAACTCGACACCCGCCGGGCCCAGATCTACGTCGAAGCGCTGATTGCCGAAGTGCAGGCCGACAAGGCCGCGGAACTCGGTGTCCAGTGGCAGACCCTGAGCGGGTTGGGCAAGAGCAACACACAGGCTTTCGGCGGGACCAATTTCGGCGATCAGTCCCAGAATATCGTTGGCCTTTCCGTAGACCCGAGTCAAATCGGGCCCGGGTTGAATGTCGGCATCGTCAGAGGGACCGTCACATTACCCGGCATCGGCGAAATTCTGAACCTCAACGTCCTGGTCCGCGCCCTGGAACAGGATGCCAACAGCAACATCCTGGCGACACCGACGCTGTTGACTCTCGACAACGAGGAAGCAAAGATCGTGATCGGCGAGAACGTTCCGATCGTCAGCGGCCAGTACGCGGTCACAGCGGCAGCGACCACGCCGACGCCGTTTCAGACGATCGACCGCCAGGACGTCGGCCTCACGCTGCGAATCAAGCCGCAGATCTCGGAAGGCGGCGCAGTCCGCCTCAACATTTTCCAGGAAGTGTCGAGCGTGAAAGAGCGCACCCTGTCCGGGATCATCACCAGCAAACGCGCCGTGGAATCGACCGTGCTGGTGGACGACGGCCAGATCGTCGTGATCGGCGGGCTGATTCAGGAAGACCTCAAGGAAGGGGAGCAGAAAGTTCCGGTGCTCGGCGATCTCCCCGTGATCGGCGGGCTTTTCAGATACAGCACGCGCTCGCGCATCAAGACCAACCTCATGGTGTTCCTGCGGCCGACGTTGCTCCGCAACCCCGAGAGCGCCGAAGCCATCACCCGCGACCGCTACGATTACCTCCTGGGCGAACAGATCAAGTCCAAGCCGGTCGCCAGGCCCGGTCTTCCGGATTTTGAGCCGCCCACGCTGCCGCCGCGCCCGGGCGCTGCGCCGGCAGAGGCCGGCAAGGCCCCAGCAGAATCCGCCGAGTCTGCTCCGGGCGCCGGCAACTCGGCAGCCGCAGCCAGCAAGCCGGCACCGGAGACCGACACGGCGGCGACGGCCGGTGACGAGTCCCCCTTCCCGACGCAATGATCAAGCCTGCGGTTCCGTATGCCTTCGCCAAGGCCAACGGCGTCGTCGTCACCGCCTTGTCCGACGGCCTGGCGCACGTGGCCGTTCGCAGCGGCGCGCACGCGAGCGCACTGGCTGAAGTGCGCCGCACGCTCGGCCTGCCGCTGCAGGCACGCCGCCTCAACGCCGACGAGTTCGACGACCTGCTCACGGCCTTGTACCGCGACGCGGACGCCGGCGCGGCCGCTCTGGCCGATGACCTGGCGCAGGATCTGGACTTATCGAGGCTGCTCCAGGACATCCCCAAGGTCGAGGACCTGCTCGACACCCAGAACGACGCGCCGCTCATTCGCCTGATCAATGCTCTCTTCACGCAGGCGCTGCGGGACGGCGCCTCCGACATCCACATCGACCCCTTCGAGACGCGCTCGGTGGTCCGGCTGCGGATCGACGGCACGCTGCGCGACCTGATCGAACCGGCGCGCGCACTGCATTCCGCGATCGTCTCGCGCGTCAAGATCATGGCGCAGCTCGATATCGCCGAGAAGCGCCTGCCGCAGGATGGCCGGATCACGCTGCGGGTCGCGGGGAGGCTGATCGACGTCCGGGTGTCGACGATTCCCACCGGGCACGGCGAGCGCGTGGTGCTGCGCCTGCTCGACAAGCAGGCGGCGCGGCTGGACCTGTCGCGGCTCGGGATGGACGAAGCCACTCTCGTGCACGTCGACAAGCTCATCCGCGAGCCTCACGGCATCGTTCTGGTGACCGGCCCGACCGGGTCGGGCAAGACCACGACGCTGTACGCCGCGCTCTCGAGGCTGGATGCGAAGGCGCTCAACATCATGACCGTCGAGGACCCGATCGAGTACGACCTCGACGGCATCAGCCAGACCCCGATCAACGCCCGGATCGACATGACGTTCGCGCGCGCCCTGCGCACGATTTTGCGCCAGGACCCCGATGTCATCATGGTCGGCGAGATCCGCGATCTGGAGACTGCGCAGATCGCGGTGCAGGCGAGCCTGACCGGACACCTGGTGTTCGCCACGCTCCACACCAACGACGCGGTCAGCGCCGTCACCCGCCTCGTCGACATGGGCGTCGAGCCCTTTCTGCTTGCCTCCAGCCTGATCGGGGTGGTCGCCCAGCGCCTGGTGCGCCGCCTGTGCCTGGAATGCCGCAAGCCGTTTGCCGCCGACAGCGCGCAACTCGAAGCGCTGGGATTCGCCCCGACGCAGGGCGGCACGTTTTATACCGCCCAGGGTTGCGCTGCCTGCAACCAGTCGGGTTACCGGGGCCGCACCGGCATCTACGAATTTCTGCCTGTCGACGATGGCTTGCGCGCGCTGATCCATGACCGGGCATCCGAGCAGGTGCTCCGCCTGTATGCCGAGAAACAAGGCATGCGCTCGTTGCGCGATGACGGCATGCGCTGGGCCGTCCAGGGCGCGATCAGCCTGGAAGAGGTGGTGCGCGTGACGCGCGAGTAGCGCATGGAGGCATTCCAGTACGAAGCACTGGACGCCGCCGGGCGCACGGTGTCCGGGATCGTGCAGGCCGACACGCCGCGCCAGGCGCGCAGCCAGTTGCGCGCCCAGGGCCTGCTTCCCTCCGCCGTCAATCCGGTGCGCGCGCGCGATCGGGCGCGACAACCGTGGGC
This sequence comes from Betaproteobacteria bacterium SG8_41, assembly GCA_001303585.1. Classification (GTDB taxonomy): domain Bacteria; phylum Pseudomonadota; class Gammaproteobacteria; order Burkholderiales; family SG8-41; genus SG8-41. Next base: position 11,496 of record LJTT01000054.1, read on the forward strand.
ACGGGCCATCGCCTCGAACGAGCTGAGCCTGGTGACCCGGCAGCTGGCGACGTTGCTCGCGTCGGGCCTGACGGTCGAGCAATCTCTTGGCGCACTGATCGAGGAAGCGACGACGCCGATAACGAAGGAAGTGCTGAGCGGAGTGAAATCGGAGGTTACGGGCGGACTCTCGCTTGCCGGCGCGTTGGGCAGCTACGACAAGAGTTTCCCCGATTTCTACCGCGCCCTGGTGCATGGCGGCGAGGAATCCGGCGCGCTGCCCACGGTGCTGCAGCATCTGGCCGATTATCTCGACGCGCGCCAGGCGCTCAAGCAGAAGACCGGTCTTGCCCTGCTCTACCCTGTCCTGGTCTCACTGGTCGCCATCAGCATCGTCACCGGCCTGCTGGTGTTTGTCGTGCCCCAGATCGTGCAGGTGTTTCAGCAGTCGCGGCAAAGCCTGCCGATGCTCACCCGCGTGCTCATCGCGATCTCCGATTTCCTGAATGTGGCATGGCCTTATATCGCGGTTGCCGGCATCGGCGCCGTGCTCGCTGCGCGCCAGGCCCTGCGCCGCGATGGGCCGCGGCGCAGCTTGCATGCCCTGTTGTTGCGGACCCCCTGGCTGGGAACGCTGATTCGCGGCGTGAATACGTCCCGCTTCGCCAGCACGCTCGCGATTCTCGTCGGCGGCGGCGTGCCGCTGCTCTCGGCACTCAATTCCGGCGCGCGCGTGATGACCAACATGGTGATGCGCGAGGCCATCGAGGCCGCCGCCGAGCGCGTGCGTGAAGGCGAGAGCCTGGCACGGGCGCTGGGCGCGACGCGCGCGTTTCCGCCGCTTACGATCCACCTGGTGGCGAGCGGGGAACTCAGCGGCAGACTCGAGCAAATGCTCCAGCGCGCCGCTCAGCTCGAGACCCAGGCGCTCGAGCGGCGCCTCGCCGTGTTCCTGACCGTGCTCGAGCCGGTAATGATTCTCGTGATGGGCGGGATCGTGCTGCTGATCGTGCTCGCCATCCTGCTGCCGATCATCGAGATCAACCAGCTGGTGCGCTGAAGGTGGCCTGGTGGGTGAAGCGGAATACCGGATACCTGACCCCCCATCTCCGAGAGAGATCAGATTGCGAGGACCCATGCTGCGATCGCTCGTCCTAGTGTGCGCCGGAATTTTTGGCACCGCCGTTCAACTCGGTGCAGCGGCGGCGGATTTTTCGCCCCAGGTCTGGATCAATCCGGGCATCTACTCCTACCACCTCGATCGCGATACGGACTATCGCGAGGACAACGTCGGCTTTGGCGTGGAAGTTCTCATCACCGATGATCATATGATCATGGGCGGGTCCTTCATCAACAGCGATGGGGAACGAAGCCGCTACGGTCTCTACACCTGGCGGCCGCTGCATTGGGAGGTGTCGACCGTCAGGTTCAGCGCGGGAATTGCCCTGGCCGCTCTCGACGGTTATACGGCCTATCACAACGGCGATTGGTTCGTTGCCCCGGTGCCGCTACTCGCAATCGAGTGGAAACGCCTTGGGGTTAATTTCACATTCATTCCCAAGGTCCATGAAAGTCTCGATACCGCCATCGGGATCCAGGTAAAACTGCGCGTGTGGTAAGGCTCGGTCTCTCGCCTGGACCGCCCCATCCTGGTGGCCCCCGTGACTGGAAGTTATCTCAAAAACAAACACCGCCACGGAAGCACACGGAAATTGCCACTCCACTAAAGCCTACTTCCCGGTCCCAGTCTTGGTCCGTGTATTTCCGTGTGATTCGGTGGTTAATGATCTTCTGGTTTCAGGGGTTTTTGAGATCGGTTCTAGAACTTGTATCGGACCGACAGCGCGATCACGTGCACGTTGTATTCCGGCGATTGCTCGCCAAACGTCAGCACGTTCGGGATCGTGTTGGGCGCGACCCCGTCGAGCATCCAGTTGTCGCTGTCATAGCGTTCGTACCAGTACCCCAGTCGCAGCGAGACGTCATCCTTGAGGTGGTAGTCGGCATAGAGCTTCAGGCTGTCTCGCGACGTGTAGAAATTGGGGAACGCGGAATTACCCGCCCCTGTGTTGACGCTGATCTCGCTCTTTGTCCGGGTCACGATGAAATCAGCGCCGACATCGAGCTTGCCCTTGATCGCCGCGTGTTTTAACCCGACCCCGAAAAGATTGATCGTGTCCTCGTTCCGGCCCTGCCAGTCCGCTGTCGAGAAGGTCTGGCTGCCGGACTGCTTCGACTTGATGACCTGACGGTTCGCGAAAAAGTGCAGGCTGGTCTGCTCGGTCAGGAGCACGGTCAGGTCGCCGGACAGATTGAAATCCTCGCCGCTGGTCAGGCCGATTGTCGAAGCCGAATAATCGTCTTCGGACCGGTCGACCTGAAAGCCGATGTTTATCTTGTCCGACGCGGCGATGTCAGCGCGCAATTCAGCGCGATCCCTCGTGCGGTCGGCCATATTGTATTTTCTCAGCAGCGGATTCTCCGGCGGGGTGACCGCAGCGACCGGCTGGTAGCCCGAGTTGTCGCGCTTGCCGCGAGCAAGCTTCAGCGTCAGGTCAACGTTCTCGAGGGCGCGGGTCGTGAGTTTTCCCCAGACCGTGTTCTCGCGGGTTTTGTCCACCTCCTGGAAGGTGCGCTCGTGCTCGTCGTAATCGTAGCCGACGGACGCCTTGATAAGCGCCGTGGCCCTGTAGTCGGCGCTCAGCTTCAACTTGTCCTGCGTGAAACTGTAGGGCAGGTTTGTCCTCGGCGCCGCGAGGAACATGTCGGTCGTCACCCAGTCGTAAGTTGCCTGCGAGGTGCGGTTGTCCCGATCGTTGTGTATGTACGCCGCATTGAGCCGGAGCTGATCCGTCACCGCCGAGTTGAGCTTGAGGCTTGCATTGAGCGTATCCGCGCGGCCATCAAGCGAAGCGCCCGGCAGGGCCGGAACGGCCAGGGTCGTATTCAACGTCGGCGCGAGGAAGCTTTCATCCTGCGTCATGCGCCCAAATGCGATGTCGGCGGTGCCGCGAGTCCGATCGGTGAACTGGTAGCCCAACGAGGCGGAAAGCTGGTGGAACTGGTTATCCGGCGGCAGCGCGAGCTGGCCGGCGACGGCGCCGGGCAATGCCGGCGTGTACGGATTCTGCCACGTCAGGGACGCATCGCTGTTCCTGAAGATCGAGCCGTAATAGGCAAATTTCGCCTGAAACTTGTCGTTCGTGTACGAGGCCGACGCATCGATCTGGTCGGTCTCGTAATCCACCGGCGCAATCAGCTGTGCCGCATTGACGAAGAACGAGCCGGCGGTGCCCTTCGTGCCTTCGCGGGTCTCGTGACGGAACTGGACGCCGAAATCCCAGGCGCGCACCGGCGTCCAGGATGCGCCCACGCCGAGCCTTTTCCTTTTCGTTCTGAGGTCGACCGGCTGCAGCGTGCTTGCCAGCGGCATGAGACCGGTCGCGCCCGCCGGAAAGCCGGCCGGCAGCGTCAACGACGCGCTGCCGTTTCCGATAAACGGCGTCTTCGTGCTGTCCGAGATGAAGTGCGGCAGCTCGTCGTAGTCGAGAAGCAGTTTGTACTTGCCCTGTTGCCCGCCTTCCGCATCCAGCGAGCGCGCGTCCAGGCCGAGATTCGACGCGTTGGCATCCCAGTAGACTGCGTCCTTGCCGCGATAGCGAACCGTACCGTCGCCGATGAAGTAGCCGCCCTCCTTGTAGAGGCCGTTGTACTCGCCGAATTTGTATGAGGAGTCCGATACGTAACCGGCGCCCACATCCACGCTCCCGCTCACCCCATCCTCGAACTTGCAGAGCTCGCATTTCCACTTGGAAGTGTCGACGGCTGCCGGTGCGGTGGCGGCATCTGCCGCGCCCGCGGCGGCGGGCAGCGCCGCAAGCGTGCTGAGCAGAAACAATCGAGTCGCGGTTTTCATGTTTCTGTCGTGTCCTCTCTTTTTCTCGCCACCTGATATCGCATCGCCTTGCACAACTCGCCAGCCTTGCCGTCGTTAAGCGGCGCGGGGGTCCGCGGGTGCCGGCTATCGCATCAGCTTGACACCGGATGGATGATTCGACCCGTGAACCTGCGAATGACAGTTAAGGCAGCTTCCCGCGAGCACGAACGCCGCTCCGCTCCCCCCGGCGCCCGGCAACGCGGAGTTTGTATACGCAACCGCGGGATGCCCGGCCACCGTATGGCATTGCTGGCAGAGCAGGGGCGGCGTCTTGGTCAACAAGGCCGGGCGAGGCGAGCCGTGCGGCGCGTGGCACAAGCTGCAGTCCTCGGCCACCGGCGCATGTTCCCACAGGAAGGGGCCGCGCTTTTCCGCGTGGCAGGTGTAGCAGGTCTGGTTCAAGGTGGGCTTCGCCAGCATCGCTCTCGCGTTCGACCCGTGCGGGCTGTGGCACTCGCTGCACGCGATGAGCCCAAAGCGCACCGGGTGCGCGGACGGTTTGTTGAAATCCGCGCGTTGCTTGATGTGGCACTGATAACAGCGCTCGGGCTGCGTCGCCCTGGCAAGCACGGGATCGCGCTCCGCATGAAGCTTGTGGCAACTGTTGCACGCGAGGTTGTTGCTTTCGTGCGTGCTCCCTTCCCACCCGATGCGGGCATTGCCCTGATGGCAGCCCAGGCACATCTTGTTAGCCTGCTCAATCGCCGCGAAAGAGGTCTTCTTGAAACTGATGATCGCGTTCTTGTCGGTGGTCCCGGCGTGCTTGGCGCCCGGACCGTGGCACGCCTCGCATTGCAATCCGGCAAACGGCGTGCGCTTGTCGGCGCGGTTGGCGTGCTTGGTCTTGAAGATCGGGAAAATGGGATAGGGCCAGGCGTCGGTGTGGCACATGAGGCAGGTGTCGGCGCCTTTTTCGCTGTACTGCCCGGCCTCCTGCGCCGTTGCGGACGCGCTCAACGCGAGGCCCGACGACAAAAGCAGCGCGGCCAGAAATGATTTCCTGATAGTCATCGTCGAGCGCCCGT
>LJTT01000055.1 GCA_001303585.1 Betaproteobacteria bacterium SG8_41
ACGCGCTCGTTTCCCCCATCCACCGGCACCTGGGCGCCCGTAGTCTTGGCGAAAGCCGGGCCACACATCTCGGCCGCGAGTTCGGCAACGTCGCTGCTGGTGACGTCGGTCTTGAGCACGTTGCGGCGCTTGTACTCCTCGACGGTCATGCGGTAGTGAGCTGCGCGCGCCTGCAGCACTTCATCGGTCCAGCTCGCCGTGTCGAAGACGGCGTCGGGGTGCAACGTGTTGACGCGGATGCCGTCCACGCCCCACTCCAGTGCGGCGACGCGGGCGAGCTGGTTCACGCCCGCTTTCGAGGCGGAATAGGCGGCGGCGCCAGGGCCCGGGGCGGGCACATTCTTCGAGCCGATGACAACGATGCGGCCCGCGCGCGGCGCAAGCCGCAGCAGCCCGTGGCATTCGCGCATCAGGAAGAAATTGGCGTCGAGGTTGATCTGCATGACCTTGCGCCATTCATCCGTCCCCAGTTCCGCCAGTTTCGTTCCGGCAGGGAAGACGCCAGCATTGAGCACCAGCATGTCCAGTCCCCCGAAGGCGCGCACGCCTGTCTCCAGCGCGCTCTGGATTGCAGCCTCACGGGTGACGTCGCAATGAATCCCGAGGAAGTCCGCGCGCTGATGGAGGCTTTCGATGGCCGGATTGATATCGAGGCCAATGACAGCGGCGCCGCGCGAGAGCAGCGCGGCGACGCAGGCCTTGCCGATGCCCGACGCGGCGCCGGTCACGAGCGCTACCTCCCCGGCAAACACCGGCGGCTTTGCCCCCTTGCGCAGCTTTGCCTGCTCCAGGTCCCAGTATTCGACGTCGAAAATATCCTTTGCCGGCAGCGCACGGAATCCGCCCAGCAGCTCGGCGCGTTCGATGACGTTCATCGTGTGTGTGTAGAGGTCCGACACGATGCCGGTGTCCTTGGCGGTGCGGCCGAGCGCGCACATTCCCAGCTCCGGGTCGAGTACCACGCGCGGTGCAGTATCGAGGATGGTCTTGGGCTCTTTCGCGCGCGGAGCATGCTCGTTGAAATAAGCACGGTAGTCCTGGGCGTACGTCGCGACATCGCGCCCGATGAGGGGCAGCCGCTTGGTGCGGATCGCGTGGTCGGGCGTCGCCGGCCCCTGAGCGATGCGTGGCAGCTCGGGGCGTCGAGCGAACGAGAGGGCGCGGGCGTCGCGGTGGCACCGCATCACCAGCGGAAAGCCGGCGACGGCGGAGACTTCGTGCCGCAGACGCGCGAGATCGCCGCGAATTGCACTGTCCGCCGCGCCATTCTTGGGCGGCGGCAGCGTCCATGCGCGTTTCCGGCCGAGATAATCCTCCGCCAGCTGCACCAGCGCGATCATTCGCTCGTAGGACTCACGGGCGGTGGCCCCGAAGGAGAACACACCGTGGTTCATCAGCACCATGCCGATCGTGTTCGGCCCGGCCTCGGCAGGAAACCGTTGCGCGCAGAGCTGCGCCAGATCGAAGCCCGGCATGACATAAGGAATGACCACGACCCTATCCCCGTAGATCTCGCGGATCCGTGCTTCACCCTCCGCCGTGTTCGTCACCGACAGCACGGCGTCCGCGTGGGTGTGATCCACGTAGCGATGGGGAAGAATCGCGTGCAGAATCGTCTCGACCGAGGGGGCCGGGGCCGACGCCCGCGTGGTGTGCGTGACCAGCTCGTTCACCATCTCGGGGTCGCTCAGGGCTTCGAGCTGCGCGAGCCGCAGGAGATGGGACAGGCGCACCGGCGAGAATCCGGCTTCCTCGATGAATTCGAGATCCCAGCCGCTGCCTTTGACGTAGAGGATGTCCTCGTCCTCGCCGACCAGGCTGCGCTCGCGGAGCTTGACCGAGGTGTTGCCCCCGCCATGCAGGACGAGGGATGCGTCGCGACCGAGGAGCCGCGAGGTGTAGACTCTCAGGCCCAGGTCGCCCTTGAAGCTTTTCGCATCAGCGTCGTTCCACAGATTCTTCATTAAACCGTTGGCGGGAGCACGTTGATCTACTTCGATGATACCGCGCACGGTGAGCGGCACCTACAGTGTCGGTTTGACCGGGTGCAGTTAAAACGTCGCGAAGCGTCCGTGTCTGACGCTTAATTATAATGGCCTCCGTGGCCCAAGAACCCCGATTCATCGTCAAGGCGGCCGATTGGCAAACCGATGCCGCGACGTTGTGCGCCATACGGTTGCGGGTTTTCGTTGAGGAGCAACACGTCCCGTTGGAGCTTGAGTGGGACGGGGAGGACGAGCGTTGTGAGCATGCGCTGGCCTGCGCCCCCGACCAAACGCCGGTTGGAACTGGTCGACTCCTGCCCGATGGCCGTATTGGCCGGCTGGCCGTTTTGCCGGATTGGCGCGGGCGGGGGGCAGGAAGCGCGCTGCTCGAATACCTTATGGAGCTTGCCCGAGAGAAGGGATTCAACGTGGTCAGGCTGCACGCGCAGACTCGCGCCACGGCGTTCTACGCAAGGCATGGATTCAAAGCGCATGGCGACGAATTCATGGACGCCGGCATCCCTCACGTCGAGATGTCCCTCGCTTTCTCTGATGAAGCGTGACCAGTGACCGGTGACAGGCGGGAATTCACGGCTTGCTGTCGGTTGCAGATTCCTGTTCTGGTGCAGGCGCTTCGATCGAGAAGCGGTGCTCTGCGGCGCCAAGAGGAGCTCCGCCCGGGCCAAAAGTGCGCTCGAGAAAGAGGACCTCGTTATCGCGGCCGATCAGGATCACCGTAGAGGCGCGCGTGCCGTAGCGTTCTCCGGCGATGAAGCAGGGCGAGAGTTCACGCTCGCGTTGCAGCCCGATCCCGGTGTCAGGCAGTTCGGCATCCGGCGCTACCGTGCGGTCCGCGAGGAACTCGAACAGCCCGTTGACGAGATTCGATTGCGTGTGTCCAAGCAGCGCAGCGACGCGCTTCCGGCCCATTCTGACTTTGGGCCACGGCGTGTCGAGCAAATGGTTGCTCAAGCCATGGACTCCGGGTGGAATCTCCTCGAATCCATCGCCGCGGTTGGTGCAATAGAAAATCCGTGCCAGGTCGCCGACGACGAGACTGAACCCGCCATATTGCCCGCCTGCGGCATGGATCTGCTCCAGATACGGCCGCGCCCCTGCGTCCATTCGCAGGAAGTTCGCGACGAGTTCTCCGCGCGAGCGCGGTGCGCTGCGATGCGGCGGGCCGTCCCGATAGTTGGTTACCGCCGCCATTCGTCCCGATAGCGTTAGACCCAGCCAGCTGCCGCCTTTTTCCAGGTCGCGCCCGCCGAAGAGTTGCGGCTCATCATCCCAGAAAGCGGCGGGTGCGCTTGGGCGTGCATAGGCTTCATCGCGGTTACCGGCGAACACCAGGCGGTAATCCGGATGGGCGTCCCAGGCGAAGAGCATCAAACACATAAAACCGGTGACCCGCGACCAGTGACCAGTGATCGGCAACACTCCAAAAATGCGGCCAAGTCGCCCGACTTGTTCCAGTCACTGGTCACCGGTCACCAGTCACTGAGGTTGGAAGCACTCGATGTGGCGCGGTGTTCCAGGGAGCAGCAATTCCTGGACCTTCAGGTGTTCGACCGCTTCGGCAAGCTCCCATTCGAACTTGGCTTCGTTGGCGACGTTTTCGTAGACCTCCATCCACAGGTTTGGCTCGTTGCGCTTCTTCATCAGGCGCCCGCGAACGCCAGTTGTTTTCAACACTGCCGTGAGCAGCTCACGGATTCGAGCCTCGCTTGCGGCTGCTGTTGCCAGATCGACGCGATAGTAAATGTAATAGGAACAGGGCATAGTCGCCGATTTTAATCCTCACTGGCGTGAGGGTGAAATTCGCCGCCAAGTTCCGGTAAAATGGCCCGAATTCGGCATTTCCGGCATGGGATGAACGCTCGCGCGGAGCAAGTCAGATGAAGGGTTTCGAATTCGTAAGCGCAAAAGATGCGCGGCACGCCGTTGCGCTGATGGCTGAATACGGGCCAAAGGCGAAGATTCTCGCTGGGGGCACCGATCTTCTCGTCGATCTCAAGTCCGTCCCGGAAGCGCCTCCCGCGGTGATTGATATCACCCGTGCCGCGGACATGAAGGAAATCAAGGTAACCGATCGTGGATTGGTGATCGGCGCGCTCGCCACGCACGGCGAGATCATGAGCTCGCCCGAGATACGCGATCGGTATCCTGCGCTGGTGGACGCGGCGCACAGCATCGGCGCGATCCAGACCCGCAGCCTCGGCACGCTCGGCGGCAATCTGGTCACGGCGGTGCCTTCGCTCGATAGTGGCCCGGCGCTGGTTGCGCTGGAAGCGCGGGTGACGATTGCCGGCGCGGGGGGCTCGAGAGAAATGCCGTTGATTGAATTTTTTGTCGGGCCACGCCGCACCGCGCTCAAGGCCGGGGAGTTGCTGGTGGACGTCGTCATTCCCAAGAAAAATCTCGGCAAGCCGGCGGGCTTCCAGAAGTTCGGTTTGCGAAAGGGTCAGGCGCTGGCGCTCGTCAATTCCGCAGCGAGCTTCTGGCTCGACCCGGCCAAGAAGGTTTTTGTCGATCCCTGTATCGCGCTCGGGGCGGTTGCGCCAACTGTGATCCGCGCGCCCAAGGCCGAGGCCTACCTCGCGGGCAAAAAGGTCACGCCCGAGGCGATGGCGGAGGCGGGCCGCATTGCAGCCGGCGAGGCGAAGCCGATCAGCGATTTCCGTGCATCGGCCGACTACCGGCGGGATCTCATTGCGGTTCTCACGAAGCGCTCGCTGGAAGGCGCGCTGGCGGTGGCCGAGCGCAATCAAAAGGAGAGCAGGAAATGACCGATGTCGTGCTGCGCGTCAATGGCAGGGAGCGCAAGGCCTCCGTGCCGCCCGAGACGACGCTGCTGCAGCTCCTGCGCGAGCATCTCGGGCTGACCGGGTCGAAACTGGGCTGCGACGTGGGTGACTGTGGCGCATGCACGGTGATCGTGGACGGCAAGGCGGTCAACTCGTGTCTCATGCTCGCCGGGCAGGTGGACGGGCGCGAGGTGCTCACCATCGAGGGCCTCGCTACCCGCGACCGTTTGCATCCGATCCAGCGGGCGTTCGAAGAGCGCGCGTCGCTGCAATGCGGCTTTTGCGGGCCGGGATCGATCATGTCCGCCAAAGCGCTTCTGGATGAGAATCTGGACCCGACGCCGCAGGAGATCCGCGATGCGCTTGCCGGAAATCTTTGCCGCTGCACCGGCTACACCAAGATGATCGAGGCCATCCAGGATGCCGCGCGCGAGTTGCGCACCGAGAAATCGGCGCGGACCGCTCCTTAAAAGGGAATAGAGGCCATGCCAGACACCTTCGAGACGAAGAAGCAGGAGAAGACGGTTGTCACCGATGTTCCGCGCGAGGCAGGCGTGGATCTGCGGCTGCCCGCCGTCGTCCCGGCCGTCCCGTATCCGATCGAGACGCTGGTGCCGCAGGTCAATCAGCAGACACCGGCGGTCGGCCAGCGCGTCACGCGTCCGGACGGACGGATGCACGGCCTCGGGCAGACCAAGTACATCGACGATATGTCGTTCCCCGGCATGCTGCACGCCAAGATCAAGCGCGCGGGGATTGCCTCGGCCCGTATCGTGCGCATCGATACCAGCGCCGCCGAGGCGATGCCGGGCGTGATGGCCGTGGTGACCGGGCGCGACATCCCGGTCAACTCCTTCGGCCCGTCGTACCAGGATCAGCCGGTGCTGGCCGACGAGCGCGTCTTTCACGCGGGGGACGGGGTCGCTGCGGTGGCGGCGTTGACCGAGCAGATCGCGCTCGACGCGCTCGAGAAGGTCAAGGTCGAATACGAGCCGCTGCCGGCGGTCTTCGACCCCGTCGAGGCGCTCCAGGAGAGCTCGCACAAGGTCCATGGCACCGACACTAACGTCTACGCGAAGAAGACGATCAGGAAGGGCGACGTGGAGCGCGGGTTCGCGCAGGCCGATCACGTCTTCGAGAACCGTTTCAGCACGCAGATGGTCGAGCACGTCTCGCTCGAGCCGCACGCGGCCATTGCCGATTGGGACGCGAACGGACGCGTGACGATCTGGTGCACGATCGGCCGCATCACGCTGGCGCGCGGCGATATGGCGCGCACGCTCAAGCATCCGATGAGCCGCATCCGCATGGTCGGCACCGTCGTCGGCGGCAATTTCGGCGGCAAGAACGAGATTACGCAGGAACCCGTGCTCGCGCTGCTGTCGAAGAAGACCGGGCGGCCGGTGAAGGGCGTCTACTCGCGCGGCGAGGAGTTCACTTCCACCACGACGCGCCACCCGATCATCATGGACTACAAGACCGGGGTGACGAAAGACGGCAAGATCATTGCCCGCAAGGTGCGGCTCGTGCTCGATGGCGGCGCCTACTGCTCCTGGAGCGAGACGACGCTTGGCAAGGCGGCGATTCTTTCCGCAGGGCCCTACAACATCGAGAACCTCGACGTCGAGGCCTACGTCGTCTACACCAATAAGACGATGACGGGGGCGATGCGCGGCTTCGGCGCGCCGCAGGTGTGCTTTGCCTATGAGTCCCACATGGACGACATCGCCAAGGCGCTCGGGATCGATCCGCTCGAGATCCGGCTGCGCAACGCCTTCGGCGAGGGCTCGGCGAGCCCCACCGGCCAGGTGCTGCATAGCGTCGTGGTGAAGGAGTCGCTGCTGAAGGCCGCGGAGCGCTTCGGCTGGAAGGAAGGGCGGTCATGAAGCGGCGCGGACGCGGCATCGCCTGCATGTGGTACCCGATCGGCTTCACGGTCGCTGCCAACCCCAGCGCGGCGACGGTCAAGGTGAACGAGGATGGAACTGCGACGGTGCTGACCGGCACTGTCGAGACGGGGCAGGGTGCGCTCACGGTGCTGAGCCAGATCGCGGCCGAAGAGCTCGGGATTGCGATGGACGACATCCATATCGTTTCCGGCGACACCGACGTCGCCCCGATGGACACGGGCGCGATCGCGAGCCGCACGACCTACGTGACCGGCAACGCCATTCGGCTGGCGGCCGAGAAGGCCAAACTCATTCTGTTCGATGTGGCAGCACCGGTGCTCGGGGTCAAGCCGAGCCAGCTCGAGGCGCGCGACCGCAAGATTCAGGTGAAGAATTACCCGCAGCGCTGCCTCGGCATCGGTGAGGTCGCTCACCGCGCGCAGGTCGTGATGGGCGAGCCAGCGATCGGCAGCGCCTCGTGGAATCCCCCGACCGTGGCCATGGACCCGGAAACCGGGCAGGGCAAACCGTTCAGCACGTACGTCTATGCGACGCAGGTCGCCGAAGTGGATGTGGACGACGAGACCGGCGAGGTCGAGGTGCTGCGCATTGTCGCGGCGCACGATTGCGGCACCGCCATCAACCCGATGCTGGTCGAGGGACAGATCGAGGGCGGCATCTCGATGGGTATTGGCTTCGCGCTGCAGGAAGAGATGCTGTTCGACAAGGACGGCCGGCACGTCAACCCGAATCTAACCAATTACATCATGCCGACTTCGCTCGACATGCCGGAGATCGAGGTCGACATCGTGCCGAGCTTCGACCCCACCGGGCCGTTCGGGGCCAAGGGTGTGGGCGAGCCGACGGCGGTACCGACGGCGGCAGCGATCTTGAACGCGGTGCACGATGCCGTGGGCGTGCGCATCACGTCGCTGCCGGCCACGGCGGAAAAGGTGCTCGCGGCAATCAAGGCGAAGCGCGAAGGGGCGACGAAAAAGCTGACAGCCGTCTGAAGCGTGTCGCAAGGATCAAGAGCCACATCAACCGCAGAGATGCGCACATAAGCACAGATTCGATTCAAGAATCTTCTCGTATTCCGCTTTTTCTGCCGGTGACGGACGCCGGTACACGCCGATCAAACCGGTAAATCGTATCTGGAAAGCAGGGGAACGATATACCGTAGTCCATATCGTTTTCTTGCCGCTCACCGCTCACCGCCCACCAGGTTCGAACGCAAAGGGATACCTGGTAGCCCAACTCAGCCGAAGACCGAGGGGCTGAACGACCCGGCTTCCCAATCAGGGAAGGGCCCGTTGCAGCGCGTGCCGCTCGCGCGACTCGAGCAGCGGCACCGCCTCGGCGAGGTACTTCTTGAAGTGCGGCGTCTGCTGGTGGGCTTCGAACGCCTTCTCGTCGTCGTAGATCTCGAACAGCATCACCTTCGTGCGGTCCGCGCTGTCGACCAGCACCTCGAACTGCCGGCAGCCGGGTTCCTTGCGCGCCTCGCGCGCGTTTGCGAGGGCCTGCGCCATAAAGCGCTCCACGTTTTCCGCCTTTATGCGGATCATTACTGCCAGTACGAAGTTCATTTCATCCTCTCCTTAAGCTTAATTCAATGGGGTCTGACCCCATTTATACTGATGGTCTATGGCGGCGTTCCGAAGAGCTTTTTCGTGGGGTGATACCCTCACGGACCGTGCGCGGCGTGATTACGGTATCGTCGCATCGGAACGCCCCGAGTGAATCAGCCTGACGGAGTGCGCGTCGGCCAGATACTGAATGGGCACGGGCCTGCGCGAGATTGCGTTCGGGGGAGCGCCCCTTTTCCCACCGCGGCACATACGGGCGTGCTAGACGCGCTTATACCAGCGGGGAGATTGCTCGAGCGCAACGCATCATGTGGTGACTCATCGAGCAGAGTTGCAAGCGTCCCTATTTGCCGCCGCTGGTGGCCGTTTGCCCAACGACTCACTCCAGAGACGCGCCCTGGAAACCGAATCCTTCTACCCTTGCCCTACAGTGATCATACGAAATGCTCACCTGTCTGCGGTACAGCTCGCCAACCATCATTTCAGAAGCAGCATGCCGCAAGCTGGCGGGCGCTCCCAGATGATCCTGGAATATCTGACTGACCACGTCGGTCATCCTCTGGCAGCTGGTGTGGTAGAGCCATGCCTGCCCTTTGCCCGATGTGTCGGGAATGATAACGACGTGCCCGCATCTCCTTTGCAGCTGATGGACGGCCGCAAATTCATTTCCGTCGTCGAGGAAGAGAAAGTTTTCTCGAACGACCGTGCATTGCCCATTTTGCCGCACGCAGTCCGCGGCGAAATGGGTGGGGTTTTCCACGAATTTACTCATATAATCCCTCGGGAGGATCAGTGATCTTGAGAGCTGGCGCAATCCTGATTCTACGCGCAGTCGCGGCGGAACGCACAGGGCTCCACGGCGGACTGATCTTGCCTCGACCTGTGTCGCGCTTGCCTGAATTCATTGGTGAACCAAGCGCGCTTGCGACTCGGATGCAAGGTCTCAATTGCCTTGCCTATCCGGCACTTCCGGAGGTATTGTCTCCATTCAAAAGGGTGGCCGGGATTCGAAACGTGACTCGATGAAGAAGAAGCTTGTAAAGCGTGTTTCGTCAGGGAAAACCGGACGCGCTCTCAACACCGGATCGCAGGGCAACGGCGGCTCGGTAGGATCCGAATCGCGGATCGACCCGGCAGTCGAGAAATGGTTTGCCGAGGCGAAGACCGAATTCTCCCCCTCACGCTCATCGACCATTCCGATGCTGCAGTCGGCGCAAACAGCCTTGGGCTATCTGCCGCGGGATGCGATTCGGGCGATCGCACGCCACCTTGGGTCAGCGCCCGCCGTGGTGGAGGGCGTGGCCAGTTTCTACGCGCAGTTCCGCTTCGAGAAGCCCGGCCGGCACCGAATCACGGTTTGCGGCGGCACGGCCTGTTACGTGCGGGGCGGCGGCAAGCTCATGGACGATCTCCAGGCGGACCTCAAGATCGCGCCGGGTAAGACCACCGCCGACGGTGCCGTAACGCTCGAGTCGGTCGCCTGTTTCGGCGCCTGCGCGCTTGCGCCGATCGTGGTGCTGGACGGGAAGGTCAACGGCCGCGTGAATTCCGCGGCGCTTAGGGCGCTGGTGGGCGCGGCCGGGAAGCCGGTGCGTACGGCGCGGCGCAAGAAGGCGGGTGCATGACATGGGGACGGCAGACAAGATGATGATCCTCGAGGCCGCGACCGCGGACGCGATGACCGCGTGGAAGCGGTTGCACGAGGGGAAGCGTCCCGTCATCTACATCGGAAGTGCCACCTGCGGTCTGGCTGCGGGCGCGGCAGCGCTCATCGACGAGATCCGGCGCGATCTGCGCCGCCTCAAGCTCAAGGCGGAGATCATCCAGGTCGGCTGCATCGGCATGTGCTTCGCCGAGCCGCTGGTCGATATCGAGGTCCCCGGCTCGCCGCGCGTCTGCTACGCCGGCGTGACCAAGGAGACGGTGCGCACGATCCTGCGCGAGCACCTCGTGAAAGGTACACCGCCCGCGGGCCTGGCGCTGGGGACGATAGGCGAGGAGCGGATCGCGGGGATCCCGCGGCTTTTCGATCACCCGTTCCTCAGCCAGCAGGTGCGGATCGCGCTGCGCAACTGCGGCCTCATCGACCCGGCTCGGGTCGACCATTACCTCTCGCGATCAGGCTACGAGGGTCTGCGGCGTGCGCTGGCAATGAATTCCGATGCGGTGATCGACGAGGTAATGCGGTCTGGACTGCGGGGCCGCGGCGGCGGCGGCTTCCCGACCGGCCAGAAGTGGAAGTTCTGCCGCGCCGCGCCCGGGACCGACAAATACCTCATCTGCAATGCCGACGAGGGCGATCCCGGCGCGTTCATGGACCGTGCGGTGCTCGAGGGCGACCCGCACGCGGTGCTCGAAGGCATGTGTATCGCCGCGTACGCGATCGGGGCGAACCACGGCTACATCTACATCCGCGCGGAATACCCGCTCGCGATCGAGCGGTTGCGCGGCGCGATCGCGCAGATGCGCGCGCTCGGACTCCTGGGCGAGAACATTCTCGGCTCGGGCTTCTCGTTCGACCTGATCATCAAGGAGGGGGCAGGGGCGTTCGTTTGCGGCGAGGAGACCGCGCTCATTGCCAGCATCGAGGGCAGCCGCGGAATGCCGAAGGCGCGCCCGCCGTTCCCGGCGGTGAGGGGACTGTTCGGCATGCCGACCAATATCAATAACGTCGAGACGTTCGCCAACCTGCCCGCGATCCTGCGCGAAGGAGCGGACTGGTACGCCGCCTACGGCACGGAGAAGAGCCGCGGCACCAAGACCTTCGCCATTACCGGCAAGGTGAAGCACCCGGGGCTCATCGAGGTCCCGATGGGAATGGCGCTGCGCGACGTCGTGTTCAGCGTGGGCGGCGGGATCGCGGGCGGCCGAAAATTCAAGGCGGCACAAACGGGCGGCCCGTCGGGCGGCTGCATTCCGGCGAGCATGATGCACCTGCCGATCGACTACGAGTCGCTCGCCAATGCCGGCTCGATCATGGGCTCGGGCGGCCTGGTGGTGATGGACGAGACTACCTGCATGGTCGACCTCGCGCGCTACTTCGTGAGCTTCACGGAAAGGGAGTCGTGCGGAAAGTGCGCCCCGTGCCGCCTCGGCACGCGCCAGATGCGCATGCTCCTCGAAGATATTTGCGAAGGGCGCGGCACCGAGCAGAGCCTCGCGCAGCTCGAAGCGCTGGGCGTGGCGGTGGGCAAAGGGTCGCTGTGCGGCCTCGGGCAGACCGCGCCGAACCCGGTGCTCACGACGCTCAAGTACTTCCGCGACGAGTACCTGGTGCACGTGCGCGAGAAACGCTGCCCGGCGGGCGTGTGCCAGCCGCTGTTCGTTGCTACCTGCTCCAACGGCTGCCCGAGCGAGGTGGATATCCCTGCCTACCTTTCGCTCGTTGCGGAAGGCCGCAGCGAAGAAGCGCTGCTGAGCCACATGGAGCGCAATCCGTTTCCGTCGGTGTGCGCGCGTGTGTGCCCGCACCCGTGCGAGTCGCGCTGCCGGCGTGAGACGGTCGATGCGCCGGTCGCGATACGCGCCGTGAAGCGCTTCATGGTCGATTCCTCGCCGCGGGTGAATGTGCCAGTGATGGAGCGGCCACCGGAGGAGCGGCGGCGCACCGCGGTCGTCGGCGCCGGACCGGCGGGGCTCACCGCCGCGTACTTCCTGCGCCGTCTCGGACACGATGTCACGGTGTACGAAGCGATGGCCGAGCCAGGCGGGATGCTGCGCTACGGCATCCCTTCATACCGGCTGCCGCGCGAGGAGCTCGAGCGCGATATCAAGCGCATCACCGACCTGGGCGTGAAGATCGTCTGCAAAGCCTCGGTCGGCAAGAAGCTGTCGATTGCGCGCCTGCGCAAGGAATACGACGCGGTCTTCGTCGGCAGCGGCGCCTGGTCGGACGTGACCTTGGGCGTTCCAGGCGAGGAAGCGCGCGGCGTCGCTTCCGGCATCGAGTTCCTGAAGAAGGTAGAACTGGGCG
The DNA here is from genome assembly GCA_001303585.1 of Betaproteobacteria bacterium SG8_41. Classification (GTDB taxonomy): domain Bacteria; phylum Pseudomonadota; class Gammaproteobacteria; order Burkholderiales; family SG8-41; genus SG8-41. Next base: position 12,244 of record LJTT01000055.1, read on the forward strand.
CCATGCCGAAGCTCACGGGCGACGCGGTCGTGGTGGGCGGCGGCAACACGGCGATCGACGCGGCGCGCAGCGCGCTGCGGCTGGGTGCCAAGCGGGTCACGGTCGTCTACCGCAGAACGCGCGAAGAGATGCCGGTCCATCCCGAGGAGATCGAGGAAGCCCTGGAGGAAGGGGTGAGATTCGAGTTCCTCGTCGCCCCGGTCGAAGTGGTCAAGGACGGCAGAGGCGGTGCCGCGGCGCTCAAGCTGCAGCGCATGCGCCTGGGAGCTTTCGACGACAGCGGCCGCCGGCGGCCGATTCCCGTCGAGAACGACTTCATCGAGATTGCGGCGGCGAACATCATCCGTGCGATCGGCCAGAAGCCGGTGGTCCCCGACGGCGGGCCGCCGGTCTCGAAGCGCGGCACGGTCAACGTCGACCGGTTTTCCCTCGCGACGCAAGACGCGGGTGTCTACGCCGGCGGCGATGTCGTGCTCGGCCCGGCCACCGCAGTCGAGGCGATCGCGCACGGGCGGCGGGCGGCGGAGGCGATCGAGCGCTACCTGCATCCGGGCAAGCACGTGCATTTCCCGTGGAACGCGCCGCGCGCGCTCGACACGGCATTCGATCCGGCCGCGCCGACGTCGGCCTTGGCGCGTCGCGAGCCGCGCAAGATCATACCGATCAAGCGGCGGGAGAGTTTTGACGAGGTGGAGCTGACGCTGAGCGCTCGCGAGGCGCGCGCCGAGGCGGGGCGCTGTCTGCGCTGCGACTTCGGTAAGACGATCGTTTCGCGGGAGGAGGAGTGAGCATGCTGAAGCTGACGATTAACGGGCACCCGGTCGCGGTCGAGCCAGGCAAGACGGTGCTCGACGCCTGCCGCGCCGCCGAAGCCTACGTACCGACGCTTTGCGACGATCCGACTCTTGACCCGTACGGCGCGTGCCGCCTGTGCATCGTGAAGGTCGAGGGTCTGCGCGGAATGCCCAGCGCCTGCACCACGCCGGCGGCCGATGGGATGAAGGTCACGACCGAGGACGCCGAACTCCAGGACGTACGCCGCTGGACGATGCAGCTCCTGCTCGCCGACCATCCGCTCGATTGCCTCACCTGCGCGCAATCCGGAAACTGCGGCCTGCAGACGGCGGCCCAGCACCTGGGCATCCGCGAGCGCGTTTTGCGGCCGATGATGCGCGAGGCGAAGATCGACGATTCGAACCCGTGCTACGCAATCGACATGCGCAAATGCATTCTGTGCGGCCTTTGCGTGCGTGCCTGCGCCGAGGTGCAGCACCTCGGCGCCATCGAGCTGGTGAAGCGCGGCTACGCGAGTGCGGTCGAGCCCTTTGGCGGTGGTCCGATTATCGACTCGACCTGCGAATCCTGCGGCGAATGCGTCGAGCGCTGTCCGACCGGAGCGCTCACGGCAAGGACCCAGCTTCCGCCGCAGAAAGAGGTTTCTACGGTGTGCCCGTACTGCGGCACCGGCTGCCGGATTCTTCTCGGCACCCGCGGCGACACCGTCGTGAGCGCGCGCGGGGACCGCGACGCCCCGGTCTCGCGCGGCCGTCTGTGCGTCAAGGGCCGATTCGGATCCTACGAATTCGTCTCCAGTCCGGACCGGCTCAAGACTCCGCTCATCCGCACGGCCGACGGTTTTCGCGAGGCGAGCTGGGAAGAGGCGCTGGGCGTGATCGCACGCGAGCTGAAGAAGTACCGCGGCGACACGTTCGGGGGCCTCGCCTCGGCGAAAGTCACTAACGAAGACAATTACGTCTTCCAGAAATTTGTGCGCGCCGCGATGGGCACGAACAATGTCGATCACTGCGCGCGCCTGTGCCACTCCTCGACCGTCGCGGGGCTCGCGTTGTCGTTCGGTTCGGGCGCGATGACCAACCCGTCCGACGACCTGTTGTTGGCCGACGTCATCCTCGTCACTGGATCGAACACCACCGAGAACCACCCGATCATCGGACTCAAGATCCGCGATGCGGTCGAGCGCGGGGCGAGGCTGGTGCTGTTCGACCCCCGCAGGATACAGCTCGCCGAAATCGCCACGGTCTGGGCGCGGCAGAAGCCTGGCACCGACGTCGCCTGGATCAACGGACTGATGCACGTCATCCTCCGCGAGGGGCTGGCGAACCGCGAATTCATCAAGACCCGCACCGAAGGGTTCGAGGCGGTCGAGAAGGTCGTGGCCTGGTATACGCCGGAGCGGGTGGCGCAGATCACTGGCGTCCCGGCCAAGCTCATCGTCGAGGCGGCGCGCCTTTACGCCAGCGCGGAGCGGGCCTCCATCGTCTACTCGATGGGCATCACCCAGCACACAACCGGTGTCGACAACGTGCGCTCGCTTGCGAACTTGGCGATGCTCACCGGGCAGATCGGGCGGCCCGGCACCGGCGTCAACCCCCTGCGCGGACAGAACAACGTGCAGGGCGCGTGCGACATGGGGGCGCTTCCGGACGTCTATACCGGCTACCAGAAAGTCGCTGACTCCGGCGCGCGCGCCAAGTTTGCGAAAGCATGGGGTGTCGAGCTATCCGACAAGCCCGGCCTGACGGTAACGCAGATGCTGCCGGAGGCCATCGATGGCAAGATCAAGGCGCTGTACATCATGGGCGAGAATCCCGTGTTGTCGGATGCGGACCTCACGCACGTGGTGAAGGCACTCGAGAGCCTCGAGTTCCTCGTGGTGCAGGACATCTTCCTCACCGAGACGGCGAAGCTCGCCCACGTCGTGCTGCCGGCGACGTCCTACGCCGAGCGCGACGGCTGTTACACAAATACCGAACGCCGCGTGCAGCTCACGCAGCCGGTCGTTGCTGCGCCCGGGCAGGCGCGCCGCGACTGGGAGATCCTGTGCGAAGTCGCCACCGCGCTCGGCTACCCGATGCACTACGCCTCGACCGCAGCGGTGAACGAGGAGATGCGCGCGGTGACCCCATCGTACGCGGGCACCTCGTACGCGCGGCTCGGAGCCGGGGAGCAGCTGCACTGGCCGTGCCCCTCGGAGGAGCATCCGGGAACGCCGATCCTGCACCGCGAAAAATTCACCCGCGGTCTCGGGCAATTCCATCCCGTCGAGTACCGGCCGGCGGCCGAAGAGACCGATGCGTCTTTCCCGGTGGTGCTGACTACGGGCCGCATGCTCGAGCAATACCATACGGGTACGATGTCGCGGCGGAGCAAGGGCCTGCACGGACTCGCCCCCGGACCGTTTGTGGAGGTAAACGGAGACGACGCCAAGCGGATCCGCGTGAAGGACGGCGACAGCGTGCGGGTGACCTCGCGCCGCGGCTCGATTATTCTGCCTGCCAAGGTCGGTAGCCGGGTCGACGCAGGGGTGCTGTTCATCCCGTTCCACTTCTGGGAGGCGGCGGCCAACGTTTTGACGAATTCGGCGTACGATCCGACCGCGCGGATTCCGGAATTCAAAGTTTGCGCGGTGCGGCTGGAGCGCGCGCCGGAAGCTGCCGCATCGCTGAGCGAGTCAACGTAATCACTTGAGGCACGCTGGCCAGACGGTTGCTGGGTCGAGAGGACTGGTATATCAGACGACTTTTTCACCGCTCGCGTGGCACGCGAAATCCAAGACGACGCGAGCGGAGCGGTTGCTGGCCGAGGTGGAAACGGTGATTCCGGGGGCGACTCTGATCGCGCTGATCGTGCCCGCACGATTTCGCCGAGTTAAAAAGGTTGGCAATTGACCTCGCCCCAGCTGCAGTAGCGCTCCGGACAGGTGGCTCTTGCCCCGCGGCGTGCGCGGCCAAACAAGCCCCCGGCGTCCATCGCGGTTCTCGCGGCAAACGCCGAAAGCCATGGAAGCCAACCCGGATTCCACGGCGCTTCCAGACGGCGGCTGCAACCCCTTGCGGGCTGCCACGATCTTGGCCGAGACCCGCCCATGTGATCGCCACGAAAAACAACCCCTGAGCATCCCTAGCCAAAATCGTGACAGCGCAGCGTGTGGCTCATTTTGTTAGGGGTTCTACTAAGAAGCCTTCGATATGAGTTTGTTACCAGGCAGCTTTCTTCCGCCTTCTCGAGAAGGCGATGTGCGCGCTCTTCTCGCACATCTTGTGGCACAGAAAGCGTGGCGTGAACTACAAATTCCGTAAACCGGGTCACGCCCTCTTTGCGCTCGAGCGTGCCCTCGACTTCACATTTCAATGAGTTCCACGATAGCTTGGAGGCCCTGGCAATGGCCCGAAAGCTGAGAACGAAACAACTGGCAACTGCGGCGGTTAAGAATGTTTCAGGCGACCATTTGTCTCCGGGGCCACCAAATTCTGCTGGCGCTGCAGAAGGAATAGGGTCAAGTCTATCGCCTGCAAGCCTGACATCTCCGTCGGGCCCTGCGTCTGCTACGACCTTGTAGTGGTGCGGGTAGTCTTGCATCGTAATTCTTGCCTTACTGTGCGATGTGAGTAGGATAAGAAGATAGGCCTTGCCTAAAACATCAGCTTTGGCACTAGCCTCTCGCATTGAATCAAAAGAGGATCGAACGGATGCGACGTGCGCACTGCATGCCTTTGGCGCAAAGCTCAGACAACCTTATCACCCAGCCTCGATAACCCGTTGACATAGATCAAAGATGCGCTTGCTCGTCTACAGGAGAAGATCGATCTTGTTTTGCGGCAGAATGTCCGCGCTCGGCCGAAAGCGCCGGTTACCGGTGGAGTGGATCTTCCGGATACCGCGCGTCCGCCGATATGCCGGAGCCGATCAATGACGCTTGCGTCATCGCTAACGCACGGCGCCCGGCCTCCGTCTGGACCCGGTGCGCGCAACCTGCTCCAATAGCATGAAACCACACAGAGGAGCTTCCCCGATGGCAATCATCGATTCCCAGGTCCACGCGTACGAGGCAAACACGCCGAAACGGCCATGGGCCACCGTGCCGAACTGGCCTGTTCACGTCACGGGCGACGAGATGGTGGCGGCGATGGATCAGGTGGGCGTCCACGGCGCGATCTTCGTCTCGCCCTTTGCCATGTATCGCTACGACGCCAGCTATGCTGTGGAAGTGCAGCGGGCCCATCCCGGCCGATTCGCCCTCGTCAAGCCCGTCGACCCGGACGATCCAGCGGTGGCCGATGTCATCGCCGAGTGGAAAAAGACACCGGGCACGGTCGGCATCCGCATCATGATGACGAAGGAGCCGGGACGCGATCGCGACCCGACCCACCCGGGCCTCGACCGGATCCTCCGCGCGGCCGTCCAACACGACTTTCCGGTCAACCTCCTGTGCTGGGGCAACCTGGACGCGGGCGGGGTGCTGATCGACCGCCATCCCGACGCGCGATTCATCATCGACCATTTGGGCATCATGCAGCCGCGCACGCCGCCCGCTCCCAAGGAACCCTGGGCCGACCTCCCGAAGGTGCTGGATCTCGCGAAGCGCAACAACGCGGTGATCAAGGTTAGCGGCGCGTGCACGCTGTCCCGGGAACCGTATCCTTTCCCGGACATCTGGGACCCGCTTGCCCGCGTGTTCGACGCCTGGGGTTTCGACCGCTGCCTGTGGGGCACCGACTGGACCCGCGCCTTCGCGGTCGTCAATTACGAACACGCCGTCGAGCCCTTTCGCCAAACCAACCGTCTGAGCGACAGTGAACGGGCGATGCTGATGGGCGGTGCCTGCGCCAAGGCCTATGGCTGGTCGCCGAAGAGCGGCTAGGTTATTCGTGCCCCAATCAACCCGCGCGGTGAATAGATCGGGACGCGCCCAATTTTCGCGGTGCAGCGGCGAGCCGGACGAGCGCTTATAAACGAGCGCAGACACAACCACTCACGCCAAAATCGCGGCCTTGTGTTTCGCGCAGGGCAGGGGTGAGATCAAAGACGAGCATTCGATCGCGCCCCTGCCTTGGCGTTGCGCTGCTGCTTGCAGTGCGTTGACGTCGTTCGTGACGGACACCCCCGGTCCGGCGCCTGCTGCGTGAGTATCCTGGTGTTCCCCGCCCGGCGATACTCCAGTATCCTGCATGGCTCGATCATTGACCGGAGAGTGCCATGACCCAGACCACCCTCAAGGGCAGTTGCCTGTGTGGGGCCGTGAAATATGAAGTCACCGGCGAAACGAAGCGGTTCTACCAC
>LJTT01000133.1 GCA_001303585.1 Betaproteobacteria bacterium SG8_41
CGAAGGCAAGGCGCGTAGCGCCGCCGGCACCGGCGACGTGAAGTACCACAAGGGCTTCTCGTCGGACATCGATACCCCCGGGGGGCCGGTGCATTTGGCGCTGGCGTTCAATCCATCACATCTCGAGATCGTCGGGCCGGTAGTGCAGGGATCGGTGCGCGCGCGCCAGGAGCGCCGGCATGACAAGCGCGGGGTGCGCGTGCTGCCGGTTGTCATCCACGGCGACGCGGCGTTCGCCGGTCAGGGTGTGGTGATGGAGACGTTCAATCTCTCGCAGCTACGCGGCTATCGCACCGGCGGCACCGTCCATATCGTGATCAACAACCAGATCGGTTTTACCACCAGCCTCACCCAGGATGCGCGATCGACGCTCTACTGCACCGATGTGGCGCGTATGCTGAATGCTCCAATCCTGCACGTGAATGGCGACGACCCGGAGGCGGTGTTATTTGCTACCGAGATCGCGCTGGATTACCGAAGCAATTTCCGCAAGGATGTGGTGCTCGATCTCGTGTGCTATCGGCGCCACGGACATAGTGAGGCCGACGAGCCGACCGTGACACAACCCACCATGTACCAGCGGATTCGCGAACTGCCGACCACCCGCGCCCGCTACGCGCGCCATTTGACAGAGACCGGCGTCGTGACATCGGAAGAAAGCGATGCGATGGCGAAACAATTCCGCGACCGGCTGGATGCGGGTAATGCGGTTGCACCCAATCTGACCCCAAAGGGAAAGAGCGGATATGCCTATGGCACGGACTGGAGCCGGTTCGCGCGCGAAGCCACAGAGGACGCTGACACTGCCGTTGCGCTCGAGACGTTGCGTGCGCTGACCGAGCGCCTGTTGTTGCTGCCCGATGGCTTCGAGCCGCATCCAAGCGTTGCCAAGGTCAACGACGCCCGCCGCAAAATGGCCGCCGGCGCGCTGCCAATCGACTGGGGATACGCAGAAACCCTTGCCTACGCCACGCTGTTGCGGCAGGGATATGGGGTGCGGCTCTCAGGCCAGGACACCGGACGCGGTACGTTTTTCCACCGCCACGCAATACTTCACAGTCGCAAGGACGGCGAAGTGTTTGTGCCGTTGCGCAATCTTTTCGAGGGACAGCCGGACTTCCGCGCGATCAACTCGCCGCTCACCGAGGAAGCCTGTCTCGCGTTCGAGTACGGATACTCCACGGCCGATCCCGGCACGCTGGTCATTTGGGAGGCGCAGTTCGGTGACTTCGCGAACAACGCCCAGGTGGTTATTGATCAGTTCATCAGCGCGGGTGAACAGAAATGGGGCAGGTTGTGCGGCCTCACGCTGTTGCTCCCGCACGGTTTGGAAGGACAGGGACCGGAGCACTCCTCTGCGCGACTGGAGCGCTACTTGCAGCTGTGCGCCCAGCAGAACATGTTCGTTTGTTCGCCCACTACGCCAGCGCAGTTCTTTCACCTTTTGCGGCGGCAAATGCTGGCGCGCACACGCAAGCCACTCGTGGTGATGACGCCGAAGAGCCTGTTGCGTCACCGTCTGGCGGTGTCGAGCCTCGAGGATCTTACCGGTGGCGGCTTCCAGACGATCGTACCGGAAGGCGATGCGCTCGATGCCGGTTCCGTCACGGATGTGGTGATGTGCAGCGGCAAGGTGTATTACGATCTTGTCGAACAGCGACGCGAGCGGGGCGCAACGCATGCTGCCATTTTGCGCATCGAGCAGCTCTATCCCTTTCCGGAGGCGCTGCTTGCGACGGAACTCGGGCACTACCCGCGCGCCCGGCGCTTCGTCTGGTGCCAAGAAGAACACAAGAACCAGGGTGCCTGGTATCCGAGCCAGCATCACATCTGGCGGGTGCTGCCGCCCGGTGCGCGGCTCGAGTACGCCGGGCGACCCACGTCGGCGGCACCCGCGGTTGGTGACTACAAACTTCATCTGCAGGAATTGCGCGAACTTGCGAATAACGCACTCGGATTGGAAGGCGACAAAGGGAAGACAGCATGAGTGACGTGACGGTACCTGTGTTTCCGGAGTCGGTCAGCGACGGTACCTTGGTGGCCTGGCGCAGGCACGCCGGGGAAGCGGTCGCGCGCGGCGAGATACTGGCCGACATTGAAACGGACAAGGTCGTCTTCGAGGTGCCGGCACCAGCCGACGGCACGCTCACCGAAATCGTCGTGCCGGCTGGTTCCACCGTCTTGTCCGGGCAGCTTATCGCGAAGCTCGGCGCTGCACCGGCACGCGAAAAGCAATCGCCCTCCAGGGTGGCGGTTGGCGCCACCGCGCCTGTCGCACCGGCACCGTCAACAGCGAAACCAGAGTTGCCAGCTGCCATCATGCCGGCGGCCGAAAAGCTCATGCGCGAGCGTGGGCTTGGGCTGGCCGACGTTACCGGCAGTGGCAAGGATGGGCGCGTTCTCAAGGAGGATGTCTTGAGAGTACTGGCCGGGCGTGAGACCGCGGCCGCGCGACCGAAGCCCGCGGCACCGCCTCCAGTCGCCAGCCCGCCTGCCCCCGCCACGAAGGCGCCCGCGCGCGAGGAAGGTGGCGAAGAGCGACCCGAGCGCCGTGTCGCCATGTCGCGGTTGCGCGCGCGCATCGCCGAGCGCCTGGTGGAAGCGCAGCATACCGCGGCGATTCTCACCACATTCAATGAGGTGAACATGCAACCGGTGATGGCGCTGCGCAAGCGCTATCAGGAGCGCTTCGAGCAGGAGCATGGCGTGCGGCTCGGTTTCATGTCGTTCTTCGTCAAGGCCTCGATCGAGGCGCTCAGGCGTTTTCCGGAAGTGAACGCCTCGATTGACGGTAGCGATGTCATCTATCACGGCTTCTTCGATATCGGCATTGCAGTGAGCAGTCCACGCGGTCTGGTAGTGCCGATCTTGCGCGATGCCGACCAGCTTTCGATGGCGCAGATCGAAGCGCAGATCAAGGATTTCGGGCAAAAGGCGCAGGAGGGCAAGCTCGCGATCGAGGACATCACGGGCGGCACCTTCAGCATCAGCAATGGCGGGGTGTTCGGATCGCTCATGTCCACGCCGATTCTCAATCCGCCACAGAGCGCGATTCTCGGCATGCATAAGATCCAGGAACGCCCGATTGCCGAGAATGGCGAAGTCGTGATCCGACCCATGATGTACCTTGCGCTCTCTTATGATCACCGCCTCGTCGATGGACGCGAGGCGGTGCAATTCCTCGTAGCGATCAAGGAACTGCTGGAGGACCCGGCCGGCATGTTGCTCGAGATGTGATACGGATCGGATAGGAATAAGAGCCGATGGCAGACCGTTTTGATGTCGTGGTGATCGGTGCTGGTCCGGCGGGCTACGTCGCCGCGATTCGCTGCGCCCAGCTCGGGATGAAGGTGGCCTGCGTGGATCGATGGCGCGACGCCGAGGACAAGCCGTCGTTGGGCGGCACTTGCCTCAATGTCGGCTGTATCCCCTCCAAGGCCTTGCTTGAGGCGTCCGAACAGTTCCAGGCGATCCGAGATCACGGTGCGGGGATCGGGATCAAGCTGAGCGGCCTCGAGCTCGATCTGGCGGCAATGATGGCAGCGAAAAACAAGGTGGTGGGAGAGCTGACGCACGGCGTGGAGACGCTGTTTCAAGCGCACCGGATTTCAGGCGTTTATGGCGATGCACGTCTGGTCGGCAAGCAGCAGGTGGAAGTGAGCGAGCACAGCGGCACCAAGCGTGTGCTGGAAGCTGCGCACGTGATTCTAGCGGCCGGATCGGCCCCTACCGAGATTGGCGAAGCGCAATTGGCGCCGCCCTATATCGTGGACTCAACCGGCGCGCTGGCGTTTGATCGGGTGCCGCGGCGCTTCGCGGTCATCGGCGCCGGGGTGATCGGGTTGGAGCTCGGCAGCGTCTGGCGGCGCCTCGGTGCCGAGGTCATTCTGCTCGAAGCACAAGAGCAGTTTCTGAGCTTCGCCGACGAGCAGATCGCCAAAGAATCACTCAAGCAGTTCGCCGCCCAGGGCCTCGAGGTGCGTCTAGGCGCACGCGTCATGCGCGCCGAGGTCAAGAACGATGCCGTGTCGGTCGTCTATCAGGACAAACAGGGTGAACATAGTGAGCAAGTCGACCGCCTGCTGGTCTCGGTTGGTCGGCGCCCCTGTAGTCATGGGCTCGCCGCCCCCGAAGCAGGCTTGCTGCTCGATGAATGGGGCTTCGTCCATGTCGATGAGCACTGCCGGACCAACCTGCCCGGCGTGTACGCCATTGGCGACCTCGTGCGTGGACCGATGCTTGCGCACAAGGGCATGGAAGAGGGAGTGATGGTGGCGGAAGTGATCGCCGGCCAGTCTGCACGTGTGGACTACACAGCCATTCCTTCCGTCATTTACACGTTGCCGGAAATCGCGTGGGTGGGAAAGTCCGAGCAGGCATTGAAAGGCGCGGGTCAGTCCTATCGGGTGGGTACTTTCCCGTTCGCGGCCAACGGTCGCGCCAAGGCGGCGGGCGACACCCGCGGCTTCGTCAAGTTGTTGGCCGACGAGACCACCGACCGGGTGCTTGGCGTGCACATCATCGGTCCGCACGCCTCCGAGCTGATCAGCGCGGCAACGCTCGCGATGCACTTTGGTGCATCGAGCGAGGATCTGGCGCTCACCGTGTTCGCGCACCCCACGCTGTCCGAAGCGCTGCATGAGGCGGCGCTATCCGCGCAGGGCCGTGCCATCCACGCGGCCCAAACCCGCCGCCGTACACGCTGACATGAACGCGCTGTTTGTCACCAAGGTGCTGGTGTCGGCGCTCGCGATTGCAGTCGCCACCGAGCTTGCCAAGAAAGATGTGTTCTGGGGGGCGGTACTGATTGCACTTCCCTTGGCCTCGATCCTCGCCATGAGCTGGCTGTATGTGGAAACCCGCGACGATGCGTTGGTGACGCGCTTCGCGCGCGATGTGCTGGCGTTCCTGCTCGAGCCACGGACCCGGCTGGGGTTTCTCCCCAACCTGCTAATCGGCACCGCACTGCTTGGGATCGGGGTGTGGGGCATGCGGCGGGTCCTGTAGCCGCCAAAGTTGTCAACGCCTGCCAAACTGACACACGCCGGCGATCCGCTACGCGAGGAACTACTGTTGGGCTGGGGTGGTCGGAGTTAATGGCGCGCCCTAGAGGATTCGAACCTCTGACCTTCAGCTCCGGAGGCTGACGCTCTATCCAGCTGAGCTAAGGGCGCAGGGCGCCCAAGGATCCCCGTGACGTGCGGCGGGCGGTAATCAACAAATTTTCTGGCAGGCTAGACATGACTGATCGTGACTTCTTCAAGTACTTCTCCATGCTGATCGGCGCGCTGGTTGCGCTGGCCGTGGTCCTCTTTTTCCTTGCTGGTGCCATTGGCGGCAAGTCCAAGCTCAAGAACATCCAGAGCGCCTCGACCGACGGCAAACAGGTCGCCGAGCGCATCAAGCCGGTTGGCGAGGTTACGGTGGCCTCGGGCAACGCAGTGCTGAACGCATTGATCCCGGCCGCCAACGCTGCCGATGGCAAGTCGGTTTACGACAAGTCCTGCATGGCCTGTCATGCCGCCGGCGTGGCCGGCGCGCCGAAG
>LJTT01000056.1 GCA_001303585.1 Betaproteobacteria bacterium SG8_41
CGTCGTCTTGCCATGGTCCACGTGACCAATCGTGCCCACGTTCACGTGCGGCTTCGTGCGCTCAAATTTGCCCTTTGCCATTTTTTTGCTCCGTCTCCGCTAATTCATCGTTGCAGCGAACGCTACCGACAGCTCCAGTTCAGCGCCTCGATGCAGAATCCGCAAAAAAAAATGTTTTCCGTCCATCAGAAAATCCACGGGCACGCTATCTGCGTTCTTCCTTGCCCGTGTACTTGTTGATGATCGCCTCCGAGATCTGCTTCGGAGCCTCGGAGTAGTGCTTGAACTCCATGCTGTAGGTGGCACGGCCCTGCGAGAGCGAGCGCAGCGTCGTCGAATAGCCGAACATCTCGGCCAGCGGCACTTCCGCGCGCACTGCCTTTCCGCCACCGACCAGCTCTTCCATGCCCTGGATCACGCCCCGGCGCGAGTTGAGATCGCCCACGACGTTACCCATGAAGTCATCGGGTGTCTCCACTTCGACCGCCATGATCGGCTCGAGCAGCGTCGGAGTGGCGCGGCGCAGCCCTTCCTTCAGCGCAATCGAGCCCGCCATCTTGAACGCGTTCTCGTTCGAGTCGACCTCGTGGTAGGAGCCGTCGAACAGGGTCACCTTGATATCCACCACCGGGAAACCCGCGAGCACGCCATTGGGCAGCGTATCGACGACGCCTTTTCTTACCGCCGGAATGTACTCCCGCGGAACACTACCGCCCTTGATAGCATCCACGAACTCGAAGCCCGCGCCCGGCGCCTGCGGCTCGACCCTGAGCAGCACGTGCCCGTACTGACCCCGTCCGCCCGTCTGCTTGACGAACTTGCCTTCGACCTTCTCCGCAGCGCGCTTGATGGTTTCGCGATAGGCAACCTGCGGCGCGCCGACGTTGGCCTCCACCCCGAACTCGCGTTTCATGCGGTCCACGATGATCTCGAGGTGCAACTCGCCCATGCCCGAGATGATCGTTTGGCCAGACTCCTCGTCGGTCCGCACCCGGAATGACGGGTCTTCCTGCGCCAGGCGGTTCAACGCGATGCCCATCTTCTCCTGGTCTGCCTTGGTCTTGGGCTCGACCGCGACGTGGATCACCGGCTCCGGAAACTCCATCTTCTCGAGCGTGATGATGTTCTGGGCGTCCGCAAGCGTGTCGCCCGTAGTGACTTCCCTGAGACCCACCGCAGCGGCGATGTCGCCGGCGCGCACTTCCTTGACTTCCTCTCGCTCGTTGGCGTGCATCTGCAACAGCCGTCCGATTCGCTCCTTGCGACCCTTGGTTGGGTTATAGACCGAATCCCCCGAGCTCACCACGCCGGAATAGACGCGGAAAAACGTGAGCTGCCCCACGAACGGATCCGTCATGATCTTGAACGCGAGGCCCGAGAACGAGTCGTCGTCGGTCGGCGCCCGCTCGGCTACTTCGCCGTTCTCCTTGACCCCTTTTACCGGCGGCACGTCGCTCGGCGCCGGCAGGTAGTCGATTACGGCATCCAGCATCGCCTGCACGCCTTTGTTCTTGAAGGCCGAGCCGCACAGCATCGGGAAGATCTCGCTGTGAATCGTGCGGGTACGAAGCCCTTTCTTGATGTCTTCGACCGAGAGCTCGCCACTCTCGAGGTACTTGTTCATGAGCTCTTCCGAGGCCTCAGCCGCCGTTTCGACCATCTTCTCGCGCCACGCCTTGGCCTCATCCATGAGCTCGGCCGGAACGTCCTTGGCTTCGAATTTCATGCCCTGCGTGCTGTCATCCCAGTAGATCGCCTGCATCTTCACGAGATCGACAATCCCCTGGAATTTTTCTTCCGCGCCAATCGGCAGATGGATCGGCACCGGGTTCGCCTTCAGGCGGGTCTGCACCTGTTCCAAAACGCGGTTGAAGTCGGCGCCCGTGCGGTCCATCTTGTTGACGAAGATGAGACGCGGCACGCGGTACTTGTTCGCCTGGCGCCACACCGTTTCCGTCTGAGGTTGAACGCCGCCAACGGCGCATAACACCGTGCACGCGCCGTCGAGCACCCGCAGCGAGCGCTCGACTTCGATAGTGAAATCCACGTGCCCCGGCGTATCGATGATGTTGATTCGGTGCTCGGGGTAATGGCTGTCCATTCCCTTCCAGAAACAGGTGGTCGCAGCCGAGGTAATGGTGATGCCGCGCTCCTGCTCCTGCTCCATCCAGTCCATGACCGCAGTGCCGTCGTGCACCTCGCCCAGCTTGTGCGATACGCCGGTATAGAACAGGATGCGCTCGGTGGTCGTGGTCTTGCCGGCATCAATGTGCGCAGTGATACCGATATTGCGATAGCGCTCGATGGGAGTCTTGCGTGCCACTTTACTTAACCAATGTTAAATGTTGAGTGTCAAATGTTCGAGGTTCGTTGCCCAGCTCAACATTCAAAAATCATCATTCAAAATTCTTGAATTACCGTTAAAACCGGTAATGTGAGAAAGCCTTGTTGGCTTCCGCCATGCGATGGACTTCCTCGCGCTTCTTCATCGCGCCGCCTTTGCCTTCCGCGGCTTCAGCCAGTTCGCTCGCGAGCCGCGCGCCCATTGATTTCTCGCCGCGCCCACGCGCCGCATCGCGGATCCAGCGCATCGCGAGCGCCGCGCGACGCACGGGGCGCACCTCCACGGGGACCTGGTAGTTGGCGCCGCCCACGCGCCGGCTCTTCACCTCGACCATCGGCTTCACGTTATTGACGGCCTGGATGAAGACCTCGAGCGGGTCCTTGCTGGTCCGTTTCTTGATCTGGTCGAGCGCGCCGTAGACAATCGATTCGGCAACCGACTTCTTTCCCCGCGTCATGATGACGTTGATGAATTTTGCGACGTCCTGGCTGGTGTACTTCGGGTCCGGCAGAACCTCGCGTTTCGGAATTTCTCTGCGTCGCGGCACTCTTTTTACCCCAATGATTAATGTCGACTGCTAAATGGTGAATGGCAGGCTACACGGCGAAGTTCATTCAAAATTCAACATTAAAAATCAGATCAAGCGGTCTTGACGCGTTTCGCGCCGTACTTGGACCGGCCCTGCTTGCGATCCTTCACGCCGGCGGTATCGAGACTGCCGCGCACCACGTGGTAGCGCACGCCCGGCAGGTCCTTTACGCGCCCCCCGCGGATCAGCACCACCGAGTGCTCCTGCAGGTTATGGCCTTCGCCGCCGATGTAGCCGATGACCTCAAATCCATTGGTCAGGCGCACCTTCGCCACTTTCCGCAATGCGGAATTTGGTTTCTTGGGGGTGGTCGTATACACGCGTGTGCATACGCCCCGTCGCTGCGGCGATCCGGCCAGTGCCGGCACCTTGCTCTTGGTGGGCGTGGCGCGCCGGGCTCCCCGCACTAATTGATTGACTGTTGGCATGTCCTCAACGATCCGCTTTATCGTGCCCGCTTCCAGCTTAAGTCTATGATTTGCAAGGACTCAAGAACGGAACAGCGCATTGTGGCTGGCTCCCAAAAAAGCGGGGACGGCGTCGCCACCGTCCCTGCCTGGATTGTGCTGCCGATCACCGAGGCACCCGAGCCAGGGGCGCCGGCGGCTAAAAAGACCGCAAATTTTAGTAGGTTAGCGCACCTCTGTCAAGCAACCTGCTCCTGACTTTCCGTGCCGACCGGGGCTTCTTCTGCCGGCACGGCACCCTCCGCAAGCTCCGCCACAGCCGCTTGGCGCTTGCGGATGCGGTGATAGGCCAGACCGGTGCCTGCCGGGATGAGGCGGCCGACGATCACGTTTTCCTTCAGGCCGCGCAACTCGTCGCGCTTGCCCATGATGGCGGCTTCCGTCAGGACCCGCGTCGTCTCCTGGAACGATGCTGCCGAAATGAACGAATCGGTGGACAGCGAGGCCTTCGTGATGCCGAGCAGCATGTATTCGTAAGCGGCCGGCTTCTTGCCTTCGGCTTCCACCTTCTCGTTCTCCTCGAGCACCTCGGCCCGTTCAAGCTGCTCGCCGGTGATGAAGCGCGTATCGCCCGGCTCCACGATCTGCACGCGCCGCAGCATCTGGCGCACGATGACCTCGATGTGCTTGTCGTTGATCTTCACACCCTGCAAGCGATAGACGTCCTGCACCTCGTTGCAGATATAGCGCGCCAGCGCCTCCACGCCGAGGAGGCGCAGAATGTCGTGCGGGTCGGCGGGGCCGTCGACGATCATCTCGCCTTTGTTCACCACCTGTCCGTCGTGCGCCATGACGTGCTTGTCCTTGGCGATGAGAAACTCGTGCGCAACCCCGTCGAGGTCGGTGATCACGAGCCGCTGCTTGCCCTTGGTATCCTTCCCGAACGAAACGGTGCCGGTGATCTCCGCGAGCAAGCCGGCATCCTTGGGCGAGCGCGCCTCGAACAACTCCGCAACCCGGGGTAGACCGCCCGTGATGTCGCGAGTCTTCGACGTCTCCTGCGGAATGCGCGCGAGCACCTCGCCCACGCCGACCTGCTGTCCGTCGCGCACCGTGACGATCGAGCCCATCTGGAACGTGATGTTGACCGGCTGGTCCGAGCCCGCGAGTTTGATCTCGCCGCCGGCCTCGTCCAGCAATTTGACCTGCGGCCGCAGTCCCCGCGCCTGAATGCTCCCACGGCGCTTGGGATCCACGACGACCAGCGTCGAAAGCCCGGTCACCTCGTCGATCTGTCTGGCAACGGTGACGCCTTCCTCGACGTTCTCGAACTTGATCCGGCCCGCGTATTCCGTGACGATGGGACGGGTATGCGGATCCCACGTCGCCAATACCTGCCCCGCCTTCACGGCATCGCCATCGCGCGGCATCAGGGTGGCGCCGTAGGGGACCTTGTGGCGCTCGCGCTCGCGGCCGCTCTCGTCATGGATCATGATCTCGCCGTTTCGCGAGATGACCACCAGCTCGCCACGCGAGTTGGTGACATAACGCATCCCGGCCGTATAGCGCACCACGCCGTTTGACTTGCTCTCGATCTGGCTGACGACCGCGGTCCGCGAGGCCGCGCCGCCGATGTGGAAGGTGCGCATCGTGAGCTGCGTCCCCGGCTCGCCGATCGATTGCGCCGCGATAACGCCCACGGCCTCGCCGACGTTCACCGGGCTGCCGCGCCCGAGGTCGCGTCCGTAACACTTCGCGCAAAGCCCGTAGCGCGTCTCGCATGTAAGCGGGGTGCGAACCTTCACCTCATCAATGCCGATCGCCTCGATCGCCTCGACCGCGTCCTCGTCCAGCAGGGTATTCGCAGCAGACAGCACCTTGCCCGATTCGGGATCGATGACGTCATTCGCGCATACACGCCCCAGGATGCGCTCGCGCAGGGATTCGACCACCTCGCCGCCCTCGATGAGTGCCTTCATGGAAACGCCCTGCGTGGTGCCGCAATCGTCCTCCGTCACGACCAGATCCTGCGTGACGTCGACCAGCCGCCGCGTGAGGTAGCCCGAGTTGGCGGTCTTGAGCGCCGTGTCGGCCAGCCCCTTGCGCGCGCCGTGCGTCGAGATGAAGTACTGCAGCACGTTCAACCCTTCGCGGAAGTTCGCCGTGATCGGGGTCTCGATGATGGACCCGTCAGGCTTGGCCATCAGGCCCCGCATGCCCGCCAGCTGCCGGATCTGAGCCGCCGACCCACGCGCGCCGGAATCGGCCATCATGTAGATGGCGTTAAACGACTCCTGCATCACCGGCTGGCCAGTCTTCTTGTCCGTTCGCAGCGTCCATTCCTGCTTCGTGCCTTCCCAATCTCTTACGGGCTCGACCCCGAGCTGATCCATCATGGCCTTGGCCACGAGGTCACCGGCGCGCCCCCAGATGTCGACGACCTTGTTGTAGCGCTCGCCCTGCGTGACTAGCCCCGAGGTGTATTGCTGCTCAATCTCCTGCACCTCTTTCTCGGCGTCTGCGATGATCTCGTGTTTCTGGGCCGGGATAAGCATGTCATCGACGGCGATCGAAATCCCGGCGCGCGTCGCCATGCCGAAGCCGGTGTACATGAGCTTGTCGGCAAAAATAACGGTGTCGCGCAACCCGCATCGCCGGAAGCTTGCGTTGATCAGGCGCGAGATCTCCTTCTTCTTGAGCGGCTTGTTCAGGAGCTCGAACGGCAGACCCGCCGGCAGAATATCGGACAGCAACGCACGGCCGACAGTGGTCTGATGGCGCGCGATCCTCTCGTGCTTCTCGCCGTCTTCGTCGACCTCGTATTCCTTGATCCGCACCGTGATGCGGGCATTGACCTCGACCTGGCCCGAGTCATACGCGCGCGAAACTTCCGCGAGGTTACTGAACAGCGATCCCTCCCCACGCGCGCCGACTTTCTCGCGCGTGATGTAGTAGAGACCGAGCACGATGTCCTGCGACGGGACGATGATCGGGTCGCCGTTGGCCGGCGAGAGGATGTTGTTGGAGGACAGCATGAGCGTGCGCGCCTCCATTTGCGCCTCCAGCGACAGCGGCACATGAACCGCCATCTGGTCGCCGTCGAAGTCGGCGTTGAACGCCGCGCATACCAGCGGATGGAGCTGGATCGCCTTGCCCTCGATCAGCACGGGCTCGAACGCCTGGATGCCGAGGCGATGCAGGGTTGGCGCCCGGTTCAGCATGACCGGATGTTCGCGAATCACTTCTTCCAGAATGTCCCAGACGATGGGTTCCTGGTCCTCGACCATGCGTTTCGCCGCCTTGATGGTCGTGGCGAGTCCCATTACCTCGAGCTTGTTGAAGATGAAGGGCTTGAACAGTTCGAGCGCCATGAGCTTTGGCAGCCCGCACTGGTGAAGCTTCAGCTGGGGGCCGACCACGATCACCGAGCGGCCCGAGTAGTCGACACGCTTGCCAAGCAGGTTCTGCCGGAAGCGCCCGCCCTTGCCCTTGATCATGTCGGCGAGCGATTTCAGCGGGCGCTTGTTGGCGCCGGTCATCGCCTTGCCGCGCCGGCCGTTGTCGAGCAGCGAGTCGACGGCTTCCTGCAGCATGCGTTTCTCGTTGCGCACGATGATCTCGGGCGCCTTCAACTCCAGCAGCCGCTTCAGGCGGTTGTTCCGGTTGATGACGCGCCGGTAGAGATCGTTCAGGTCCGAGGTCGCAAAACGACCGCCGTCTAGGGGCACCAGCGGCCGTAATTCGGGCGGCAGCACCGGCAGCACCTCCATGATCATCCACTCCGGCTTGATACCGGACTTGTGGAACGCCTCCAGCACCTTGAGGCGCTTGGCGATCTTCTTGATCTTGGAATCAGACGACGTATTGGCGAGCTCCTCGCGCAGCGTCTCGATCTCCTTCCGCAAGTCGAGGCTGCGCAGCAGGTCCCGAACGCCCTCCGCGCCCATCATGGCGGTGAAGTCGTTGCCATACTCCTCGACTTTGGCAAGATAGTCGTCCTCGGTCAGGAGCTGCGCGCGCTTGAGCGGCGTCATGCCCGGGTCATTCACGACGTACGCTTCGAAATAGAGCGCCCGCTCAATATCGCGCAGCGTCATGTCGAGCACCATACCCATGCGGGAGGGCAGGCTCTTCAAGAACCAGATGTGCGCGACGGGGCTCGCGAGCTCGATGTGGCCCATGCGCTCGCGCCGCACCTTCGAAAGCGTGACCTCGACGCCGCATTTCTCGCAGATCACGCCGCGATGCTTCAATCGCTTGTACTTGCCGCACAGGCACTCGTAGTCCTTGACCGGCCCGAAAATCTTGGCGCAGAAGAGGCCATCGCGCTCCGGCTTGAAGGTGCGGTAGTTGATCGTTTCCGGCTTCTTAACCTCGCCGTACGACCAGGAGCGGATCTTCTCGGGCGAGGCCAGTCCGATCCTGATTGCATCGAACTCCTCTTCCTGCGTGACCTGCTTGAATAAATCCAGCAGTGCTTTCATCAATGACTCCCGTATGAGGTCAGGTCAGTCTCGGTAAATAATCCCATGCCCGCCGTTCAATAACGGCCGCGGTCCAGGTCGATGTCGATCGCGAGCGAACGAATTTCCTTCACTAGCACGTTGAAGGACTCCGGCATGCCGGCTTCGATGCGGTGATCGCCCTTCACGATCGACTCGTAGACCTTGCGCCGGCCTTCCGTGTCGTCGGACTTGACGGTCAGCATCTCCTGCAGCACGTACGCCGCGCCGTAGGCCTCGAGCGCCCAGACTTCCATCTCGCCGAAGCGCTGCCCGCCGAACTGCGCCTTGCCGCCCAGCGGCTGCTGCGTCACCAGGCTGTAGGGCCCGGTCGAGCGCGCATGCATCTTGTCGTCCACCAGATGATGCAGCTTGAGCATGTGCATGAATCCCACGGTCACCGGGCGCTCGAACGGATCGCCCGTGCGCCCGTCATGAAGGGTGACCTGCCCACCTTGCGGCAGTCCCGCGAGATTCAGCATCTCCTTGATTTCCTTCTCGGTGGCCCCGTCGAACACGGGGGTCGCGAACGGCACGCCACCCTTCAGGTTCTCGGCGAGTTGCAAGACCTCCGCGTCAGAAAGCAGGCTGAGGTCCTCGGTGCGGCTGCCGCCGTGATAGATGCGCTCCAGGAACTTGCGCACGCCGGAGGCGTCTGCCTGCGCTTTCAGCATCTCACCAATCTTGAGGCCGAGCCCCTTTGCGGCCCAGCCGAGATGGGTCTCGAGAATCTGTCCCACGTTCATGCGCGAAGGCACACCGAGCGGGTTGAGCACGATGTCGACGGTCGTGCCATCGCCCATGTAGGGCATGTCTTCCACCGGCACGATCTTCGAGATAACGCCCTTGTTGCCGTGGCGGCCGGCCATCTTGTCGCCCGGCTGCAGGCGGCGCTTGACTGCAAGGTAGACCTTCACCATTTTCTGAACGCCGGGCGGCAATTCGTCGCCGCTCGTGAGCTTCTTCTTCTTTTCCTCGAACATCCGGTCGAACAGCAGCTTGGTCTGGGCCAGGCTCTCCTTGATGCTTTCGAGCTGCGCGGCAACCTTGTCATTGGCGACGCGGATATCGAACCACGCATGCCGCTCGACCTCCATCAGGTACGCCTTCGCGATCTTCGCGCCCCTCGCCAGTTTCTTGGGCCCTCCGTTCGCGGTCTTGCCGATCAGCAGACGCTCGAGGCGCTCGAAGGCATCGTTTTCCACGATGCGCAGCTGGTCGCCAAGGTCTTTCTTGTAGCGCTTGAGCTCATCGTCGATGATCTGCTGCGCACGCTTGTCGCGCTCGATGCCCTCGCGCGTGAAAACCTGGACGTCGATGACGGTGCCGGACATCCCTGAAGGGACGCGCAGGCTCGTGTCTTTGACGTCGGACGCCTTTTCACCGAAGATCGCGCGCAGCAGCTTCTCCTCGGGCGTGAGCTGCGTCTCGCCCTTGGGCGTGACCTTGCCCACCAGCACGTCGCCGGCCTCGACTTCTGCGCCGATGTAAATGATGCCCGACTCGTCGAGATGGGCGAGCTGCGATTCCGAGAGATTGGAAATATCGCGTGTGATTTCCTCAGACCCCAGCTTGGTGTCGCGGGCCACGACGGAGAGCTCCTCGATGTGGATCGACGTGAAGCGCTCGTCGCCCACCACGCGCTCCGAGATCAGGATCGAGTCCTCGAAGTTGTAGCCGTTCCAGGGCATGAACGCCACCAGCATGTTCTGGCCCAGCGCGAGCTCGCCCATGTCGGTCGATGCGCCGTCCGCGACCACATCGCCCTTCGCAATGCGGTCCCCGACCTTGACCAGCGGCCGCTGGTTGATGTTCGTGTTCTGGTTCGAGCGCTGGTATTTGACCAGGTTGTAAATGTCAACGCCCACCTCGCCCGGCGCGGTCTCCTCGTCGTTGACGCGCACCACGATCCGGGACGCGTCAATATAGTCCACGAGCCCGCCACGGTAGGCCTGGACCGCCGTGCCGGAGTCCACGGCTACCGTACGCTCGAGCCCGGTGCCAACCAGCGGCTTCTCGGGTCTCAGGCACGGCACCGCCTGGCGCTGCATGTTGGAGCCCATCAAGGCACGATTGGCGTCGTCGTGCTCGAGAAACGGAATCAGCGACGCGGCGACCGAGACCGCCTGCGCTGGCGCAACGTCCATGTACTCAATGCGATCGGGCGTGGACAGCGTGAACTCGTTTCGGTGGCGGCATGACACCAGCTCGTCGCTGAAGCGCCCCTCCTTGTCGAGGGCGGCGTTCGCCTGGGCGATCATGTACTGCCCTTCCTCGATGGCAGACAGGAAATTTATCTCGTCGGTTACCTGGGCGTTCTTCACCTTGCGATACGGCGTTTCGAGAAAGCCGTACTCGTTTGTGCGCGCGTAAAGCGCGAGCGAGTTGATCAGGCCGATGTTCGGGCCCTCCGGCGTCTCGATCGGGCATACGCGCCCGTAATGCGTCGGGTGCACGTCGCGCACTTCAAACCCCGCGCGCTCGCGTGTGAGCCCGCCCGGCCCGAGAGCCGAGACGCGACGCTTGTGCGTGATCTCGGACAGCGGGTTCGTCTGGTCCATGAATTGAGACAGCTGCGAGGAACCGAAGAACTCCCGGATTGCCGCGCTCACGGGCTTGGCGTTGATGAGATCGTGCGGCATCAGATTCTCGGATTCGGCCTGCGACAGGCGCTCCTTCACCGCGCGCTCGACGCGAACCAGCCCTGCGCGGAACTGGTTTTCGGCAAGCTCTCCCACGGAGCGCACACGGCGGTTGCCGAGGTGATCGATATCATCGATTTCGCCCTTGCCGTTGCGCAGATCGACGAGGATCTTGATGACCGCAACGATATCTTCCGCGGACAGCGTTCCCGTTCCGAGCAGTTCGCTGCGTCCGACGCGGCGGTTGAACTTCATCCGGCCAACCTTGGACAGGTCGTAGGTGTCCTCGTTGAAGAACAGCCGCGTGAACAGCGTCTTCACGGCCTCTTCTGTCGGCGGCTCCCCCGGACGCATCATGCGGTAGATCGCAATCTGGGCAGCCAGCTGGTCAGCGGTCTCGTCGATGCGCAGCGTCTGCGAGATGTACGGGCCCTGGTCGAGATCGTTGGTGTAGATCGTCTGGAACTTCCCGACCCCAGCCTCGCGCAGCTTCAGCAGCAACTGCTCGGTGATCTCGTCGTTGGCGTTGGCAAGCACTTCGCCGGTGTTCTTGTCGATCACGTTGTGCGCGAGCACCCGGCCGACAAGGAAGTCGTCCGGTACCGTGATGCGGCGAAGGTTTGCCTGCTCCATCTCGCGCACATGCTTCACCGTGATGCGCTTGTCCTTGGCGACGATGAGCTTGCCTTTGGCCGAGATGTCGAAGCGCGCCAACTCGCCGCGCATGCGCTCGGGCACGAGTTCGAACTCGACCGCTTCCTTGGACAGCTGGAACATGTCGAATGCGAAGAACTCCGATAGCGTCTTCTCGGGGGTGTAGCCCAGCGCCTTGAGCAGAATGGTCACTGGCATCTTCCGGCGGCGATCCACCCGGAAGTAGAGGTAGTCCTTGGGGTCGTACTCGAAATCCAGCCACGAGCCGCGGTAGGGAATCACGCGGGCCGAGAAGAGGAGCTTGCCTGACGAATGCGTTTTACCGCGGTCGTGCTCGAAAAACACGCCGGGCGAGCGGTGCAGCTGCGACACGATGACGCGCTCGGTGCCGTTGATGACGAACGAGCCCGTGTTGGTCATGAGCGGGATCTCGCCCATGTAGACTTCCTGCTCCTTGACTTCCTTGGGCGTGGGCTTGGCCGCTTCCTTGTCCATGATCACCAGCCGAACCTTGGCGCGCAGCGGCGCTGCGTAGGTCAGCCCGCGCTGCTGGCACTCCTTGACGTCGAACGGCGGCTCCCCGAGCGCATAGCTCACGAACTCGAGCCGGGCGTTCTTGGAGTGGCTCTCGATCGGGTAGATGCTCTTGAACGCGGCCTGCAGGCCCTCGCTCTTGCGCGCCTCCGGCGCAGCGTCCGCCTGCAGGAACGCAGCGAAGGATTGGATCTGCGTGGCCAGCAGGAACGGCACCGGCAGCACGCTGTCGCGCTTCGCAAAGGTCTTACGGATGCGCTTCTTCTCGGTGAAGGAGTACGCCATATCAGCTCCAGGAAAGATTCAGATAGCGAACGACAAAGGCCACGCTCACGCCCGGGCCGATCGGGCCCGGGCAGCGAGCAAAGCGTGACCTGCTCAAAATAAGATCAGGGCTGACGGGTGCCCGCCAGCCGCGCGTCCGCATCGCGATTACTTGATCTCGCCGGTGGCGCCGGCCTCAGTCAGCTGCTTAAGGATCGTGTCCGCTTCGGCCTTGGCAATGCCTTCCTTGACGGCCTTCGGCGCGCCGTCCACCAGGTCCTTTGCTTCCTTCAGCCCGAGACCGGTCACGGCACGCACGACCTTGATCACGTTGACCTTGTTGGCCCCTGAGCTGTTGAGCATCACGGTGAACTCGGTCTGCTCCTCGGCCGCCGCGGCACCCGTGCCGCCCGCCGCCGGCGCCGCCACCGCAACCGTCGCGGCCGCCGCGGAGACCCCAAACTTCTCTTCCATATCCTTGATGAGTTGCGAGAGCTCCAGCACCGTCATGTTGGAGATCGCGTCGAGGATTTCTGCTTTGGCAATCGTCATTTCTATTGACTCCTGTCAGATCTGATTAGTTCGTTACGAAATCGGGTTCAGGCAGGCCCCTCATGCAGCCTGCTTCTCCTTCTGGTCATGGACCGCCGCCAGTGTGCGCACGAATTTGCCCGGCACTTCGTTAAGCGTCCGGACGAATTTCGCGACCGGTGCCTGCATCGTGCCCAACAGCATGCCGAGAAGCTCCTGCCGGCTCGGCATTTGCGCCAAAGTGGCCACCTCTTTGGCCGACATGACGACGTTTGGCATCGCGCCGGCCTTGATGACGAGCTTGTCGTTGCCCTTGGCAAATTCCTGCAGCACCTTGGCCACCGCGACCGGGTCGCTCGAGATGCCGTAAGCAAGGGGGCCCACCATCTGCTCGGCGAGCCCCTTGAACGGCGTATTGGCCACCGCGCGGCGCGCGAGCGTGTTCTTCAGCACGCGCAGGTAGACGCCCGAGCCGCGCGCTTTACGGCGCAGTTCGGTCATCTCGCCGACCTGGAGGCTGCGGTACTCGGCCAGGACCACGGCCTGGGCCTGGGCAAGCTGGGCGCTTACCTCGGCCACCATGGCCTGTTTCTGCTCGAGATTGAGACTCAAGTTCTACCTCCGTCAAACGGTTAAACAAAGAACGACGAATGACGCGCGCTGGAAAAAAGGGGCTGTGCTTTCACCGCCTGCCCGCCATTTCTTGCGCCGCACTCTTCGTTCCGCCACCGGCGACCGTTGATCCAGAAGCCAGAACTCAGCCACTTGATCTTTTTCGGGTCCGCCGTCTGCGTAGGATTTCCGGTACCGACGACCCCGGGCCCCAGGCAGGCCGCCGCCCTGAAGGCAGCTTCCGACCATGAACCCGTGTGTCGCGTTCCCAAGAAAATTAAACCCCCCGGTTCCTACGGTCTTTGACAACCTGCCGCCACAACCGGCGCGGCAGCCCAAAGTCTTCACATGCCCAAACTTGTCTGGTCTACACGCACGCCCGCGCCCATCGTGCTCGAGACGGAAATCTTCTTCAAAAAGATCCCCTTGGCGCCCGCGGGCCTGGACTTGTTGACCGCATCCACCAGCGCCCTAAGATTGTCGGCCAGCGCTTCGACGGAAAACGAAGCGCGGCCGATCGTGCACTGAACGATACCCGCCTTGTCGGCACGATATTGAATCTGGCCGGCCTTCGCATTCTTGATCGCGGCAGCCACATCCTGCGTGACCGTCCCCACTTTCGGGTTCGGCATCAGGCCACGCGGCCCGAGGATCTGGCCAAGCTGGCCCACCACCCGCATCGCGTCCGGTGTTGCGATCACCACGTCGAAATCCAGTTTGCCCCCCTTGATGTCGTTGGCGAGATCCTCGAAGCCAACGATATCGGCGCCCGCCTCCTTGGCCTGCGCCGCCCGGTCGCCTTGCGCAAACACCGCAATGCGCACGCTCTTGCCGGTACCCTGCGGCAGCACGATCGACCCCCGCACGCTCTGGTCCGATTTCTTCGCGTCGATGCCGAGGTTGATCGACACATCCACCGACTCATCGAACTTGGCGGTCGCGCTCTCCTTGACCAGCTTCAGCGCGTCTTGCGCGACGTACATCTTCGCGCGGTCCACTTTGGCGCGCACTGACTGATATCGTTTCGACGCAGGTCTCATCTACAGGCCCTCCACGTCCACGCCCATGCTGCGCGCGCTGCCGGCTATGGTGCGCACCGCCGCATCGAGGTCTGCCGCCGTCAAATCGGGCATCTTCATCTTGGCGATTTCCTCGGCCTGCGCGCGCGTGATCTTGCCGATTTTGTCGGTGTTGGGCCGCGCACTGCCCTTCTCAAGCTTCATCGCCTTCATGATCAGCACGCTCGCGGGCGGCGTCTTCATCACGAAAGTGAAGCTTTTGTCGTGATATGCCGTGATAACGACAGGCACCGGCAAGCCGGGCTCCATCTTCTGCGAGGCAGCGTTAAACGCCTTGCAGAACTCCATGATGTTCAGGCCACGTTGCCCCAACGCGGGGCCGATGGGCGGGCTGGGATTAGCCTTGCCCGCCGGCACCTGCAGCTTGATAAAGCCGACTATCTTTTTCGCCATCTGGCTCTCCTTGCGGGTTCAAGCGGACGCGTTATGCGCCCTCCCCATCCAATTCCGTGAATCGTGAATGGTGAACCGGTATTCGACAAACTCCTGGCCGACCGCTGTTCACTCTTCACCGTTCGCTACTTACGCCTTCTCTACCTGGCCGAAGTCGAGCTCCACCGGAGTCGAACGGCCAAAAATCGTCACCGAAACGCGCAGTTTGTTCTTGTCGTAGTTGACGTCCTCCACGTTTCCGTGGAAATCGGCGAACGGCCCTTCCTTCACCCGCACGGCCTCGCCCACCTCGAACAGCACCTTGGGACGCGGCTTCTCGACGCCTTCCTGGATCTGGTGCAGGATGTTCTGCACCTCCTTCTCGGAGATGGGCGTGGGCTTGGTCGCCGTGCCGCCAATGAATCCGGTCACCTTCGGCGTGTTCTTGACGAGATGCCAGGTGTCGTCTGTCATCTCCATCTCGACGAGCACGTAGCCCGGGAAGAACTTGCGCTCGCTAATCGCCTTCTGCCCGGACTTCATCTCCACCACTTCCTCGACCGGCACCAGAATCTGCCCGAACTTGTCCTCCATCCCGGCGCGACGGATGCGTTCCTGCAATGTGCGCTGCACGCTCTTCTCGAAACCCGAGTACGCGTGGACGACGTACCACTTCTTGCTCATCGCAATTCCTAGCTCATCAGCTTCTGAACGAACCACAGCAACCCCGCGTCAACAATCCAAAGAAACAGCGCCATGACCACCACGAATGCGAAAACGATTCCGGTCGTTTGCAGCGTCTCCTTCCGGGTCGGCCACACCACCTTCTTCGTCTCCGCCACCGATTCACGAGCGTACTCGTGAAATTGCTTACCCGGCGCCGACATCCAGAACACGGCGGCGCCCACAGCGAGCCCGCCCAGAACGGCCGCCACGCGGAAGATCATGGCGTACTCGCCGAGATAATAGAAACCGGCGACGCCAGCCACGACCAGCGCCATAGCCAGAAAAATCTTTATCTTGTCCGCCATCTATCCTTCTGAATGTCAAATGTTGAAGGATGAATGTTGAATGGCAATGCTCAATTCAAGATTCATCATTTACAACTCGTCATTCTGCAACTGCAGCTGGCAGGCCAGGAGGGTCTCGAACCCCCAACCTTCGGTTTTGGAGACCGACGCTCTGCCAATTGAGCTACTGGCCTAATCCCGCTCCGTGTTCAATGTTCCGTGTTCAATGTTCGGGGCTGTCAACCCGGAACCCGGAGCACCGAACTCTGAACTCACTCAATGACCTTGGCCACGACGCCCGCGCCGACGGTCTTGCCGCCCTCGCGGATCGCAAAGCGCAGCCCCTCTTCCATCGCGATGGGCTGAATCAACGCCACCGAGA
>LJTT01000008.1 GCA_001303585.1 Betaproteobacteria bacterium SG8_41
CGATTGCGTCATTTTTTTAATGCCTTCGCGTTCAAAATGCAAACTAGCACTCACAACGATCTGCTGCTAAAACGCAGCCTTGCCGCTGTGTGGCACCCATGCACGCAAATGAAGCACCACGAATGGCTGCCGCTCGTTCCCGTGGCACGCGGCGAAGGCTGCTGGCTTTACGATTTCGACGGCCGGCGCTATCTGGACGCGATCAGTTCCTGGTGGGTGAATCTCTTCGGGCACTGCAACCCGCGCATTAATTCGGCGTTACGAGCACAGCTTGACCGCCTCGAGCACGTGTTGCTTTCGGGTTTCAGCCACGAGCCGGTCGTGGAGCTATCCGAGCGCCTGGCCGGGGCGACCGGTGGCGCGCTCGGGCACTGCTTCTACGCAAGCGATGGCGCGTCCGCCGTCGAGATCGCGCTCAAAATGAGTTTTCACTGCTGGCGCAACCGCGGCCAGGTCGAAAAAAAGCGCTTCTTGAGCCTCGCCGGCAGCTACCACGGCGAAACGCTCGGCGCGCTTGCCGTTACTGATGTTCGCCTCTTCAAGGATACCTATGCGCCGCTGTTGATGGAGAGTCACCAGGTGCCGAGTCCCGACTCGCGGCTGGCAGAACCGGGAGAAACGCAGCGTGACTACGCGCTGCGCTGCGCCCAGGCGCTGGAGCAACATCTCGAGCGGCACCACGGAGAGACCGCTGCGCTGATCGTCGAGCCCCTGGTGCAGGGCGCCACCGGCATGGCGATGTACGACGCTGAATACCTGCGCGAGGCCCGCCTGTTGTGCGACCGCTATGAGGTGCATCTGATCGCCGACGAGATCATGACCGGCTTCGGGCGCACCGGCACGTTCTTCGCCTACGAGCAGGCCGGCATTCAGCCCGACTTCCTGTGCCTGTCGAAAGGGATCACTGGCGGCTACCTGCCGCTCTCGGTCGTTCTGGCGCGCCCTTCCGTCTACCAGGCGTTCTACGACGAGGAGGTGAGCCGGGGATTCCTTCATTCGCACTCCTACACCGGCAACACGCTCGCGTGCCGCGCCGCGCTCGCGACTCTGGCGATATTTGAGCAGGACCGCGTCATCGAGGCGAACCGCAGCCGCAGCGCCGGCCTGACGACCGCGACGAAGCCGATCGCCAATCACCCCCGGGTCCGGCATTATCGCAACATCGGGATGATCTGGGCCTTCGATGTCGATACCGAAGACCCTCACTTCGCCCGCCGGTTCTTTACCGCGGCGCTGGAGCGGGAGCTGTTGCTGCGTCCGATTGGCAATACCATCTATTTCATGCCGCCTTATGTAATCGGTGACGCTGAAATCGCCCTGCTCGCCACGCGCACGGCCGAGCTGCTCGAGGCGTTGCCCCTCCCTTGAGCGCCAAGTGAGACTCACGTTTCTCGGCGCGGCCGGCGAGGTCACCGGTTCATGTTTTCTCGTGGAAACCCGCGCCGCGCGATTCCTCGTGGACTGCGGCCTTTTCCAGGGCAACCGCGCAACGGAGGCGAAGAATCGCTCGCATTTCGCTTTCGATCCGCGCGCGCTCGACTTCGTCCTGCTCACGCACGCCCACATCGACCACTCGGGTTTGCTGCCTCGGCTGGTCGCCCAGGGTTTTGGCGGCCCCATCTTCGCCACGGACGCCACCTGCGATCTGCTCGAAGTGATGCTGGCGGACAGCGCCCACATCCAGGAACGCGAGAGCGAGCGCGGACGCCACACGAAAACGCGCCGGCGCGTCACGGAAAAAGCCCCGCTCTACACGGTAAGGGACGCCGAGCGCTGCCTTCGGCAGCTCGTGCCGGTCACGTACGATGCCGAGGTCACGCCCCGGCCCGGCGTGCGGGCATGCTTCCGGGACGCAGGGCACATTCTCGGTTCCGCAATCATCGAAATCTGGGTTGGCCAGGGCGCGGCTCGTCGCAAGCTGGTGTGCTCGGGTGATATCGGGCAGCGCCTTCGCCCGCTGGTGCGAGATCCCACCGCCATTGCAGACGCCGACGTACTGCTGGTGGAGTCCACCTACGGCAACCGGCAGCACCGCTCCTGGCCCGCGACCCTCGAGGAGCTGCGCCGCGCCGTGACCGACACGCTCTCGCGCAAGGGCGGCAACGTGATCGTGCCGTCGTTTGCGGTCGGCCGTACCCAGGACCTCATCTACCTTCTCGCCGATCTCTACCGCAAGGGCGAGCTGCCCGAAATGGACATCTACGTCGACTCGCCTCTCGCGCTCAAAGCAACCTCGATCACTCTGCGCCATCTCGCGGTGCTCGACGCGGATGCGGCCAAGCTTGTGCGCTGGCTCAAGAGCGCCCGGGGCCGGCCGCGGATCCGCTTCGTCCAGGACGTAGAGGAGTCGATCGCCCTGCACCGGGTCAAGCGCGGCGCGGTCATTATCTCCGCGAGCGGCATGTGCGAAGCCGGTCGCATCAAGCACCACCTGCGGCATAATCTCGGCAGACCCGAATGCTCGATTATCATTCCCGGTTTTCAGGCCGCAGGCACGCTGGGACGCAGGCTCGTCGACGGCGCGAAGGAGGTGCGCATTTTCGGCATCCCGGTGCCGGTCCGCGCGCAGATCTACACGATCGGCGGTCTCTCTGCGCACGCCGACCAGGAGGGGCTCATCGATTGGCTCTCGCGCTTCAAGCGCGCGCCGCGCGCCACCTATATCGTGCATGGCGAGGCGGATATTTCAGAGCAGTTCGCCGGCGCGGTGCGCGCCCGCCTGAAGTGGCGCGGGGTCACGCTGCCGCAGCGTGGCATGAGCGTCGATCTACCGTAGGGCTGCCGGTGACACGCCCTTTGGCATCTGCGCCGATGCGTCTCGTGTTCATTTTTCTCACCGCCTGCTTCACGGCGCTGTTGCCGGCTGCAGCCAGGCCCGCGGCCCCGCCCGAGCCGGTAGCGCGCGCGCTTGCGCGCGCGGGTATTCCCCACCAAGCGGCCGCCTTCTATGTGCATGAGGTCGGCGCCCCTCGTCCCCTGCTCGCGATCGGTGCCAACCGCTCGCTCAATCCCGCCTCCACCATCAAGCTCCTCACAACCTATGCAGCCCTCGAGCTGCTCGGCCCCGCCTACGCATGGCCGACGGAGGCCTACGCGGCAGGCACGCTTGCGCAGGGCGCGCTCGCGGGCGACCTCATCCTCAAGGGTTACGGAGATCCCAAGCTCACACTCGAGAACTTCTGGCTGTTGCTGCGCGAGCTCCGTGCAAGGGGTTTGCGCGAGATTCGCGGCGATCTCGTGCTCGACCGCAGCCATTTCGCTCTCGGCGCTGCCGAGGCGACCGGCATCGACGACAAACCGATGCGCCCCTACAACACGGCGCCCGATGCGCTGCTCTTGAATTTCAAATCCGTGCGGGTGCAATTCATTCCGGATCCGGTGGCTCGCGCAGTGCGCATCATCGCCGAGCCTGATCTGCCGCAGGTGCGGATCCTGAACAATGTGGTGCTCGACGGCGCACGCTGCGGCTACTGGGAAGCCGGTTTGCAGTACGATCTCCGCGACTCGCCCGCGGCGGCCCGGCTGCGGTTCGCCGGCAGACTTGCGGCCGCCTGCGGTGAGCGTGAGCGTTACTTCAGCGTGCTGGGCCCCAGCGAGTACGCCCACGGCCTCTTCCGGGTCCTGTGGCACGAGTTGGGCGGGACATTCAGCGGGGGCGTGCGCGAGGGCGAAGCCGGCCCCGACGCGCGTCTGCTCTCTACCTGGAGGTCTCAAACGCTTGCAGAGACGGTGCGCGACATCAACAAGTTCAGCAACAACGTCATGGCCCGCCAGCTCTTCCTCACCCTGGGCGCCGAAGCCGAAGGCGCCCCGGCGACCACGGAAAAGTCGGTGCGCGCGATTCGCCGGTGGCTCGAGGAGAAGGGCCTAGTCTTTCCCGAGCTCGTCCTCGAAAACGGCGCGGGTCTCTCGCGCATGGAACGCCTGAGCGCGCGCAGCTTGGGCCGGCTGCTCCTCGCGGCGTATCGCAGCCCGCTGATGCCGGAGCTGATCGCCTCGCTGCCGCTCGCGGCGGCCGACGGGACCATGAAGAAACGGGTCAAGAACGATGCGGTCGCGGGCCGCGCCCACATGAAGACCGGCACACTGGACGGCGTGCGCGCCATGGCAGGCTATCTGCTCGATGCGCGGGGCCGGCGCATGGTCGTCGTCTTCATCGTCAATCATCAAAACGCCCACCACGCGCATCCTGTTGAGGACGCCCTGCTTGACTGGGTCTACCGCCGCGACGGCGCGGATTGTTGCCGCGGGGCGCGATAGGCGCACGCGGTGACGAATTGAATACCGAGGCCTGGACCAGGACTCAGGCTAGAGCCCGAGTTGCCCCCACAGCGCGTCCACGCGCCGCTTCACTTCCTCGGTCATCGCGATCGGCTCGCCCCAGCGCCGGTCGGTTTCGGCGGGCCACTTGTTGGTCGCATCGATGCCCATCTTGGAGCCGAGGCCGGGCACGGGGCTGGCGAAATCGAGATAGTCGATCGGCGTGCGCTCGGCGATCAGGGTGTCGCGCTGCGGATCGACGCGCGTGGTGAGGGCCCAGATCACTTCCTTCCAGTCGCGGATGTTGACGTCATCGTCGGTGACGATGATGAACTTCGTGTACATGAACTGCCGCAGAAAGCTCCAGATGCCGAACATTACGCGCTTCGCGTGACCCGGGTACTGCTTCTTCACGCTCACCACCGCCATCCGGTAGGAACAACCCTCTGGCGGGAGATAGAAGTCCACGATTTCGGGGAACTGGCGCGTGAGCAGCGGCACGAAGACTTCGTTCAGCGCCATGCCGAGCACTGCCGGTTCGTCCGGCGGTTTCCCGGTATAGGTCGAGTGATAGATGGGGTCGCGCCGCAGCGTGATGCGATCGATGGTGAAGACCGGGAAGCGCGCCTGCTCGTTGTAGTAGCCGGTGTGGTCGCCGAACGGCCCCTCGAGCGCAGTCTCGCCCGGATGAATGAAGCCCTCGAGGACGATCTCCGCGGCGGCCGGGACCCGCAACTCATGACTCCTGCACCTGACTATCTCCGTCTTGGCACCGCGCAGCAGGCCCGCGAATTGATATTCGGACAGCGCGTCCGGCACCGGCGTCACCGCGCCCAGCATGGTGGCCGGGTCAGCGCCTAAAGCCACGGCGACCGGGAACGGCTCCTGCGGCCGCGCCAGTGTGTGATCGCGGTAGTCGAGCGCGCCGCCGCGGTGCGCCAGCCAGCGCATGATGACCTTGTCGCGCGCGATCACCTGCTGGCGATAAATGCCGAGATTCTGTCGACGGCGGTTGGGCCCGCGCGTGACTGTCAGGCCCCAGGTGACGAGCGGCGCAGCGTCGCCTGGCCAGCAGGTCTGGACCGGTAGCCGCCCAAGATCAACCTCCGCGCCTTCCCACACCGTTTCCTGGCACGGCGCGCTCGAGACCTCCCGTGGCTGCATCGTCAGCACCTGCTTCAGCAATGGCAGCTTGTCCCACGCATCCTTCCATCCGCGCGGGGGCTCGGGTTCCTTCAGCTGAGCCAGCAGCCTTCCCAGATCGCGCAACGCGGGTTTCGGGTCATCCGCGTCCACGCCCATACCAAGACCAACACGCTTTATCGTGCCGAAAAGATTTCCGAGCACGGGCACTGCGTAACCGGCAGGCTTTTCAAACAGGAGCGCCGGGCCGCCGCGACGCAGAACGCGGTCGCAGATCTCCGTCATCTCGAGCCGCGGGTCGACCGCAGCGGTTACGTGCCTCAATTCCCCGCGAGCCTCGAGCTGGGAGAGGAAATCACGCAGGTCACGATATTTCATGGCGCAGCCATCCCCGAACGTTCGCTCACCACCGCAGCCGGACGCGTAAATAAAGATCGAGCGCGAGCCCCGCGAAAATGGCGAACCCGACCCAGTTATTGTTGAGAAACGCCTTGAAGCACGCCGCGCGCCCGCGCGCGCGAATCAGGCGGTATTGGTAGGCCACGAGGCCCGCCGCAACAGCAAGCCCTGCAAAGTAGAAGGCTCCGAGCTGCCGCTCGTAGCCCACGCCCGCCATGACGAGCAGAAACAACGCGTGAGCAACCATCACGCCGGCCACGTCATGGCGCCCGAGAAGGATCGCCGACGATTTGAGCCCGAGCTTCACGTCGTCGTCGCGGTCAACCATCGCGTACTCGGTGTCGTACGCGATCGCCCAGAACATGTTGGCGACCATCATTACCCACGCCACCTTCATCAGGCTGCCGTGCTGCGCGGCAAACGCCATCGGAATCGAAAAGCCGAAGGCGATTCCCAGCCAGGCCTGCGGGAATGAGAACACGCGTTTCAGAAAGGGATAGATGACCGCCAACGGGAGTGCGACGAATGCCAGCATTACAGTCAACTTGTTGAGCTGCAACACGAGCAGGAAGGCGAACAGCACCAGAAAAGCTGCCAGCACGAGCGCCTCGCGCGGCGATACCTCGCCCGTTGCCAGCGGGCGATCCCGCGTTCGCTCGACATGGGGGTCGAACTTGCGGTCGGCATAATCGTTCACGATGCAGCCAAAACAGCGCATCAGCACGACGCCCACGACAAAGATTGCAAGATTGTCGTAGTCCGGAAAACCGTACGCGGCGAGCCACAGCCCCCACAGCGCGGGCCAGAGCAGCAGCAGGATGCCGATCGGCTTGTCGAGCCGCATGAGCCGCTCGTACGCGTCCATCCGACGCTTGACCGTGGCAATCACAACGCGAGTATCCCGGGCAGGAAAATCTCAGTCACCAGTATAGGTGAATTGCGCAGAGTGAAGAGCGAGCGCCGCGCCCACAGCGCCGGCCGTTGGCCGCGCACGCCGGCGAGCGCGAGCGCAGTAAGCTCGTCGCGGGCGCGCAGCTCGCGAAAGCGCAGCGGCTGGCGCCGCACGCGCGGGTCGGCGAATAATGCCGCACCCAGCGGCCGCGTTCCAAGCCGGTTAAGCGCCCGCCACGCCCGGCGCAAGTCGCCGCGGCGTGCAACGCTGTGTGCAAACACCACCGGAACATCCCCGCAGCAAAGATAGACCTCGCGCACCAGCGTCTGGCGTGCCCGGCCACCGAACAAGAAGCGCTCGTCGCGTGTCGCTCGGCGCGGCCCTTGAAAGACGAGCCGCACGCTAAACGCCCCGCAGCGGCCGCGGATGCGATCGGTCAGGGAGCCGCGGTCGATCAACCAGCCGTGATACCGGCCAGCGCCCGCAGCGGGGCGGCGGCGCCAGTAGCGGTCGCGTTTGACAGTGCTCACGATTCGAATTGTATTAAGAGCCCGCAACACAATGAAACCCACGCTGCGCTGTCGCGATTTTGGCTTGGCATGAGCATCCAGCACTCTCCTAGAACTAAATGGCTTTCTGTCGGTGCCTGGCTTTCAAGCCAGAATCGCGCCAGCCCCCAGGGGGTTGCGGCCAGAATCGGCACTGGCTTTGTCGCTCGGCTTGCCCATATTCCCGATATGGGCTGCACCTCGCTTCGCGCCATTGCCAATTCCGTCTCGCACCGCACGCGCGTTTCATCATGTTACGGGCTCTAAACCTTCAAGTATTCATGCCTCGCCCCGAGCCAGCGTGCCAAGTGGCGCCGCGCGGCCGGGGGTTGATCGCGCAGCAGCTCCTGGGCCACCGCGCGCGCAGCATCGAGCAGGTCGAGGTCGGCATTGAGATCGGCGAACCTGAGCAGCGGCACGCCGCTCTGCCGGGCGCCAAGCATCTCACCGGGCCCGCGCAGGAGCAGATCATGGCGCGCGATTTCGAACCCGTCACGGTTCTCGTAAATGACCTTGAGCCGTTCCCGCGCCATCGCCGTGAGCGGATGCGCGTAGAGAAGGATGCAAATGCTCTCCCCCGCGCCGCGGCCAACCCGTCCGCGCAGCTGGTGCAACTGCGCAAGTCCCATGCGCTCCGCGTGCTCGATCACCATCAGGGTCGCGTTGGGAACGTCCACGCCCACCTCGATGACCGTGGTCGCGACGAGCAGTTGAATCTCCCCGCTCCGGAACGCCTCCATGGCCCGGCCCTTCTCCCCGCCCTTCATGCGGCCGTGCACAAGTCCGAGTCTCAGCTCAGGGAAAGTCGCGGTGAGCACGGCGTGCGTTTCGAGCGCCGTCTTCAGCTGAAGCGCCTCGGACTCCTCGATCAAGGGACAAACCCAATAGGCCTGGCTGCCCGCCATGCACGCGTCACGCACGCGCTGGATCACCTCGGCCCGGCGCGCCTCCGAGATCAGCTTGGTGGTCACCGGCGCGCGCCCGGGCGGCATTTCATCGATGGTCGTGACATCAAGGTCGGCGTAATAGCTCATCGCGAGCGTCCGCGGAATCGGCGTCGCGCTCATCATGAGCTGGTGCGGTTGCGCTCCTTGGTTCGGGCGTGAGCCTTTCAGCCGCAGCGCCAGACGCTGGTGCACGCCAAAGCGGTGCTGCTCGTCCACGATCGCCAGCGCCAAGTCGGCAAAGCCGACCTCCTCCTCGATCAGGGCGTGCGTTCCGACAACGATACGCGCGGCCCCCTGGGCAGCGGCCGCGAGTGCGGCGCGTTTCTCCTTGCGGCCGAGGCTTCCGGAGAGCCAGACGATCTCGAGCCCAAGCGGCGCAAGCCACGAGGCGAACTTGCGGTAATGCTGCTCGGCCAGGATCTCGGTCGGCGCCATGACCGCGACCTGCCGCCCGTTCTCGACGCATTGCAGGGCGGCAAGCACGGCGACCACCGTCTTGCCGCTACCCACGTCGCCTTGCAGCAAGCGTTGCATCGGATGCGGCGCGCTGAGATCGCGTTCGATTTCGCGCCAGGCCTTGCGTTGCGCGCGCGTCAGCTCGAACGGCAAGCGCGCGAGGAGAACGCGCGTCAATTCCTGGCGCGGGCGCAGGGCGGGCGCCCCGGCGCTGCGACGTCGCTCGTGATGCAAACGCATCGACAGTTGCTGCGCAAGCAGCTCGTCGAATTTCACGCGGCGCCACGCCGGATGTCGACGTTCCTGCAGTTCCGACTGCGGGATCTGCGGGGGTGGATTGTGGAGGAGCAAGACCGCATCGCGGAACGAAGGCAGTGAGAGCTGCCCGAGCAGCGCCGGAGGAAGCGTGTCCGTGAGGTCGCAATCGTTGAGCGCGCGCGCGATCAGGTGCCGCAGCGTGTCCTGCGCAAGGCCGGCCGTCGCGGGATAGACCGGGGTCAGCGCCGCTGCAACGGGCATGTCCCCGAGGACAACGCGATAGCGCGGATGCACCATCTCGGGACCATGAAAACCGTGGCGGATCTCCCCGTAGGCACGCACGCGGGTTCCGGCAGAGAGCTGCTTTACCTGGCTCATGTAGAAATTCAGAAATCGCAAGGTCAGCACTCCGCTGCCGTCCTCGAGGTAGCAGATGAGCTGGCGCCGGGGGCGGTATTTGATGTCACACTCGACGACGGTGCCCTCGACGAGCGCGGGGCCGCTCGCCGGCGCGTGACTGATCGGGTAGAGCCGCGTCTCGTCGTCGTACCGCAGCGGCAAGTGCAGAACCAGATCGAACTTGGTTGCGATTCCGAGCTTCGCGAGCCTCGCCAGGAGCGAGCGGCTCAGACCTGACAGCGACGGATCAGGCGCGATGACTATCCGCTCAGACCGCGCCCGTGCCATGCTCGCTCTCGCCCCCCATCACACATGATCCATCACTCGAGATGCATGATGGCGTCGATCTCCACGAGCGCGCCGCGCGGAAGACTGGCCACGCCGAGCGTCGCGCGCGCCGGATACGGCGCGGTGAAACAGTCGGCCATGATCTCATTCACGCGGCCAAAGTCGCCGAGATCGATAAGGTAGATGGCGAGCCTCACGATATCGCCCAGATCGCCGCCGGCCGCCTGCGCCACGGCCCTGAGGTTCTCGAAGACGCGGCGGGCCTGCGCGTCGAGGCCCGGCACGAGCTCCATGGTCGCCGGATCGAGCCCGATCTGCCCGGCTAGATAAACCGTGTTGCCGCAGCGAACCGCCTGCGAGTACGGCCCGATCGCCCTAGGCGCGGCTTCCGAGTGAATGATCTGCTTTGGCATATCTGCTTCCTTGATGATGGAACGAGGGGGCGCGCCAATGATGGAGCGTCACCGGCAATCTTTCAATCGGGCACGGTCTCGCGCGGATCAGCCCGGCAGCCGAAGCACGTACTTGGCAAGAATGTTGCGCTGGATCTCGCTCGAGCCGCCGTAGATCGTCGCCGGCCGCGCATAGTAGAACGCATTCAGAAAGTCCGCTTTCACGCCTGCGACGTCTTGTACGCCCGGCATCACCCCCTGCTCCTCGCCGACTTCGACCAGCAGATCGGTCACGCGCTGCCAGGTTTCCATCGCCCAGATTTTCAGCATGGAAATCTCGGGCCCCAGCGCCTCGCCGCGCTTCGCCTGCTCGACGAACCCGCCATAGAGCGCGGCGAGGTCCTCGAGGTCGAGTTTGACCGCGGCGTAGCGGTCGACGAATCCCGGGTCGGCAAACAGGCCCCTCGCCCGTGCGACCGCCTCCAGCCGGTGCAATGCGTACTGCGGGCGGCGCGGGCTCCCAATATTCAGCCGCTCGAAAGACAGCAGGGCTTTGGCGATATTCCACCCTTCATTCAGTTGACCCACAAGCGCGGAAAGCGGCACACGAACTTCGTCGAAGAACACCTGGCAGAACTCCTCGTGCCCGGCAAGGTTTCGGATCGGGCGGATCGTTATTCCCGGCGTTTGCAGATTGACAATGAAAAAGCTGATCCCCGCCTGTTTTTTTACTTGCCGGTCGGTGCGGGCCAGTAGATAGATGTGGGTCGCGTCATCCGCGAGCGATGTCCAGATCTTCTGGCCATTGATGACGAACTCGTCGTCCACGCGTATCGCGCTGGTTTGAAGGCTCGCCAGGTCCGAACCCGCATTGGGCTCGGAGTAGCCCTGGCACCAGATGAATTCCCCGGAGAGCGTGCCCGGCAGGTAGCGCCGTTTCTGCTCCTCGGTGCCGAATTGCATGATGATCGGCCCGACCTGGGTGATGCCCTGGTCGGGCGCGCGCGCGACGCCATGGCGCTCCATTTCCTCGAGCAGGGCCACCATCTTTCCCGCCTCGAGCCCCATACCACCCCACTCGCGCGGCCAGTTGGGCGCGATCCAGCCCTTCTCATAGAGCTTGCGCCACCACTCCTTCATCTCGTGCCAGCGGGCGCGGCGCAGGATGTAGCGGAGCGCGGGCGGATACTCGGACTCGAAAAATTCGCGCGCCTCGCGGCGAAAGTCTTCATCGCTCATCGCGTTCCAGTCAGTCATGTTCTGCTCCGGGCCCGCTGCATTCAAAAACCGACGCCATGGTCAGCGGCGGAAATCTTTCTCTTGCGCTTATCCAAGGCATTTTGTTTCGTGTGTTTCCGTGTGATTCCGTGGCTAATGTTCTTGTTCTTGAAACGAGTCCCGTGTTTTGCCGTGGCCGAAGTGTCTGCATTCACCATTCACTATTTGCCATTTTCGCTGCTCAAAGCCACGTAGCGCCGGCGGTGCTGCGTCGCGCTGCCCAGCCAGCCGGCGAGCACGAGTGCGCGTTTCAAATAGAGTCCGATGTCGCAATCGTCTGTGAACCCGATCGCGCCGTGCAGCTGGATCGATTCGCGCGTGACCCGCAGCGCGGCGTCCGAGCAGCGTGCCTTGAGCCGGCTCGCGAGCGCAGCCCGGCTTGCCGCATCCGGCGCTTCACCAAGCGCCTCGAGCACCTGGTCGAGAACAGCGCCAGCCAGCTCTTTCTGGATGTAGAGATCCACCCCGCGATGCTGGAGCGCCTGAAAGCTGCCGATCGGCTTGCCGAATTGCACGCGGGTCCTGAGGTAATCGAGGCTGATTTCCAATGCCCGCTCCGCCACACCGCAGAGCTCCGCGCTCGCGACGGCGGCGCCGTAATCGAGCGCGCGCGCCAGCGCATCGGCCGCCTGACGCCCTCGGGCGACGACGCGTTCTCGTGAAACTAGCGCATCGGTGAGTGTCAGCGTACCGAACTGGCGTCCGTCAGCGAGCGGCTCCAGCTCGAGCCGCACACCGGCGGTATCGCGCGCCACCCAGAACAAAGCGGGGCTCGCGTCGGCGAGCGCGGATACCAGAAAAACATCCGCCTGTGCCGCGCCGGCGATGAAGCGCTTGACGCCGGTAAGCCGATAGCCGCCCTCCAATGGCCGCGCCTGAAGCGCCGGCGATGCGGCGTCCCATGCGCCGGCGGTTTCTTGCCAAGCCAGCACCGGCACGGTCTCGCCTGCAACGAGGCGCGGCAAGTGCTCGCGCTTCAGCGCCTCGCTGCCGCCGCCGGCGAGCGCGGTGGTCGCCATCACCGCCGATGCCACCAGCGGCTCGGGCGCCAAGGCGCGCGCGAGGCCTCTCGCCACGATACCCATTTCTGGCAAACCAAGCCCCAGCCCGCCGTGGGTGTCCGGCACAAGGATCCCCAACCAGCCGAGCTCGGCCATCCGTCGCCAGGCCGCGCGGTCGTATTCTTCGCTCGATCCACGCAGACGGCGTGCCCGCGCGATATCCGCGCCGCGCCCCGTGAATGCTGTAACACTATCTGCGAGCAGCGTGCGGTGTGCGCCGTCGGCTGCGGATCGCGACGCGAGTCTTTCCGTCATCGCGTTCCACTCAGTCGAAGAGGTATTGCCCCAGCAACCAGGTGATCGCGGCGACGAAAGCCGAACAAGGAATCGTCAATATCCAGGCGATGACGATGTTGCCCGCGATACCCCAGCGCACCGCTGAAACGGATTGTGTCGCGCCGACGCCGGCAATCGAGCCGGCGATGGTGTGGGTCGTGGAGACGGGGATGCCCAGACCCGTTGCGAGAAACAGGCTGATCGCCCCTCCCGTCTCCGCGCAGAAGCCACCGACCGGCCTGAGCTTGGTGATGCGCTGCCCCATGGTCCTCACGATGCGCCAGCCGCCGAACGCCGTGCCGAGCGCAATAGTGACATAACAGGCAATGACTACCCACATAGGTACCGGCGCGTCGGCGCTCGTCATGCCAGCCGCGATGAGCAGCATCCAGATAATGCCGATGGTCTTCTGCGCATCGTTACCTCCATGACCGAGACTGTAAAGCGACGCGGATACGAGCTGCAGCCGCCTGAACCATTTATCCACGCGCGCCGGCGTGGAGCGCAGGAACAGCCATGAAACCGCGAGCATGAGAATCGAGCCGAGCAACATCCCCAGCAGCGGCGCGACGAATATGAATGCAACGGTTTTCATCAGTCCGCCGCCAACGAGCACCCAAAAGCCGCCTTTCGCGACCGCGGCCCCTACCAGACCGCCGATCAATGCATGGGACGAGCTTGAAGGGATGCCGTAGTACCACGTGATGATATTCCACACGATGGCGCCGATCAGCGCTCCGAACACCACGTAATGATCCACCACCGAGGGATCCACGATGCCACGCCCGACTGTCGTCGCAACCTTGAGCTGGAAGACAAACAAAGCGGCAAAATTGAAGAAGGCGGCAAGCAACACGGCCTGGTGAGGCTTGAGAACCCTCGTCGAAACCACAGTGGCTATCGAGTTGGCGGCGTCGTGAAACCCGTTCAGGAAATCGAAGACGAGCGCAACCAGCACCAGAAAGATCACGGCCGCGAGGCCGATCGTCGGGGTATCCATCCCGGCGCGCCTAAGAGTGCTCGAGCACGATGCCTTCGACGATGTTCGCCACGTCCTCGCAGCGATCGGTAATCAGCTCGAGTTGCTCGTAGATCGAGCGCAGCTTGATAAGTTGTTTAACATCGGCCTCATCC
The DNA here is from genome assembly GCA_001303585.1 of Betaproteobacteria bacterium SG8_41. Lineage (GTDB taxonomy): Bacteria > Pseudomonadota > Gammaproteobacteria > Burkholderiales > SG8-41 > SG8-41. The sequence continues at coordinate 13,732 of LJTT01000008.1, forward strand.
CTGAACAGCCGGGACATTGCCGATCGCATCACGCGGTCTGCGTCGCTTTCCAGCCGGTCGATCTCCTGGCAGGTCTTGAGAATCGCCTCGGGCGCGCGCAAATTGGAAAGCAGTTCGACCGCGGTGCGAACCCGCTCGCAGCACATCTGGCAGATCTGGGCCAACTGCTTCGCCTCCTTCGTGACCTGCTGGATGTCGTAGAGCACCAGCGTTTCCGCGACATCCTGGATGAGGTCGAGGATATCGTCCATCCGAGTAATGAGCTGGTGGATCTGGTCACGGTCGATGGGCGTGATGAAGGTCTTGTGCAGCAGCGTTATGGCCTCGTGGGTGATCTTGTCCGCGAGGCGCTCCGCCTCGTCGATGCGCCGTGCGCAATCCTCGCAAGTTGAGGTATCGGCGATCAACCGGGCGAGCATCTCGCTGCCAATCACGATCTGCGCGGCGTGGGCATTGAAAAGATCGAAGAACCGGCCCTCGCGGGGCATCAGTTTGTTGAGCATGTCATGTTCTTATCGTGATTGTTCTGGCGGGTCTCGCACGCCTCGCGGCAACCGGACGGCGGTGCGTTCGTAGGTATTGTGCCAGAGTTGAAGGAAGCCGCGCGCCGAAACGGGGGGCCTCAAGGGCGGCAGAGATCGCCTAAAAGAAACGGGCCAGAAAAATTCTGGCCCGAGAATCGGTGGTGGAGACGAGGAGGATCGAACTCCCGACCTTCGCATTGCGAACGCGACGCTCTCCCAGCTGAGCTACGTCCCCACTTTTTTGCGAGGCGTTATTTTACAACGGCTTGGAACGATGCGCCAATGTGCCGGCAGGCCACGGAGAGGGCGTGGCACCCCTATATAATGGCTCGCATATCGGTGCAACATCGAGGCGCCCCATGGACATCAAGCCGCCTTACGGCTATCAGGAAATCGTGCCCCTTAACAAGCAGCAGCGTGTAGTCCTGCCAGAGGGACGCAAGCTGCCGCTGGTCTTTCGCAGCCTCACGACGCTGCCGCTGTCGTATGCCGAGTTTGGAGCCGCATGCCGCGACTATCCGATCGCGTTCGTGAGCGGCGATGGGGGGCACACTTTCCTGCCAATGGCCGTCCTCGGGCTGGAAAACCAGCAGAATCTCTTTGTGACGGAAAACGGCAGCTGGGATGCCGCCGTGTACCTCCCCGCCTACATCCGCCGCTATCCCTTCTGCATGACCCGGGTGACGGTCGACGGCAAGGAGCAGGCGGAGCGCATCGCCTGCGTCGAAAAACGCGCAATTAGCGACAAGGGCGAGGCGCTTTATGACGCCAAAGGCGAGCCGGTGCCCGTGTGGGAAGAGCGTCGCAAGCTGCTTTTCGAATACGAGGCCGACCTCGTGCGCAGTGAAGAGATGTGCCGCAGTCTTGTCGAGTTGCAGCTGCTTGAGAGCTTCACCATGCAGGCGGTTCCAAACAAAGGCTCTCCGCTCGCCATGACCGGCATGTACCGCGTTGCCGAGAGCAAGCTTGTCGAGCTCCCGCCCGAGCAGCTCAAGACTTTGGTCCAGAAGGGCGTTCTCGCCCGGGTCTACGCGCACCTCATCTCGCTCAACAACTTCGGCCGGCTGCTGGACCGCCGCGGCACCGCTCAGCCGCCGGCGGCCGCCAAACCTAAAGGCAAGACCAGCTGAACCGCCTGGCGCGAGGTCTCGCCGGGCCTGGCGCTTGCTTCCGACTCATGCACGGCATTCACGGGACGGCGCACTACCCTCTGGGACAGCGCAGGCTCATCAAGTCTTGAACACCGGCCAGTGCTTCAGGGGCGCGTGCCCGCGCAAGCCATGTCTCGAGATCCGTTCCGGGCGCAACGAGCGGCGAGACGACAGCACGAAAGCGCGCGCCGATTTCGTCGGCCGTCATCGGCCGCTTTGGCGAGCCCGGCGGTAGCCATACCGCGCGCTCATGCCGCTCTCCGCTGGTGAGCCGTACCGTGACGCGTGCCGGCACATATTCGGTCGTGGTCGCGCGCTCGATCTTGGCGTCGCGCGTGCACACCGTGCGGCGCGAAAGATCACGTACCCGGGGATCGCCGAGGCTTTGTTCAAAATCATCCAGCGTCAGCACCGGCGGCCACTCGCGCCCCGGCGTGAGCGTCAACGCCATGGCCACGGCGAAGGGCACGCTCATCTGCGCCTGCTGCAACTCAACCGGATCGTTGTTCGTAAGACGGCCCTCGATCACGGCCGGGATACCCACCTCCACCGCCTCGATCTCCGTCGGCGCCACCCCCTGGCGCGAGAGCTCGCAGGCGGCTTCTACCGCAGCCTGCAATCGCGCGCTGCCAGCATGGGGCTTCAAAGTCAGATCCGCAATGCGAAACTCCGCGCCAAGCCCCTCCTCGATCACGCGCGAGTCGAGGCCGTCCGCGAATGCCCGGGCAAAGCCCTGCTCGCCCTCGATCGCGTCGCGCGGTCCGGTCAGGCCGGCATGGGCGAGCAAAGCTGCTTCCACCCCGCCCGCCGCGGCCTTGCCGGCGTGCAGCCGCTTCACTTCCGAACCCGACATGAAAAACTGCGTGATCCCGCCCGCGTAGCTTGCCGCTATCCCGAGCGCATCGCGCGTGCTATCCACACCGAGACCCAGCAGCTTCGCTGCTGCAGCGGCTGCGCCAAAGACGCCACAGGTGGGCGTGGACTGAAAGCCGCGCCGGAAGTGGCTGGGCTGCACGCTCAAGCCCACGCGAATCATGGTTTCGTAGCCCGCGACCGCGGCTGCGGCAAGGCTGCGCCCGTCCGCTTGTGTCATCTCGCCGACCGCCAGCACAGCCGGCCACACCACGACACCGGGATGCAGCATGGCGCCGACGTGCGTGTCGTCCCAATCGAGGCTGCCGGCAATGACGCCATTCAAATAGGCGGCGCGAACCGGGTCGGAACGTTCATCGGAATAGAGCACCGCGGCAAGCGGCTCGCCCCCGAGCGGCGCAAGGGCGCGGCGCAAGCGTGCGACCCATGGTGCACTGGCACCCACCGCAGCCACGCGGAAAAAATCGATGAGGAGCACGCCCAACTGGTTACGCACGGTCGCCGGTAGGTCCGGATAACGCAAGGCCTCGGCAAACTCCGCAAGCCGCTGCGTTGCCGCGAAAGCTGCTGCAGCGCGCATGGCGGATCAACGCCCCCGATACGCCCATGCGAGGAGCGCGGCACCGGCCACGATCATCGGCAGGGACAGCCACTGCCCCATCGACCAGCCGAGAGCCAGCAACCCGAGGAACGCGTCCGGCTCTCGCGTGAATTCGACCAGGAAGCGCAGCGTTCCGTAGCCCACGAGGAACAGCCCGGAAACCGCGCCGCGGGCGCGCGGTTTCGACGAATACCACCACAGCAGGGCAAACAGGGCGACCCCTTCCAGCAGAAACTCGTAGAGCTGCGAGGGGTGCCGCGGTATCCGATCGACGTTCGGAAAGATCATGGCCCACGGCACTGTCGCCGCCCGGCCCCACAGCTCCGCATTGATGAAGTTGCCAAGGCGGCCCGTTGCCAGCGCGAGCGGCACGAGCGGCGCAATGAAATCGGTAATACGCAGCCAATCCTGGCGCCTGCTCGCCGCAAACCACATCATGGCAATGACCACGCCGAGAAAGCCGCCGTGAAACGACATCCCCCCTTCCCAGAGATAGAAGATACGCCACGGTTCGGGCAGGTAATCGCTGAGCTTGTAGAAGAATACGTAGCCCAGGCGGCCACCGACGATCGTGCCGAGAATGCAGTAGAACATGGCATCGTCCAGGTCCTTCGCGTTCCAAACGCTGCCCGGTCGGGTGCGGATGCGGTAACGCCCCGCGAACCAGCAGAGCGCAAAGCCAACGAGATACATGAGCCCGTACCAACGCACGGCCAGCGGTCCGAGCTGTACGGCGACGGGATCGAACTGCGGGTGGACGATCATTCGAAGAGCAGCAACCGATACGTTAGAATAGGTCGCCTCATTATACGTGCCCTCGCACTGGAGTCTTCCCATGCCGGCCAATCGACGGAGTTCACTTATCACGCAAGGTGTCGCGCGCTCGCCCAACCGCGCGATGCTGCGGGCTGTTGGATTCGGCAACGGCGATTTCGACAAGCCCATCGTGGGGGTAGCGAACGGGCACTCGACGATGAACCCGTGCAATGCGGGGATTCAGCCGCTGGTGGACCGCGCCATGGCCGCCTTGAAAGAAGCGGGCGCCATGCCCCAGGTGTTCGGCGTACCCACCGTGACCGATGGCATCGGCATGGGCACCGAGGCGATGAAATACTCGCTCGTCTCGCGCGAGGTCATCGCCGACTGTATCGAGACCGCCGTCAACGGGCAGGCAATGGATGGCGTGCTGGTGTGCGGCGGCTGCGACAAGAACATGCCCGGAGGCATGATGGCGATGCTGCGCATGAATGTGCCGGCGATCTACGTCTACGCCGGCACCATCAAGCCCGGCAAATGGAAAGGCCAGGATCTGACCGTCATCAGCGCGTTCGAGGCCGTCGGCGCTTATGCGGCGGGCAAGATGGGCGAGGAGGATTTCATAGGGATCGAGAAAAACGCGTGCCCGACGGTCGGCGCCTGCGGCGGCATGTTTACGGCCAACACCATGTCCTCGTCCTTCGAGGCGCTCGGCATGAGCCTGCTAGGCTCCTCGCAGCTCGCCTCGCCCGATCCGGAGAAGGCCGATTCTGCGGCGGCGTCTGCGCGCGTGCTGGTCGAAGCCGTTCGCAAGAACCTCACGCCGCGCGAAATCGTCACGCGCAAATCGATCGAAAACGCGATTGCGCTCGTGATGGCCACGGGGGGCTCCACCAACGCCGTGCTGCACTATCTTGCCATCGCACATGCCGCCGGGGTGAGGTGGACGATCGATGATTTCGAGCGCGTGCGCAGGAAAGTTCCTGTGTTGTGCGATCTCAAGCCCTCTGGCCGCTACGTGGCCGTGGACTTCCACCGCGCGGGCGGCGTGCCGCAGGTGCTGAAAATGCTCCTCAATCACGGGTTGCTGCACGGTGATTGCATGACGATCACCGGGCGCACGCTGGCGCAGGAGCTGCGCGAGGTCCCGGACGAGCCGCGCGGCGACCAGGACGTCATTCGGCCCTGGAGCAAGCCGCTCTATCCCCACGGACATCTCGCGATTCTCAAGGGCAACCTCGCGCCCGAAGGCTGTGTCGCGAAGATTACCGGCCTCAAATCGCCCAAGATCACGGGTCCGGCGCGCGTTTTCAATTCCGAGCCGGAATGCATGAAGGCGATCATGGCGCGGAAGATCAAGGCTGGCGATGTCGTCGTGATCCGCTACGAGGGTCCCAAGGGCGGGCCGGGCATGCAGGAGATGCTCTCCGCGAGCGGTGCGCTGACTGGTCAGGGACTGGGCGCATCCGTGGGATTGATCACCGATGGCCGGTTCTCGGGCGGAACCTGGGGCATGGTGGTGGGACACGTCGCTCCGGAGGCGTTCGTTGGCGGCCCGATCGCGCTCGTCAAGAGCGGCGACTCGATCACGATCGATGCACACAAACGGCTGATCCAGCTCAATGTGCCGGCGAAGGAGCTCGCGGCACGCCGCAAGAAGTGGAAGCAGCCCAAGCCGCGCTACACCCGCGGCGCCCTCGCCAAGTACATCCGGCTGGTCTCGACGGCAAGCAAAGGCGCAGTTACGGATTGATCCCGCGCGGCCAGCCGAACGTTTTGGTCGAGCGCACGCCGATACGCCTCGCGAGTAGGCCATTGCAGCCATGCCAAATCGTCTAGCCAGCCAGACCTCGCCGTACCTGCAGCAGCACGCCGACAATCCGGTGGACTGGCATCCCTGGGGCGAGGAGGCGCTTGCGCTTGCCCGGCATGAGGATAAGCCGATTCTTCTTTCGGTGGGCTACTCGGCCTGCCACTGGTGCCACGTGATGGCCCACGAATCGTTCGAGGATCCCGACGTGGCGGCACAGATGAACCATCACTTCGTCAACATCAAGGTCGATCGCGAAGAGCGTCCGGACCTCGACCAGATCTACCAGACCGCCCATGCGATGCTCACGCAGCGCAGCGGCGGCTGGCCGCTCACCATGTTTCTCATGCCGGATGGCACGCCCTTCTTCGGCGGCACCTATTTCCCGAAGCAGGCGCGCTACGGGATGCCGGGATTTCTCGACCTGCTGCCCAGGGTCGCCGAGGTCTACCACGAGAAGCGTGATGAGATCGGCCGGCAGAATACCGCTCTGCTCGAAGCGCTCGCCCGTACCGTGCCGGCGCCGTCACCCGGGCGCGAGCTCAGGCGCGCGCCGATTGATGCTGCCGTGCGCGAGCTTGCGCAGGTCTTCGATGAGATAGACGGCGGCATCGGCCAAGCGCCGAAGTTTCCCCATCCCTTCGAGCTCGCGTTTTGCCTGCGGCGCCACGCGCTGGAGGGCAGCGAGACTGCGCTTGCCGTTGCGCGCCTTACCCTCACCAGGATGGCCGAGGGCGGAATTTACGACCAGCTCGGAGGCGGTTTCTGCCGCTACAGCGTCGACCAGCACTGGAGCATCCCGCATTTCGAGAAGATGCTCTACGACAACGCCGCGCTCCTCGCGCTCTACAGCGACGCCTGGCTCGTCACCGGGCAGCCGCTCTATCGCGAGGTCGTCGACGAAACTGCGCGATGGATCATGCGCGAGATGCAATCGCCCGAAGGCGGCTACTACTCGTCGCTCGACGCCGACTCGGAACATGAGGAAGGCAAGTTCTACGTCTGGACGCGGGACGAGGTGCGCGCGCTGCTGTCAGCCGAAGACTACGCGGTGATTGCCCCCCACTACGGACTCGACGGACCGCCCAATTTCGAGGGCCATTCCTGGCACCTGCGCGTGTCAAAGCCGCTCGACGACGTGGCGCGCGAGCTCGGCCGATCCGCTGAGGAATGCGCCGCGCGCCTGGCGGCGGGGCGCGCCAATTTGTTGACTGCCCGCAACGGGCGCGTGCGCCCGGGCCGCGACGAAAAAGTGCTCACCAGCTGGAACGCGCTCACGGTGAGGGGCATGGCGCGCGCGGCGCGCGTCTTCGGCGAGCCTTCCTGGCTTGCGTCGGCGCGGCGCGCGCTCGAATTCATCTGCGGCACCCTCTGGCGCGATGGGCGGCTGATGGCCACTTACAAGGACGGGCGTGCGCATCTCAACGCCTATCTCGACGACTATGCCTTCCTGCTCGATGCCCTGCTCGAGCTCCTGCAGGGTGAGTTCCGAACGGAAGACCTGACACTGGCGCGCGAGCTTGCGGAGGTCCTGCTCGCGCAATTCGAGGACCGGGAAGCGGGCGGCTTCTTCTTCGTCTCCCATGACCACGAGACGTTGATCCACCGACCCAAGCAAGGGCACGACGGCGCCACCCCGTCAGGTAACGGGATAGCCGCGCACGCCTTGCAGAGATTGGGGCACCTCACCGGCGACGCGCGTTACCTAGATGCCGCCCGCCATACGCTTGAGCTGTTCTATCCCATGCTGGAACGCCAGCCGAGCGCCTGCGTGAGCCTCGCGACGGCGCTCGAAGAGTACCTCGTCCCGCCGCGGGTCGTAATCCTGCGGGGTGCGCCCGAGCCGATTGCAGGATGGCAACACGCCCTGGGCCGTGCCTGCCGTCCCGCCAGTCTGATCCTGGGCATTCGCTCCGACGCCGGCCCGCTTCCGCCCGCACTCGACAAGTCCGCATCAGCAACTTCGGTCAGCGCCTGGGTCTGCCGCGGCGTCAGCTGCTTGCCGATGATCGACGATCGTGGCGAGCTTGAGCGCGTGTTGGCCGAAGAGTGAACTTTCTCACGTCGTTTTCTTGTTTTGGCGCGTCGCGACGGCCTCGCGAAATTGACAACCCCGCCGGCCTTGCGGATAATGTTTTCCCGCGCAGCAACAATAACTTACCGCAAGACATTTGCCATCATGAACCCACGTGCCCCGGCGAACCACCCGGCACTCGCGCCTGCCGTCCTGCCACCAGGACTGAACGCCGAGCTTGCCTCTGAGCGGGCCACAGCGGGTATCTGATGGACCTTGAACCCATCGCGGTCCTCAACAGCGCACAAGCACTGCTTGCCGGGCCTGCCATCCCGCCGGCCTTTAGTTGAATGAGCGCAGCCGGCCTTACCACCCTCTCGACGGCGCTCAAGCGCCTGACCGCTGCCAAGCCGGTCCCAGGCTGGGTGGTTGCCGCGATTGCCGTGGTACTGGTCGCCACGCTCGGCTTTCTTTATTACAAGACCCAGGCAACCGGATTGAAGCAGCACAACGAGGTGCTGACGCTCCTGCGCGAGTTGAAAAAGATCGACGCACGCTGGGATGTCGAAATGTTCCGGGCGCGCGGCGAGTTGCGTGCCGTCGCCGTCCCGGGTGCCGACTATCGCACTACTGTGGCGCGTATCCAGCAGGAGCTTGCCGCATCGGCAAGCGAAATCGACAGCCCGGTGTTGCGGGATGGACTCCCCGGCCTCAGCAACACGCTCGTTCAGAAAGCCGATCTCATAGAGAAATTCAAGAAGGCCAATGCCGCGACCAAACAAGCGCTCGGAGAGGTCATGCGCTCGGAAAAGGAATTTCCGGGGCTGGTGCGCGGTGCGTGGCAGGATTTCCGGGATCGCGAGCGCCTGGTCGCGGCCGAAAGTGCGGTGGTGCAAGTGCTGTCCCAGGCGCAGCGCTACTACCTGTCGCCAACCAACGCGCAGCGTAAGAATCTTGAATTGCTGATCGCCGACGTTGAGGCATCGGGATCCCGGCTTCCGCCCGCCCTTAAAGACGGCCTCGCCCGCCTGGAGGGTCATGTCCAGCAATTGCTTGGCGCAATGCCCGTCGAGCAGGCGCTTTTCGCCAAGCTGGCGTTCCTCCCGGCGGGACCGCGTGTCGACAGCCTGACCGGTGCGTTCTCGAGTGAGCTCGCGTCGCAACTCGAATCGCGCGAGCTCTATCGCGTCTATCTTCTCGCCTTTGCGGGCGCGCTCTTGATCCTGATCGGCTACCTGGTCGCCCGCCTGACGGTGAGCTACCGGCTGCTCAATGCGGCGAATGCGGCCTTGCACGACGCCAATGAGGGACTCGAGCGCCGCGTTGGCGAGCGCACGCAGGAACTCTCCGATGCCCTCCAGCAATTGAAGGAGTCGGAAATGCAGCTCATACAGACCGAGAAGATGTCCTCGCTCGGCCAGATGGTGGCGGGTGTCGCGCACGAGATCAACACGCCGCTCGCGTACGTGAAAAACAGCGTCGGCGTAATGCGGAGCAAGTTACCCGAGCTCACGCAGCTTCTTTACGAGACAACCAAACTGCTGGCGCTGCTGAGGGCCGGCGCCAGTGATACCAACCGGCTCTCGCAGCAGTTTGCGCTGACGCAGGACCTCATCAGGCAGTTCCGCGAACACCGCGTGCTGGACGAGCTGCAGGAACTTGTGAAGGACGGCCTGCACGGCATCGAGCAGATTACGGATATCGTCACCAATCTCAGAAACTTCGCGCGCCTTGACCGCAGCCGTATTGCGACCGTCAATCTCAACGACGGTCTCAACAACACGCTGCTGCTAGCGAAGCACGAGCTGAAGGGCCATACGATAAACAAGCGTTTCACCGACCTTCCAGGTGTGACGTGCTCCCCCTCGCAGATCAACCAGGTGTTTCTCAACCTCATCAATAACGCGGCCCAATCTATTGAGGCCGGTCATGGAGTCATCTCGCTTACGACGCGCCGCGAGGGTCTCGACCACGTTGCGGTAGAAATCGCGGACAACGGTAAAGGAATACCGCCCGAGGTTCTGCCGAAGATTTTCGATCCGTTTTTCACGACCAAGGCTGTTGGCAAGGGCACCGGGCTCGGGCTTTCCATCGCCTACAAGATCGTCGAACAGCATGGGGGCACGCTCAGCGTGGACTCCGCGGTTGGAGTGGGCACCAAGTTTACGGTGGTGTTACCGTTGACGCCGCCCACACCCGCCGAACTAGCGGCGTGATCGGATTGGGCGCCCGCGCAAAAGAACAATGAACATTCCGATTACGATCGGCAAATACCAGGTGCAGGGCGTGCTCGGCCAGGGAGGCATGGGCACGGTCTACAAGGCGTTCGATCCGCAGATCCAGCGTACCGTCGCCATCAAGACCGTTCTCAAGTCATCCATGGATGCGGCCGACCTACAGTACGCGCTTACCCGCTTCCGGCACGAAGCGCAGGCTGTTGGCCGCCTCAACCATTCGCGCATTGCTGCCATCTACGATTACGGCGAAGAAATAGAAATCGCCTATATCGTCATGGAGATCGTGAGCGGGAAGTCCCTGTTCCAGCACATGCAAAGCAGCGCGCGCTTCGATTTACGGGAGATCGGGGAGATCATACGTCAGCTCCTCGACGGGCTCTCCTACGCGCACGCCCAGGGCGTTATCCACCGGGACATCAAGCCCTCGAACGTTCTCGTCACTGACGAAGGCAGAATCAAGCTCACCGATTTCGGTATCGCGCGGCTCGATACGTCGAAGCTCACCAACGTGGGCGAAGTAATGGGCTCGCCCGGTTACATGTCGCCCGAGCAGTTTCTTGGAACGGAGGTCGATGCACGCAGCGATCTCTACTCCGTGGGGATCATCGCCTATGAGCTGCTCACGGGCAAAAGACCCTTCACGGGAAGCGACGCCGAGGTCATGCGGCAGGTGCTCAATGATCAGCCCGCCAATCCCTCACAGGACAACCCGAAAATCTCGGCCCAGCTCGACTGGGCGCTGCAGAAAGTCCTGGCCAAGAAGCGCGACGACCGCTTTCAGAGCGCAAAGGAATTCTCCGAGGCGTTCATAAAGGGCATCGAGGCGAGCATCCGTCACAACGCCCCGAAAGGCGCGCCGTCCTCCATCTCGGAAGCGACGACCCAGAAAATGGATAAGGCGTTGGTGCAGGCCGCCCGCGCGCTGGCTGGCGCACCACCCGCGACGAGCGACACCTCTCGCGCGGCAGCAGCGCCCGCCGCCGTGCCGGCCGCACCCGCAAGAAAAGCGCGCATCCTGTTCGTGGATGACGAGGAGCGCATACTGAACGCTTTGCGTTCAATCTTCCGGCGCGACTACCACGTATTCACCGCCGCAAACGGCGCGGAGGCCCTGGAGTTCGTCACGAAGTTTAAGCCGCAGGTCGTGGTGAGCGACCAGCGCATGCGCGAGATGACGGGCATCGAGCTCCTGCGCCAGGTGCGGGAGATTTCGCCCAATTCGGTACGCATGCTGCTCACCGGATACTCCGATCTTGCCGCCATTGTGGGCTCCATCAACGATGGCGAGGTATTCCGCTATATCAGCAAACCCTGGGACAACGACGACATCCAGCGAATCGTGGCCGAGGCGGTGGCGGTCGCTCTCGAGCTCGGTGATGTGCGTGCTGCCCCGGGCATCGTCCCGGATCCCATGAAGGCGGGCATTCTGGTGATCGAGGACGAGCGGGATGCGTATCGCGCCGCTGAAGAGATGTTCGGCAGGTTCTGTCCCGTCGTATCGGCGCGCAACCTTGATGAAGCCTTCAACGTGTTGCAGCGGCAGGAAATTGCATTGATCCTGGCCGGTGTCGAGAAAGGTGATGACGAGATCACCACCGCGCTGAAACTGCTCAAACAGGTGCACCCGGAGATTCTGGTGATTGCCCTGGTCAAGGCGTCGGACTCCGAGCTGGTGATCGAGCTTATCAACGAGGCGCAGGTATTCCGCCTCCTCAACCGGCCCCTTGACCGGGCATTGCTAAAGCAGCACGTACAGTCGGCCTTGACGCGCTACCAGGCCTACAAGCAGACGCCGCAGCTGCTTCACCAGCACCGCGTCGCGCCCGCCCATCACGCGGATGAGTCGACCACGCGGCGCATGCTCGAGCGCATGCGTTCGCTCAAGAACTGGCTTGGTTCGGACGCAAGGTAGACGCCCGGGGGGCGCGTTACACCCAATCACGCGCCACCAGGAAGTCGCGGTAAAGCGCCTCTTCCGGACTGCCTGGCTCCGGCCGCCAGTCGTAGCGCCAGATGACGCGTGGCGGCAGCGACATCAGTATCGATTCCGTGCGCCCGCCCGATTGCAGCCCGAAGAGCGTCCCGCGGTCATACACCAGATTGAATTCGACGTATCGTCCGCGACGATATAGCTGGAATTCGCGCTCGCGCTCGCCGTACGGCAGGTCCTTGCGGCGCTCCGCGATCGGCAGATAGGCCGGCAGGAAGTGCTCCGCCACACTCCGGGTCAGGGCGAAGCAAGTCTCGAAATCAGGTTCATTGAGGTCGTCGAAGAATATGCCGCCAATCCCTCTCGGCTCACCCCTGTGCTTCAGAAAGAAATACTCGTCGCACCATTGCTTGAACCGCCGATGGTAGCCCTCGCCAAATGGCGCAAGCGCATCACGGCAGCAGCGGTGAAAGTGGCGCGCGTCCTCGGCGAACCCATAATAGGGCGTGAGATCCATCCCGCCGCCAAACCACCACACAGGCTGGTCAGACGGTTTCTCGGCCACGAAAAAGCGCGTGTTCATGTGCACCGTTGGCACATTCGGATTATTTGGGTGCAGGACCAGCGAGACGCCCATCGCCTCGAATGAACGGCCGGCGAGCTCAGGCCGGTTGGCCGTAGCCGACGGCGGAAGGCCTTTGCCGTAAACGTGCGAGAAGTTGACACCGCCGCGCTCGAAGACGACACCCTGCTCGAGCAGCCGCGTGATGCCGCCGCCACCTTCGGGCCGGTTCCACTCGTCGCGCAGTAGCGGCTTGCCCTCGAGCATGGCGAGCCGGTTGACAATCGTTTCCTGAAGTCCGACGAAGAACTGCCTGACGCGGGCCGTATCCACGAGAACCGCCGCGCGGCTAGCCCGCGAACACGTCGCGGTCACGCACGTAATCGCGTTGCGACTGCGCGGGATTGCGGTTGACGAACGCGCGCCCCCACATCGGATGCCCGAGGCTGCGCACTTCGTGCTCGATCTCGAACAGCTTCGCGCCGGTGGCCGGGTCCACGATTTGCCGGAAGCGATACTGATGCGCGTCACTCTCCTCCGAGACCAGGCCGCGCTGCGCCAGTTGCCGATGCGGGGAGGAAAAATCGGCGATATAGATTGCAACGTGATGCCCGTCGTAGGCGGCAATCGGCTTGGAAGACTCGCGAAAGATCAGTGACTGCGACGGCCCGACCGCGACGCTTGCTGCTGTGCCTCCATCGATCAGGCTTGCCGGCGCCGCGAGCACCTCCCGGTAAAAGCGCGAAATCCCAGCGGCAACGCCGGGGCCGACCGTGAATTCGACATAAGGCAGTCCCAGCGTCATGTCGCCGAAACGTGGCGCTGGCGCGTAACAGTGCAGCCGGTTACCCCACGGACAGGTCGCCACCACGCAATCGCTGCGGTCCTCGAACGCAAAGCGCGTTCCGGCCAGCTTTGCGCTCACGGCCGCGAGCCTCGTCCGCAAGGATTTGAGGTCGGGAACCACGACCCCGACATGGCCACGCAGCACCTGCGTCCCCCGGCTCGGCAGATGAAATTGCTGACGGCCCACGTTTGCCCACATGTTCTCATCGCCGACCTGCATGTAAGGATCGCGGGTGAAACCCATTCCGACGATGTAGAACAGCATCGCCAGACGCTGATCGGGCACCGTTACATTCACATGCTCGAGCGCGACGATGTTGCCGAGATCGTCCTGGGTGCGGTCAAACTGCTCTGCCATGGCCCGTTCTCCCTCAAGACTCGATCAGCGCACGCCGCCGGACAGTGCCCGATGTCCAATGTCACGGCGATACTGCATGCCCTCGAAGCGCACCTGCTCTGCGATCTCATAGGCGCGACGTCGCGCGGCGCGAACGTTCGATCCGAGCGCGGTCACGCACAGTACCCGGCCGCCGTTGGTGACGATGTCTGCGCCATTCAGCGCCGTGCCGGCATGGAATATGTGATAGTCGTCCTGGGGCGCGGGCAGGCCGCGAATCGCGTCACCCTTGCGCGGTGCTTCGGGATACCCGTGGGCTGCCAACACGACACCCAGCGCCACTCGCGTGTCCCACTCGGCCTCGGCCCGATCCAGCGTGCCCGCGAGCGCGTGCTCGATCATTCCAACGAGGTCACTTTTCAGCCGCATGATGATCGGCTGCGTCTCGGGGTCGCCCATGCGGCAGTTGAACTCCAGCACTCGCAGCGTACCATCGCGGGAGATCATGAGCCCGGCGTAGAGGAAACCGACGTAAGGCGTGCCCTCCCGCTGCATGCCCGAGAGCGCAGGCTGGATCACCTCGCGCATCGCCTTTGCGTGGACGGCTGGCGTCACCACAGGTGCCGGGGAATAAGCGCCCATGCCACCTGTGTTGGGACCGCAGTCACCGTCGAGCAGGCGCTTGTGATCCTGACTGGTCGCGAGTGGCAATGCGTGTCGGCCATCGCATAGCGCGATGAAACTCGCTTCCTCGCCGTCGAGATACTCTTCGATGACGATCCGGCTTCCGGACGCGCCCAATCTGCGCTCCGTCAGCATCAGGTCAACGGCAGAGTGCGCTTCGTCTGCGCTCATGGCGACGACCACGCCTTTGCCGGCGGCGAGTCCGTCAGCCTTGATTACAATAGGGGCCCGATGCTCCTCCAGGTACGCGTGCGCAGGCGCAGCGGCTTCGAAAACCGCGTACTGCGCGGTGGGAATTCCGTAGCGCGCCATGAAACTCTTGGCGTACTCCTTGGAACTCTCGAGCCGGGCAGCGCTTTGCTTCGGCCCGAAGATCTTGAGCCCGGCAGCCTGGAATGCATCTACCACTCCTTCGGCAAGGGGCGCCTCGGGGCCAACGACGGTAAACGCGACGCCCTCTTTCTGCGCAAAGTCGATCAGTTCCGGGGGCGCCGTGATAGGAACATTGACCAAGCCGTCCTCGCGCGCAGTGCCGGCATTGCCGGGCGCCACAAACACGCGGGAAATGCGGGGCGAGCGCGCCAGCTTCCACGCGAGCGCGTGCTCTCTGCCGCCTGCTCCTATGACGAGAAGCTTCATAACGGCCCTGAGCGGTGACCGGTGACCGATGACCGGTTAGGCGTACGTAGTGCTGCGGACGTAGCGTTATTGGTCACGGGCGACTGGTCACTGGTTAGTGCGCTTCGGCCGGCCTAATGGCGGAAGTGCCGGAAGCCGGTAAAAGCCATGACGATGTTGTGCTCGTCAGCTGCGGCTATGACTTCTTCATCGCGCAGGCTCCCGCCGGGCTGGATGACAGCCGTAGCACCTGCTTTGGCCACCACGTCGACGCCATCGCGAAACGGGAAAAAGGCATCCGAGGCGACCACCGAACCCTGCAGCGACAGCCCGGCATTTTCCGCCTTCATCGCCGCGATGCGGGCCGAGTCAACACGGCTCATCTGGCCCGCACCGACGCCAAGCGTCTGGCCGTCGCGGCAGAAGACAATGGCGTTCGACTTCACGAACTTTGCGACGCGCCATGCAAACACCAGATCCGCAATCTGCGCCGGGCTCGGACGCGCCCTCGTCACCAGCTTTAACCGCCCGGCATCGACGCGCGCGGTGTCCGGGGTCTGCACGAGGACGCCGCCGCCGACGGTCTTCAACTCTCGCAGGTTCGCACTGCGATCCGTCGCCACGGTCAGCACCCGGATATTGGTCTTCTGGGCCATTGCGCGCGCGGCATCTTCGTCGAGCGCTGGTGCGACCACGACTTCGACGAACTGCTGCGTCACTGCCAAGGCCGTCTTGCCGTCAAGGTCGCGGTTGAAAGCGATGATCCCGCCGAACGCCGATGTCGGATCAGTTGCCAACGCCTTCTGATAAGCATCGCTCAGCGCGTCTCCCACGGCGACCCCGCAGGGGTTTGCGTGCTTGATGATCACGCAAGCCGGCTCGTCGAAGCTCTTTACGCACTCCCACGCTGCGTCAGCGTCCGCGATGTTGTTGTACGAGAGCTCTTTGCCCTGAATCTGGCGATACGTGCCGAGACTGCCGGGCGCCGGTTGCAGGTCCCGATAAAAAGCGGCTTCCTGGTGCGGGTTCTCGCCATAGCGAAGCGGCTGGGCCAGATCGAAGTGCAGGTTGAGCCGTTTCGGAAAACGGCTCGTCTTGCCGTCGGATCCGATCGCTGTGAGGTAGTTGCTGATGGCCCCGTCATAGGCCGCGGTATGTGAAAACGCCTTTCGCGCGAGGCGAAAGCGCGTCTCGCTGCCCACCGCCCCTTTCGCCGATGCCATCTCTTTCAGCAACGGTTCGTAATCTGCAGGATCCGTGACGACGGCAACATGCTGATAGTTCTTTGCGGCGCTTCGCAGCATCGCGGGTCCGCCGATATCGATATTCTCGATCGCCTCCGCCAGATCGCAGTCAGGACGCGCGACCGTCGCGCTGAACGGGTAAAGATTGACGACGACAAGATCGATGGGCGGGATGGCCGCCGCCTGCAGCGCGCGCGCGTGCTCCGGAAGTTCGCGGCGCGCCAGAATTCCGGCGTGGACTTTCGGGTGCAATGTCTTCACGCGTCCGTCCAGCATTTCTGGAAAGCCGGTGTAGTCCGCGACCTCCGTCACCTCAAGCCCGGCATCCCTCAGCAGCCGAGCGGTGCCGCCGGTCGAGAGCAAAGTGACACCGAGGCGCTCGAGGCCGCGCGCAAACTCGGCGACACCGGATTTGTCAGAGACGCTGATCAGCGCCTGCTTGATGACAGCCATGGAGCGGTAAACGCTAAGTGATAACAGGTAAGCGGTAAAGGGTAAGCGAACCGGCGCCGCCAACCGCTATTTTAACCGCTTGCTGCTCGCCGCTCACGACTCACGGCGTCAGAACTTGATGCCGTGCACCCTCATCTTCTTGCGCAGGGTGTTGCGGTTGATTCCAAGCATCTCGGCGGCATGAGTCTGGTTGCCGCGCACACGATGCAGGACGCTTTCCAACAACGGCTTCTCGACCGAATTGATGACCATGTTGTAGACACGGCACGGCTTTTCACCCTCCAAGTCACGAAAATAGCCATCGATTGCCCGGCGCACGAGGCGCGCCATTTCGGTCTCGTTCATCATGCCGCTGATTCCTCGATGTACGTGAGTCGTTGCCCTCTGTCCCCAAGCTGCGCGAAGAAGGTGTCGACCGCAGCCAGCTGCTCCGCGCGCGACTCGAGCTGGTTCATGCCGTGCCGGAACGCCGCCGAACCGGCCAAGCCCTTGGTGTACCAGGAGATGTGCTTGCGCGCGACGCGCACCCCGGTATATTCCCCGTAGAACTCATAAAGATCGTGCAGGTGCGCCAGCAGGATCCGGTGAATCTCCGTAACCTCCGGCGCAGGCAGTCGCTCGCCGGTAGCGAGGAAGTGCTCGATCTCGCGGAACATCCAAGGCCTGCCCTGAGCAGCACGGCCGATCATGACACCGTCCGCCTTGGTGTAGCCGAGCACTTCCTGCACGCGCTCCGGGGTGGTGATGTCGCCGTTGGCGATGACCGGTATGTCGACCCGAGCTTTGACGGCTGCAATTGTGTCGTATTCCGCCTCACCGGAGAAACCACACGCCCGCGTGCGCCCGTGAATAGTGAGCGCCTGGATACCCGCGTCTTCGGCAATGTGCGCGACGCTGACCGCGTTGCGGTTTTGTCGATCCCATCCGGTCCGGATCTTCAGCGTAACGGGGACGTTCACCGCGCGGACCACCGCCTCCAGGATTTGCCGTACCCGCCCCTCGTCCCTGAGCAGAGCCGAGCCCGCCATGACATTGCAGACCTTCTTGGCCGGGCAGCCCATATTGATGTCGATGATCTGGGCGCCCCGGTCGACGTTGTAATTCGCCGCATCGGCAAGCATTTGCGGATCGGCGCCGGCGATCTGGACCGAGATCGGCTCGACCTCGCCGTCATGATTGGCGCGGCGCCGTGTTTTCTCCGAGCCCCAGAGCAGCGAGTTGCTCGCGACCATCTCGGACACTGCCATGCCCGCACCCATCGTCTTGCACAACTGACGGAAGGGCCGGTCGGTGACGCCGGCCATTGGGGCAACGATCAGGTTGTTCTTGAGCTGATACGGACCAATGTGCATCGGCCGCGATTCTTTTTTTGAGGAAAGGGCGCCATTGTAATCTTTGTGTTCGCGCAAGAAAAGCGAATCCGACCGCTTTCTTGATTCGTTTCGCCTCTATTTAATTGGCGCGCTTTGCGATGCGCGCTGCGCAAACAAACAGCGTGTTGAAGTAAGCACTTATTTAAAAAAATTCGAGCAGTGCATGCGCGAAGACGCGTAACTGCCCAAGGCCAAGGGCTCGATCACATATGCGCGCATCAGTTGCGGCAAGCTCAGCCCCGCGCGCCGAACGTCATGCGCCGCACCACGAAGTCTTTCACGGGCGGCACTGCTCCGAGCAGCGCGAGTCCCATGCCGCGCGCGACCCTCAAGGGCCCGATGTCGTTGGAGAAGAGACGAACAAGGATATCGGTGAACCAGATGCCGCCCCCGCGGTCGACGCGGCGCCGCGCTGCAAAGGCCGCGAGCATTGATGCCGCGCCGATTTCCTCGCTTGCCGCGGCATTGATGGCGGTGGAAAGCTCCCACGCGTCGCGCAACCCGAGATTGAATCCCTGGCCGGCCACCGGATGCAAGGTCTGCGCGGCGTTGCCGAGCACTATCGCACGGGACACGGGCAGGCTTCCGGCCACTTTCAGCGTAAGCGGGAAGGAGGCGCGCGAGCTGGCCGCCTCAAACGTTCCAAGGCGCTGCCCAAACGCCTGTTGAAGGTCGTGTAGAAATTCGCGCTCGGCCATTATGCACAATTGTTGTGCGCGCGCGGGCTTGGTCGACCATACCAATGCGAGGCGTTCGCCCGAGGGAAGCAGGGCAAGCGGGCCGTCTGGCGTAAAGCGCTCGTAGGCAACGTTTCGATGCGGACGCGAGCTGGTCACCTCGGCGGTGACGGCGACCTGTTGATAATCGCGTGTGCGGGCTTGCGCGACGCCCCTCAACGCGCCGCCATCGGCTACCGCGACGAGCCTTGCCGTCGCTTGGGCAAGAGTCGTCCCGACCTGATAGTCCACGCGCGCCGCGTCCGCTTCACTTCCGATAGTGAGCACTGACGCACCCTTAAAGTAGTCGCATGCGCCAGGCAAAAGCTCGGACAGGTGAGCGGAAAGCCGGCTGTAGTCGACCACGTAACCCAACGCCGGCAAGCCCGCTTCCTCGTGATCGAGTTCGACCTGGCCGAAACCCCCGCGCTGCGAAATATGTATCCGCGCGATAGGCGTGGCGGGCTTCAGCGCTTCCCAGACGCCGAGACGATCCAATATCAATCTGCTGCCGTGCGAAAGCGCTATCGGGCGCGGATCCAGCGGCAGTGCGTCCTCGGGTCGCGCTTCGAGCAACGCCACCGAGCGGCCGTCGCGCAAGCCGCGAGCAAGCGCCGCTCCCACCGGGCCACCGCCGACGATCAGCACGTCGTAGTCAGGCACCTGCGCCACCGACGAGGGCTTCGATGTCGGGAATGCTCTTGGGCGCGCCCTCGGTCAGGATCTCCGCGCCCCCTTCGGTTACCAGAACATCGTCTTCGATACGCACGCCGATGCCCCTGAAGCGCGCGGGAACATCCTCGCCCCCACGGATGTAACAGCCCGGCTCGACTGTGAGCACCATGCCCGGCACCAGCGCGCGCCATTCGCCGCCACGCTTGTAATCGCCCACATCGTGCACGTCGAGGCCGAGCCAGTGACCGGTGCGGTGCATGTAGAACTTGCGGTATGTTTCGGTCTCGATGGCCTGCTCCAGGCCCTCCTTGATCAGCTTGAGATCGATCAGCCCCTGCGTTAGCACCTTTACGGCCGCCCGATGTGGCGCCTCCCAGAGATTGCCCGGCTTGACTGCAGCAATCGCAGCAGCCTGTGCTGCCAGCACGAGCTGATAGATTTCACGCTGCTCCGCACTGAACTTGCCATTGACCGGGAACGTCCGGGTCAGATCCGCGGCATAGCCATGAAGCTCGCAACCCGCGTCGATCAGCAACAGCTCCCCATCCTTGAGCGCGCCGTCGTTCTCAACGTAATGAAGAACACAGGCGCGCTCGCCGCCAGCCACGATCGGCGGATAAGCAGGCCCCTGGGCACCATGAAGACGGAATTCATGCAGCAGCTCCGCCTCGATCTCATGCTCGACCCGCCCGGGCCGTGCCGCCCGCATTGCGCGCCGGTGCGCTCCGGCGGTTATCTTTGCAGCGCGTCGCATTAACGCGATCTCTTCGGGGTCCTTGATGAGACGCATCTCGTCGAGGGTGGCGCACACGTCCTTCAACTCGCTCGGCGCTGCGACCCCGGTGCGCGCGCGCGCCCGGACCTGGTTGATCCAGCCCGTGATGCGCACGTCCCAGGCCGGATCCGCACCCAGAGGAGTATGAACCGCGCCACGATCCGCCAGAAAATCGGGCGCCAACTTGTCGAGGTCACCGATCGGGTGTGCCTCGTCGACACCAAATGCCGCACGCGCCCGCTCGGGACCGTAACGAAAACCGTCCCAGATCTCGCGCTCAGGGTCGCGGTCGCGGCAGAACAGGATGCTCCTTGCGTTCTCGCCCGCCAAGATCACGAGCACCGCATCCGGCTCGCGAAATCCGGTGAGGTAGTAGAAGTAGCTGTCGAAACGATACGGGTAATGTGAGTCCCGCGTACGCGTGCGTTCAGGAGCGGTCGGCACGACTGCCACGCCGCCGCGCATCGCGGCCGCGAGCTTCGCGCGCCGTCCCTGGTAGACGCCCATATCCATAAATGCTGCCCTTGTCCGGGGAATTATAAACAAGCGCCGCGCCCGGGTTGCGGGAAGCTAGCGCGATTCAAGCGACTCGGCCCAGTGCGCCTTGGGTTCGGGCGTGCGCTGCGCGAGCACGGTGCGCAACATCCGCGCCCTCCAGATCGCGCGTGTCCCGCTCGAGCGCATCGAGCGTTTCATCTACGCTCATTGGGCTCGCGAGCGCCGAGGCCGGGACGGGCGCCACGAATCTCGGCCCAGACCGCTTCTTCCATCAAACAAGCCAGCCTTGACGCAAAGCGTCAACCCGCGGCGCGTCAATTGCAAGCGCCTTCTCGACAGCGCGTTCGTCCATCTAGGAACGAGCTTTCGCCGCCCGCAGGCGGCGGTCGAGCTCATCCAGGCGCTCAGGCGTGCCCACGTCGAGCCATTCGCCGCGGTGGTGCTCGCCTCCGACGCGGGCCCGCGCCATCGACGGCGCGAGCAACGCGATGAGCGGACAGCGGGTGCCCCGCTTCAACGGGGCAAACATTCCCGGCGAGTAGACGCCAATGCCGCTGAAGGTGAGACGCGGCGGCCCATCCTGGGTCAGGCAACCCTCGCGCAACGAGAAGTCTCCGTTCGAGTGGTGCGTCGGGTTGTCCACGAGGACGAGGTGGGCATCGAGCACACCGCGGGCCAACGCCGCCGCCGCGGGTTCGAGGCGCCTGAAGTCGAAGTCGGAGTAGACATCGCTGTTCACCACCAGGAACGGAGCGTCGCCAAGCAGCGGCATTGCGTAGGCAATCCCTCCGCCAGTCTCCAGCGCCGTCTCCTCCCGCGAATAGGCAATGCGCACGCCAAGCCGCGACCCGTCGCCGAGCCGCTCCTCGATTTGCTCGGCGAAGTGCGAGACGTTGACCACCAAATCGCCAAGGCCGGCTCGAGCCAAACGTTCAATGAGATGAACGATGAGCGGCTTGCCGCCTGCTTCAAGCAGTGCTTTGGGCACGCGGTCGGTCAAGGGCCGCATCCGCTCACCGCGGCCGGCGGCAAGAATCATGACTTTCATCGGTGCGGTCCTAGAACGAGTAGCGCACCGCGGGGTGGCGCGCCTCGAGCTCGTCGAGGAATCGCGCAAGCGGCCCGAGCTCCTGGTAGCGTTGGGCAACAGCGCGCGCGTAGCGCATGAAGCGAGGCGTGTCTTCGAGATAGCCCGCCTTGCCGTCGCGATAATGCAGGCGGGCGAAGATGCCGAGCACTTTGAGGTGTCGCTGCAGGCCCATCCACTCGAAATCGCGGTAGAAAGCTGCGAAATCGGCGTTGACGGGCAATCCCTTGTGCTTCGCTTTCTCCCAATAGCGAACCGCCCAGTCGAGCACACGCGGCTCCTCCCAACTGATGAAGGCATCGCGGGTAAGCGACACGAGGTCGTAGGTTATGGGGCCATAAACTGCGTCCTGGAAATCGATGACGCCCGGGTTCGGGTCGGCCACCATGAGGTTGCGGGGCATGTAGTCGCGGTGCACGTACACGGCGGGCTGCGCTACATTGCTCGAGATGACGAGCTCGAGCACATCGGCCAGCAATTGTCGTTGGGCTGCGGAGAGCGTGAGCTCCAAATGCCGCGCGATGTACCATTCGGCGAACAGGTCGCACTCCCGATGGAGCAGCGGCGCATCGTACGGCGGCAGCTCGCCTTCGCGGCTTGCAAGCTGCCACTTGAGCAACGCGTCGATAGCGTCGCCGAAGAGGCGATCAGCGTTCTCTTCGTTCAATGCGGAGAGGAAAGTCGTATCGCCGAGGTCCGTCAGCAATAGGAAGCCCTGCGCCAGATCCTGCACAACGATATCCGGGGCGTTGACACCGGCCGCACGCAGCAGCTGCGCGACATGCACGAACGGACGGCAATCCTCGCGTTCAGGGGGTGCGTCCATCACGATCCACGACGCCCCGGCTACGGAAACGCGAAAATAGCGGCGAAAGCTGGCGTCCGCTGATGCCGGCGCCAGCGCGAAGGAGCCGGCGGGAAACCGCGCGGCAAGCCACTGCTGCAGCTGCTCGAGTCGAGTATCGGAATGCGTGGGCAACTGATTGCTTTCAACGAGAAATTGTGCGATTTTAGCACTTCGCTTCCTGCCCTCGTTTGAAGGCACAAGCTGGAAATGAAACGCGCGTCCCTTGCCATCTTGTGCGCACTCCCCTTCGCCGCCGGTGGCGCTGAGACCGGCATCAAGTTGAAGATGCAGCGCACGCTGATCCGGACGCCCCCCGCGTCCGAGGAAAACGTGCCTGTGTTTCTCGAAGCCGACCGCCTCCAGGGACACACTGAACGGGAAACGGAAGTTGAAGGTCGTGTGGAGCTTCGGCGGCGCAGGCAGGCGGTCGACGCCGACTGGCTGCGCTACGACAAACCCTCCAACGAAGTCAGCGCGCGCGGGAATGTCCGAATCCAGCAGGGAGCGGATGTCGTCGAGGGCGACGAGCTTCAGTTCAATCTCGAGACCGAACGCGGTTTCATGGATCAGACGCGCTACGAGCTGCACAAGAGCCCGGACCTTACGGCTCAACCGCTTCCGCCCGGGCCTACCGACGCGCGCGGTACGGCCGATCGGATCCTGTTCGAGGGACCGAAGCTCTACCGCGCGCGCAAGGCGACTTATACGACCTGCGGGCCAGGCCACGAGGATTGGTATGTGCACGCGGGCGACATCGAGATCGATAAAGGGCGTGACGTCGGCGTCGCGCGCAATGCGAAAATCGAGTTCCAGGGCGTGCCGATCTTCTACTCGCCCTATCTGTCCTTCCCGCTGCATCGTGAGCGCAAGACCGGCTTCCTCACGCCAAGCTACGGAAGCACGACCAAGGGCGGCGCTGAATTCACCGTGCCGTTTTATTGGAACATCGCCCCCAATTACGATGCCACGATCTCTCCGCGCTTTATTTCAAAACGCGGCGTGCTGATCGGCACGGAGTTTCGCTATCTCCGGCCCGATTATCTCGGCGAAGCCCGGCTCGACGTTCTGCCCAATGATCGCCAGTTCAATGACGAGGAGCGCCACGCTTATACCCTCCGTCACAACCACAGGCTTCCCTACGGCTGGACCGGGGCGCTGAATCTGCAGGGGGTATCCGACAACACCTACTTCACCGATTTGTCGACGGAGATCCAGTTTACCTCGCAGGTCAATCTCCCGCGCGAAGGATCGTTGAGCCATAGCGGGACCTGGGCCGGCTCGGGCACCTACGGCTTTAACGCCCTGGTGCAGAGCTGGCAAACGCTGCAGACCGATCCGCTGGTTCCGGTCTCGTCGCCCTACCGACAGCTGCCGAAACTCACGTTCAATGCCACGCGCCCGGACACGTTGCGTTCCGATTTCGACTTCCAGGGCCAGTTCGTCGCTTTCGAAACCGACAGCAAGGCTCGGGTCAAAGCGAACCGCGCCGTGGTCTACCCGAGCCTGAGCGTTCCACTCCAGACCGCCTATGGCTATTTGACGCCGAAGGTGGGCTTCAACCTAACGCACTATGCGGTCGATCCCAACGGCACGAGCTTTACCGACCAGAGCCGCTCGTTGCCGATCCTCAGCGCTGACGCCGGCATCTTTCTGGAGCGACCGACGACCATCCGGGGTGTGCCGATGCTCCAAACCCTGGAACCCCGGCTCTACTACGTCTACATTCCGTATCGAGACCAGGGCGACATTCCGGTGTTTGATACGGGCCAGCAGGACATCAACTTGGCGTCCATCTACTCGGAGAATCAGTTCTCCAGCTGGGACCGGATCAACGACGCCAACCAGGTGACGGTGGGCGTGAGTTCGCGATTCCTCAGCACCGCTACCGGAGCTGAATATTTGCGCGCCAGCGTCGCGCAACGCTACTATTTCGCCACGCAGCGCGTGACCCTTCCGGGCACTCCGGCTCGCACCAGCAGCAGCTCCGATCTCCTCGCCGTTCTCTCCGGGCAGGTCGCGCCAAACTGGGTGGTGGAAGCAGGTCTGCAATACAGCACCAATTTCTCGCAAACGCAGAAATTCAACGTCGGCACACGCTATCAGCCTGCCCCGGGCCGGGTGCTCAACCTGAGTTACCGCGAGACCATCAATACACAGCGCCAGACCGACATTTCGACGCAATGGCCCCTGGGCACAGGCTGGGTGGCGCTAGGGCGCTGGAACTACTCATTGCGCGACGAAAACACGCTCGAGGCTTTGCTCGGTGTTGAGTACAATGCAGACTGCTGGTCATTTAGGGTCGTCGCGCACCGGTTTGCGATCGCGACCGACCAGTTCTCGAGTACGTTTTTCGTGCAACTGGAGCTGAACGGCCTGTCCCGACTCGGGTCGAGCCCGCTGGAAACGCTGCGGCGCAATATCGGCGGGTATTTCCAGATTGACCCGCGGACGCGCCGGTCGGGCGAGTGGCTGGACCCCTACTACTAGTCGAATGAATTCGCAGCGAACAGCCATACTGGTCAGCGGCCTTGTGTTTGCCGCCGCTGTCGCTTTTCCCGCCTTCTCTGCCGCGGCCGAGCGCCCGCGGAGCGTGCAGGTAATCGACCGCATCGTCGTCGTGGTGAACGACGAGATAATCACGCGTCACGAATTGAGTGAACGCGCGCGCGTCGCAACGGCTCAGCTCAGACGGCAGGGCGCGCCTTTGCCCCCGCCGGCTATCTTCGAGAAGCAGATACTCGAGCGCATGATCACGGACCGGGTGCAACTCCAGTTCGCGAAGGAGACGGGATTGCGCATCGATGACACTGAACTCGACCGGGCCATCAGCCGTATCGCCGCGGAAAACAAAATGTCGCTGCAGCAGATGCGGGTAGCATTGGAGAGGGACGGCGTCGCTTTCAGCCGGTTCCGGGAGGACATTCGCGACGAGATTACGATTGCCCGGCTGCGTGAGCGCGAAGTGGAAAACCGCATCACGGTGACGGAAGGCGAGATCGACAACTTCATTCGCACCCAGCAGGGCGCTGCCACGCGTGGCGACGAGTTCAACTTGTCGCATATCCTGGTGACGGTGCCGGAAAAAGCAAGCCCCGAGACTATCCAGGCACGGCGTGAGCGCGCAGAGCAGGCGCTTGCGCAGATCAAGGGTGGGACCGATTTCCGTCAGGTCGCCGCCTCCTACTCCGACGCGCCGGATGCCCTGCAGGGCGGCTCGCTGGGATGGCGAGATCCCTCGAGGCTGCCCTCGCTGTTCCTGGAAGCTGTTCAGGGACTCCAGCCCGGTGAGGTAAGCGCTATCTTGCGCAGCCCCAATGGATTCCACCTGCTGCGGGTTAACGAGCGGCGCGGGAGCACATTGCCGATGTCGGTGCGCCAGACGCACGCGCGGCACATCTTGATCAAGACGAACGAACTTGTCTCCGAGGCCGAAGCCCGACGGCGCCTGCTGGTCCTGAAGGAGCGGCTCGACAACAACGCTGATTTTGCTGAACTGGCGCGTCTTCATTCCGAGGACGCGAGCAGCGCAAAGGGAGGCGATCTGGGGTGGCTTTCGCCGCGCGATACGGTCCCCGAATTCGAGCGCGCAATGGATCTTCTGAAGCCCGGCGAGGTGAGCGAGCCCGTGCGCTCCCAGTTCGGCTGGCATCTCATCCAGGTGCTGGAGCGGCGTAACGAGGACGTGTCCGGCACGCGCCAGCGGCTCGAGGCGCGGCGCGCGTTGCGCGAGCGCAAATCGGATGAAGCGTATCAGGAATGGTTGCGCCAGCTACGCGACAGGGCCTACATTCAGTACCGGCTGGACGAGCGCTCCTAGATGCGATAACGAGCTGACGCCGCTCGACCAGCGTGCTCATTTCCGCACTTCTTTTTGGGTAGGCCTGCCATCCGAGCGCGCGTCTCAGAACATCCGTTGATCGCGGTCACCGCAGGGGAGCCCGCAGGCATCGGGCCCGATCTGTGTGTAATGCTCGCGCGCCGGCGCCTACCCGCGCGTATCGTTGTCGTTGCCGACCGCGGCTTACTCGAGGCGCGTGCGCGCCAGCTCGGCCTGGCTCCCAGGATGGGAGATTTTTCAGTCCAGGAAAAACCGCTCCGGCAGGCCGGGGGCCTGCTAGTGCGCCACGTGCCTCTCTCCGCTCCAGCAGCCGCCGGGCGGCTGGACCCGGCCAACAGCGAATACGTGATGCGTACCCTCGAGCTCGCCGCCCAGGGCTGCAGCGATGGCACCTTTGACGCGATGGTCACGGGTCCCGTGCAAAAGAGCGTAATCAATCAAGCCGGCATCGCTTTCACCGGCCACACGGAGTTCCTTGCCGAGCACTTGCGCGCACCGCACGTTGTCATGATGCTGGTAGGCGGGGGCCTGCGCGTTGCCCTTGCCACGACCCACATTCCGCTCGGCGACGTAGCATCGCGCATCACGCGCGCGGACCTCGAGCGCACCCTCATCGTGTTGCGCCACGACCTGGTCGAACGTTTTGCGATAGCGCGCCCGCGTATCGCCGTCGCCGCCCTCAATCCGCACGCCGGTGAAGGCGGTTTCCTAGGGCGCGAGGAGATCGAGATCATCACCCCGGTGATCGCGAGGCTGCGCCGGCGAGGATTCAATCTCGCGGGTCCGCTGCCCGCTGACACCCTCTTCACGCCGCAGCGGCTCAAAGCCTATGACTGCGTACTCGCGATGTATCACGATCAGGGTCTGCCAGTGCTCAAGTACGCGAGTTTCGGCACGGGCGTCAACGTGACGCTCGGTTTGCCGATCATCCGCACCTCGGTCGACCATGGTACGGCGCTCGAACTCGCCGGCCGGGGCAAGGCTGATATCGGAAGCCTGCTTGAGGCGATCACGCTGGCGGCCCAGCTCGCCGTCCGCGCACGGCGCCGCTGAGCGGACCCCGCGATTCCATGCGGCATCGGCCCCGTAAACGCTTCGGCCAACACTTTCTCGTCGACGACACGGTCATTGCCGCCATCGTCGGCGCCATCCATCCGCAACGCAAAGATCGCATGGTCGAGATCGGTCCGGGGCTCGGGGCTCTCACCCGGTCGCTCCTCGAACGGCTCGATCACCTGCATGTGGTTGAGATCGATCGCGATCTGGTGCGCGAGTTACGCGCGGTTTTTCCCGCCGAACGGCTTACCGTGCATGAGCACGATGCGCTCAGTTTTGATTTCGCGACGCTCGGAAGAGAGCTGCGGGTAGCGGGCAATCTCCCGTACAACATTTCCACCCCTCTTCTTTTCCACCTCGCGCGCAGCGCTCCCTTTATCCGCGATATCCATGTCATGTTGCAGCGGGAGGTCGTGGAGCGCATGGTTGCCCGCCCTTCCTCCCCCGACTATGGTCGCCTGTCGGTCATGATCCAGTATCGCTTCCAGCTGGAGCCATTGATGACGATACCGGCTACCGCGTTTCGCCCGGCGCCCAAGGTGGAATCAGCGGTCGTGCGGATGGCGCCGTTCGTGCAGCTGCCCCATCTCGCGCGAGACGAGGCATGGCTCGGCCGCATCGTAACCGCCGCATTCTCCCAAAGGCGCAAGACGCTGCGCAACGCGCTCAAACGCTATATTGGCGCCGATGACTTCAGGCAGCTCGGAATTGACGCAAACCTTCGCCCGCAGGATCTGGCCATCGCCGAGTTCGTCCGGCTCGCGGACTTTGCGGCCAGCGCTGACGCCTAGGCCGCCTTTCTTTGCACGAACTCAATCTTGTAGCCGTCGGGATCCTCGACGAACGCGATCACCGTGGTGCCGTGCTTCATGGGACCCGCTTCGCGCGTGACTTTCCCGCCTCGTTTCTTCACTTCCGCGCACGCCTTGTACGCATCGTCGACCTCGACCGCGACATGGCCGTAGCCGGTGCCGAGATCATAGGACTTCGTGTCCCAGTTATGTGTAAGCTCGAGAACGGCTGCCCGCGATTCATCATCGAAACCGACAAAAACGTTGGTGAAGCGCCCACCCGGATAATCGGACTTGCGCAATACCTTCATGCCGAGCACCTTCGTGTAAAACTCGATCGATCGCTCCAGATCGCCGACCCGGATCATGGTGTGGAGAATTCTCATGGTCGCCTCAGATCTCGACTAACTCGAAGTCTTCCTTGCGGGCACCGCATTCGGGGCAGGTCCAATTCATCGGCACGTCCTCCCATCGGGTACCGGCCGGGATGCCCTCTCCCGGAAGTCCGGCGGCCTCGTCATAGACAAAACCACAGATGAGACACATGTATGTTTTGTACACCTGGGTTTCCGTCCCCGTCATCCCCGAATCCGTTTTAAGCTAAAATCCGATTTTAACGAATCATTCCGCCAGCGACCAAGCTTGCGGGCATTCGTTACTCCCACATGCCCGATCTGCCGCCCATAGTGCTGGTGTTCGCTGCCACAGATCCCAGCGGCGGCGCCGGGTTGCAGGCAGACATCATGACGCTGTCCAGCATGGGCTGTCACCCCCTGTCAGTCGTAACGGCGGTAACCATACAGGACACGATGGGAGTGGACGGCATCAGCCCAATAGACGCAGAGTGGGTCGCCGACCAGGCGCGCTGCGTGCTCGAGGACATTCCAGTCGCCGCATTCAAACTTGGCCTGCTTGGGAGCGTCGAGCAGATCGCCGCTATTGCCGAGGTCGTTTCCGACTACCCGGAGGTGCCGCTGATTCTCGACCCCGTGCTGGCCTCGGGGCGTGGCGACGAGCTCGTCAATGAGGAAATGCTCATCGCGCTGAGAGAGCTGCTCGTGCCGCAGACTACGATTCTGACACCCAACACCCTGGAGGCGCGGCGGCTGGCGGCCGACGATTCCGAAGAGGGCGAAGCACCCGACATTGCCGAGTGCGCTCGGCGGCTCATCGGTTCCGGTTGCGAGTACGTCCTCGTCACGGGCACGCACGAGAACACGCCCCAGGTCGTGAACACGCTCTACAGCCAGAACGGTGTTCTCCGCAGCGACGCCTGGCAGCGTTTGCCGGGGTCCTATCATGGCTCAGGCTGCACGCTCGCGTCGGCGATCGCGGCTACGATCGCCAACGGGCTCGAAATCAGCGACGCCGTCAAGGACGCGCAGGAATATACCTGGCAGACGCTGAGGGCCGCGTTCCGGCCCGGCATGGGCCAGCAAATCCCGGACCGGTTGTTCTGGGCGCACGAAGACGAGCAACGCAATGAAAGCAGCAGTTAGGGGACTCTACGCGGTCACGCCCGATATCGCCGACACTGCTGAGCTGGAAGCGAAAGTCGAGGCCGCCCTTGTTGGTGGCGCGGCGCTCGTTCAGTACCGAAACAAGACGGCCGGCACCGAGCTGAGGTTGGTTCAGGCGCGCAAGCTTCAGGCATTGTGCCACGCGCGTGGCGTCCCGCTCGTCATCAACGATTATCTCGAGCTCGCTACGGCGCTCGACGCGGACGGCCTGCATCTGGGAAAAGAAGACGCACTGCTTTCGCAGGCGCGCGCACGGCTGGGGCCGGAAAAACTGCTGGGCGCGTCGTGCTATGACTGCCTGGACAGCGCGGTCGCAGCGGTTGGTGCAGGGGCGGATTATGTGGCTTTCGGCAGTTTCTTTGTTTCTGCGGTCAAACCAGGGGCGGTGCGCGCTCCCCTGGCGCTGTTGGGGGACGCGAAGCGAAAGCTCAGGGTGCCCATTGTGGCGATCGGCGGCATCACGCTCGATAACGCACCTCAACTCATCGCGGCTGGCGCCGATGCGGTCGCCGTCATTTCCGCGCTCTTCTCGGCCCCCGATATCCGCGTGACCGCGGAACGCTTCAACGAACTTTTCGAGACGACACCACGAACATGAAACGTAGCCAGAAACTTTTTCAGCACGCGCAGCACTTCATTCCCGCAGGGGTCAATTCGCCGGTGCGGGCATTCCGCTCGGTGGGCGGAACACCTCCCTTTATCCAGCGCGGCAAGGGCGCGACGGTCTGGGATGCTGACGGGCGCGCATACCTTGACTATGTAGGCTCGTGGGGTCCCTTGATCGTCGGCCATGCCCATCCGGACGTGGTTCGAGCGGTGCAACAGGCTGCCGAGCGGGGCCTTTCATTTGGCGCGCCCACCGAGCAGGAGGTCGAAATGGCCGAACTGCTATGCAAGCTTGTGCCCTCGCTTGAACAGGTGCGGCTCGTCAGCAGCGGGACCGAAGCCACCATGAGCGCCATACGCCTCGCCCGCGGCTTCACGGGGCGGGCGAAGATCATAAAGTTCGAGGGCTGCTATCACGGGCACGCCGACGCGCTGCTGGTGAAGGCCGGTTCCGGCGCGCTCACCTTTGGCCAGCCCAGCTCGGCCGGCGTGCCAGCCGAAACTGCACAGCACACCTTGGTGCTCGACTACAACAACGAAAATGCCCTGGAGCAGACCTTTGCGCGCGAAGGCTCCGAAATCGCGGCCGTCATCGTTGAGCCCGTCGCGGGAAACATGAACCTCGTCAAGCCACGGCCCGGCTTTCTGGAATTACTGCGACAACTCTGCACAAAAAACGGTAGCCTATTGATTTTCGACGAGGTTATGACCGGGTTTCGTGTTGCGCTCGGTGGCGCACAGAGCCTGTATGGCATTCAACCGGACCTGACGACGCTCGGGAAAGTCATCGGCGGCGGCATGCCGGTGGGGGCATTCGGAGGCCGACGCGATGTCATGCAAGCCATCGCGCCACTGGGGCCGGTCTACCAGGCCGGGACGCTCTCGGGCAATCCGGTCGCGATTGCCGCGGGACTGGCAACGCTCGCGCTGGTTCGCGCGCCAGGCTTTTACGATCGCCTGGCAGCGACGGCCCGCACGCTCTGCGAAGGCCTTTGCCATGCCGCCCAGACTGCAGGTATCGCTTTTTCCGCCCAAAGTGTAGGAGGAATGTTTGGGCTCTATTTTCACGCCACGCCGCCGACGTCTTATGCGGAAGTCATGCAGTGCGACAGAAATGCTTTCAACGCCTTCTTCCACGCCATGCTGGCCGAGGGGATCTACTTGGCGCCTTCGGCGTACGAGGCGGGATTTGTTTCCAGTGCCCATGGTGCCGCAGAACTGCAAAAGACGAACGGTGCGGCAGAGAGGGCGTTCTCCGCGATCTCTTAGCTGCAGGGCAGCAAGCGCCGGCGAATGCAGGCAGCGCGTCAGCGCAGTCCGGAAATATACTCGGAAACCGCCGAAATCTCGTTGTCGGATAAGTTCTCGGCTATGACGCGCATCATCCGGTTTGGATCGTTCGCGCGCGCACCCGCGCGGAACGCCCGAAGCTGCGCGGCCGTGTATTCGGCATACTGGCCAGCAAGGCGCGGATACTGCGCCGGCATTCCGGCGCCGTTCGGCCCGTGACAGGCGGCGCATGCTGCTATTCCTCTCGATGCGATTCCCCCCCGATAAATCGCCTGCCCGAGGCTCGCGAGCTCGGCGTCGCGCGCCGCGCGGGGCGCCGGTTTCTGCAACTCGAAGTACGCCGCAAGGTTGCGCATGTCCTCCGCTGTGAGAGTCGCGACCATCGCGCTCATCACGTTGTGAGGCCGCTCCGCGGGCCTGCCGCCCTGCGACTTGAAGTTGGCGAGCTGCTTGGCGGTATAGTCGGCGTGCTGCCCGGCAAGAACCGGGTTCACCGGCTGCGCGCTATTGCCATCCAGGGCGTGACAAGCCACGCATGCCTGGTTCACGATAGTCCGCCCTTTTGACGGGTCCGCCTTGGGGGGCGTCTGAGCCAATGCACCGAATGCGGCAAGCGCGCACACGACGAGCATTGCGAGCCAGCGGAATTTCATGAAATGTCCTCTTTCAACAGCGAAATTGCGTGGAGCGCGTATTGTATAGTAAGCGCCGGCTCGCACGCCAGTTTCAGTCACGATAACAAGAACCTATGTCGCTATTCCTCCACGCTGAATTCTACCGAGCGGTCTACCGCATAAGCGACCTGCCAGCCGACCGCGGCGCAGAGGTAGCGTTCGCGGGTCGATCCAATGCGGGAAAATCCAGCGCACTGAACGCCCTGCTCAACCGGCGGCGCCTTGCGCGCGTCAGCAAAACGCCTGGACGGACGCAGGCGATCAATTTCTTCAGCCTTGGGGGCTCGCGGTATCTCGTTGATCTTCCCGGCTATGGCTACGCTGCGGTCCCCCACGCCCAACGCGAGCGTTGGGGCGAGCTGGTAAGCGTTTACCTCATGAACCGCGCCTGCCTGCGCGGCCTGGTTCTGATCTGCGACGTGCGCCGTTCCCTCGTCACCCTCGATCATGAGCTCCTTGAATGGTTCGCCACGACCGGAAAGCCGATTCACGTGCTGCTCACCAAAGCGGACAAGCTCGCCCGCGGCCCGGGCGAGGCGGCGCTGGAGCAAGCAACTCAATCGTTACGGAGCTACCCCTGCATTTCTGTTCAGCTGTTTTCCAGCGTGACCCGCAATGGCGTGCCGGATGCGAGAGCGCTGATCGCTGGCTGGCTGCAATAAAAAACCCCCGGTTAAAGGGGAGTAAAACCGGGGGCAAAGGCCTTAATTGGAATTAAGGCGCCCGCTCAGGGAGGAGAAGCGGGAGACGACTTAACATCGTCTGCCCATAGGACGACTATAATTGGCAATAGTTCCCCCTGCAGGGCAGGTTAAAGTATAGCTGTTTTTTCAAGAGGTTATATATCCATGTTCGCACTAGGAGAGTATCCGCGGCGGCGCATGCGGCGCATGCGGCGTAACGCATTTTCGCGTCGTCTCATGCGTGAGCATCAGCTCACCGTAGACGACCTGATCTATCCGCTTTTTGTCATGGAGGGGCGCAACCGCGTGGAAGCAGTCCCCTCGCTGCCAGGCGTGCAGCGCTACACGATCGACCGTCTCCTCGCACACGCGGAGCAATCTCTTCGAGCCGGCATACCGGCCATCGCGGTCTTCCCCATGATATCGAGAGATCTGAAGACCCCGGATGGACGAGAGGCGACCAATCCGAAAGGCCTTATCCCGCGCGCGGTCGCCGCGCTCAAGAAGCGCTTGCCCGAACTCGGCGTGATCACCGATGTCGCCCTCGATCCCTACACGACGCACGGGCAGGACGGCGTTGTCGATCGTTCAGGCCATGTGCTCAACGAGGAAACAGTCGCCGTGCTAAAGAAGCAGGCTTTGATCTGTGCCGGGGCCGGTGTGGATATTGTCGCGCCTTCCGACATGATGGATGGCCGCATCGGCGCTATCCGCGCTGCGCTAGACGCCAAGCGATTCATTCATACCCGCATCCTGGCGTACTCGGCCAAGTACGCATCCGGTTTTTACGGGCCATTTCGCGACGCTGTCGGTTCGGCGCGAGCGCTTGGCCACGGCAACAAATACTCCTACCAGATGGATTATTGCAACAGCGATGAGGCGTTATGGGAAGTCGGGCTCGATCTCAAGGAAGGCGCCGACATGGTCATGATCAAGCCGGGCCTGCCATACCTCGACATCGTGCGACGCGTGAAGGACGAGTTCCGTGCGCCGACTTTCGTGTATCAGGTCAGCGGCGAGTTCGCCATGTTGAAGGCCGCAGCAGCCCGCGGCTGGCTCGACGAAAAGCCGTGCGTAATGGAAGTGCTCAGCGCGTTCAAGCGCGCAGGCGCCGACGGCATACTCACCTATTTTGCGCTCGACGTAGCGCGCTGGTTGAAAGCGGCGCGCTAGGGGCAAGACCCCGAAAGCGTTCATCGCCGGGCGCGTTCGACGCGCGCAGCGTAAGGAAAATAACCAACTTACCCTGCAAAGAAACTGCCGGACAGCCGCGCCGGGTTGCAGAAAAGTTGCCCGAGCGTCTCTTTCTTATGTCTGCGCCAGCAAAGCTTCGACCATCTGCAGTTTGGCGCGCTCGATTGGCCTGCCCTCTGCGCTGGTTCGGAGGGGTAGCCGCAGGTCTCGCGGCGACAGTACCGTGATCTCGATTTCGACGCCATCGTCGCTGAGCGTGAACACCGGCACCGTCCGCGACTCT
>LJTT01000088.1 GCA_001303585.1 Betaproteobacteria bacterium SG8_41
GCCCGAGGTGATCGTCTTCACCACGACGTACAGGAACACGAGCTGCGAGAGCCCGAACCCGAAAGCACCGATCGAGGACAGCATGTTGAAATCCGCGAACTGCAGCGCGTAGTCCGGGATCCGCCGCGGCATGCCGGCCATCCCGAGGAAATGCTGCGGGAAGAACGTCACGTTGAAGAAAACGAAGCTCAACCAGAAATGCGTCTTGCCGAGCGTCTCGTTGTACATGCGGCCGGTCCATTTCGGCAGCCAGAAGTAAATGCCCGAAAACGCGGAGAAGAGCGCGCCCGCCACCATCACGTAGTGAAAGTGCGCGACCACGTAGTAGGTATCGTGCAGCTGCACGTCGACCGGGGTGATCGAGAGCACCAGCCCGGTGAAGCCGCCCATCGTGAACAGGAACAGAAAGCCGCACGCGAACAGCATCGGCGTCTCGAACGTGAGCGAGCCCTTGTACATCGTCGCCACCCAGTTGAATACTTTCACGCCGGTCGGCACCGCGATGAGGGTTGTCGCATACATGAAGAACAGCTGCCCCACCACCGGCATGCCCACCGTGTACATGTGATGCGCCCACACGATGAACGACAGGACCGCGATCGAGGCCGTCGCGTATACCATCGAGGTATAGCCGAAGAGCGGCTTGCGCGAGAACGCCGGAATCACCTGCGAGACGACGCCGAACGCGGGTATCGCGATGATGTAGACCTCGGGGTGGCCGAAGAACCAGAAGATGTGCTGGTAGAGCACCGGGTCGCCGCCGCCGGCCGCATTGAAGAAATGCGTCCCGAAATGGCGGTCGGTGAGGATCATGGTGACGGCGCCGGCCAACACGGGCATCACGGCAACCAGCAGGTAGGCGGTGATGAGCCAGGTCCACACGAACAGCGGCAGCTTCATCATCGTCATGCCCGGCGCGCGCATATTGAGGATGGTCGTGATGATGTTGATCGATCCCAGGATCGATGACATGCCGAGGATGTGCACCGCGAAAATGGTGAGGTCCATCCCCATGCCGAGCTGCACCGACAGCGGCGCGTAGAGCGTCCAGCCGGCCGAAGCGCCGCCGCCGGGAACGAAGAGCGAGACCACCAGCAGCAGGGCGGCCGGGGGCAGCAGCCAGAAGCTCCAGTTGTTCAGCCGCGGGAACGCCATGTCGGGCGCGCCGATCATCATGGGTATCTGCCAGTTGGCGAAACCGACAAAGGCCGGCATGATCGCGCCGAACACCATGATGAGGCCATGCAGGGTCGTCATCTGGTTGAAGAAATCCGGATTGACCACCTGCAGTCCCGGCTGGAACAGCTCCGCGCGGATGACGAACGCCATGATGCCGCCCACCATGAACATGGTGAAGCTGAACCACAGGTACATCGTCCCGATGTCCTTGTGGTTCGTGGTGGTGATCCAGCGCATCATCCCCGAGGGATGGTGGGCGTGCTCGTCGTGTCCGTGTGCGTGACCGTGTGCTGCTTCCATACAAGGCTCTCCTGAATACTTTCTCTGTTCGCGCCTTACTTGCGCTGCGCCTTAACGTCAGCGGGCATGACCGCTTCGCCAGTCTTGTTGTCCCAGCTGTTGCGGGTATAGGTGATGACGGCCGCGAGGTCCGCGTCCGAGAGCTGCTTGAACGACACCATGGCCGTCGGCTTGCCGTCCTTGGCGACGCCGTTGAGCAGCACGTTGATCTGCTCCGCCTTCGGTCCGTTCACGACCTGCGATCCCGAAAGGGCGGGAAAGGTGGGGGGAATGCCCTTGCCGCTGGCCTGATGGCAGGCAACGCAGTTGGCGGAGTAGACTTTCGCCCCGCGCGCTTTCAGCTCGTCCAGGGTCCATTGTTTGTTCGGGTCAACCGCGGTGGCCACCATCATTTTCTTCTGGTCAGCGACCCAGGCGGCGTACTTCTCCGGCGTGACCGCGTGCACCACGATCGGCATGAAGCCGTGGTCCTTGCCGCAGAGCTCGGTGCACTGGCCGCGATAGATGCCGGGACTGTCGGCCTTGAACCAGGCGTCGCGGATGAATCCCGGATTGGCGTCCTGCTTCACGCCCAGCGCGGGCACCCACCAGGAATGAATCACGTCCTGCGCGGTGGTCAGCACGCGCACCTTCCTGCCCACCGGCACGACCACCGGGTTGTCCACTTCGAGCAGGTAGTTCTGTCCCTTGGCGGCGCGTCCCTCGATCTGGTCGCGCGGGGTGATAAGCGTGCTGTAGAAACGAATGCCCTCGCCTTCACCCTGCAAATACTCGTAGCCCCACTTCCATTGATACCCGGTGACCTTGATGGTCATGTCGGGCGAAGAGGCATCGCGCATCGTCAGCAGCGTCTTGGTCGCCGGGATCATCATCAGCACCAGCACGAACAACGGGATGATCGTCCAGATGATTTCGACCGTCGTGTTCTCGTGAAAATGCGCTGCCTTGTGCCCGACAGATTTGCGGTGATTGATGATCGAATAGAGCATCACCCCGAACACGCCGACGAAAATCACGACGCAGATGCCGAGAATGATGAGGTGCAGGTCGTAGACGTCCCGCGCCACCGGCGATTGCGGTGTCTGAAAATCGACTTTGGATTGGGCGGCTGCCGCGATGCTCCACAACCCGGTCATCACGCCCGCCGCCAGAGAATTCGTCCACCTACCGATCATGCTTCCCCCACCCTGTTTGAATGGACCACCCGAAGGACCCGCGCCCCCTGCGCGCCCTGGCGCAGCTCCCGCGCAAGATCCTTCGCCAACTGCAGGCGCTGCTCGTCGCTCCGGTGCCGTCCAACCGCCAGCTCGCGCCCATGAGAGCGCAGCGACAGATGCCGGCCCTCGCGGCTCGCCACCACCTGAGCCCAGTAGCGGCTGAGTTCGGCGTTGCGCAGCTGCCCGACTTCGCGCCATTGCACCCGAACCCGGCCGTCCTCGATCGCGATCCTTTCGTAGTCGCCGGCATGCCGGCCGATATCGCGAAAGGCGAGAAACAGCGCCAGCATCTCGAGGCCGGCGAATGGCAGGATCAGCCACGCGCCGAGTGCTGCAAATGCGACCGCGATGCCGACCGACACGGCAAAGACAAATGCAAAGACAAGAGTGCGGCCGGAAGAAGAAAGCGAGTTGTTGCGCCGCGCGACCCGCGAAAACTCGGCGGCCCGCGACACATCGATGCATCCTGTTCCTGCCGTCATCGTTTGCAAGCGCCAGCATCCGCGTCGAGCGTGCGGAATTTAACACAGCCGGCCCCGGGTAGGCAACCAAAACCCCTGGCGAAATCTGCAGTTGTGTTAGCGACTTACGCGCGCGCGCCATTGCCGCACGGCGTCATCGAACGAGCGTCCGATCGCAGCAAAATCGGGCGCGGGCATGAACGGGACGCGCCCGATCAACGGTGCTGGAAGACGCGCTTCCAGCGCGTCCACATTTTCATCGGCTGCGGCCATGTCCGGATCGATGTGGTTCGCAACCCAACCGGCGAGCACGAGACCCTGGGCCGCAATGGCATCGGCGGTGAGCAACGCGTGATTGAGGCAGCCCAGCCGCATGCCGACGACCAGGACGACCGGCAGGCCGAGCGTTCCGGCAAGCTGCGCAGTATCCGTGCCGGGCCCGAGAGGCACCCGAAAGCCGCCCACGCCTTCCACGACGACACAGTCGGCCAGCCTCGCGAGCGCGCGGAAGCTGAGTTCGATGCGGGCCAGATCGATCACCACGCCCTCCCGCTCGGCGGCGATGTGCGGGGCGATCGCCGCGCGAAAGCAGTAAGGATTCACGATCTCGCGCGGCCCGGCGACATTGCTCGCCGCCTCAAGCTGCTCGACGTCATCGTGGACCAGCCCGCGCGCACCGGGTTCGGCCCCGGCGGCAACCGGCTTCATGCCCGCCGCCTTGAGGCCGGCCGCGACCAGCGCGTGAAGCAGCGCGCAGGCGATGACGGTCTTGCCGACGCCGGTGTCCGTTCCCGTCACGAAGAATCCGTGATTTGTGATTCGTGACTCGTGACTTGAATCCATCTCAAACATCCAATAGACAGCCGCCGATGAACGCCGATAGACGCCAATGAGAAAGCAGCATCATGATCTCGGTCGGTTTTCTATCTGTGTTCATCTGCGTTTATCTGCGGTTAATAAGGTTTTTCGATGTTTTAGATGCGTGCTGGCCAATGCCTTCACTTCGCCCGGGGTTTGATCTCGATGATGGGCCGCCCGGAGGGGCTGACGCGAGGATGTGGTTTCCAGGCGTGACCATAAACGATTTCGAAAGTGGCCGGCAGTTTCCCGTCCCGCCGGTAGGGCTCATAGCCCTGCGCGACTTTTGCGAGGAGGGACTTCCCGCTCAGCGCCGCGGGCCGACCGCGCGTTACGTTGTGCGCGCCGATGGACTTCAGGTCGCGCATCAGATCGCGGACATCGGCGTAGGTCAGCGTGACGTACTCCATATCCATGACCGGGTCGGCAAAACCCTGGGCGACCAGAAAATCACCGATGTCATGCATGTCGATGAAGCGATTGACGTGCGTGTGGCCATCGGCGCCCTCGAAGGCGCCCCGCAGCTCCTTCAGCGTGTCGGGCCCGAAGCTGGTGAACATGACCAGCCCGCCGGGGGCGAGCACCCGCTGCATCTCGGCGAAAGCCCGCTGCGGGTCGTTCACCCACTGAAGCGTCAGGTTCGACCAGATCAGTCCCGCCACGCCGCTCGCCACGGGCAGCTGTTCGATGTCACCGCACACCGCAGCGAGGCCAGCGCCAGATCGAGCGCGACCACGCGGGCGCGCGGAAAACGCTTGAGCAAACCCGGCACCGCGTTGCCGGTCCCGCTGCCCGCATCGAGCACCCACTCCGGCTCGAGCTTGATGTAGTCGAGGCGTTCGAGCATCCGCTCGCAGATTTCATTCTGCAGCACCGCCCGCGCATCGTACGTTGCGGCCGCGCGTTCGAAGGAACGCCGCAGCTGATGCTTGTCTACCGTGACTTCGGCGCTCATTGGAAAAACCGCGTGAGGTGCGCGCTCACTTCCGGCAGCGAAGTGACGAATGGCGCGTGCGCCGCGCCGGGGATCACCACCAGCTCCGCATTGGCCAGGCTGCGGCCCAGGTGCTCGGCCGCCGCCAGCGGCGCGATGCGGTCGCGCTCGCCATGCAGCACCAGCACGGGCTGGGAGATGGCGGCGAGCTCAGCGCGCTGATCCGCCTCGAGCAGGATGCCCAGACCACCGGTGAGTGCCGCCGGGCTTGGCGCGCCGCCCTGCTCGAGGCACGCACGCAGCCGCACCGCGACCTCGCGCGTGCGCTCGTCGCCGAGTGCTTGAAGCGAGAAGAAGCGCTGCAGCGTGCCCAGGCAATCCGCGGCCAACGCCCGACCGAACTCCTGCAGCACGTCGCCGGAGACCGCGTGCGGCCAGTCCTCGCGCCGGGTAAAACAGGGATTGGTTGCGATCAGCGCGACGCGCTCGACCTGGCTCGGGGCCTTCCGCGCCCACGCCAGCGCGATCTGGCCGCCGAGCGACCAGCCGACCACGCCGCAGCGCGGCGGCATGTCGCGCGCCAACATCGTCGCAACGTGATCGAGGCTGTAAGGCGTGCAGTCGGCGCTCTCGCCGCACCCCGGCAGGTCCACCACGTGCACCCGGAAACGCAGCGCGAGACCATCCGCCAGGTCCGACCAGATGCCGCCGTGGGTGCCCCAGCCGTGCACCAGCACGAGGTCGCGGCCAGCGCCCAGCGCAGTGCGAAGGAGACTCATTGCAGGGTGGCGAGCACGCGCGCGAGACGTTCCACGTCCGCCACTTCATGCGCCGCGGAGAGCGATATGCGGAGCCGCGCCGTGCCCCTGGGTACTGTGGGCGGCCGAATCGCCGGCACGAGCAGCCCCTCCCCGGCAAGCGCGCTCGACACTGAAACGGCCTCCTCGTTGCCGCCAATCACGAGCGGTTGGATGGCCGTCGTGGAGGCGCCGAGCCGCCAGCGCCTCGGCTCGAAGCGCCCGCGCAGCACTCCGACCAGCGCCCACAGCCGCTCGCGGCGCCACTCCTCGCGCTCGATCAGATCCAGGCTGCGCGCCAGCGCGTGCGCCAGCAGCGGCGGCGTCGCCGTGGTGTAGACGTAAGGGCGCGCGCGCTGCACGAGCATCTCGACGACGTCGGGCTCGCCCGCGACGAAAGCTCCGAATACGCCGGCTGCCTTGCCAAGAGTAGCCATGTAAATCACACGGGGAGAGTCCGCCTCGAAATGGGCAAGCGTTCCCCGGCCGGCGCGGCCGAGCACCCCGAAACCGTGCGCGTCGTCGAGCAGCAGCCACGCGTCGTGGCGCTCGCACAATTGGAGCAGTCCGGGCACGTCGGCAAGGTCGCCGTCCATGCTGAAGACGGCATCGGTCACGATGAGTTTGCGGCGCGCGCGGGATGCCGCGAGCTGGCGCTCCAGTGCTGCAAGATCGAGATGCGCGTAACGCTTGAGCTGCGCGCGCGCCAGCAGCGCCGCGTCATTGAGAGACGCGTGATTGAGGCGGTCGGCGAACACCGCGTCGCCGCGCCCGACGAGCGCGCTCACGATGCCGATGTTCGCCATGTAGCCGGTGGAGAACAACAGCGCCCGCGGCAGCCCCACGAAGGCGGCCAGGGCCTCCTCGAGGGCGTGGTGCGCTTTGGTGTGGCCGAGCACGAGATGGGATGCGCCCGCGCCCACCCCGTAACGCGCCGCGCCCTCGCGCGCCGCTTCAATCAGCTCGGGATGGCCCGCCAGGCGGTAATCATTGCTGCAGAAAGCAACATACTCCCGGCCGTCCACTGTGACCCGGGCACCCTGCGGGGTTTCAAGCAACCGACGCGTTCGCCTCAGGCCGTTCGCCTCAAGACCGGCGAGCTCGCCGGCCAGCGTCGAAAAAGGGGTATCCATCCGTTTGTCACCCGTTGGCGGTCACCCGAGGCGGTACCGAAAAAGCGAATCACAGCCGCCGATGACCGCCGATATCAGAAGGAATCGTTGGCATACGCGGGTTTCCGATCCGCGTTTATCTGCGTTTATCTGCGGCTAAAAAATTGTTTTGCGGTTCTACGCGCGCTGTATGGGCACTACTCGCTCGACATAGGCCGCAGTCCAAGCCGCGCGAAGAGCGCGCGATCGCGCTCGACGTCGGGATTCCCGGTCGTCAGCAGCTTCTCGCCATAGAAGATCGAGTTGGCCCCCGCGAAGAAACAGAGCGCCTGGATGCCGTCGTTCATTTCCTGGCGGCCCGCCGAGAGCCGCACCATCGCCCGCGGCATCGTGATGCGTGCGCATGCGATGGTGCGCACGAACTCGAGCGGGTCGAGCGGGTCCGTTCCTTCCAATGGCGTGCCCGCGACCTGCACCAGATTGTTGATCGGCACCGACTCGGGCTGGGGATCGAGGTTCGCGAGCTGCGCGATCAGCGTGGCGCGCGTGCGCCGCGTCTCGCCCATGCCGACGATGCCGCCGCAGCAGACATGGATGCCTGCGGCCCGCACGCGCTCGAGCGTGTCCAGCCGGTCGTCCTGCGTGCGCGTCGTGATGATCTCGCCGTAGAACTCCGGCGCGGTGTCGAGGTTGTGGTTGTAGTAATCGAGCCCCGCCGCCCTGAGCTGCTCGGCCTGGCCTTCCTTCAACAGCCCGAGGGTCGCGCAGGTCTCGAGCCCGAGCGCTCGCACGGCTTTTACCATTTCGACAACGCGCTCGAGGTCGCGCTGCTTCGGCCCGCGCCAGGCCGCGCCCATGCAAAAGCGCGTGGCCCCGCTCTCCTTGGCCAGCCGGGCGGCCGCGACGACACGATCGAGCGGGAGCGTCTCCTCGTTCGCCACGCCGGTGTCATAGCGCGCCGCCTGCGGGCAATAGCCGCAATCCTCCGGGCAGCCGCCGGTCTTGACCGATAGCAGGGTCGAGAGCTGGACCGCATTGGCGTCGAAGTGCTCCCGGTGCACGCCGTGCGCGCGGTAGACGAGATCGTTGAACGGCAGGTCGTAGAGCGCCTCGACCTGCGCGATGCTCCAGCGCGGCTTGTCGGCGACCTCGGTGCCCGAAGCGTTAAGGGGGAGGGTATCCATGGCGTTTTAAGTTGGAAATCGTGAAAAATCATGCGGTTTGAAACGATTGCATCTTCGGCCGTCCGCGCGCCCCTGTCAAATTTCATCAACGGCGCTTTAAACGTTTGCACAAATATGATGCAGCGAGCTTTGCCGCGCCGTTGCATCCTTTGCGACGCCCCCACGCAGGATGAGCGGATCTGCTTGGATTGCGACATCGAGCTGCCTCGTCTGCCCCTGGCGCGCTGCGCGGCATGCGCGGTGCCGCTCGCCTCCGGAGAGCTGTGCGGCACCTGCCTGCGAGCGCCGCCCTCGTTCGAACGCGTTCTCGGCGTATTTGCCTACGATTTTCCCGTTGACGCGCTGATCCATGCTTTCAAGTACGGACGACGCCTTTCCCTCGCGCCGGTGCTGGGTGAGGCGCTCGCCGGCAGCGTAGCGTCCGGCGCCGACGTGCTGGTACCGATGCCGCTCGCGCCGCGGCGGCTTTCCGAGCGGGGTTTCAATCAGGCGCTGGAAATCGCGCGCTTTGTCTCGCGGCGGCACGGCATCCCGATCGTCGCAGCGGGTTGCCGCAAGGTCACCGAAACGCTGCCGCAGGCGGCCTTGCCATGGAAGGCGCGCGCGAAGAATGTGCGCCGCGCGTTCGTCTGCGACACGCCCTTCAACGGGTTGCGCGTGGCGGTGGTCGATGACGTCCTTACAACCGGGGCGTCCTTACAACCGGGGCGACGCTGAGCGAGCTCGCGCGCGTTTTGCGCAGGGCAGGCGCGGTCGGCGTTGAAGGCTGGGTGGTCGCGCGCACCCTACCGCGCTAACTCTAGTTTCGAGTTCCGAGTTCAAGGTTCCGGGTTCAAAGTTCAAGGTGCAAAGTTCAAGGTTCGAAGTTCAAAGGCGAGAATGGCTAAATGCGAAGTTCCTCGCATGAAACATTGACCGTCGAACTCGGAACTCGGAACCCGGAACCCGGAACTCGGAACCCGGAACCCGGAACTCGGAACTAGCAACTGCAATAGCAGTGCTATTGCAGTTGCTTGAGCCGTTCGTCGGCCAGCGCCGCCACATGCGGGTGCAGGTTGCCTGCGGCGCGGGCCCGGCGGTAGGCATCCAGGGCCGCCTCAGGCTGATTGGCCGCCTGCAGCGATATGCCGAGTCCCACCACGCCAAAGTTCGGACGAATTCGCAAAGCCGTGCGGAAATGTCCGATCGCCTCTTCGTGCTTGCCCTCGCGCTGCAGCAGCGCGGCGAGGAAAGCCGCGTATTCGGCGCTGCCATGGGCGTGCTCCAGGCCGCTTCTCAGGGTACCGATCGCCAGCGCGTTGTCACCGCGGTGGGCCTGCAGACGGGCGAGCGTCAAGTTGAATCCAGTCTGTGTCGGCGCCAGCTTGACGCCGCCTTCGAGCACGCGCTCGGCTTCCTGAAGCCGCCTGTTTTGCACCAGCAGCCCGAC
This sequence comes from Betaproteobacteria bacterium SG8_41, assembly GCA_001303585.1. Lineage (GTDB taxonomy): Bacteria > Pseudomonadota > Gammaproteobacteria > Burkholderiales > SG8-41 > SG8-41. The sequence continues at coordinate 9,472 of LJTT01000088.1, forward strand.
CAACACCTGGCGAGCCTGGTGATTCTCCGGATAAATATCCAATGCCTCCCGCAAGCCGGTTTCGGCTTCGCCCGGCCGATCCTGATCCAGCAGCGCGACCGCCTTGCGATACTGGTGATCCGCAAGCTCGCGCGGCGAGGGCTCGCGAACCTGTTTGCGAATCTCGGGCGGTGTGGCCATCACCTTCAGCGCGGGCTTGGTGCGCGCTGCCCCCGTGCTCGCCGTGCTCGGGCCCGCTGCGGCCGTTTTGGATCCTTTTTGGTCGGGGGCCGATTCCGTGCCCGTGTTGCTGGCCAGCTGCGCCGAACCCGATGAATCCTGTGTCCCCGCTGACTCTTTGGACGCATTCGGGCTCCGGCCGGGTGCGGCCGCTTTGGATCGTTTTTCGTCAGGAGCGGATTCGGCGCCCGTGCGAGCGAGCAACCGCGCCGAGCTCAATGGAGCTTTCGTCGCCGCTGCCACTTGCGGCGCTCCCGCGGATTCGAGCGGGAGGCTGGACAGCTCCAGGCTGAGGCGGAATACCCCGATTTCCTCCAAATACACCAGGTTGCGCTCGTCCGGCCAGGCGGCAAGGTTCCCGCCCGCCACCGGCGCTTGTGTCGGCTCCGCGACCATTGCATTGAACGCGAGCCAGCCCGTCGGCGCGGCAACCGCCAATGCAACGCCGGCCGCGATCCATCCCAAACGGCGTTTGCGCGCGATTTCCGGCGGCAGCTGCACGTAGTCGGGCAGGGCCCCGAGCTCGGACAGGCTGGCGTTCCGCCGCTCCAGGTTGAAGAGAACCTGGTTGATAACGATGCTTCCGGCCCACACCAGCACGAACGCAAAGCCGAACCACCGCCACGTCCGGTATTGCCGCGTGGCAGGCGTATCCGCAACCGCCAGTTTCACGTGCTCGGGCCGCACCACCTGCACGCCCTCGCTGAAGGCAAGCAGCATCGCCTTGTGCGCGATCACGTTGATGAGGCGCGGCAGGCCGCCGCTCCTGCGGTACAGCAGACGCGCCGCTGCGGGCATAAAAAGACGCTCGCCGCGGTAGCCCGCGATGCGCAGTCGGTGGGCCAGGTACTGCTCGACCTCGTCGCGGCGCAGCGCCGAGAGGTGGTGCTGAAAGGTGATGCGCTGCTTCAA
>LJTT01000009.1 GCA_001303585.1 Betaproteobacteria bacterium SG8_41
GTCGGCGGATCGGGATTGCATTACAGCGGCATTCATGGATCAAGCTCCTTAAACGAAGGGCGCAGTTCCACGCACAAGGTGTGCTTCCGAGCCTGGCCAGGCTGTCCTGGTCGCAGCGCCCCTCGAAAGCCGGGACCAAAAAGCAAAGCGCCCGCATCGTTCCCGATGCGAGCGCCGTTGTGTTTTCGCTGAGCCTGGCCGGGCCGCCCCGGTCGCAACGCTCCTCAGCGGCCCGGATTATACCGCAGCCGCTTGCTGCGCGGCCACCCCGGGCCGTGTCCTAGCGCCCTGCGTCGGCCTTGAGCGCGGACACCTTGTCGAGCGCTTCCCAGCTGAACTCGGGTTCGTCGCGGCCAAAGTGACCATAGGCCGCGGTCTTGGTATAGATCGGGCGCACCAGGTCGAGCGCGTGAATGATGCCTTTCGGTCGCAGGTCGAAGTGCTTCTCGACCAGCGCCGCTAGCTTATCCTCCGATATCGTCCCCGTGCCGAATGTCTCGACGAGCACGCTGACCGGGCGCGCCACGCCGATCGCGTAGGCGACCTGTATTTCGCACTTCTTTGCAAGACCGGCAGCGACGATGTTCTTGGCGACATGGCGCGCGGCGTAGGCTGCCGAGCGGTCGACCTTGGAAGGATCCTTGCCGGAGAACGCGCCGCCGCCGTGGCGCGAGTAGCCGCCATAGGTGTCCACGATGATCTTGCGCCCCGTGAGGCCGGTGTCGCCGTGAGGTCCGCCGATCACGAAGCGGCCGGTCGGGTTGATGAGGTAGCGCGTCTGTTTCGTGATCATGTTTTTCGGGAGCACGGGCTTGCAGATCTCCTCGATCACGGCCTCCGTCAGTGGCTCGTGCGAGATGTCCTCGCGGTGCTGGGTCGAGATCACGACCGTGTCAACGTGATGCGGCTTGCCGTCCACGTAGCGCACAGAGACCTGCGACTTCGCGTCCGGACGCAGCCAGGGCAGGCGCCCGTCCTTGCGCAACTCTGCGTGGCGCTCCATGAGCCGGTGCGCATAGTAAATCGGCATCGGCATCAGCGCCGGCGTCTCGTCGCAGGCGAAGCCGTACATGAGGCCCTGGTCGCCCGCGCCCTGCTCCAGGTCGAGGCCCTTGCCTTCATCGACGCCCTGGGCGATGTCGGCCGACTGGCGGTCGAACGCGGTGAGCACCGCGCACGAGCGATAATCGAACCCCGTGGCCGAATCGTCGTAGCCGATGCGCTTGATCACGTCCCGCGCAAGGTCGCCATAATTGACGGCGGCGTGCGTGGTGATCTGGCCAGCCATGACGACGAGGCCGGTGGCAACCAGCGTTTCGGCGGCGACACGGCCGTGCCGGTCCTGCGCGAGCACCGCGTCGAGCACGGCATCGGAAATCTGGTCGGCGATCTTGTCGGGATGGCCTTCGGAGACGGATTCGGAAGTAAATAGAAAATCGCTCATCGTTATTTCTTCTGGCGTCAAAAGGCGCATAGAATAGCAGATAAGCCTCGATTTATAAAGAATAATTGATGATAATTTGGCTTCTTCGGCTGCTCGGGCGCGTGCCACTTGCTTCTCTGCATCGCGTCGGTGCCGCCCTGGGCTGGCTCGTGTACCGTGCGTCGCCGACCTACGCGCGGCGGCTGCGCGAGAACCTCTACGCAAGCGGCGTCTGCGCTGACGAGGCCCAATGTCGTGCCCTGTTGCGAGAAACCGTTGCGGAAACCGGCAAGGGCGCGGCAGAACTGGCCGCGGTCTGGTTCGGGCCGGATGAGCCGGTCACGCGAATGGTGGTGGAATGCGACGGCTGGGCCGACGTCGACGCGGCGCGCGCGCGCGGCAAGGGCATCATTTTTCTCACGCCGCACCTCGGTTGCTTCGAGATGGCGGGGCTGTACGTGGGCGAGCACGTGCCGCTGACGGTTCTTTATCGCCCGCCTCGACAACGCTGGCTCGAACCTTTCATGGTGGCCGGCCGCAGCCGGGTGCGCTCGCAGCTCGCGCCCACGACGCTGAAGGGCGTGCGCATGCTCTACAGGGCCCTGTCGCGTGGTGAGGCGGTGGGCATACTGCCGGATCAGGCCCCGGGCGAGGGCGAAGGCGTCTGGGCAGATTTTTTCGGGCGACCGGCTTATACGATGACATTGGTGCGCCGGCTGCAGCAGGCCAGCGGAGCGGCGGTGATCATGACCTTCGCGGAGCGCCTGCCGCGAGGCCGCGGCTATCGAATGCACGCCAAAGCGCTGTCAACGGAACACTTCGACGAGGCGGCGCTCAACCGCGCCGTTGAAGAGCAGGTGCGGCGCTGTCCGGCGCAATACCTCTGGGGCTACAACCGCTTCAAGGTTCCGGCCGGCGCGGAACCGCCGCCGGCGAAGGCGGAACGCACAACCTAGGCGGATGAACGAAAGACCCAGCTGCGAGAACGAGCGCCGGACCGCCTTTATCGTTCGGCTTCCATCTCTGATCCTTCGGAGCACGGCGTGCTGATTCGGTTCGGGCTCGCGCTGCTGTGGCTGCTGCATTTTCTACCGTTGAGCGTGCTGGCCGCGCTCGGGCGCGGTTTGGGGCTGGTTCTCTACGCGCTTGGTCGCGAACGGCGCAATGTTGCGTTGACGAATCTGCGGCTGTGTTTTCCGCATTGGACCGAGGAAGAGCGGCGCAAGGTCGCGCGTCGTCATGTTCAGGCCGTCGCCCGCAGCTTTGTCGAACGCGGGATCCTGTGGTGGAGTTCGCTAGAGCGCATTCAACGGCTGATTCGAGTGGAAGGCCGCGAGCACGTTGATGCCATGCACGGCCAGCCCATGATCTGGCTTGCCCCGCATTTTGTGGGTCTCGATATGGGCGGCACGCGCTTGATCACCGAATGGGCTGGCTGCTCGATGTACAGCCGCCAGAAGGACCCGGTGGTCGATCGCGTACTGCTGCGCGGACGCACACGCTTCATCACGCCGCGCCTGTTCTCCCGTCAGGACGGTATCCGGCCGCTGGTGCGCGCCATCCGCGAGGGCTTGCCGTTCTATTATTTGCCCGACCAGGATCTGGGGCCGCGTGAGTCGATTTTCGTGCCGTTCTTCGGCGTTCCGGCAGCGACGATTACCGGTCTTTCCCGGTTGGCTCGTCTCGCCGGCGCGGTGGTTGTGCCCGTGGTGACACGCCAGCTCCCGGGCGGGGACGGTTACGTGACGACCTTTTACCCGCACTGGCGTGGCTTTCCGAGCGGGGACGACGAGGCCGATGCGCGCCGCATGAATGCGTTCATCGAGCAGCGCGTGCTCGAGATGCCGGAGCAGTACTGGTGGCTGCACAAGCGGTTCAAGACCCGACCGCCCGGCGAGACGCGACCGTATTGAGCGTTCCGTGCTGTAGTGGTCGCCGCCACGTGCGCCGCACGATGGCCACGCGATAGAATGGGGCCGGACGACTGATGGCTGGAACACCGCAGGAGCAAAATGTGAACAAGTTGCGCGCGGCCGTGATCGGCGCGGGCTATTTCGGGCGCTTGCATGCATTGAAGCTGGCCGCCAATCCTGACGTGGATCTGGTGGCCATTGCCGATGTCGACACGCCGCGAGCCGAAGCCGTCGCGCGCGAAACGGGCTGCCGGGCAGTGCGCAATTTCCGGGATCTGATCGGCAGCATTGATATCGCGTCGGTGGCGGTCCCGACCGAGTCGCACCACGCGCTCGCCCGCCCGATGATCGACGCGGGCGTGCATGTGCTGGTCGAAAAGCCGATCGCAAAGACGCTGGAGCAGGCTGACGATCTGGTGCGGCTTGCCGCGGCGCGCGGCACGCTCGTTGCCGTGGGTCATCAGGAGCGATTCAATCCGGCATTCGTGGCGCTGCGCGCCAAGCCCAGCCGGGCGCTTTTCATCGAGGCGGAGCGGCTGACCGAATTTCGCGGCCGCGGAACCGACGTTGATATCGTGCTCGACTTGATGATCCACGATCTGGATCTGATCCTCACGCTCGTGGGGGCCGAGCCGGTCCAGGTGTCGGCCTGCGGTTTCAGCGTGCTCACCGATGCCCTCGATATTGCGAACGCGCGGCTCGAATTCGCCAGCGGGTGCGTAGCGAACGTTTCGGCCAGCCGGGTGAGCCAGTCCCCCGTGCGCAAGCTGCGGGTGTTCCAGGCCGATTCTTATGTCTCGGCCGACCTCCAGGGCGCGCGATTGCGTTCCGTGTGCCGTTCCACGACAGCAGCGAGCGGCGTGGCCGTCGAAGAGCAGTCTTTTGAAAGCGCCGATGCGCTGGGCGCGGGAATCGCCGCATTCGTGAACGCGGTGCGCGCGCGGCGGTCGCCGCCGGTGGACGGTGAGGCGGGGCGGCGGGCGCTCAAGCTCGCGCTTGAGATCGGGGATCTCGTGCGCGCCCGCCTCGAGCGGCTTTTCCCGACTGGTTCGGCGAGCGCCGCATGAAGGTGCCGATGCTCGATCTGGTGGGCGAGTACCGCGAGTTGCGCGCGGAGATAGAGCCAGCTGTCGGACGTGTTCTGGCCTCAGGCCATTACATCCTCGGTCAGGAAGTCGCCCGTCTCGAGGCCGAGGTTGCGCGCTATGTCGGTGTCCCGCATGCCGTGGCGGTGGCCTCCGGTACCGATGCGCTCATACTTGGGTTGCGCGCCGCTGGCATCGGCTCGGGTGACGAGGTGGTCACTCCGGCATTTACGTTCATCGCGGCCGCCGAAGCCATTACCCATGTCGGCGCGCGGCCTGTTTTTGCCGACATCGATCCACTGACCTACAACATGGACCCGGCGAGTCTGGAGGCGGCGCTTACGCCGGGCACGCGCGCGGTGATCGCGGTGCATCTCTTCGGCCAGAGCGCTGAGATCGCCGAAATCCGCGCCATCTGCAAGGACCGCCGGTTGGTGCTCATCGAAGACTGCGCGCAGGCGATCGGGGCGGACTATGACGGTGTGCGTGTCGGGGGCTGGGGGGCGCTCGGCTGCTTTTCCTTCTACCCGACGAAGAATCTCGGAGCCTGCGGTGACGGGGGCCTGGTGACGACGCGCGATGCGGCGCTGGCGGAGCGGCTGAGAATGCTGCGCCATCACGGCAGCCGTGTGGCCTATCAGCATGAGATCGTCGGCTACAACAGCCGCCTCGATGAGCTGCAGGCGGCGATCCTGCTCACCAAGGTCGCCCATCTCGACCGTTTCAACGCCGCGCGGCGGGCGCACGCTGCCGCATACAGGAAGGCGCTCACCGGCGCCCCCATCGGGCTTCCCCGCGAGCACGGGCGCGGTACGCATGTCTACCATGTCTACTGCGTTCGCGCGGCGCGACGCGATGCCGTGCGCGAAGCGCTGGCCGCCCGCGGCATCGCGAGTGGAATCTACTACCCCATCCCGCTCCACAAGCAGGCGGCCTACGAGCGCGAATTCGGGAATGTGCAGCTGCCCCACTCGGAGCAGGCGGCGCGAGAGGTGCTGGCGCTGCCGATCTACCCTCAGCTGGACGAGGCGCGTATCGGGCTGGTGTGCGAGGCGGTGCGGAGTGCGCTCTGAGTGCCGGGCAAATTGAAGATCGCGTCAGCGCATGGAGCGTATCCCCGAGCCGGAGTTGATGGAGCAGTGGGAGCAGGCACGAGCGTACGCCCTGGCCGATTTCAGCGAGCCGCACGACGCCTTCGTGCGACACTTCCAGCGGCTCTTCCCGGTTTTCGCGCAGGGGCGCGTGATCGATCTCGGTTGCGGCGCAGCCGACGTCACGATTCGCTTCGCGCGGGCTTACCCGCAGTCGACGCTCGTGGGCCTGGACGGCGCCGAAGCGATGCTCCAGCTCGGGCAGGAGGCGGTCGCGCGTGCCGGTCTCGATTCGCGAATCGACCTGCGCCAGTTGCGTTTGCCGGCGGCAGGCATCGGCCGGGACTACGATGCCGTGATCAGCAACAGCCTGTTGCATCACCTGGCCGAGCCCGCGACATTGTGGGAGGCCGTGGCGCGAGCAGCCCGGCCGAGCGCGCCCGTCCTGGTCATGGATTTGTTGCGGCCGGCCTCGCGCGACGCGGCGCTCACGCTTGTCCGTCTGCATGCCGCGGAGGCTCCGCCCGTTCTGGCGCGCGACTTCTTCAACTCGATGCTTGCAGCTTACCGGCCAGACGAGGTCAGGAAGCAGCTGCGCGCCGCGGGTCTTATGCATTTGGATGTTGAGATCGTGAGCGACCGTCACTGGCTGGTGTGCGGCCATGTTTGAGAATCCGTCCGACGAAGACCGGCGCGCGCTGCTTCGCCGCGTGAAGGTGATCGCGGTGGTCGGGCTTTCGCCGAACCCCGCCCGGCCGAGCCATGGCGTTGCCCGGTCCATGCAGCGTTTCGGCTATTCGATCATCCCGATTCATCCCACGGCGGCCGAGGTGCTGGGCGCAAAGGCCTACCGGCGGTTGTCCGAGGTGCCCGATCCGATCGATCTGGTAAACGTCTTCCGCCGGTCCGAGTTTATCGGACCGATTGTCGAGGACTGTTTGGCGCTTGGAATAAAAGCCATTTGGATTCAGGAGGGTATCGTAAACGAGGAGGCCGCGCGTCGAGCTCGGGAAGGCGGGATGACCGTCGTAATGGATCGCTGCATCTACCGCGATCATCGCCAATTATGCAGCTAACTTCTCCTAAATGCGCCTAAAATTCACTAAAATGCAGGGATTGGGTAATGATTTCGTGGTGTTGGACGCCACAACCGCGAAAATCAGCTTGAACTCCCGCCAACTGCGCCAGATCGCAGATCGGCATTTTGGAATCGGGTGCGACCAGATATTGCAGGTCGAGGCGCCGCGCCGCTCCGATACCGATTTTTACTACCGGATCTTCAACGCCGACGGCGGTGAGGTGGAGCAATGCGGCAACGGCGCGCGCTGTTTCGTGCGCTATGTGCACGGGCGCGGCTTGACCAAGAAGACAGAGATCCGGGTTGGCACCCTGAGCGGCGTGATCGTGCCGCGCCTGGAAAGCGACGGGCAGGTGACGGTCAACATGGGGGTGCCTGAATTCGACCCCGCCCGGATTCCCTTCGAGGCCCCGGGACGCTCACTCACCTACGAGCTCGCGATCGATGGGAGGCGGCTCGAAATCAGCGCGCTTTCGATGGGCAACCCGCATGCCATCCAACTGGTGCCCGACATCGAGCGTGCACCGGTCGCGAGCGACGGCCCGCTCATCGAGCGTCATTCGCGTTTTCCGCAAGGCGTCAACGCGGGCTTCGTTCAGATTGTCAGCCGGCAACACGTCCGGCTACGCGTTTTCGAGCGCGGCGCGGGCGAGACGCTGGCGTGCGGCACCGGCGCCTGCGCAGCGGTGGCCGCAGCGCGGGCACGCGGGCTGCTCGACGAGCGCGTCACGGTCAGCACGCGCGGGGGTGACCTCGGTATATCATGGGCGGGGGACGGGAAACCCGTCATGATGACGGGACCTGCGGTCACCGTATTCGAAGGCGAGATCGAGCTTTAATGGACAGTTGCTGGTGTTGAGTTTCAGGTTTCAAGTCTCAGGTTTCAGGTTTCGACGCTACCACGCTGGGCCGTTGACCCTGAACGCGGAACACGGAACACGGAGCACGGAACATTGAACACGGAAGCAGGGAGTGCGATGAAGCCAGACGAGGTCGCGAGTTATCTCAAGGACAACCCGGAATTCTTCGAGCAGTACGCGGACATGCTCGCGGAAATCTTCATTCCGCATCCTCACGGCGGGCGGGCCGTGTCGATCAGCGAGCGCCAGATTCTGACGCTGCGCGACAAGAACAAGCAGCTCGAGAGCAAGCTTCGCGATGTACTCCAGTTTGGCGAGGAAAACGACGCCATCAGCGAAAAGGTGCACCGCATCTCGATCGCGCTGCTCGGCACGACCGACATTCGCGGCGTGCTGAACAGCGTTTACCTGAGCCTGCGTGAGGATTTCGCGGTGCCTCACGTCGCGCTGCGCGTTTGGCGCGGGAACGGCGAGCCCGACCTCGCGGAGTTCGCGCCGGTGAGCGAGGCTTCCCGCGAATTCACGATCAGCCTGACCCATCCCTACTGCAGCAGCCGGCCCATGGTGGACACGGCAGGCCTCTTCGGGGAAGCGGGTGCGCACTTGCGCTCGTTTTCCTATGTGCCGCTGCGCAACGGCGAGACCTTCGGTCTCTTGGCGCTTGCAAGCGAGGACCCGCAGCGTTTTTACGCCGAAATGGGGACCCTTTATCTCAAGCGCCTCGGCGAGCTGATCGGCGCCGCGATCGACCGGCAGCTGGGGTGAAGGACGCGCAGCCGCTGGCGATTGCTCGATTCCGGGACCCCGTTTCTTACTCGATATAATCAATTAAACAAACAGTTAGACCTGTAAGTGGGTGCTAACTGGGGGAGTCGAAAACGCGCTTGCCAGCCCGCCAGCCCCTGCTCGGAGGCTATCTTGAACACCTCGAACATGAGCGTCGACTGAGCGCTCATACGGTGCGGAATTACGAGCGCGACATTCGCGCGCTGCTGCGCGCGGCAGGAACGGTCCCGCTACGGGAGCTGCAGCCAGCGCAGATTCGTCGGTTCGTCTCGCAGCTGCATTCCCAGGGCCTTGACGGGAAATCGCTCGCGCGCGTGCTCTCGGCCTGGCGGGGGTTCTTCACGTATCTGTGCCGCGACCATGGGCACGATCACAACCCGTGCCTTGGTATCCGTGCGCCGAAGGCGGCTAAGCGCCTGCCCCATGCGTTGTCTCCCGATGAGGCCGGACGTTTGATGCAGCCGGGGGCGGCCGACGCGCTGGCAGTGCGCGACCGTGCCATTCTCGAGCTCCTCTACTCTTCCGGTCTGCGCTTGTCCGAGCTGACCGGGCTCGCACTCGATGACGTGAACTACCGGGATGCCACGATTCGCGTAACGGGCAAGGGCGCCAAGACGCGGGTCGTGCCCGTTGGCAGTTACGCGATAGCCGCGCTCAGGGCCTGGCTTGTCGAGCGCGCGCCGCTCGCTCCGCAAGGAGAACAGGCCATGTTCCTCGCGCGCAACGGGGCGCCGCTCTCGGCGCGTTCCGTGCAGGCCAGGCTCAAGCAATGGGGCCTCAAGCTCGGCTTGCCAGGTAACGTTCATCCCCATGCCCTGCGACACTCCTTTGCATCGCACCTGCTGCAATCCAGCGGCGATCTGCGCGCAGTGCAGGACATGCTTGGCCACGCGAGCATTTCCACGACTCAGGTCTACACGCATCTGGACTTTCAACACCTGGCAAAGGTGTACGACGCGGCTCATCCGCGCGCCAGGAAGAAAAGCTGAACCGCCAAGCGAGCGAGGTACACAGAAAACCTATTGAACTGCCACAACGCTGAGCCCGCCAACAACAATCGAACCGCGGAGACGCGGCGAGGATTGACAACAAGAACGATAATATTGGTGTCAGATGCGGTATGCTGGTTTGATTTTCCTTCTTGTAGTCGGTTCTCTCCTCATCTCCGCGGTTCAGTAGATTCCCATTTTCGGTTCGATCCCTGAAGCGTTTTCCCCTGGAGCCCTGCGGTAAAACATGCAAAAGCTGATTCTCAAGCCTGGACGTGAGAAGTCCCTCAAGCGACGCCATCCCTGGGTATTCTCCGGAGGGGTGGCACGCGTGACGGGCGAGCCCTCTTCAGGTGACACGATTGAGGTGCATTCGTCGAGCGGGGACTTTCTCGCGCTCGCTGCCTACAGCCCGAAGTCGCAGATCGTGGCGCGGGCTTGGAGCTGGGACACGCGCGACATCGATGCCGGGTTTTTCCGAGAGCGCATCGAGCGGGCGTTGCGCGAGCGCGAAACGTTCCTCGACGCAAGCACGACCGATGCGATCCGCCTCGTTCATGGTGAGTCTGACGGTCTTCCCGGCGTGGTTGCCGACCGTTATGCCGACACGATCGTTATGCAGCTTTCCAGCGCTGGCGCGGATCGCTGGCGGGAGGTGATTGCCGATGCGTTGATGGAGGCAAGTGGCGCAGCTCGCCTGTGGGAGCGCTCGGACGCCGAGGTGCGGAAGCTGGAGGGCCTGCCCGCAGCTGTCGGTCCGCTGCGCGGTCAGCGGGAGCCTACGCGCGTTACCGTTAACGAGAACGGTCTCGCATTCTGTGTAGACCTGGAGCGCGGCCACAAGACGGGCTTCTATCTCGACCAGCGCGACAACCGCCAGCTCGTCCGCACGCTGGCGCGCGGGCGCGACGTCCTCGACGGATTCTGCTACACGGGCGGATTCTCAGTGAATGCCGCGGCCGGAGGCGCGCGTTCGGTGCTGGCGGTGGACAGTTCCAGCGAAGCGCTCGAGCTTGCGCGTCAAAATGCCGGTCTCAATGCTGTATCGGGCGTCAGCTGGGTCGAGGACGACGTGTTTTTGCTTCTCCGGAAACTCCGCGACGAGCGCCGCGCGTTTGACCTGGTTGTGCTCGATCCGCCCAAGTTCGCGCCGACGGCGGCGCATGTCGCGAAGGCGGCGCGCGCCTACAAGGACATCAGCCTGCTTGCCTTCAAGCTGCTGCGCCCGGGAGGCATCCTCGTCACGTTCTCCTGCTCGGGCGGCGTTTCGGCTGAGCTCTTTCAGAAGATCGTTGCCGGATCCGCGCTAGATGCAGGAGTCGACGCGCAGATCATCCGGCATCTGGGCGCCGCCGCCGACCATCCGGTCGCGCTCCAATTTCCTGAAGGCGAGTACCTCAAGGGGCTCGTCTGCCGCGTCTCAGGCCAATGATGAATTTTGAATGATGAATGTTAAACGGCCCCTGCGTTAAGGCAGATCAGGCTAAACCCTTTTCAACATTCAAACTTTAATATTTAGCAGTCACGCCGGCGGAACGGGGTCCACGCCGCCGGGGTGCCATGGTCCGCAGCGCAGAATGCGCCGCACCGCGAGCCACGAGCCCTTGAATGCCCCGTGCACTTCGATCGCCTCGCGTGCATAGGCCGAGCAGGTCGGATAGAAACGGCACTGGCCGCCGAAGAACGGCGAAAGGACAAGCTGGTAGGCGCGGATGAGACCGAGAAGCAGGGTCTTCATGGGATCAGTATAACGCCCGCGAGCGAGTGTTTCCGGCGATCGCCATGACGTCGTGCGCTCGAGGCAAAGCGATTGAACGCAGGGGCGCCGCGGCCAAAGTGCTTCTTCACAGACAGCGGGCGCCTTGAGCCAACGGGCGGAACGTTCGCGGCAAACGGGATGGGGCTATACTATTTGCTCAGCGACGCGGGTCGGGTTGGTCCGAAGCATCAAGTCCTCTCCTTTGGAAAGCAGAACGTGCACGAGCGCGCCATTGAATCTGAAGATCGGCCCCGCGCGCCGCTTGCCCTGCTGGCATTTCTCGCGGCAAGCGTCGCCGTGCACGCGGCCGTCATTGTCGCTTTGCCGGAATTCTCACTCGAACGCGCGCCGCTTCCTGTGACAATGCTGGAAGTCGTCCTGGTGCAGACGGCGCCGCCCCGGCCGTTGGCGGTTGCCAAGGCGCGCCCCCGCCCCGTGCCGACCCCGGCCCCCCCGGTCCAGCGCAAGGAGGGAAGGCGTCGATCGACACTCGAACCGATTCCGCCGTCACCTGCGCCCGAAGCGCCGCCGCCGCTGTTGACGCAGACCATGCCCAAACCGGCTCGAGAGGTCGCTGTCCCGGCAGAGCGTCCCGAAAAAATCGCTGCGTCGGAGATCACTTCGTCGAATCTGGTTGCGCCCGTTGCGCCAACGCCGCCGCGTTTCAGCGCGTCGTACCTGCAGAATCCCGCGCCCCGTTACCCGCTCGCTGCTCGCCGTGCTGGGGAACAGGGGACGGTGACGCTCAAGGTGAGGGTGACCAGCGAGGGCTTGCCGGAACGGGTGGAGGTGGAAAAGACAAGCGGTTCGTCCCGACTCGACGCGGCCGCACTGGACGCCGTCAGGCAGTGGCGATTCGTCCCCGCGCGCCGCGGAGCCACGCCGGTCGAATCGTGGGTGCTGGTCCCGGTGGTGTTCCGGCTCGAGGAGCCGTCGTGAGGGAATAGGGAACGGGGAATGGGAAAGGGGAAGACGCGAGCCTTGCGGAATCAGCCTATTTCCTATTTCCCATTCACCGGGTGAAGACGAAAGGCTTCACCCCGAGCGCCTGGCTGACGCGATCCGCAACGGAGCGCGCCTCGTTCCGGCTCGCGTAAGGTCCGGCATGCACGCGATACAGGCCATCGCGCGGGTAGATGTGGATCGTCTCGGCAAGCCAGGCCACTTCTGCCTGAAGGCGCAGGAGGAAACTCTCGGCGTTTTGCCTTGAGCCAAACGCTCCAAGCTGCAAATAGATACCGGAAGCCTCACTGGTGAGCGGTGCCCGGGCCGCGCGGGCGCCCGACGATCCATCGAGTGCCAATTCGGAACCTGCTGCCGCGGTCATCGGCTGCGCACTTTCCGAACCATCGTTAACGGCTGTGACAGCGGCGCCATCCGCCGCCGGGGCGCAACAGCCTTCGCGATCCGGCGCGCCTGCCATGACGGGGGCCGCGTCGATGCCTGGAATGATGCTTTCCACCTCGACCATTCCGCTGCCATTGGCAATGATGCCGAGCTTGTAGGCAGCGGTGTAGGACAGGTCGATTTCCCGATTGTCCAGAAACGGCCCGCGGTCGTTGATCCGTACCACGACGGCCCTGCCATTGCGCAAGTTGGTGACGCGCACGTAGCTCGGGATCGGCAGGACCGGATGAGCAGCGGTCATCCGGTACATGTCGTAGACCTCGCCGGACGAGGTCTGCTTGCCATGATAACGGCGGCCGTACCAGGTGGCCACGCCCCGCGCCCTGTAGGGCTGCAGCGACGTCATCGGCGTGTACTGCTTGCCCATCACGACGTACGGGCGCATGGTGGCCCGGTTCAGTGGCTCAACCCGTGGTGTTGCATCCGGAATGCTACTGAGATCGGCGGGCGGGTTCGCGTCGGGGCCGTCATCGAGGTAGTAGCCGCCGCCGCGGGGCGTGGCGGGGCCAGACCCGGGTCTGCCCGTCGTGCCGCAACCGCTTAACGCAATGGCCAGCAGAGCGGTGACCGCGATGTAACGCGTGACGCGTGGCAAATAACGAGCGCCAGGACGGCGCCGCGCATGGGCCGGGAGCTTCATATGGTCATCCATCAACGGTCATGTCTGGATCAGTCTCTTATGCGTCGCAATGCTCATCAGAATCCCGAAGCCAAGGCAGATCGACACCATTGCGGTGCCGCCGTAGCTGATAAGCGGCAAGGGAATGCCTACCACGGGCAGAACGCCGCTGACCATGCCCATATTGACGAAGGCGTAGGTGAAGAAGGTAAGGGTGATCGCTCCCGCGAGCAGCCGGCCGAAGAGCGTCGGCGCGTTCGCCGCGATGAACAGGCCACGCGCGATCACAAGCAGGAGGAGCGCGAGGAGCACGAGGCTTCCCGCGAACCCGAATTCCTCCGCGTAGACGGCAAAAATGAAATCGGTCGTGCGTTCAGGTATGAAGTCGAGATGGGTTTGTGTGCCCGTCAACCACCCTTTACCTGTCCAGCCGCCGGAACCCATTGCGATCGTCGACTGTATCGTGTGGTAGCCCGTGCCAAGCGGGTCCTGAGCGGGGTCGATGAGGGTGAGCACGCGCTGGCGCTGATAGTCATGCAGCAGTGACCACACGAAGGGCGCTGCGACAACGCTCCCAAGCACGGCGCCCGCGACGATTCTCCAGGACAGCCCCGCCAGGAACAGCACGAAGAACCCCGACGCGGTTATGAGCAGGGCGGTGCCCAGGTCGGGTTGGCGTGCGATCAGGGCGACCGGCACGATCAGCATGACCGTGGCGACGGCAAAGTTCGTAAACCGGAGCGTTGCCTCGTGGCGGTGCAAGTACCAGGCGAGAGCAAGCGGCAGCGCGATCTTCATCAGCTCGGAGGGCTGAACCCGCGTTATCCCGAGATCAAGCCAGCGTCGGGCCCCGTGCGCGACTTCTCCGTACATCGCCACGCCCAGCAGCATCAGGACCCCTGCAACATAGAGGGGGGCAGCGAGACGCATCAGGTAATGCGGCGGAATGTTGGCGAAAACCCACATGACGACAACCGCGATCATCATGTTCGCGAGCTGGGCGGTCACGCGTGCCGTGTTGGCATTGGAGGCGCTGTAGAGCACCAGCAGTCCGAGGCCCATAACCAGCACGATGAGTCCCAGCAGCATGCCATCGATGTGGCGCGTCAGCAGACGGGGAATGCGTCTAACCGTCGGATGCATTACCTGCAGCCTTTTCTGGTTTGCTCGAAACCGGGTGCTTACCGAGCAAGTAGTAGTCGAGCACGGCGCGGGCGAGCGGCGCGGCAGCACGCGACCCGAAGCCCGCGTTCTCGACGATCACCGCCAGCGCGATCTTCGGCCGGTCGGCGGGCGCGTAGGCCACATACAACGAATGATCGCGGAATCGCTCCGCCACCTCGCTCTCGACGTACTTTTCCCCCTGCTTGATGCCAATTACCTGCGCGGTTCCGGTCTTGCCCGCGCTCTCATATTCCGCACCCGCGAAAGCGATCCGGCTGGTGCCCTCCTTGGTGACGCCTACCAGCGCTTCCTTGACCACCGCGAGGTGCTCCGGCTTGAGATCGAGCGTGCGTGCCGGACCAGTCGCGACCGCTGTGCGCTCCCGCGTGCGGGAATCCTCTACGTAGTCAACGATGTGAGGGCGGGGCACGACCCCGTCGTTGGCGATCGTCGCGATGGCGACCGCGAGCTGCAGCGGCGTGTATGAGTTATAGCCCTGCCCGATTCCGACGCTGATGGTCTCGCCGGGATACCACTTCTGCTTGAACCGCCGCATCTTCCACTCTGGCGAGGGCAGCACGCCCACCGCCTCCCCGATAATGTCTACACCGGTGCGGGAGCCGAAGCCGAACTGTCCCACGAACCGCGCGATGGCATCGATTCCCATGTCGTTCGCCAGCATGTAGTAGTAGGTGTCGCTGGACTTCACGAGGGACGTGTAGAGATCGACCACTCCGTGTCCTCCGGCGTGGCTGTCGCGGAACTGTCGGCCGCCGAAGAAAAAATAACCCGGGTCGTTGATTGTTTGCTGGGGCGTGCGCTTGCCGTAGGTAAGGGCGGCGAGCGCCATGTAGGGCTTGAACGTGGAGCCGGGCGGATAAGTTCCCGAGAGCGCCCGGTTCATCATCGGCCGGTCCGGCGAATTGCTGAGCTCGCTCCAGTTCTGCGGATCGATGCCGTCGACGAAGACATTGGGGTCGAATCCCGGTTTGCTGACGAAGGCGAGTATGCCCCCGGTTGCTGGTTCGATCGCGACCAGCGCGCCGCGCTCGTCGCCGAAAGCCTCGTAGACCATTTCCTGGAGGCGCGCATCGATAGTGAGGACAATATTGTTGCCGGATACGGGTGGCGTATGCGAAAGCGTGCGCACGGCGCGTCCCCCGGAGTCGACCTCGACATTCTCAACCCCGGTAGTGCCGTGGAGAAAGCGCTCGTAGCTGCGCTCGATGCCGGTTTTGCCGATATAGTCCGTGCCGCGGTAGTTGGCGATCAGCCCGTCGGCCTCGAGCCGATCGAGCTCGCGCTGGTTGATGCGGCCGATGTATCCGACGACGTGAGAGAAACGCTCCCCCCGGGGGTACTCGCGGAAAGGCCGGGCGTTGACCTCCACGAGCGGAAACCGGTAGCGATTGGCGGCGAAGCGCGCCACCTCCTCGTCCGAGAGCCGGGTGCGGATCGGCAGGCTGCCGACGACCTTGCTCTCCTCCAGCAACCGCTTGAAGCGCCGCCGGTCGCGCGGCCCGATCTCGATGAGCGCTCCGACGTCTTCGACAAGGCGGTCGATGTTGTCGACGTCCTGCGGCCGGATCTCCAGTGTGTAAGCAGAGTAGTTGTGTGCCAGCACGGCCCCGTTTCGGTCGAGGATGATCCCGCGGTTCGGGGCGACCGGCAGCACTGTAATGCGATTCGCGTCGGCGAGCGTGCTCAGTTCGCCGTGCCTCACGATCTGCAGATAGAAGAATCGCAGGCCGAGCAGCGCGAAGATCAGCAGCACGAAGGCCGAGGCAATCGCCAGCCGCGCCTGGAAGTGCCGCAGCTCGAGCTCGGCGTTCCGGATTTCCACGCCCTGATTGATCGACAACTCAGACATGGAACGGATCGGGCTTGGGCCGCAGCGGAATCTTGAGCAAGGCGCTGAGGGGCGGCCACAGCGCGCCCGCGACAAAGCTGCCGATGAAGTAATGCCAGCCGGGGAAATCCGCCCCCGCGAGCATGCGGACGATGACGATGATGAGGTCGTTCAGCAAAAGCAGCGGAATGATGTGCAGCGCCTGCGGGGTCACCGCGAACATGCGCACGCGGCGGTGAAGCACGATTCCAGCGTACGCCAGGATGATATAGGCAAGCGCATGCTGGCCGAACAGGGTGCCGTCCGCCACGTCCATGAACATGCCCAGGAGCCACGCTGCGACGAAGCCCATCTTGCGCGGCTGTTCGACGCACCAGTAGAGCACGACCAGCGCGACGAAATCAGGCTTGATCCACAGCCCGTATCCCGACCACGGCAGCAGATTGACCAGGAGCGCGGCGATCAGGGTAAGCGCAATGTAGCCGGTTTTGGCCGGCAACAGGATTTCCTGGGGCGCCGGGCGGGCGTGTGCCATCAGCGTTTCCTCAGCTTCTTTTTGGAGCCGCGCGTTTTCGGCTCCTCGGCCGGACGCGGCGGCAGCTCGCGCTCCAGGCCCAACAGCAGAAGCCGGGTGTGGCTGGATACGCCTGCTAGCGGAGTGCAGGTGATGCGGGCGAAGAGCTGCGTCGCGTTGCGCTCGACGTGCGAGACGCGCGCGACGGGCAGGCCGGGTGGATAGACTCCGCCGATGCCCGAGGTGACGAGCTCATCACCGTTCCGGTGGTCGGCGTTGATCGAGATGAAACGCAGCTCGAGTGTGTCCTCACTGCCTGTGCCCGAGAGTACCGCCCGCAATCCGTTGCGCAGGTTCTGGACCGGGACGAAGTGGCTCTTGTCGGTGACGAGCGTCACTTCGGAAAGCCACGGATAGACGCGGGTTACCTGGCCCACGAGTCCGCGCTCGTCCACGACCGCCTGACCCGCCTTCACGTCATCGCGCGCACCCTTGTCCACGACGATCTTGCGGCTGAAGGGGTCGCGCGCGGCGTAGACCACCTCGGCGGCGGCGGCCGTGACACCGAAGCGCTCGCGCGCGCCAATCAGCGCGCGGAGACGCGCGTTCTCGGCCTGCAGCGCTTTTAACTCCTGCAGCAGCCGTGCATTGGAGAAATTCTCGGTGGCGAGACGCGCGTTATCGGCGCGCAGCGACGAGTGCGTGACGAAAAAATTGCTGGCGCGGCGCGCGATGCTCGCGGGCGCCGAGGCGATGCGCTGCAGCGGATAGAGAATGACGGCGACAATCTGGCGCAACGGCGCAAGATAATCGAGGCGGGCGTCGGTTACCAGCAGCGCGAGGGAGAGCGCGGAAAAGATCAGCAGGCGGGCAAGCGGGGTAGGGCCGGTCTTGAAAAAAGGCGGAGCCTGATATTCCATTCAGTTCAACGTTCCCTGTTCAGAGTTCAGGGTTCAAGGTTCAACGTCAAAACCTAAAACGTGGAACGCGGAAATTTGAACCCGGAACTTTGAGCCCGGGACACGCGACGTCAGTCACTCGCGAAAATGCTGGCGAGCCGTTCGATCTTGTCGAGCGCCTTGCCCGAACCCCGAACCACGCAGGTGAGCGGGTCCTCCGCGATGATCACGGGCAGCCCCGTCTCCTCCATCAGCAGCCGGTCGATATCGCGCAGCAATGCCCCGCCGCCCGTCAGGACCATGCCCTTATCGGCAATATCCGCCGCAAGTTCCGGCGGCGTCTGCTCGAGGGCGGACTTTACCGCCGAGACGATCTGGTTGAGCGGCTCGGTGAGCGCTTCGAGAATTTCGTTCGAGGAGATCGTGAAGCTGCGCGGTATGCCCTCCGCGAGGTTCCGGCCCTTGACTTCCTTCTCGCGCACTTCCGACCCGGGGAAAGCGGAGCCGATGTCCTCCTTGATGTGCTCGGCAGTCGTGTCGCCGATCAGCATGCCGTAATTGCGGCGGATGTAATTGATGATTGCTTCGTCCATCTTGTCTCCGCCGACGCGGACCGAGCCCTTGTAGACGAGCCCGCCCAGCGAGATCACGCCGACTTCCGTCGTGCCGCCGCCGACGTCGACCACCATCGAACCGGTCGCATCGCCCACGGGGAGATCCGCGCCGATCCCGGCCGCCATCGGCTCTTCAATCAAGTAGACGCTCGATGCGCCGGCGCCGATCGCCGATTCGCGAATCGCGCGTCGTTCCACCTGCGTCGAGCCGCACGGCACACAGATGACGATGCGCGGGCTCGGCCGGAACAGACGCGAGTTGTGGACCTTCTTGATGAAATGCTTGAGCATCTGCTCAGTCACCGTGAAGTCGGCTATGACGCCGTCCTTCATCGGCCGGATCGCTGTGATGTTGCCCGGCGTGCGGCCCAGCATTTGCTTCGCGGCGAGACCGACCTCCTGAATGACCTTCTTGCCGTTCGGTCCGCCTTCCTGGCGAATCGCGACCACGGACGGCTCGTCGAGCACGATGCCTTTTCCACGCACGTAGATCAGCGTGTTGGCAGTGCCCAGATCGATTGCGAGGTCGTCGTTAAAGTAGCTGCTCAGGAAACCTAGCATAAAGCATTCCGCCTAAAAGGATTTGATGCTGCGCATCAGGCGGTTATGATACCCTATGCAGCTTCGATTTTTAAGTCGTTTTGCGGTGCTCGATGGCGCTGACGCTGGATGATGTGAAGCGCGTGGCCCACCTGGCCCGGATCGCGGTCGATGAGGCGGAAGCACAGGCCGTGCTGGACCAGTTGAACGGGGTCTTTCTGCTGATTGCGGAGATGCGGGCAGTCGACACCCGCGGGGTCGAGCCGATGTCCCATGCGCTCGATGTCACGCAGCGCCTGCGTGCGGACGCGGTGACCGAGCCCGACCAGCATGACCTTTTTCAAGCGGTCGCGCCTCACGTCGAGGACGCCCTCTACCTCGTTCCGAAGGTCATTGAATAGTTGAGGCGTGCGGCTCCCGAGGCCGTCGCGCCCCGGCCCGGCCCCGTTACCCGGCGCTCACAGATCGATGCACAACGCCACTATCAGCAGCCTCGCCGCGGAGCTTGCCAGCCGCCGGCTGTCCAGCGTGGAGCTGACGCGCCATTTTCTGCATAGAATCAAGCAGCTGAATGAGCGCTACAACTGTTTCGTCACGCTCGACGAGGCGCGCAGCCTGCAGCAGGCGCAAGCCGCCGACGGGTTGAGGGCGGAGGGGCGCGCGGGCCCGCTCACCGGTATTCCGCTCGCTCAGAAGGACATCTTCTGCGCCCGTGGCTGGCGCACGACCTGCGCGTCCAAAATGCTCTCGAACTTCGTTTCCCCGTACGACGCGCATGTGGTGGAGCAGTTCAATGCGGCCGGTGCGGTCATTCTGGGCAAGACCAACATGGACGAGTTCGCCATGGGCTCGTCGAACGAGAACTCTTGCTTCGGTCCGGTCCGGAACCCATGGAAGGAGGATGCAGTGCCGGGGGGCAGTTCCGGGGGGTCGGCCGTCGCGGTGGCCGCCCGGCTCGCGCCGGGAGCCACTGCGACCGACACCGGGGGGTCCATCCGGCAGCCGGCGGCTCTGACCGGGATTTGCGGACTGAAGCCGACTTATGGGGTGGTTTCCCGCTACGGCATGATCGCCTTTGCCTCCAGCCTTGACCAGGGCGGCCCCATGGCGCGCACCGCCGGCGACCTTGCGTTGATGCTGAACGTCATGGCCGGCTTCGATGCGCGCGATTCCACTTCGCTCGAGCGCGAGCGCGAGGACTATACGCGCGGCCTCGGGCAGTCGATCCGCGGCATGAAGGTCGGGCTGCCCCGCGAGTTCTTCGCCGAAGGCGCGTCCGCTGCCGTGACGAAGGCGGTCGATGCCGCGATAACCGAGCTGCGCAAGCTTGGCTGCGAAACGGTCGAGGTGAGCCTGCCGAACATGAAGCTTTCCGTGCCCGTCTACTACGTGCTCGCGCCGGCCGAAGCTTCGAGCAACCTGGCGCGTTATGACGGCGTGCGCTACGGGTATCGCGCTCCGGACTACGCGGATTTGACCGATATGTACAAGAAGACGCGGGCGCAGGGCTTTGGCGCGGAGGTCAAGCGCCGCATCTTGATCGGGACCTATGTGCTTTCCCACGGCTACTACGATGCTTACTACATCCAGGCGCAGAAAGTGCGCCGGCTGATCGCGCGCGACTTCGCCGAGGCGTTCAAGGCGTGCGATGTCATCATGGGACCGACCAGCCCGACGACTGCATTCCGGATCGGAGAGAAGGCGGGCGACCCGGTGCAAATGTATCTGTCCGATATCTACACCATCGCTGTCAATCTGGCAGGCCTGCCCGGTATGTCGATTCCCTGCGGCTTGGACGGCGACGGACTGCCCGTCGGATTGCAGATCATCGGCAATTACTTTGCAGAAGCCAGGATGCTCAATGTCGCGCATCAGTATCAGCAGGCGACGGATTGGCATATGCGGATGCCTCCCGGCATCCAGTGATGAGTGACGAGTGATGAGTGATGAGTGATGAGTGATGAGTGGAAAATCGTCGCTCCGCCCGCGCGGAGCGCGCACGGGTGGTGTGGGGCAAGGACAGCACCCGGTCACCCATCACCCATCACCCATCACGCTCCGCGGAGCGAAGCAAAATGAAGTGGGAAACGGTCATCGGCATCGAGACGCACGCCCAGCTCTCGACGAAGTCCAAGATCTTCTCGGGCGCGGCCACCGCGTTTGGCGCGGCGCCAAACACGCAAGCGTGCGCGGTGGACATCGCGCTGCCTGGCGTGCTGCCGGTGGCGAACCGGGAGGCGGTTGCCAAGGCGGTGCGTTTCGGTCTGGCCGTCGGCGCCAGCATCAACCGCCGCTCGATATTTGCGCGCAAGAACTACTTCTATCCCGACCTTCCGAAGGGCTACCAGATCAGCCAGTACGAAACGCCGATCGTTCAAGGTGGCGCCCTTGCGATCTTCGTGGACGGCGCCGAAAAAATCGTGCGGCTGACGCGCGCGCACCTGGAAGAGGACGCCGGCAAGTCGCTTCACGAGGGCTTCCACGATTTCACGGGTATCGACCTCAACCGCGCCGGCACGCCCCTGCTCGAGATCGTCTCCGAGCCCGATCTGAGGAGCGCACAGGAGGCGGTCGCCTATGCCAGGGGGCTGCACGCGCTCGTGCGCTGGATCGACATTTGCGACGGCAACATGCAGGAGGGCTCGTTCCGCTGCGATGCCAACGTTTCGGTGCGGCCCGCGGGCTCGGACACGCTCGGCACGCGCTCCGAGATCAAGAATCTCAACTCCTTCCGTTTTCTCGAGCGTGCGATCGAGTTTGAGGTGCGACGCCAGATCGAGATCATCGAGGACGGCGGCACGATTGTGCAGGAGACGCGCCTCTACGACGCGGGACGCGACGAGACGCGCTCGATGCGCACCAAAGAGGACGCCCACGATTATCGTTATTTCCCCGACCCTGATCTCTTGCCGCTCTCGGTCGAGCAGGCCTGGGTCGAGGAGATTCGTTCCGCGATGCCTGAGCTTCCGCAAGCGAAGCGCAGCGCATTTGTGGCGCTTGGCTTGTCGCCCTATCAGGCCGGCGTGCTGACGGCGAGCCGCGAACTGGCGGAATATTCCGCGGCGGCCTTCGCGGGCGCGGCGGCCCCGGCAGAACTCGCCAACTGGATCACGGGCGCCCTCAGCGCGCGGCTCAACGATGAGGGTCTGGATATCACTGCCAGCCGGATTACGCCGGCCCAGCTGAGGGCGCTTGCCGCCCGCATCTCGGACGGCACGCTCTCGGGCAAGATGGCGAGGGAGGTGTTCGACGCCGTCTGGGCCGGAGAAGGCGACCCTGATGCCATCATCGCGAAGCGCGGCCTGAAGCAGATCTCGGACAGCAGCGAGCTCGAGAAGATCTGCGACGAGGTAATCGCTGGCAACGCGCGGCAGGTCGAGGACTACCGCTCCGGGAAAGACAAGGCATTCAACTCGCTCGTGGGTCAGGTAATGAAGGCGACCAGGGGCAAGGCGAACCCCCAGCAGGTGAGCGAGATCCTGAAGCGCAGGCTCGCCGGCTAGGGGGCGCCGGACAAGCTGCCTGATGAGCGGCTAGTAGGTCCTGGCCGAACCCGCCGAGGTCGAGGCTTCGCCGGTCAACGTGCGAAAGCGCTGTTTCTGCGCATCGAAACGCGAGCGGATGGCGTCCATGTCTTTCTCCCGGCTCGTGATGCGTTGCTGCAGGCGCCTCTGCTCGGCAGTAGTGCTTTCCAATTCCTTTTTCAAGGCGGGAAGGCGGTCCGCGAGGTTCTCGTCCTTTTCCGCGATCTCGCGCCGCGCCTCGAGATCGGCGCGGCGCTCCTTCGCGTTCTTCAAGGCAACGTCGAGCTGTTTGATCTGAGCCTCCACTTGCTCGAGCTCGCGGTCGCGTCGATCGTCAATTTCCCGCTCGCTCGTGTAGGTTGCGAGGAGCGCGTGATCCCGGCGCTTCTGCTCGGCCAGGCGCCGGCTTTCCTCGGCCCTTTGCTTGGCTAGCTCCCGCTCCCGCGCCTGCCGCCGCTCCGCCTCTTCCACCGTTTCCGTCGTTTTGCGTGTGACACCGCGGCTGTCCAATTCCTTGGTGGCGCTTTCGTGGAACTCGGGGGGCACCCTGTCGCCGCAGCCCACGACCTTGCCGCTGGCGTCTTTCCAGCAGATGATCCTGCCTGCCGCTCCTGCATCGGGCAGAGCACCAGAACATACGATCAACGCGGTTACCGCAGCGGCAACAAACAGGCGTGAGCGCTTTTCAAGCATCGGCCGTCACTCCATAGGAATTACGGTAACGGGCAACCGCCGCGAGGTCGCGTGCGCGTCGCGGATCGGCCTTCAGGAATCCAACCAGATCGTCGAGTGTGGCGATGCTGATCACGGGAATATTATATCGGGTGCGCACTTCCTGGACCGCGGACAAATTACCGCTTCCGCGCTCCATTCGGTCAAGCGCGATCAGCACGCCGCACGGCGTGGCGCCCGCGGCGCGGATGAGCTCGACGGATTCGCGCACCGAGGTGCCCGCCGATATGACATCGTCCACAATCAGCACGCGGCCGGCGAGCGGCGCCCCGACCACGCTGCCACCTTCCCCATGGTCCTTGGCTTCCTTGCGGTTGAAGCTGTAGGGCACGTCACGCCCGGTGTCTGCCAGCGCAATCGCCGTGGCTGCGACCAGCGGAATGCCCTTGTATGCCGGCCCGAAGAGCATGTCGAATTCGATGCCGCCCGCAACAATCGCTTTCGCGTAGAATTGGGCGAGCCGTTTCAGCGCCGCGCCGTCATGAAACAGGCCGGCATCGAAGAAATAGGGCGAAACGCGGCCCGCCTTGGTCTTGTATTCACCGAAGCGCAGCACGTTCTGCTCGATCGTGAACTGGATGAACTCCTGCCTGAAATCAGACGGCATATCCGATTCCCGGTGGCCGCTGTGCGAGCTGACCGTGGCGCTGGCCAGGCGCCCGGTCGAGTGAGCCGCGATCGGTTGTTATTCGTGACACCGTGAAAATTATAACGCTGAACGTCAACGGCATCCGCTCCGCGACGCGCCGGGGGTTTTTCTCGTGGCTGAAGCGCCAGCGCGCGGACGTGGTTTGCGTCCAGGAGATCAAGGCCCAGGCCGCCGATATGACGCCGGAAATGGTCAAAGCCGGGGGACTCGCGGGATTCTTCCACTTCGCGGAGAAGAAGGGCTACAGCGGCGTCGGTCTTTACTGCCGGCGGGCGCCGGACCGCGTCATCGAGGGGCTCGGAATTCGTGACATCGACCGCGAGGGGCGTTACGTCCGCGTGGACTTCGGGCGACTGAGCGTCATCTCGGTCTACCTTCCTTCCGGGTCCGCGGGCGCGCACCGGCAGGCGATCAAGTTCCGCTTCATGGACGAGTTCTTCCCCCACCTCAGGGCCCTCAGGCGCAGCGGCCGCGAGGTGCTTCTGTGCGGGGACTGGAACATTGCTCACAAGGAGATCGATCTCAGAAACTGGCGCGGCAACCGGAATAATTCCGGCTTCCTGCCGGAGGAGCGCGCCTGGTTGACGCGTGTGTTCGACGAGCTCGGGTGGGTCGACGTCTTCCGGCGCGTCGATCCTCGCCCCGACCAGTACACCTGGTGGTCCAACCGCGGCCAGGCGTGGGCCAAGAACGTCGGATGGCGCATCGACTATCACATCGCGACGCCGAAGCTGGCCGCGGTCGCGCGGCGTGCCGCCATTTACAAGGCGCACCGGTTTTCCGACCACGCGCCGCTCACCATCGACTACGATTACTCTCCATGGGAGGCGGGATGAAGCACGAAATCTTCGGACTCGATGCTTTCTCGCCGACGGAGATCGCGCAACGAGTGGAATCCGTCGGGGTCACGAAGGCGAGGCTGCCCCTGCTCTCGATGTGCATGCTGGGCGTTCTCGCCGGCGGTTTCATCGGGCTCGGCGCGATGTATTCGGTGCTCGTCACGAGCGACGCCTCGCTTGGTTTTGGCCTGTCGCGCCTGCTGGGGGGCATCACCTTTTCGATGGGGCTCATCCTGGTCGTGATTGCGGGCGCCGAGCTTTTCACCGGGAACAATCTGCTTGCGATGGCGTGGGCGGACGGCCGAATTTCGACTGGCGAGGTGCTTTACAACTGGGCCGTCGTTGCCGTGTCCAATTTTGCCGGCGCGGCCGGCCTTGCGCTGATCATCTACTGGTCGGGCCATCCGGAGATGAACGGCGGGGCCGTCGGCGCCCAGTACGTCGCGATCGCCGCGGCGAAATGCTCGATGCCGGTCTGGGAGGCATTTTTCAGGGGCGTGCTCTGCAACTTTCTCGTCTGCATTGCCGTGTGGATGGCCATGGCGGGGCGGTCGGTCACCGACAAGGTCCTCGCCATCGTTTTTCCGATCTCGGCCTTCGTCGCCGCGGGGTTCGAGCACAGCATCGCGAACATGTACCTCATTCCGCTCGCGATGCTCCTGCGCGACGGGATGGCGTTCCCGGTACAGGGGGGCGATGCGATCAGCTGGGCTGGATTCGCGCGCAACCTGGTGCCCGTGATATTGGGCAACTTGGTCGGGGGCAGCGTGCTGGTGGCGCTTGTCTACCACGTCATCTACCGGCGGGGTTCGCGGGGAGAGCGTGCATGACCGGCGCGGTGCGGCCCGCCGACTATCTGAAGGTCTTCACCAACCGCCGCATCGCGGCGGTGTTGCTGCTCGGTTTTGCCTCGGGGCTGCCGCTGGCGCTCACGGCGGGCACGCTGCAGGCGTGGCTTGCAGTGGAGAACGTCGATATCACGACGATCGGTTTGTTCACGCTGGCGGGCCAGCCCTATATCTACAAATTTCTGTGGGCCCCGTTCATGGACCGTTTTGTTCCGCCGATTTTTGGGCGCAGGCGAGGCTGGATCCTGATCGCGCAGCTTGGGCTGCTCGCTACGATCGCTTTCATGGGGACGCTCTCGCCGCGCGAGACGCCATGGCTGCTGGGCGGGACCGCGCTTGTGGTGGCCTTCCTCTCGGCGTCGCAGGACGTCGTGATCGACGCCTATCGCACCGATGTGCTACACGAAACCGAGCGCGGCGCGGGAGCCGCGATCTCGGTCATGGGTTATCGCATCGCCATGCTCGTCTCGGGCGGGCTCGCACTCGTGCTTGCGGACCAGGTCCTCGGCTGGAGCGGCATGTACTTCCTGATGGCGTCGCTGATGGTCATTGGAATGGTAGCGACCTGGTTCGCGCCCGAGCCGGAGGACGCGGGGCGCGCCCCGGCAACGCTCGTTGCCGCATTCGTCGAGCCGCTGCGCGAATTCCTGACGCGTAACGGCGCGTGGCTGCTCCTGCTCTTGATCGTGCTCTACAAGCTTGGCGATGCCTTCGCCGGCACCCTCACCACTGCCTTTCTCATTCGCGGGGTCGGTTTCTCCGCCACGGACGTGGGCGCGATCAACAAGGCGCTCGGCCTTGCCGCGACCATCACGGGAGCGCTCGTGGGCGGCGCCTGGATGGCGGGACTCGGCCTCTACCGTGCGCTGATGATCTTCGGCGTTCTGCAAGCCCTGACGAACCTTGGGTTCATGGCGCTCGCCATGGCGGGCAAGAGTTACTCGCTCATGGTCGCGGCCGTGGCCGCAGAGAATATGTGCGGCGGGATGGGAACGGCCGCGTTCGTGGCGCTGCTGATGTCGTTGTGCAATCATCGTTTCTCCGCGACTCAATACGCGCTGCTCTCCGCACTCGCGGCGGTGGGTCGCGTCTACGTCGGCCCGGCTTCGGGCTATCTTGTGGCGGCGCTCGGCTGGGCCCCGTTCTTCTTCTTCACGTTCCTGATCGCGCTGCCGGGGTTGTGGCTGCTTTGGCTGCTTCGGGCCCGGCTTGAACCCGCCCCTCCTCGGGCGGCGGTTGCGCCGTAATGCTCGTCGGTCGCGGCGCACGTGCTCAAAACGCTCAAGGGATCATAGCCGGCAGCGTGCCAGGCGCAGAAGGGGTCGGTACACTGCGGGCGTGCGGAGGGCCGCGCGAAGAATTACCATCCACCATTCACGAATCACGATTCACGGGTTTTAGGGGGAAATGAAATGCGACTTGTAACATTCTCGCCGCAAGCTGGCGGCGCACCGCGCGTCGGCATGCTGCGCGACGGTGACGAGGTGATCGACCTTACGCACGTGGGCGGCAACCCGCCATTCGATCCGGCGGACATGGTTTCTCTCATCGCGGCGGGAGGGAAGGCGCTATCGTGGCTGCGGGACATCGCGTCGAAGGGCAAGGACCTTGTGGCGCTCGACCAGGTGCGGCTGCATGCGCCGATCCCGCGCCCGTCCAAGAACGTCTACTGCGTGGGCTGGAATTACCTCGACCATTTCCAGGAAGGGGCAAAAGCGCGCCCGCAAAAAGTCGACCTTCCGGAGCACCCCGCGTTCTTTTCAAAGGCCGCGACCTCGGTGACGGGGCCTCGCGATGCGATCCCGTTCGATGCCGGCGTGTCCAGACAGATCGACTGGGAAGTGGAGCTCGGGCTCATCATCGGACCGGGGGGCAAGAACATCCCGGAGGCCGAGGCCATGGAGCACGTTTTCGGCTACACCGTCATCAATGACGTCTCGGCGCGCGATATACAGCGCCGGCACAACCAATGGTTCAAGGGAAAGAGCCTGGACGGCTCATGTCCAATGGGTCCCTGGATCGTCACGGCCGACGCGGTAAAGGATCCGGACAACCTGCGCCTGAGAACACGGGTGAACGGCGCCGTCAAGCAGGATTCAAGCACGAGCTATCTCTACTTCAAGCTGCCGCGCATCATCGCAGAACTCTCGCTCGGACTGACGCTCGAGCCCGGCGACATCATTGCCACCGGCACGCCGTCCGGGGTCGGCTACGCGCGCACGCCGCCCGAGTTCCTCAAGCCCGGAGACGTGCTGGAGACGGAAGTCGAGGGAATCGGGTTGCTCCGCAATCGGATCGGCGCCTAGCCGCCGATCCGATGATAGTGGTGATGAGGTAATGGTGATGAGGTGATGGTGATGAGGTGATGGTGATGAGGTGATGGTGATGAGGTGATGGTGATAGGAGTTCTGCAAACCGGATTACATGATCAGCTCTTATCACCAGTAATCATCACCATTTCTCATCACCAGTACTCGTCACCATTTCGCGCCTCCGCGCGAGCAGTCAGGCGCGCTGGAAGCGGTAGACGGCGAGCGCGCCCCGGAGATTGGGCAGAAATGAAACCGCGCTTCCGTTGGTGATCACCTTGCGCTCGAGGATGCGCATCTCCTGCGCACGGCAGAAATCCTCGAAGTCGGTGATCGTGCAGAGATGAATATTGGGCGTGTCGTACCACTGGAAGGGTAGGTTGTCGGAGACGGGCATCTTTCCGAGCGCGACCTGAAATCGGTTTTTCCAGTAGCCGAAATTCGGGAACGTCACGATGCCCTCGCGTCCGACGCGCAGCATTTCGCGCACGATGCGCTCGCTGTGTCGCACGGCCTGCAGCGTTTGCGACAGGATGACATAGTCGAACGCGCGGTTCTCGAAGTCGGACAGCCCGCTCTCGAGATCGCTCTGGATCACATTTACGCCGTTCCGGACGCACGCCAGCACGCCCGCTTCATCGATCTCGACCCCATAACCGGATGCATTGCGCTCGCGCCAGAGATACCTGAGCAGCGTTCCATCGCCGCAGCCGAGGTCGAGCACGCGCGAACCGGGCCGCACCCACTCGGCAATTGCCGCGTAATCCGGCCGCTGCATCCCGTTGCCGTTGGGCTTCATCACGCTGTTGTCTCTGCGTGAATGCGGTCGAAATACGCCGCTACCAGGCCATGGTAGCGGGCGTCATCGAGCAGGAACGCGTCGTGTCCGTGCGGCGCATCGATGTCCGCATAGGTGACCTCGCGCCGGTTATGCAGCAGCGCCCTCACGATTTCGCGCGATCGTTCGGACGAGAAGCGCCAGTCGGTCGCGAACGAGATCACAAGGTAAGCCGCCCGCGCCGGGGCGAGCGCTTTGGCAAGGTCGCCGCCGTGTTCGAAGCCGGGGTCGAAATAGTCGAGGACCTTGGTAATGCGAAGGTAGGTGTTGGCGTCGAAGTAGTCGGAGAATTTCGTTCCCTGGTAACCCAGGTAGGACTCGATCTCGAACTCCGGCTCGAAGGTGTACTGGAGCCGGCCGTGCTTGAGCTGCCGGCCGAATTTGTCGGCCATCACATCGTCCGAGAGATAGGTTATGTGGCCGACCATGCGCGCGACGCGCAGCCCCCGCGTCGGGCGGGTGCCGTGCTCGTAGTAGTGTCCGCCGTGGAAGTCGGGATCGGTGATGATCGCCTGGCGCGCGACCTCGTTGAACGCGATATTCTGGGCCGAGAGGTTCGGCGTGCAGGCAATGACGAGGGCGTGTCCCACACGATCGGGGTAGCTTACCGTCCACTGCAGCGCTTGCATCGCCCCCAGACTGCCGCCCATGACGGCGGCAAAGCGCTTGATGCCGAGATGATCGGCGAGCCGTGCCTGGGTCGCGACCCAGTCCTCCACCGTGACGAGGGGAAAATCAGCCCCCCAGGGCTTGCCGGTGCGCGGGTTGATGCTCTGGGGGCCGGTGGAACCGTGGCAGCCACCGAGATTGTTCATGCCGATGACGAAAAAACGGTCGGTGTCCACGGGCTTGCCGGGTCCGATCATGTTGTCCCACCAGCCGACGTCTCCGGGATCATCGGCATAACGGCCGGCGACATGGTGCGCGGCATTGAGCGCATGGCATACCAGCACGGCGTTGCTGCGATCGGCGTTGAGCCGCCCGTAGGTCTCGTAGACGAGCTCGTACTGGTCGATCACCGCCCCGCACTTGAGCCGGACCGGCTCGCTGAACTTCGCGCGCTGTGGCGCCACGACACCGACCGTTTTCGATGTAATTGAGCTGTCCATGTCCCAAAAAAGCAAAACCCGGCGAGCTTGCGCTGGCCGGGTCTGAAAAAACCTGTAAGTGTTTTCTCTTTAGCCGGATTTGTAACGCGCCCGCAAGCTGAATATCAAATCGGCGCGACCGAAGCGGAAGGAACCTTACCCGCCCGACGGTGGAATGTCAAATTCCCGCCGGGCGGCCGAGTTCAAGGTTCAACGTTCAAGGTTCAAGCTTTGGGATTCGGTGTTTGGAATGCGACTTTCGACAAAACTGCACTCCGAACCCGCAACCTGCGCCGCGCGTCACGCATTGAGGCGCGCCAGCAGCGCCTGGAGCTTCTGGGGGTCCGAGGTGCGGAGCATCTTCATCGCGAGCGGCTTGATATGTGCGAGGTTGCAATGGAGGATCACCTGTTTCACGTCGAGCAGGTGGGCCGCGTGCATCGAAAACTGGCGCAGTCCGAAGGCGAGCAGCAGGCGGGTGAGGCTGATGTCGCCTGCCATCTCCCCGCAGAGCGCGACCGGAACCTTGGCCTTGTTGGCATTGCGGATGATTCCGGATATGAGCCCGAGCAGCGCCGGGTGCAGCGGATCGTAGAGATGCGCTACCGTGTCGTCGGTGCGGTCGATTGCCAGCGTGTACTGAATGAGGTCGTTGGTGCCGATCGACAGGAAGTCCAGCTTGCGCGTGAAGATCTGAAGCGCGAGGGCTGCCGCTGGCACCTCGATCATGCCACCCACCTTGATGTGCCTGTCGTAGGGCACATGCTGCTCGTCGAGGCTCTTTTTCGCCTGGCGGATGAGCGCCAGCGCCTGGTCAACCTCGCCCGCCGTGGCCAGCATCGGGATGAGAATGTTGATCTTGCCGTAGTGCGACGCGCGCAACAGGGCGCGCAGTTGGATCAGGAAGCGCTTTGGCTCGATCAGGCAGAGCCGGATTGCGCGCAGCCCGAGCGCGGGGTTGAGCGTATGGCGCTGCAACTCGTCACTGGGCTTGTCGGCGCCCAGGTCGTAGGTGCGAATCGTGACCGGCATGCCGTCCATCTCGACGGTTGCCTTGCGGTAGGCTTCAAACTGCTCGTCCTCGTCCGGAAGATCCGCCCGGTTGAGAAACAGGAATTCGCTGCGGAACAGGCCGATTCCGGTGGCGCCGTTCTCCCTGGCCTCGGCAACGTCGCCGGGCAACTCGATGTTGGCCTGCAGCTCGACGGGAACGCCGTCGAGCGTGGCGGCGCGCGTGCCCTTCAGCCGCTTGAGCTTCTGGCGCTCGAGGTCGAACTCGTACTGGCGCAGGCGGTACTCGGACAGCACCTGCTCGTCGGGGTTGACGATGACAACCCCCTGGACGCCATCGACGATGATCAGCTCGTTCTCATGGATCAGCTGCCGGGCGCTGTGCAACGCAACGATCGAGGGGATCGCCAAGCTGCGCGCCACGACTGCGGTATGCGAGGTCGTGCCGCCGAGATCGGTAATAAAGCTCGCGAACTGGTGCTGCTTGAACTGAACGACGTCCGCGGGTGAGAGATCGCGCGCGACCAGGATGAGATTCTGCTCGGAATCCGCCTTGGGCGGCGGCGGGACATAGCCCGGCTGTCCGGAGAGCGCCTTCATCATGCGCTCGACCACCTGGATGACGTCGCTCTTGCGCTCGCGCAGATAACCGTCCTCGATCTCGTCGAACTGCGCGACCAGGGCATCCATCTGGACGCGAAGCGCCCACTCCGCGTTGCATTTCTCCGTTTCAATGATCCTGCGCGGTGCGACCGACAACGTCGAGTCGCCGAGGATCATCAGATGCAAATCGATGAACGCTGCCAGCTCGGCGGGCGCGGTCGGGGGAAGGCTGGCGCGCAGACTTTCGAGCTCCGCGCGCACATTTTGCACTGCGACCTCGAAGCGAGCGGATTCTTCAGCCACCTGGTCCTGCGGCACGACGTAGTGCGCGACCTCGAGCCTGGCATGCGAGAACAGGTGCGCATGCCCGATGGCGATGCCGCCGGAGACGCCGATGCCGTGGATCGAGAGGCTCATTGGCCGATCAGAGACGCAGAATGTGGCACGAAGGTTGAATATTACTTCGAACCTGCGCCAGCGGAAGGCATTCTGTCCTTCCGCTTCCCTTCATCCCCGGGTTATTCGTCTTCCTCGAACCGGCTGGCAATGAGGCCGGTGATGGCCGCCATTGCAGCTTCTTCGTCCGGACCGTCGATTTCCAGGACCACGGTAGAGCCCTTTGCGGCCGCCAGCATCATGACCCCCATGATGCTTTTGGCGTTGACGCGCCGGCCGTTGCGGCTGATCCACACGCCGCTCTCGAACTGCCCGGCGACCTGCGTCAGCTTGGCCGAGGCCCGCGCATGCAACCCGAGTTTGTTGGTGATCTCAACTTCCCGTTGCAGCATGTTTGACGACGAGGGCGGGAATGCGCACCACGCCGTCGCATCCGCCGCTGATGGCTTTTACGACGGCGGTCTGCAAGGGCTTGTCGCGGTAGGTCAGCACGCGGATCAGCATGGGGAGACTGACCCCGGCCACGCCCTCGACATGGCCGGGGACGATCAGCTTGGCGGCGATGTTGGCTGGCGAGCCCCCGAAAATGTCCGAGAGGATCAGCACACCGTCGCCGTCATCGAGTTCCTTGACCAGGGCCTGGGCCTGCGGGAGCAGCCTGAAGGGGTCGTCCTGCGCGGTAATGCCGAGCTGCTTGACCTGCGGCGGGCGTTTGTTGAGCACATGGCTCGCACAATGGATGAGGCTCTCGCCCAGCGTTCCGTGGCTTATGATCAAAATCCCAATCATCAAAAGGCCTTACAGCCCGGTATCAGGCCGTAACAGTCTAAACTATTGCGCTGCACAATGCAGCAAGGGCCTTTGTAACATCAGGGGACCCCGCCGGTCTCGAGGGCGTCCATCAGCATGCCGGCGACGTTAAAGCCTGTTTGTTCAGCGATTTCCTGGAAACAAGTGGGGCTGGTGACGTTGACTTCGGTGAGGTAGTCCCCGATCACGTCGAGACCGACGAGCAACAGTCCCTCCCGGTAGAGCGCGGGGCCGAGCGCTTCGCCAATTTCGCGGTCACGGGCAGTGAGCGCCCGCGCCTCGCCGGTCGCGCCTGCGGCAAGATTGCCCCGCGTCTCCCCCGGGCGGGGCACTCTGGCGAGGCAGTAGGGCACCGGCTTGCCGGCGATCAGCAGCACCCGCTTGTCGCCGTCCCGGATCTCCGGGATGAAGCGCTGGGCCATGATGGTCTTGCGGCCGTAGTGCGTGACGGTCTCGATGATCACGTTGACGTTGGGATCGTCGTTACGCACGCGGAAAACGGACGTTCCGCCCATCCCGTCGAGCGGCTTGAGAATGACATCCCCGTGCTCGGCCAGAAACTCGCGAATGAGCTGGTCGCGCCGCGTGACCAGCGTGGGCGGGGTGAACTGCGAAAATCGCGCAATGCCCATCTTCTCGTTCCAGTCGCGGATCGCGCGCGGACGGTTGAACACGCGCGCGCCGTTCGCTTCCGCCAGCTCGAGAAGATAAGTGCTGTAGACATACTCCATGTCGAACGGCGGGTCCTTGCGCATCAGGACCGCGTCGAAATCCGCAAGCGATCCCGTGCTCGCCGGCTCGGCGCGGTACCACGCCGCTTTCTCTCCGGTGAGATGGATGCGTCGCGCGTGGCCGAAGACGGTTCCTCCCCGCCACATCAGGTCTTCCTGCTCCATGGCGTAGAGCGAGTGGCCCCGTCCCGCCGCCTCGCGCATGATGGCGAACGTGGTGTCCTTGTAAATCTTGAACGAGTCCAGCGGGTCGGCTATGAAGGCAATTTTCATCCGGCGTCGTTGGTCTTGAAGGCCCGTGGCAGAAAATTGCCTTAATTGTAAAGGCTATTCGCTGTAATCGTTGATCCTTCCGCCATTCGCCAGAGGGGGTGACCGGTCACCTGTCAAAAAAAGGGGCGCCCGCGGGCGCCCCTTGGACCGCATTCCCGAGACGCTTAAGTGTGGTAGGCGACCTCGCCATGCTGGGTCGAGTCGAGCCCTTCGCGCTCGTTCTCTTCCGCAACGCGCAGCCCGACCATCATGTCGACGACTTTGTAGAGGATGTAGCTGATGATTCCCGTCCAGAGCAGGGTAACGATGACGGCGATGGCCTGCGTGACGATCTGGCCACCCATCGTGACGTCCTTGTCGTAGCCGACGCCGCCCAGCGCCGCGGACATCAGGATGCCGGTGCCGATGGCGCCGACGATGCCGCCAACGCCGTGCACACCGAACACATCGAGCGAATCATCGTAGCCGAACATCTTCTTGAGGCCCGTGCACGCCCAGAAGCAGATTACGCCGGCTGCGGCACCCAGAATTATCGATCCCATGGGCCCCACGAAGCCGCAGGCGGGCGTGATCGCAACCAGCCCTGCCACGGCACCGGAAGCGGCGCCGAGCATGGTCGGCTTGCCGCGGGCCATCCACTCGACGAACATCCAGCCGAGCACTGCGGCGGCGGTGGCGAACTGCGTGTTGGCAAGCACCATCCCGGCGACGCCGTCGGCGGCAAGCTCGCTGCCAACGTTGAAGCCGAACCAGCCCACCCACAACAGCGAGGCGCCGACCATGGTGAGCGTCAGGTTGTGCGGCGGCATCGCTTCCCGGCCGTAGCCGATGCGCTTGCCGAGCACGATGCAGCCCACCAGCGCGGCGATCCCGGCGTTGATATGAACAACGGTTCCGCCCGCGAAATCCTTCGCGCCAAGCGCGCCAAGGAATCCGCCGCCCCACACCATGTGCGCGATCGGCACGTAACAGAACGTGAACCACAGCGCCATGAACCAGAGCACCGCCGAGAACTTGATGCGCTCGGCGAAGCCGCCGATGATCAGCGCCGGCGTGATGGCCGCGAACGTGAGCTGGAAGATGAGGAACACGTATTCCGGAATAACCCCGCTCAAGCTGTCGGGCTGGATGCCAGCAAGGAAGGACTTGCTGAAGCCCCCGATGATCGAATTCATGGAGCCTTCCGAGAACGCCAGGCTGTAGCCGTAAACCGCCCACAGAATGGAGATGAGCGAGACGGTTACGAACACCTGCATCAGCACCGAAAGCATGTTCTTCGCCCGGACGAGGCCGCCGTAGAAGAGCGCGAGCCCCGGGATCGTCATCATGATCACAAGCACTGTGGCGGTGATCATCCATGCCGTGCTCCCGCTGTCGAGCGTGGGTTTCTTGGCTTCCGGCGCCGGTGCAGCGGCTGCGACAGTGCCCGCGGGTGCCATCGCAGCCGGCGCATCGGCTGGCTTGTCCTGAGCGCCCGCCGGGGAGACGGCAAAGCCCAGGGCGCCGAACAGCGCAAGGATAGTGAGTAATCGCTTCATGTCGTGTGCTCCCTTTTTATAGCGCGTCCGCGCCGGTTTCGCCGGTGCGAATGCGGATGACCTGCTCCAGCTCGAAGACGAAGACCTTGCCGTCGCCGATCTTCCCCGTATTGGCGGATTTCTCGATGGCCTCGATCACCTGCTCGAGCAGTTCGCTCTTGATGGCAGCCTCGATCTTGACCTTGGGCAGGAAGTCCACCACATACTCGGCGCCGCGGTAGAGCTCGGTATGCCCCTTTTGCCGCCCGAA
This sequence comes from Betaproteobacteria bacterium SG8_41, assembly GCA_001303585.1. GTDB lineage: Bacteria > Pseudomonadota > Gammaproteobacteria > Burkholderiales > SG8-41 > SG8-41. Next base: position 35,030 of record LJTT01000009.1, read on the forward strand.
GCCCTTGACCTCGGTGACGGTGATGCCGGTCACGCCGATGGCGGACAGGGCCTCACGCACCTCGTCGAGCTTGAACGGCTTGATGATTGCTGTGACTAGTTTCATGAATCTCTCCCAGAGTGTCTTGGGAATTAGGAAGGCCGCTCTATGCAGCGCGGGGCGTCAGAACGACTTGCTGACGTAGACAACGAACGAGGATTTCGCTGTGTCGTAGCCGGTGGCATCAATCCACCAGCTCGCTCCCGTGGGCGACTTCTTGGCGTCGGTATCGGCGTAGTACGCGCCAATCTCCAGGTCTTTGAGCGGTCCCGACTGCACCGAGTAGGTCGCCCCGAGTTTCCAGTCGTTGTAGGACACTTCCGTTCCCGCGTCCCGTGTGCCGTCGTTCTTCACATCCAGGATCCCGTAGTGCGCATTCAGCGAGAAGCCGGTGTTGCCGATCGGGTAGTCGGCGAAGAGGTCGAGATACCAGGTGCCGTCGGTCTTATCACCGTTCGCGTTCGGCCGCGCGCCGAAGTAGTCCTTCAGGTTGTAGGAATACTTCACACCCAGAAACTTCCAGCCGAGCGCGCCATAGATCTCCCAAGTGTTCGCCTTGGTCACGCCTGGATTCGGGTCGCCGGGGTAATAGTAGTAGAGCGTGCCGACGTCGAACGTGAAATCACTTTTCCCGATGTTGCCCTTGAAGCCGCCGTAGAAGTCCCATTCGAGGCTCGAGCGTGTGTAGGCATTGAAATCCTCGAGCCAGCTCACGTTCGAGGCCCATGTGCCCGCGTAGAAACCGCTGGAATGCTCATAGTCGAACCCGCCTTGCACCGCGGGCTCACCCGCAGTCTGCGCTGTGCCGCGGAAGATGTACTCGCTGAACAGCCCGACGTTGGCGCTGAACGTATGCGGCGACGCTGGCTGTTGCGCTTGGACCACTCCCGACCCAAGCGCCATCGAAAGCAATCCCGCTGTTAATGTCTTTTTGATCATGATCGTTCCCTTTGTAATTAACGAATTCGAAATAAGCCGCGGTTGCTCTCAGCATAGAGCGTGCCAACTAAGTTAAGCTTTATAAACAATGCCCTATGAATTTTCCCTTGAAGGAAGGGCGTGATTGTGCACCGTTATGGGGCGCGCGATCCCTGTCCCGCACTATGGAAGTGCCCGATTGGATTTGGCTTGATTGGTGCGCTAGCTGCCGGAAATGGCGGGCTGATCACTGCAACGGGGCTGCCGTGCCTGGGCGTTGTGGGAGAATTGACCTGGAGCCCGCTTACTGGAAGGCCATGGCTGAAACGAAACTGTTTGAAGAGCTCGACCGCAGGATGAAAGAGGTCCTCGCCCAGAGCCCCGCCAAGGACCTGGAGAAGAACCTGCGGGCGCTGCTCACCGGCGCGTTTAGCCGGCTCGACCTCGTCACTCGTGAGGAATTCGACGTGCAGCGAGAGGTGCTGGCACGCACCCGCGCGAAGGTGGAGGAACTCGAGGCGCGAGTTGCCGAACTTGAGAAACAAGTGACCCGTGACCCGTGACCGGCAAAACGGGGCAGCCGGTGGCTCTTCGCGCATCACTGATCGCCCATCGCCGATCACCCATCACGGTCTTCCGCGGTAATCCTGCAGCCCGACTCGCGCGTTAAGCGGTCATTGAGACCCCCTTTGAGGGAGGGCCGATGTCGCTTGCGGTCGTCTATAGCCGTGCATTGGCAGGTGTCGAGGCGCCGCTGGTGTCCGTGGAATCGCATCTGGCGAACGGTCTGCCGAGCTTTACCATTGTCGGGTTGCCCGAAACCGAGGTAAAAGAGGCAAAGGACCGGGTGCGGGCAGCGTTGCAGAACGCGCGCTTCGAATTCCCGGCGCGGCGCATCACGGTCAACCTCGCACCAGCGGACCTGCCGAAAGAGTCGGGGCGCTTTGATTTGCCAATCGCGCTCGGGATACTCGCCGCGTCCGGACAAATTCCGACAGAGCCGCTGGGCAGCTGTGAATTTGCCGGGGAGCTTGCGCTGACGGGGGAATTGCGCCCGATCCGCGGGGCGCTCGCGATGGCGCTCAGGGCGTCGCGCGAGGGCCGTGCGTTCGTGCTGCCCGAAACCAGCGCGCGCGAGGCTGCCTTGGTGGAGCGCGCAATGGTTTATCCGGCGCGGTCGCTGCTGGAGGTGTGCGCTCATCTTGCCGGGCGCGCGCCGCTGACCCGCTGTCGCGGAGCGCAAGCCGGGAGCCTAAGCCCTTATCCCGACGTGCAGGACGTGAAGGGACAGGCCTACGCCAAGCGGGCTCTCGAGGTCGCAGCTGCGGGCGGACACAGCCTGGTCATGATCGGGCCGCCCGGCACGGGCAAAACCATGCTTGCGGAGCGACTGCCGGGGATTCTGCCGCCGATGACTCAGGACGAAGCGCTAACCAGCGCCGCGATCCAGTCATTGGGGACAGCCGGCTTCGAGATTGCCCGCTGGCGGCAGCGCCCTTTCCGCGCGCCCCACCATACGGCTTCCGCGGTTGCGCTCGTCGGGGGCGGCAGCCACCCGAGGCCGGGCGAGATCTCGATGGCCATGCACGGTGTGCTTTTTCTCGATGAGTTGCCGGAGTTCGACCGCAAGGTGCTCGAGGTGCTGCGCGAGCCGCTGGAATCCGGGCGCATCAGTGTGTCGCGTGCCGCGCGGCAGGCAGAGTTCCCCGCGTCGTTTCAGCTGGTGGCGGCGATGAACCCCTGCCCGTGCGGCTACCTCGGACACTCCAATGGCCGCTGCCGTTGCACCCCCGACCAGGTTGCGCGTTACCGCGGCAGGATTTCGGGGCCGCTGCTCGACCGAATCGACCTCCAGGTCGAGGTGCCGGCTGTGCCGCAGGAAGAGCTCGCGCACAAGGCGCAGGGCGAGAGCTCCGCAGTGATTCGCGAACGCGTTGCGGCCGCGCGCACGCTGCAACTGGCGCGCCAGGGCAAGCCAAACTTTGCGCTGTCGAGCCGGGAAGTGGATCGGTATTGCGCGCCGGATGCGCGCGGCGCAACGGTGTTGAAGCAGGCGATCGCGCGTCTCGGGCTGTCGGCTCGCGCTTATCACCGCATTCTCAAGGTAGCGCGCACGATTGCCGACCTCGCCGGCGAAAAGGCGTTGGCCGCGGCGCACGTGGCTGAGGCGATTCAGTACCGGCACTTCGAGCGCGCTCCTTGAACGGATGTTCAAGGTTCAAAGTTCCGGGTTCAATGTTCCGGGTTCAACGTTCGGTGTTCAGGGTCCGAATGTCAAAGTTCGAGGCGCGCGGTCCAAGGCTGGAAGCAGCATCGCTGGACCCCGAGGCCAGAACTCCAGAACTGGGACTCGGAACTTGAAACTTGAAACTCGGAACCGGGAACCCTCGCTCCGGTAGAATCGGCGTCTTTCGATCTGGCGCGCCACTCCTTGTCGACCTCTCCCCGCCCAAGCGCGTTCCTGCCGCTGATCGTTGCCGGTCTGGCGACGATCGGTCCGTTTTCGATCGACACCTATCTGCCGTCGTTTCCGGCGATGGCCGATGCGCTCGGCACTACGCAGCTGCACGTCCAGCAGACGCTGACGGCGTACCTCCTGCCCTACGCGGGCATGATGCTTTTCCACGGCGCGGTCTCCGACTCATTCGGGCGTCGGCGGCCGATTCTGGTGGGCGTCGTGGGCTACGCGCTCGCTTCGGTCGGTTGCGCGCTGGCTCCGAACATTGAGATGCTCCTCTTATTCCGCGCACTGCAGGGCCTGCTCGCCGGCGTCGGCATGGTCATCGGGCGCGCCATTATTCGCGACTGCTACCATGGCCACGAAGCGCAGCGGTTAATGTCGCAAGTCCTGATGATCTTCGCCATTGCACCGGCAGTGGCCCCGATCATCGGCGGCTGGCTTCACACCTGGTTCGGCTGGCGCGCGAACTTCTGGTTCCTCGCCGGCCTCGGCATCGTCCTGTTCCTGGCCTGCCTGCGATACCTGCCCGAGACGCATCCGCCGCACGCGCGGCACCGGTTCGCGCCCGCGCCGCTCATTGCGGCCTACCGCCACGTTGCGTTTAACCGACGTTTTCTCCTGTTGGCCGGAACGGCAGCGATCAATTTCGCGGGGTTCTTCATTTACGTTCTCTCCGCACCGACATTCATCTATCGCCATCTGGGCCTCGAGATCAACCAGTTCGCGTGGCTGTTCATGGCCGGTGTCGTGGGAATGGTCATTGGCGCCTATCTTTCGGGCCGGCTTGCTGGCCGGATCCCGCCGCAGCGCGCGGTGAAGCTTGGCTACACGATCATGTTCGTAGCAGCGCTCTACAATGTGCTCTACTATATGTGGTTTCCGCCGATGCTGCCGTGGTCCATCATCCATCAGGCGTTCTACGCGGTGGGTCTGACGATCGCCATGCCGGCGATCACGTTGCTGCTGCTTGACCTGTTCCCGCGCAACCGCGGAATGGCGTCTTCGCTGCAGGGCTTCGTGCACTCGCTTTTTTCAGCCGTGAACGCCGGGGTGCTTTCACCTCTGTTTTCGGGCACGGCAGCGATGCTGGCGGGCGGAATGCTGGGGTTGCTCACCGCCGGGTTCGGCTGCTGGTGGATCTACTCGAGCCTGCCCCCCGCGCCCGTTGCGGCCGGGCAAGGCGTGGCGAGCGATTGAGCCTGGGGGTCGGCTACGTATGCACCAGATCGCAAGCTGGCTTGAAGAGAAGCGCTCCGCCTACCTTTATCGCGTTGTCGCGGTGAAGGAAGCCGGGACGCCGAGGCAGGCCCTGTTCAACGAGCTGGCGCAGGAGGCTGAAAATCAGGCAGCCATCTGGGATCGCCATGCGCGCGAGGCCGGCGCTGCCGTTCCGGAGACATTCTCCCCCGATCTGCGAACGCGACTGGTTGCCGCGCTGGTGCGCAGACTCGGCGTGCGTCCGCTGCGCGGCGTGCTCGCCGCGATGAAGGTGCGCGGCATGTCGCTCTACACGAACGCCTCACACGGCCACGTTGTGCCCCGCACGGCAGATCAGCTCGAGCACCGTCATCGCGGCGTAGGCGAAGGCGGCAATCTGCGCGCGGCGGTCTTCGGTGTCAACGATGGTCTCATCTCGAACGCCAGCCTCATCATGGGAATCGCCGGCGCAACCGCGGACAGCCAGATCATCGTGCTCTCGGGGGCGGCGGGGCTCATCGCCGGGGCCTTTTCGATGGCCGCCGGCGAGTACGTCTCGGTACGCTCTCAGCGCGAGATGTACGAGTACCAGATCGGGCTCGAGCGCGAAGAGCTCGAGCATTACCCGGAAGCGGAGGCCGAGGAGCTGGCGCTGATCTACGAGGCGCGCGGGCATGCGCGCGAGGAGGCGGTCAGCATGGCGAAGAACCTGATCGCCGACCCCGAGAGGGCGCTCGTGGCCCTCGCCCGCGAGGAACTCGGCCTCAATCCCGAGGATCTTGGCTCGCCGTGGGGCGCAGCCTTGTTCTCGTTCTTTTCGTTCGCGGCGGGCGCGGTTATTCCCCTGGTGCCATTCCTCGTTGCGGAGGGCGCCGCGAGTCTTGTTGCGGCCATCGTGGCGACGGGCGTTGCCCTGTTCGCAATCGGTGCGGCGCTGTCACTGTTTACCGGCCGCAGCGCGCTGCGGAGCGGTTTGCGGATGCTCGCGATTGGCGCGGGCGCTGGCGGATTTACCTACCTGATCGGGGCCATGTTGGGCGTGACGCTGGCCTAGCGGCCCGCCGCCTTCGTTGTTCAGTGTTCAATGTTCAGTGTTTGGCGTTGAAGTTTTAACCCCAAACCCAGAACCCGGAACCTGGAACGTTGAACCCGGAACGCCGACAGTGCCGGTCAGCATTGCTCCCAGGGCAGCCCATCGAAGCGCCAACCGGTCTTGGCGTTGCGGTGATGGCTGTCGTCGAGCTCGCCCTCGAAGCCGTGCAGCACGTTGTAGACTTGCGTGAAACCTGCCTCCTCGAGGGCGCGGCCCGCATCGAGCGAGCGGTTGCCACTGCGGCAGATGAGCACGATCGGGCGGTCCACGCTCGCCGCCTTCCTCACGTGCGCGACGAAGTCGGGGTTGATCTCCCAGTTCGGCCCGTCGTTCCAGGGCACGAGAATCGCGCCGGTCGGGTGGCCGACGAAGAGATACTCCATCTCGCTGCGGCAATCAATGAAGATGGTGTTGGGGTTCTTCTTCAAGAACTCGTAAGCTTCTTTGGGTTCGAAGTGCTTCATCGCCGTTTTACGCTCTGCGTGACGGGAGCGGAATTATAGTCGCAACTGCTGGCGGGCAGCCAGTCTGCAGCCGTTTCGAGATAAAATAAACGCCTTTTGCATCAGGGGTTTTGCGCGTCGCATGTCCGATCGCCACTCACAACTTGACGCCCTCACGAAGCGCCGGATCCTGATCCTCGACGGCGCGATGGGCACGATGATCCAGGGCTACCGACTCGCGGAGAGCGATTATCGCGGCGAGCGCTTCGCCGAGCATCCCCACGATCTCCAGGGCAATAACGATCTGCTTGTTCTTACGCAGCCGAACATCATCCGCGAGATTCATGCGCAGTATCTTGCGGCGGGCGCCGATGTCATCGAGACCAACACGTTCAACTCGACGTCGGTTGCGCAGGCCGACTATCACCTCGAGCCGCTGGTCCATGAGCTCAACCTCGAGGCGGCACGGCTCGCTCGCGCTGCGGCGGACGAGTACTCCGCGAAGGATCGCGGGCGGCCGCGCTTCGTCGCCGGGGCCCTGGGTCCGACCAACCGCACCGCGTCAATTTCGCCGGACGTCAACGATCCGGGCGCGCGGGCAATTACGTTTGACGAGCTCGTCGCCTGCTACGGCGAGGCGGTGCATGGACTGGTCGAAGGGGGCGTGGACCTGCTGCTCATCGAGACGATTTTCGATACCCTGAACGCGAAGGCTGCGATCTTTGCGATCGAGGACTATTTCGAACGGCGGGGGTTGCGGCTGCCCGTAATGATCTCGGGCACGATCACGGACGCCTCGGGCCGCACGCTGTCCGGACAGACGCCGGAAGCCTTCTGGAATTCCGTGCGTCATGCAAGGCCGTTCGCGGTGGGGCTCAATTGCGCGCTCGGCGCGAAGTTGATGCGCCCCTACATCGAGGAGCTATCGAACGTGGCGGATACCTACGTTTCCGCCTATCCCAATGCGGGGCTGCCCAATCCGCTCGCGCCGACGGGCTACGACGAGACACCGGAGCAGACAGCCGGCTATCTGCTCGACTTTGCAAGAAGCGGCTTCGTCAACATCGCAGGTGGCTGCTGTGGCACGACGCCGGAGCACATCAGGGCGATTGCCGACGCGCTCGAGGGGATACCGCCGCGGGCGGTGCCACAGCTCGAGCACCGGACGCGGCTCTCGGGCCTGGAGCCGCTCAACATCGGCGACGACTCGCTCTTCGTCAACATCGGTGAGCGCACCAACGTGACCGGCTCGAAGGCATTCGCACGGATGATTCTGGCCGGGGATTATCAGGAAGCGCTGTCGGTCGCGCGCCAGCAGGTCGAAAACGGCGCGCAGATGATCGACGTCAACATGGACGAGGCGATGCTCGATTCGAGGAAGGCGATGACGACCTTCCTGAACCTGATCGCCTCCGAGCCGGATATTTCGCGCGTTCCCGTGGTGATCGACTCCTCGAAGTGGGACGTGATCGAGGCCGGTCTGAAGTGCGTGCAAGGCAAGTGCGTGGTGAACTCGATCAGCCTCAAGGAGGGCGCGGACGAATTCATGAGGCACGCGAAGCTCGCGCGCCGCTACGGCGCCGCGGTCATCGTCATGGCATTCGATGAGAAGGGCCAGGCCGACACGCTCGCGCGCCGCGTCGACATCGCCAAGCGCTCCTATCACATTCTGGTGGACGAGCTGGGTTTCGATCCCGAGGACGTGATCATCGATCCCAACATCTTCGCGATCGCCACCGGGATCGACGAGCATGCCGACTACGGCAAGGACTTCATCGAAGCGACGCGCGTCATCCGGAGCACGCTGCCGTACGTCAAGGTCAGCGGCGGCGTCTCCAACATCTCGTTCTCGTTCCGCGGCAACGACCCGGTGCGCGAGGCGATCCATACCGCGTTTCTCTATCATGCGGTGAAGGCCGGCATGACGATGGGCATCGTAAACGCCGGGCAGCTCGGCGTATACGAGGACATCCCGAAGGACCTCCTCGAGCGCGTCGAGGACATCCTTTTCAACCGCCGCGCCGATGCCGCCGAGCGCATGGTCGCCTTTGCCGAGACGGTCAAGGGTGGCGCCAGGCGCGTGGTGGAAGACCTGGAGTGGCGCAAGGCCCCGGTAGCGGAGCGCCTCAAGCACGCGCTGGTCCATGGTGTCGCCAACTGGATCGTCGAGGACACCGAGGAAGCGCGGCAGCAATACGGCCGCCCGATTCAGGTGATCGAAGGGCCCCTGATGGACGGAATGAACGTCGTGGGCGATCTCTTCGGCGCCGGCAAGATGTTTTTGCCACAGGTGGTGAAGAGCGCGCGCGTCATGAAGCAGTCGGTGAGCTACCTGGAGCCGTTCCTCCAGGAAGAGAAGAAAAAGCTCGGGGACGCGAGAGCGAAAGGCAAGATGGTGATCGCCACCGTCAAGGGCGACGTCCACGACATCGGCAAGAATATCGTGGCCGTGGTGCTTCAGTGCAACAACTACGACGTGGTCAATCTTGGCGTGATGGTGCCGGCGCAGAAGATCCTGCAGGTTGCGCGCGAGGAGCGCTGCGACATCATCGGGCTCTCGGGCCTCATCACGCCTTCGCTCGAGGAAATGGCGCACGTTGCCCGCGAGATGGAACGCGAGGGCTTCGACGTGCCGCTGTTGATCGGTGGCGCCACAACTTCGCGCACGCATACCGCCGTCAAGATCGCTCCGCACTATTCCGGCCCGGTGATCTGGGTGCCGGACGCCTCGCGCAGCGTCTCGGTGTGCAGCAACCTGCTCTCGGACGATTTGCGCGAGGGTTATCTCAACGACGTGAAAGGCGAGTATGAGCGTGTCCGCGGCCAGCACGAAGGCAAGCGCGGGCTCGAACTCGTGTCGCTGCCGCACGCGCGCGCCAACGCGCTCAAGACCGACTGGACCGAATACGTGCCGCCGAGGCCCGAGGTGATCGGCACGCGCATGCTCAAGAACTACGACCTCGCCGAGATCGCGGGTTACATCGACTGGGGGCCGTTCTTCCAGACGTGGGAGCTCTCCGGCCCGTTTCCTGGAATCCTCGAGGACCCGGTGGTGGGCGAGGCCGCGCGCAACGTGTACCGCGACGGCCAGGCCATGCTCAAAAAGATCGTCGAGGGCCGGTGGCTCAGGGCGAGCGCGGTGTTCGGGCTCTTTCCTGCCGCCACCGTTGAGGCGGATGACATCGAGATCTACGCCGACGAGAAGCGCTCGCGGGTGCTCATGACCTGGCACAATCTGCGCCAGCAGAACGTGAAGCCGACCGGTCGGGCCAACCTGTGCCTGGCGGACTTCGTGTCGCCCAAGGGCTCCGGCGTTGCCGATTACATCGGCGCTTTTGCGGTCACGGCCGGCATCGGCATCGAGAAAAAGCTCGCGGAGTTCGAGAAGAAGCACGACGACTACAGCGCGATCATGCTCAAGGCGCTCGCCGACCGCCTGGCCGAGGCATTCACCGAACGCCTTCATGAACGCATGCGCAAGGAATTCTGGGGCTACGCGCGCGACGAGAGCCTGGACAACGCTGCGCTTATCGCGGAGCAGTACCGCGGCATCCGGCCGGCGCCAGGCTATCCCGCCTGCCCCGATCACACCGAAAAGGGGCCGCTCTTCGAGATCATCGGGGCGGAGCGGATCGGCATGCGCCTGACGGAGTCCTTCGCCATGCAGCCGGCCGCCGCGGTGAGCGGCTTCTATTTCTCCCATCCGCAATCGCAGTACTTCGCAGTGGGTAAAGTAGGGCGCGATCAGGTGGAAGACTACTCGCGGCGCAAAGGCTGCTCGCGCGAAGAGGCGGAGCGGTGGCTGGCGCCGTATCTTGCCTACGCACCGTGACTCGGTAGCTGCAATAGCCTGTCTCTAAAGTTGAAAACGGCTCGTCAGTCACTTAGTTACTTGGTCGTCCAGTCACTGATCCGATGAAGCCGCAAACGCAACGCTACCTTGACCTTGCCGTCCCGGGCTACAACGCGTGGTGGCGCTACGTCCTCGGCGCACTGCTCATCGCTGGAGCATGGCTCGGGTTCGGCATGGTGCCGTACGCGCTGCTGAGCGGCGCGAATATTTTCGATCCGCGGCTCGATTTCATCGCGATCAATCTCTCGATCTTCGTCATGCTCGGCGGCCTGGCGGTGACCATGAAGTGGCTGCATCGCCGCCCGCTGTTGAGTCTCATCACACCGGGGGCCCGTATCGACTGGCGGCGGGTGTGGCGCGGAGCAGCCGTCTGGCTTGCGATTGCTGCCGCGCTGTCGGTGCTCGAATTCCTGCTGTTTCGCGACCGCTTCTACCTGAGCTTCGATGCGGCGCGGTTTGCCCCGTTTCTGCTGCTCGTGCTGCTGCTCACGCCCTTGCAGGCCGCGACGGAGGAGCTCGTCTTTCGCGGCTACGCCATGCAGGCGTTCGGGCGGCTGACGCGCGATCCCGCCATGATCGCGATCCTGAGCAGCGTGGTGTTCACGGCGCCCCACCTCCTGAACCCGGAAGTGCATGAGCACGGCGTGCTCCTCATGGCGGCGAATTACTTCGCGATCGGCATGCTGCTCGCCACGATCACGCTGCGCGACGGGCGCCTCGAGCTCGCCGTCGGGCTGCACGCAGCCAACAACGTTTTTCTCGCTCTGCTGGTCAATTACGAGGGGTCCGCGCTCATGACCGAGTCGATATTCACCGCGCGCGAGCTCGATCCGTATTATTCGCTGATGGCGCTGGTCGGTGGCGCCCTTGTCTTTCACTGGTGGGTGTTTCGCCCTGCGCGGGACGTGGACTACCCGCGCGGCGGCGCTGTTTGACGCGACCTCGGTTAAACTGTTGCCACGGTGAGATTTCTCGCTTTCTTCGAATACGTCGCGGTCGTCGTCGGCATCATCGCGATCGTCGCCGGGCAGTTCTTCGCGCTGCCCAAGGGCGTACACCTCGGCATCTTTCTGGTCGGCGCGGGCATCGCGCTCGGCGGTTTCGAGTCCATCTGGACGCGCCGCATGTGTTTCCGCACCTCGGAGGACCAGTACGAGGCCTATGCGGGCACGCCGGCGATAATCGTCGGGCTGATGGCACTCATTATCGGCGCGGGGCTCGTCGGGAGCGCCTATCTTCTCGACGATGGCGCTTGGTACTCGACCGTGCACTATCTGCAGCGCCGCCCCGCGCTGGTGCTGGTAGCGGCGGGATTGCTGCTAATCGGCGCGGGCGTGCTGATGATGCTCAACCCGCGTGGCCGCAGGGGCCTCGCCTGGACGCTCCTCGTGCGCGTGCCACGGTGGCTCTTGGGCCTTATTCTGGCCCTGGCTGGCCTTACGGGCATCGGGCTGGGCGTTTGGGAGTCGCTCGACCCGGTCGCGTTCGACCGATTCACGAGAAGTCTGCCGCAGCAGCTCGACTGGCAGGCCTGGGACCGCTGGTGGCGAACGCTTCTCGGTCTGCGCTAGTGAGGATCGCCAGATAGCCGCCGATGAATATGGCTGAGCGCGGAGACGAGAATGACCCGGAAAAATTGGCAGTGAAGCCGGTGTTTTTTTCGCCGGTGTTAACGTTAGCGGCGTTCATCGGCGGCTAAAAGTTTCTAACGATGCATCTGCACATCCTCGGCATTTGCGGGACCTTCATGGGCGGCATGGCGCTTCTCGCGCGCGCCGCCGGACACCGCGTGAGCGGCTGCGACGCAAACGTCTATCCCCCCATGAGCACGCAGCTTGCCGCGCAAGGCATCGAATTGACCGAGGGTTGGGCTGCGGAGCAGGCCGCGCTCAGGCCCGATGTCTTCGTCATCGGCAACGTCGTGACGCGCGGCAACCCGCTCATGGAAGAGATCTTGAATCGCGGGCTGCCCTACGTCTCGGGCCCACAATGGCTGAAAGAAAACGTGCTCGCGGGGCGCTGGGTCGCGGCGGTGGCAGGCACCCATGGCAAGACCACTGTTGCTTCCATGCTGGCCTGGATCCTGGAGCACGCCGGGCTGGCGCCGGGATTCCTGATCGGAGGAATACCGAATAATTTCGGGGTGTCGGCGCGTCTAAATCCCCCCCAACCCCCCTTTGACAAAGGGGGGCAGGGGGGATTTTTCGTCGTCGAAGCCGATGAGTACGACACGGCCTTCTTCGACAAACGGTCGAAGTTCGTTCATTACCCGTCCCGAACGACCGTCCTCAACAACCTCGAGTTCGACCACGCCGACATCTTTCCCGATCTTGCCGCCATCGAGACGCAGTTTCATCATTTCGTCCGTACGCTCCCGGCAAACGGCTTGATCGTCGTCAACGGCCTGGATCGGAGTCTCGGGCAGGTGCTCGCGCGCGGCTGCTACACGCCTGTCGAGCGCTTCGGGGTAGGGGACGGATGGAGCGCGGGCACGCAGCAGGGCGACGGCTTCGAAGTGCTTTTTCAAAACAAGATCGTGGGTCGCGTGGTGTCGTCGCTTGCCGGTGCGCACAACCAGGCGAACGCGCTCGCGGCGATCGCGGCGGCGCGTCATTGCGGGGTTGCGCCGTCGCAGGCGATCGAGGCATTTCGCGACTTCAAGGGCATCAAGCGACGAATGGAAGTGCGCGGCGTGGTGAACAGCATCACTATTTACGATGATTTCGCCCACCATCCGACCGCTATTCAGGCCACGCTCGCCGGGTTGCGCGCCAGAGTTGGCGCGGGGCGCATCGTTGTAGTCGTCGAGCCGCGGTCGAACACCATGAAGCTGGGCGTCATGAATGACCGGCTTGCGCCCAGTCTTGATCGCGCCGATCGCGTCTTTTGCTACAGCGCCGGTGTACAGTGGGATGCCGCTGCCGTTCTGGCGGCTCTAGGCGCGAAGGCCGAGGCACATGCCGATTTCGATGCGCTGCTGGAGCGGCCACGAAAAACTCTTGGCCCGACTGGCCCAAAAACGGTGAGTGGTGAGTCGTGAGTCGTGAGTCGAAAGAGGCGCACGGCACTCTCTGCAAGGTTTGGCGAGGTTTTTGGATAAACTCGAATCACGAATCACGATTCACGAATAACGGCCTCGAATGAACGAAATCGTTTCCAACGACCAACTCGGCGCGTTCTGCCGCCACACACATGTCGAGTTGAGCGGGACGGCCGGCGGTCCGCTTGCCGGGCGCACCTTTGCAGTGAAGGACATTTACGCGCGCACGGCATCTGCGGTGCAGGCCCTGCTCGACGCCGGCGCAAATCTCGTCGGCAAAACCCTGACCGACGAAATGGCCTGGAGCCTCTCAGGGGAGAACGCGCACTACGGAACGCCGGTCAACGTCAACGCGCCCGGCCGCATCCCCGGCGGGTCCTCGAGCGGGTCGGTCTCCGCGGTAGCGGCTGGCGTCGTGGATTTCGCGATCGGCAGCGACACGGGAGGGTCGGTCCGCCTGCCCGCAAGCTTTTGCGGCGTGATCGGCCTGCGTCCCACGCATGGCCGCATTCCCATGGATGGCGTGCGCCCGCTCGCGCCCAGTTTTGACACGTGCGGCTGGTTTGCCCGGGATGCGGCGCTGTTCGAACGGGTCGGCCGCATTCTGCTGCGGGAAGAAGGTAGCGCGCCAAAGCCGCGCAGAGCGCTGCTGGCGCAGGATGCCCTCGCCCTTGCGGGGGACGCAGTTGCGCATGCGCTCAAACCCGCGATCGCCCGAGTAGAGATGCTGATCGGCGCGCTCGAGGCGGTGACGGTGGCTGACGAGCCGCTCTCGCAGTGGATGAATTATTTTCGGCTGCTGCAAAGCGCCGAGGCCTGGGCGCAGCACGGCGAGTGGGTGAGGCGGGTCAGTCCGCAGCTTGGGCCCGGCGTGAAGGAGCGATTTGCCTGGGCTTCCAGCGTCGATCCGGGTGCGGTGGCGCGGGCGAAAATGCGGCGCGAGGACATCGCGCGCCGCATGGCAGCGTTGCTGGAGGGTGAGACGGTGCTCGTGCTGCCCAGCGCGCCCGGCATCGCGCCGTTGAGGAACTCGCCGCCCCAGGTCCTCGACGATCTTCGCGCCCGCGCGCTGGCGATGCTGTCCATCGCGGGACTGGCGCGGCTGCCGCAGGTGAGCCTGCCGCTCGCCTCGCTCGAAGGCTGCCCCCTGGGCCTGTCGTTGATCGCCGCACGCGGCAATGACACGATGCTCCTTGCGCTCGCGAAGACGCTCACTTGAACCGCCAAGCCGCCAAGCACGCCAAGAGGACTTGATATACAACTTGAACCGCGGAGACGCGGAGAGTAGCAGGCTGCAATTCAAGGTTCACGGTTTGCAGCCGAACGCGCATCACCCGTCACCCATCGCGCCTTCTGAGCAAAATGCTGCTCTACATCCACGGGCTCAACAGCTCGCCGGCTTCATTCAAGGCCAACCTGTTAAAGCGCAAGCTCGATGCGCTGGGGCGGGGGGCGGAATTCCTGGCGCCCGCGCTGCCGGACCGTCCGAAGGCTGCTGCCGCACTGCTTGAACGCGAGTTGGCGAAGCATCCGGGAGCCGCCCTCGTGGGCAGCTCGCTCGGTGGGTTCTATGCCACCTGGCTCGCGGAGAGGCACGGGCTCAAAGCCGTACTCGTCAATCCCGCCGTGCGGCCTTACGAGGGACTGCGGCAGTATCTCGGGCCGCAGCAAAATCTTCATACCGGGGAGCGCTACGAGCTGAGGCCGGCGCATCTCGAGGAGCTCCGGGAAATGGACGCAGCGGCCATCACACATCCCGAACGCTACCTCTTGTTGGTTGAAACCGGCGACGAGGTGCTCGACTATCGGCAGGCCGTAGAGCGCTATCGCGGCTGCGTTCAGATGGTCATTGAGGGGGGCGATCATGGCTTCAGCGATTTTGCCGAGTATCTCGGGCCGGTGCTCGAGTTCTGCGGTGTTAGTCCGTCAAATCAATGACTCGGCCGCTTCGATTGCCCTCCGGGTTGCGATCGTCGTAGTATGCACGGGCTCGAGCCTCGAGTAGAAAAGTGTCCGGGGTCCCCCGCGCACAAGAGACAGACCTGCAAACTGGAGGAGATCAGATGATTTCGTTTTTCAAGTTGTTGCGTTTTGGCCTCGCGGCGCTATTGGCGGCGTCTTTGGGTATATCCACCGCATACGCGCAGAAGTGGAGCATGAAAGCGCCGTTTCCCGAGCCGGCCGAGGAAGTCTACGGTATAGCCGCAGGCGGTAAGTTCTACGTATTCGGCGGGATTGCGCCCGGCTGGAAACCGAAGGGCATGGTCTACGAATACGATCCGTCGAGCGACAAGTGGACGAAAAAGAAGGGCATGCCGCTCAAATCGCATCATGTCGCGCTGGCAGAGCTGAACGGCAAGATCTACGTCATGGGCGGTTTCAAGTACCCCGACGAGGGCAAGCCTTCGTGGGTGCCGATCGACAACGCGTGGGAATACGATCCGGAGAACGATAGCTGGAAAGAGCTGGCGCCGATGCCGACCAGGCGCGGCTCGCCGAACGCAGTGGCGCACGATGGCAAGATCTACGTCATTGGCGGCGCGGGCGTGCATCCCGGCTCGAAAGCAACCGATATCCATCCGGCGCGCCCGCACCGCTCGCTTGACACGAATGAGGTCTACGATCCCGCAACCAACACCTGGGAGGCCCGCAACCCGTTGCCGACCGCGCGTAACCATGCGATAGCCGGCGTGGTCAACGGCAAGATCTACATCATTGGCGGCCGGTTGGGAGCCGCGTTCATCACCCGCGCGATGAACACCGGAATCGTCGAGGAATACGATCCCGCCAAGGATCAGTGGGGTTCGTTGAAGGCGCCCATGCCGACTCCGCGCAGCGCCACGGGCTGGGGCACCTACGATGGCAAGATCTACGTTGCCGGAGGCGAGGAACGCTTCGGCGCAGGAGATTGGCAGAGAACGTTCCGCAGGGTCGAGGCCTTTGACCCCAAGAAGAACGCCTGGTCGGTACTGCCCCCGATGAAATACCCGCGCCACGGACTGGCGGGCGACATCCTGGACGGAAAGTTTCATCTGGTGAGCGGTGACGTTGCCTCGGGTGGGGCTCCGGGAACGGAACTCCACACCAACGCGCACGAGGTGCTCGACCTTACCGCGAAGTAGTTTGGGTTAGTAAGCGGCGCGCGCGATCTTTGCGTGGCGTTCCGATTTGCGGGCGCAGTCGATTCGACTGAGCCCGTTTTATTTGCCTGGCTCGATCGTGCCGTACGCGTTGCCGTCAGAAAATTTCTAGCCGAAAACACCCCGGGCAACCTACTGTTGCCGTGCTTATGAACGCCGATATGCGCTCGCAGCAGTTACACTGAACGGTGACCCGTCAACAGTGGTTTCCCGAGCTTGCTGCGCGCCTCTAAGACGGTGTGCCCGGGGTTCCGAATTGAACCAGCGGCTCGGCCATCACCAGCAGGCTGATGACTGTAAAGACCACCATTAATACGGTGAGCGGCACAGAGGCCATTACGGCTTCGCCGGGCGTGCGGTACTCGCGCAGCGCAAGACGGTGGGCGAGCCATATCGAGATGATGTGGCCGACCACGATCGAGACGATTGCCAGATGCCAGGTGGCACGAGCGCTAACGATGCCGATATCCGGGTAGAAACGGATGGTGCCGAAAAGATCCCATCCGCGTCCCAGCGGATCCGAGATGAGCGGAATGATCAGTTGCCCGTGTACGACCAGGTAAGTGAAATAATGCGCCACGTTGTAGGCAATGGCGATCGGCACCAGCGTCAAGGCGAAAAGGCGCGCGACCGCGCCCGCCGGGCGATCGGGAACGAGACGCGCCGTGGCGAAGCTTGACAGGAGATAAGCGCCCAGGAACGAGAGCCACACAAAGAGCAGGCTGGCCGTGCCGAGGAAATAGCCGCGGTCATTGGCAAGCTGTGGCAGCCAGCCGATCGCGGCGCGGCGGACAAGTATCAATGCCTGCGTTCCCAGCAAGCCGTCGAACAGCACGGTGGCAAGCATGGTAATGACGAATGCCACCATCGCAAAAGACTTCACCGGTGACGCGATTAGCCCGGAGCCCGGCAGACGCAACACGATGCTGCGCGCATCGGGTCCGGCGCCAACTGCTGCAAACCGCCCAATCGCGGAAAAGTAGAGCGAGAAGACATCTGCATTACGGCGCCAGGCAGCGCTGCCGAAGCACATCATGCCGAGCAATGTCACCGCTGACCAACCCAGCACCATGCTCGCGAGCCGATAGGGCATCACTGAGTGCGGATATAGCACCTCGATCCAGACGAACAGCAGGAGCAGGAATACGGCGGGCCATGCGCCAAGCGAGGCGGGGTAGTTAAAGCCAAGGAAGAGGCCTCGCGCAAACCCCGCGCGCCGCGCTGCGGCGTTGCCCCACTCGTATATGGCGCGCCATGGGTCGAGCGCCGACCAGATATTTCCTGTGCAGGCAACGAGGAAGGACAAGCCAACCCACCAGACGATCCAGACGAAAACGGGAGCCAGGTTCATCTCCGGATTGCGGGTTCCGAACAGACCCGCAACCACGACTGCGCACAGCAGGGCAACAGATAAGACCTGACACACGATACGCAGTGCAGGCAGCACCGGCCCGAGCGATACAACGAGCCCTTCCCCTCGCAGCTTTCCGGGCTCGGCGCGCATGAACAGCGCGGCGACGACAAACGACAGCGCAACCGCCAGCGCCGCTCCCACCAGGAAATAACCGAGCGGGACGGGCAGGTCGTAGCGTTCCCCGAAAGCATGCGCCCAAGCGGGCACGGGGAGGCTCAAACACGTTGCGAACCAGAAACGCGCAACGCGGCAGCGCAACCGCCGAGGCGTCATTTCGGCCGCACTTCAAGTGTTGCGAGCGGTGGAGCGTGATGCCCCTTCTTCGCGGCGTTGCCCGCGGGGTGCCACTCGATGCGGAACCGGCCCGTAGCACGGGCCTTGAAGTTGAGTTCTGCGGGGACGCCGGGCGTAACTTTTGCGTCGATCCGGTAGGCGTGAAAATGGATCTCCCCGGCGGCCTCGCTCGTGATGATCAGCTGCACGCGATCGTCTTTCTCGACGCGCAGCACGCGGGCCTGAGGCGCAGCCGTGGACTGCGGAACGGACAGCTCAAAGCGCTTCACCGAGGGCTCGGCCGCCACCGCGGACGCGAGACACGAGGAGAGCGCCGAGGCGAGCAGCACGGACGCAGCGATCCGCGAGCAGAAAGACGTTTCGGCAATGCGACCCGCGTTTTTCATCATCGATAGCCTAGCGTGCCTGCGATGGCAGCACAATAAAAAAAGCGCCGTATTTTTACCGCAACCGGCGCAGCTGCCATGCATGATCGCATATAATTATTCCGGCATTCGAGACAGATGGACTTCAGGCCCGCCTTTCAACGCGCATTTCGCCGATCCTGATCGGACACGCGCGCCCCCTGCCACGTGAGCAAGAACGTCTTTTACGACGAGGAAGGCGACTTCAAGGTCGGCGCCATACTCGCTGACAACGAGACTTCGCTCCAGGTCGAGGCCCCTCACGGCAAGCGCTCGAAGGTGAAGGCGTCGCACGTGTTGCTTCGTTTCGAGGATGCGCGGCTCGTGGACTTCATGAGCACAGCGCATCAGCTCGCTGAGGATCTCGATGTTGATTTCCTCTGGGAATGCTGCGGAGATTCCGAATTCTCATACGAGTCGCTGGCACGGGAGTACTTCGGGCGCCCGCCCAAACCGGTCGAGGCAGCCGCGCTGCTCATCAAGCTGCACGGCGCGCCGATGTACTTCTACAAGAAGGGCCGGGGGCGTTACCGGGCAGCGCCGAAGGAGGCGTTGAAAGCGGCGCTGGCTTCCGTGGAGCGCAAGCGCCGTGAAGCGGAGAAGCGCGCCGAATACGTGGCCCAGCTGAAGCGCGCCGAGTTGCCGGTGGAATTTGCCCCGCGCCTGGCAAGCCTGCTCTACAAGCCCGAGAAGGCGAGTCTCGAATGGAAAGCGCTCGAGGAGGCATGCGAGGCGCTCAAGCTGACGCCGGTCCGCCTCATCGAGCGCTGCGGCGGCATACCGTCCACGCACGCTTACCATCTCGATCGTTTCCTGTTCGAGTACTTCCCGCATGGAACTGCATTCCCGGAGTTGCCGCCGTTGCCGGAACTGGCCGACCTGCCGCCGGCGGGCGTGGAGGCGTTCAGCATCGACGACGTCAGCACGACGGAGATCGACGACGCGTTTTCCGTGAGCCCGCTTGCCAACGGCAATGTGTCGGTGGGAATTCATATTGCCGCGCCGGCGGTCGGCATTACGCCGGGCTCGCCGACGGACACGATCGCGCGCGAGCGTCTTTCGACCGTGTATTTCCCGGGCGCAAAACTCACCATGCTGCCCGAGGCGGCCGTGGAGCGATTCTCGCTTACCGAGGATGGCGACCGGCCGGCGCTATCGCTGTATCTGGAAATCGCGCCGGATGCGTCGGTAATCTCGTTGACGACGCGTGCCGAGCGCATCCCGATCGCGGCCAATCTTCGGCACGCCGAGCTGGAGCGGGTGCTCGACGAGGACGCGCTTGCGGCCGGGAACGTGGCGCACCACTACGGGAAGCCGCTGGTGACGCTGTGGCGGCTCGCGAGCGCGCTGGAGCGGGCGCGGCGCGGGGACGAGCCCGAGCTCGGGATGCGGCCCGAGTACAACTTCTATGTCGAGCATGACCGCGTGCGCATCGTGCGCCGCCAGCGAGGCACGCCGCTCGACCGGATCGTCTCGGAGCTGATGATCTACGTCAACAGCGCCTGGGGCCGGCAGCTTGCTGCAGCGGATGCGGCCGCAATTTACCGCGTGCAAGGCGCGGGCAAGGTGCGCATGAGCACCGTGCCGGCGGGTCACGAGGGCCTGGGCGTGGAGAGCTACGCCTGGGCGAGCTCGCCGTTGCGGCGCTACGTGGACCTCGTCAACCAGCGCCAGCTCCTCGCATTGACGCGGGGCAACGCGCTTCCGTACCGGGCGGGCGATGAGGCGCTGCTTGCGGCGATGCGGGATTTCGAGTCCGCCTATGAAGCGTATGGCGAATTCCAGCGCAACATGGAACGTTACTGGTCCCTGCGCTGGTTGATGCAGGAAGGCGTCGAAACTGTGTGCGCGACAGTCCTGCGCGAGAGCCTGGTGCGCTTCGAGGAGTTGCCTCTGGTGGCGCGCGTGCCCTCGCTTCCCGCCCTCGCGCCCGGAGCGCGTGTCGAGCTGGCCGTCGCGGGCATCGACCTCCTCGATCTGACGCTGCGGTGCGAATACCGGAGACAGGTCCCGCTGGGTTAGTGCCCGCTCATGGTCCTGCCGGAATCCGCGACTTCACTTTAATTATGTATTACAAGTGGCCGCCCAGAATGAGTTTTCTGTTCATTCTGTCCGGCCTTCGGTAGAATGCGCACGATGGGCTTGCTACCTGAGCGGAAGGTCATCGCGCTGCGCCGGCGGGCGAAGCACTCGCGGCACGCGCCGTGGAGCGGCGCCGCGGCGAAACTTGATGCTCGAGTCACCGAACTCGAGCAGCGCATGACGGCGTTTGATCGCCGCATTGCGGTCCTGGGGCGGCACGCGCGGATGCAGGTGTCGTTCGTGCTCTCGGTGCTCATCCATATCGTGATCATCTTCGGCATCACATTCACGATGCCGGACCTGGCAAAGCTCAAGCACCTGGACCAGCCGCTCGAGGTGACGCTGGTCAACAGCAAGACGCGGGAGCGGCCGGTGAAGGCCGACGCGCTGGCGCAGGCCAATCTCGATGGCGGCGGCAATACCGATGAGAAGGTCAGCGCGGCGAGCCCGTTGCCCGTGCCAGCCGAGCACAAGCCCATGCCCGAAGTCACGATGGCGGAGAAGCGCGTCGAGAAGCTCGAGCGCGAGGCGAAGCGGCTCATGACCCAAGCCAAGAAGGCCCCGGCAGCGGTGCCGCCGCCACAGCCAAAGCCGCAGCCTCAACCGAAGACGGCCGAGCCGGAGGTGGCGCCAAACGCCGCGGACCTCATGGCGCGCAGCCTCGAGATCGCGCGCCTGGAGGCGCGGATCTCGAAACGGTGGAACGCTTATCAGCAGCGCCCGCGGCGCCGGTTCGTGGGCGCGCGCACGCAGGAGTTCCGGTTTGCGCGCTACATAGAGGATTGGCGCCTTAAAATCGAGCGGATCGGCGAGCTGAACTATCCCCAGGCAGCCCGCGAGCAGCGGATCTACGGCAGCCTCGTCGCCACGGTTTCGATCAGGGCCGACGGCTCGCTCGAGAGCGTCGATATCAACCGGTCCTCGGGCCAACAAATCCTGGATCGGGCCGCTATCCGTATCGTCCACCTCGCCGCGCCCTATGCTCCATTCCCGCCCGACATCGCCAAGGATACGGATGTCCTGAGCATCACTCGCACCTGGCTGTTCACGCGGGAGGATCAGTTCGTTTCCCAATAACGGCAGCCCCGCCGTCAGGTTCAAAGTTCAACGTTCAAAGTTCCAAATTCTGTCCGCGTAAAGTCGTAGACCACTGTCATCCAAACTTGAAACTTAAACCTTGAACCTTGAACGTTGAAAATGGCTGACAAGTACGCCGTCATCGGCAATCCCGTCGAACACAGCCTGTCGCCAGCAATACACGCGGAATTCGCGCGGGCGACCGGGCAGGATATCGTCTACGGAAAGATACTGGCTCCGCTCGACGGCTTCCGTGCCGCGGCATTCAGATTTCGAGATGAGGGCGGCAAGGGGCTCAACGTGACACTGCCGTTCAAACACGAGGCGTGGCATCTCGCAGGCCAGCGGAGCGGTTTTGCCCTGGCGGCCAGCGCGGTCAACACGCTCACCTTCCATGGAGCCGAAGTCATTGGCGACAACACGGACGGAATCGGGCTGGTGCGCGACCTCACGCAGAATCTGCGGGTGCCTTTGCGCGGCAGGCGCGTGCTGCTGATGGGCGCGGGCGGGGCGAGCTTTGGAGTGGTCGAACCGCTGCTGCGCGAGCAACCCGAGCTCATGGTGGTCGCGAACCGCACGCTGGAAAAGGCGATTACCTTGGTCGGGCACTTTGGACAATTCCAGCATTATGCGGCCCAGGGTCTTGTCGCGCGCTCCTATGAAGCGCTGGCGGGCTCGCAGTTCGACCTCGTGATCAACGCAACCTCGGCGGGTCTCGCAAACGCCATGCCGCCGCTGCCCACTGGCATATTCGCCCCCGGCGCGATGGCCTACGACATGGTCTATGCCAAGCGCACGCCATTCATGGCGTTCGCGCAGGAGCAGGGCGCCCGGGTGTCGGACGGCCTTGGCATGCTGGTCGAGCAGGCCGCCGAAGCGTTCTTCATCTGGCGCGGCGTCTACCCGGAGACGCGGGCGGCGATGGCGATGCTGAGGCGCCAGATGCCAAAGTGAGGTCCAAGACACAAGGTACAAGGCGCAAGGGGCAGCGTTTCATCCGCTGGATCGGCTACGGCGTACTGCTCGTCCTTGCTGCATTCGTGCTGGTGCAGCTCTGGTTCGCGGCGCAGGTGTGGTACTGGGCCGGAAACAACCCGCAGAGCACGGCCTTCATGCGCGCCCGGATTGCGGTCTTGCGCGAGGACGATCCAAGGGCGAGGCTGACCCACAGATGGGTTGCCTATCGCCGTATATCGGTGCACCTCAAGCGCGCCGTCGTGGCAGCGGAAGACGCCAAGTTCATGAGTCACAGCGGGTTCGACTGGGACCAGATTCGGAAGGCGGTAAAGCGCAACGTAAGGGAGGGCGAGATCGTGCGCGGCGCGTCGACTATCACCCAGCAGCTTGCGAAAAACCTGTTTCTTTCGGGCGAACGCACCTGGTGGCGCAAGGGACAGGAGGCCCTCATCACGATCATGCTGGAAACACTGATGAGCAAGCGACGCATTCTGGAGATCTACCTCAACGTGATCGAGTGGGGTGACGGCGTGTTCGGCGCCGAGGCGGCCGCCCGTCACCACTTCGGGGAGTCGGCTGCCCGCCTCGACCCGGAGCAGGCGGCGAGACTGGCGGCCATGGTCCCGAGTCCGCGGCGCTACCTGCCCGGCAGCTATACGCCCTATCTCGCGCGCCGCACGGCCGTGATTCTTGCCCGGATGAATGCCGTG
This sequence comes from Betaproteobacteria bacterium SG8_41, assembly GCA_001303585.1. Classification (GTDB taxonomy): domain Bacteria; phylum Pseudomonadota; class Gammaproteobacteria; order Burkholderiales; family SG8-41; genus SG8-41. Next base: position 58,152 of record LJTT01000009.1, read on the forward strand.
CGCGTGCCGTGATAGTGCCTGACGTTAGGGGCTCTAAGGCTGCGTGAGCCGCCCTGTCAGCTGCGCGACAGCTCGATTCGTTAGACCCGCGCGCTCCGGCTTCGCTCAAGGACACATCCAATGGAAAAAAGGCGGTTTCTCGCCAGGATCGGCGCGCTTGGCGCCGCGCCCTGGGCCGGCTGGTGACCGGGGCAAGGAAATGCTGATGGCCCCCTTGACCCGGCGACGCGCCGGGAATAATCTGCGATGCCCCAGGTTTTCAAATTACCGCGACGCGACGATCGCGGGCTCAAAACCATTTCGAGGAGATTAGGCCAGGGCACGCACGCTGCCGCGTGGTGTGCGCTGCGCGATTTCCCGCATTTGTGTAAGGAGTGGACATGATCAAGCTGACGGTCAACGGAAAAACATACGAGACGGATGCCGAACCCGACACGCCGCTGCTCTGGGTTATTCGCGAGCAGGTCGGACTGACCGGAACGAAATACGGATGCGGTATCGCGCAGTGTGGCTCGTGCACGGTACACATCGACGGTGCCGCCGTGCGCTCGTGCGCGATCCCGGCCAGCGCAGCCGCCGGCAAGAAAATCACGACGATCGAGGGCCTCGCCTCGGGCGAGGTTCTGCACAAAGTTCAGCAGGCGTGGCTCGATCATGACGTCCCGCAATGTGGCTATTGTCAGGCGGGCATGATCATGGCCGTCGCGGCGCTTCTGAAGGACAAGCCGAAGCCGACCGACGCCGACATCGACGCGACCATCACCAATATTTGCCGCTGCGGCACATTCCAGCAGGTGCGCGAGGCGATCCACGCCGTCGCCAAGGCCTGAGGGAGGATCCATGACAACCATGCCGAAAATGAATCGTCGTACCTTTATCATCAGCACCGCGGCCATCGGCGGCGGCCTTGCGCTTGGATTGCGGCTTCCGTTCGGCCCCGGGGTCGTGCGCGCTGCAGACGGCTCGCCCGAAGTCAACGCCTGGGTCGTGATCCGGCCTGACGACACCGTCGTCATACGGGTCGCGCGCTCCGAGATGGGGCAGGGCACGATTACTGGCCTCGCGCAGCTCGTCACCGAAGAGCTCGAGTGCGACTGGTCGAAGGTAACGACCGAATACCCGACCCCGGGCCAGAGCGTCGCGCGCAAGCGTGTATGGGGTCCCTTCTCGACCGGGGGCAGCCGCGGCATTCGCACTTCGCACGACTACGTCCGCCAGGGCGGCGCCACGGCACGTCTGATGCTGATTCAGGCCGCGGCAAACGAATGGAACGTCCCCGCGTCCGAGTGCAGCGCATCGAACAGCGTTATCACGCACGGGCCGTCGGGTCGCACCACCACCTATGGCAAGGTGGCGGAGGCGGCCGCCCGCCTCACCCCGCCGAAGGACGTGAAGCTGAAAGACCCGAAGGACTGGAAGATTGCGGGAAAGCCGGTGAAGCGGCTTGACACCCTGGACAAGCTGACCGGCAAGCAGGTCTTCGGTTTCGACCTGAAGCTGCCCGGCATGCTCAATGCGGCGATCAAGGAGTGCCCGGTCTTCGGAGGCAAGGTGAAGAGCTTTGATGCCGCCAAGGTGTCCGGCATGAAAGGCGTGAAAAAGGTGGTTCAGGTCGGCGATACCGCGGTGGCGGTGGTGGCCGACACCTGGTGGCGCGCCAAAACGGCGCTCGATGCGCTTCCAGTGGTATGGGACGAGGGCCCGAACGCCAAGGTGTCGAGCGCAACCATTGCGGACGTGCTGAGAGCCGGGCTCGATGCGGAGCAGGCATTCGTCGGCAACCGCAGTGGCGACGCCAGGGCCGCGCTCTCTGCCGCCGCGAAGAAGGTCGAGGCGGTCTACTCCTATCCGTTCCAGAACCACGCGTGCATGGAGCCGATGAATGCGACGGCGCGCTACACTCCGGACAAGTGCGAGGTCTGGGTGCCGACGCAGGATGGCGAAGGATCGTTCGCCGCGGTTCTCCGGGCATCCGGCCTGCCGGCCGAGAAGTGCGAGGTCTACAAGATCAACCTGGGCGGCGGCTTTGGCCGGCGTGGCGCGTTCCAGGATTACGTGACGCAGGCGGTGCAAATCGCGAAGCAGCTTCCGGGCACGCCGGTCAAGCTGCTCTGGTCGCGCGAGGAGGACATGGCGCAGGGCCGGTATCACCCGGTGATGCAGTGCAAGCTCACCGGTGGGCTCGATGCCGACAACAATCTGTCCGGGTTGCACATGCGGCTCTCCGGCCAATCGATCCTGGCCAGCGTGCGCCCCCATATCCTGGAGAAACAGAAAGGGCGCGATCCGGCAACATTTCAGGGCGTGGCCGACAGCGGCGAGCACGCATTCGGCTACACCATCCCGAACCTGCTGGTCGATCACGCGATGCGCAACACGCACGTGCCGCCGGGTTTCTGGCGCGGTGTCAACATCAACCAGAACTGCATCTTCCTGGAATGTTTCATGGATGAGCTGGCGCACGCGGCCGGGCAGGACGCCCTCGAGTTCCGGCGCAAGCTGCTGGGAAAGCACCCGAGAAACCTGGCCGTGCTGAATGCCGTGGCAGAGCGGGCCGGCTGGGGCCGGCCCGCACCCGAGGGCATCCACCGCGGCCTTGCGCACATGAAGGCGTTCAACAGCTACGTGGCGGCGTGCGTAGAGATTTCCGTGAGCGGCGGAAACAAGGTAAAGATACATCGCATCGTGTGCGCGACTGATACGAGCTACGCGGTCAATCCCGCCCAGATCGAGCGCCAGATCGCGGGATCCTTTGTGTACGGGCTGTCCGCCCTGTTCTTCCAGGAATGCACGGTCAAGAACGGGCGCATCGAGCAAACAAACTTCGATAGTTACAACTCGATGCGCATCGCACAGATGCCCAAGGTCGAGTCGATCATCATGCCGTCCGGAGGCGCCGTGTGGGGCGGGGTCGGTGAGCCGACGATCTGCGTCGCCGCGCCGGCGGTGATCAATGCCTTCTTCCGCGCGACGGGCAAGCGGATTCGCTCGTTCCCGCTCAAGAACCACGACATCGAGCTGGTGTAAGCGGTTGGCGGGACTGCGCGCGATCCTGAGTGCAGCACTGGCCGCTAGCCTCGCCGGGGCGATGCCGGGTTTGGCTGAGGGAGGAGCGGGCTCGCCCGCGTACGGGATCGTCAAGGACGCGATTCCGGTGTCGCTCACGGGGGCTGCGGGCAATGCGGCGCGCGGGCGCATGCTGGTCCTTGATCGTCGTGTTGGGCTGTGCCTGCTTTGCCACAGCGGGCCGTTTCCGGAAGAGCGCTTTCAAGGCACGATCGGGCCTGACTTGAGCGGAATCGGCGCGCGGTTGTCGGAAGGCCAGATCCGGTTGAGAATCGTCGAGCCGGCCCGGATTAATACGGCGACAATCATGCCGGCGTATTTCCGGACCGAAGGGCTGACACGGGTCGCGGCCGCTTTTCGCGGCAAACCGATCTTGAGCGCGCAGCAAATCGAGGACATTGTTGCCTTCCTCACCGGGTTGCGGGACGAAAGCCGATGACGTCGCGCCGTGATTTTCTTGTTGCCGCCGGCAGCCTTGCGGGCGGCGTCGCCCTCGCATCCGCTGCGGGCGCTGCGCGCGCAACGCCCGCAGCGATGCAGGAGGCGATCCGCAAAGTGGTGGGCGAAGCGCAAATCCGCCGCGGCCGTGTAAGGCTCGAAATCCCGCCACTCGTCGACAACGGGAATGCCGTGCCGCTTACGGTTTCGGTCGAGAGCCCGATGACGCAGGTGGATCACGTCAAGGCGATCCATGTTTTCGCGGAAAAGAACCCGTTGCCAAACGTGCTGAGTGCCTATTTCAACGCTCGCGCCGGGCGCGCCCGTGTTGTGACCCGCATTCGCCTGGCTGACTCGCAGACCGTGACCGCCATCGCCGAGCTCTCCGATGGATCATTCTGGACGGACACGGTGGACGTCGTGGTCACGCTCTCCGCCTGCCTTGAGGAGTTCGTCTGAATGGCGCGTGCAGTGGTGAAATTGCCGTCGACCGTGAAGCGCGGTGAAATCGTCGAGATCAGGACGCTGGTCCAGCATGCGATGGAAACCGGGTTTCGCCGCACCCAGCTCGGCGAGGTGATTCCCAGGAACATCATCAGGACTTTCGTGTGCGCCTACAACGGCAAGGAAATTTTTCGTGCGGGGTTACATCCTGCCATTGCCGCCAACCCGTTGCTTGCGTTCACCACGGTGGCGACTGAAAGCGGCACCATTACTTTTACGTGGACCGGCGACAACGGTTTTTCCGTGACCGAGTCGGCCACGATCACGGTCGAGTGAGCGCTGGCAGCAGGGCGCGCGCGGTCGCCTGGATCTTTTTCGCGGCGACGCAAACAGTCGCCGGCGCCGAGATCCCTCTTGAGGAGCGCCGGTCGGGCTACGAATTCATGAGCCGCGACACGCGTGCGATGCAGGACGACGACGCCACCAATCCGGGTGTGTTCTGGGTGCTGGATGGCGAGGCGCTGTGGAATCGCAAGGCGGGCGCTGCCGGTACCGCGTGCGCTGACTGTCACGGTAATGCCCGCGTGAGCATGAAGGGTGTTGCGGCGCGATATCCGGCATGGGACGCAGCGCGCCGACGGCCCGTCAATCTCGAACAGCGCATCAACATGTGTCGAACCGAGCGGCAGAAGGCCGCGCCGCTCGAGCACGAGAACAGGGATTTGCTCGCGCTTACCGCCTACGTAGCGCACCAGTCGCGTGGCATGCCCATAACGATAGCGCCGGATAAGCGCACGGAACCGTTCTTGAATGCTGGCCGCGCGACTTTCATGCGCCGTCAGGGGCAGTTGAACCTTGCCTGTGCGCAGTGCCACGACGAACGATGGGGCAAGAAGCTGGCCGGAACTACCATCCCCCAGGGCCACCCGACCGGCTATCCTCTCTACCGGCTTGAGTGGCAGAGCCTCGGTTCCCTCCAGCGCCGGCTGCGCAACTGCATGATCGGCATCCGTGCGGAGCCTTATCCATACGGTGCCATGGAATTCGTCGAACTTGAGCTCTATCTGATGTGGCGAGCGCGGGGAATGAAGCTCGAGACGCCGGCTGTGCGGCCGTGACCGCGACAGACGGGGTCTGTCTGAGGCTTTCCCTTCGCGAAACCTTTCTTGAGACCGTGGCCCTGGCTGCAAATGGGGCCGTAGTCGCGCTTCGTCCCGGGTCACGGTAGCCGGGTGCACTCCCGTTAAGGTGCGATCAGGAGTCGGGTGCGGAATCGGGTCTGCCCTTCAGCCACGTGACCCGCACGCGATCGTAGTCCTCGCCCCGCTCGAGCAATTCCTCGAGGCGCACATAGGGCGGGGGATCGCCCATCATGACCTCGTAGATGACGCCGGGGTTGAAGGTTTCCCGTTTCAACACGATCTCGTGTGCGGTGCTCGAGACCGCATTCTCGTTGAGAATCAGCGCGTTCACGAACGTGAATTCGAACGAGCCGGAGGAGGTCTGCCAGTTTTCGGCCTTCTCGGCCCCTTCGCCGATTCCCTTGAAATAGACGGACAGCGGCTTCTTGGAGACGATCTCGATCTCCGCGTGCACTCGGTCCTGTTCGTCACGCTGCATGCGGCGGACGACCCCGAGCCACCACGATTTCATGCCGGGTGCGACGATCGCGCAGAGCACGCCGATTCTTGCCCAGACCTCGTGCTGGCGGGGAACGTCTGCCCCGATGCTCCAGGCGCTCGCGTCCCGCTCCCGCCACTCATCGACTTGCGCCGTGATTTCGTGAGCCTGCAGCGCGATGCCGGTGCGCTGCTTGACGCGCATGCGCATGTCCTCGTTCATCTCGGCCATGGCGCTCAGCTCGACGCGCGTGACGAGTTCGGAGGCTGCCGGGAATCCGTGCGCGATTTTTACATTGGCATCAATCTTGACGCGCGGTCCCTGCGCTTCGGTGTGGCCTTCGGTCCAATAGCGAAGCAGGCGCTTGAGCACGACCAGCTTCTCGTGGACGGAGAAGTCGTCGCCAAACCGCTTCTCGGCCTCCTTCGGGTTCGCGACGTGGCGGTCGATCGTCTCCTGCATTTCTTCGCCAGACCGGCCGGCGCCGAAATAGCGCAGCGTTGGGCTCTCCTTTGTATCGGCCGTGCGGCGCCATGGCCGGCCCGGGTGCGCGAGATCGAAACAGAACGGACAGCCTTGCTCCGCTGTTGCCTCGAGAGCGAAGCCGGGCGCCAGCCGTGCGACGACGCGCGCCGAGAGTTCGAGTTCGAGCAGTGTCTCGGCTTCCGGTGCGACGACGTCCATCATGAGCAACCGCAGAAACTCCTGGCGCACGTTGGTCGGCAGCGGCTCGGTCGGGTACGCCTTGACGACTTGCGCGACGCAGTGCTCCTTCTCGGCCTCGGCGTACAGCGCCGCGAGCTCCCCCCAGATGCGCGGCTTGATCGGGAGGTAGCGCATTTGCAGCATCCTGCCTTCGGCGGTGAGCGCGCGGAGCGCGCGGGCCATGAGCAGATGGCGTTCGGGGTGAGGCGGCGCGCCCGGCTTCCCTGCCTGGGCGATCTCCTGCAGGCACAACCGGTAGGCAGCGGAGACGTTCTTCCAGAAATCGGTCAGGCCTTGCCAGAGGGTGCGTCCCTCGAACTCCTTGAGCTTGGTATCGCGCAAGAAAATATTGAGGGCGGCGGCTGCCCGCGGCTGGCCCGCCTCGTCGACCAGCTTCAGCACGCCGATACGATCCTCGAGCGCGAAATCCGGCGTTGCGGTGATCGTTTCGAGGTAAGAGGAGATTTCTTCGAGAGCCTTGCGGTCGTCTTCCGACACGTAGTCCAGGAGTCTTTTCGCCTCCTCGACGTTGTACATCGGATGGTCGGCTCTCTTGCCGAGACTGCTTAACCACTGAAGCATGGCTAGCTTTCCCTGTGGAGTGCTGCCCACGGCGGGCCGCCGCGGCGTCCCTGAAGCATGGTACACCGCGACGGGGCCCCCATGTGAGGGGGCTATATCACGAGCGCAGCTGCCATTGCATATTTTTGTGAACTATTCCACTGCCTTGGCCGCCATCGCCGCGAGCGCTTTGCCCATACCAGCGAGAGGTTTGTCGACGCCCTCGATGCCGTGGCGTGCCTTGAGCCATGCCGGCGAGTTGTAGGACAGCCAGACTTTGCCGCTGGCATCCTCCCAGGCAAGGGCCTTGAGCGGCAGGTCGATCCCCGCCGTCGGCGCTGCCGCCATGATCGGGGTCCCGCCTTTGGGGTTGCCGAAGACGAGCAGCTGCGTTGGCCGCAGCTTGAGCCCTGCCTTGGCCGCAGCGCCAGCGTGGTTGACGCGCGCGACGATGGTGAAACCGCGCTCCTTGGCCGCGGCCGCAAATCGATCCATGGTGTCCTGCACCGAATGCTTGCTGGCGGTGGTCACGATACCGTTATCGGCGGCTTGGGCCACAGCCGGTGCGCAAAAGATCAGTAACGCAAATGCAAGGGAGCGTCTTTTCATAAATCGTCCTTTGAAAAAAATAGCATCTTCCTGCCACGCCGTGCTGAATCCGTCCCCCAAAGCCCCTCACCCGCGTTTTGGCAGGTAGAGATCCGTTATGGAACCCTCGGCAATTTCAGCGGCAAAGAAGACCGTTTCGGAAAGCGTCGGGTGCGGATGCACGGTAAGGCCGATATCGGCCGCATCCGCCCCCATCTCGAGTGCCAGGACCGCCTCGGCAATGAGCTCTCCCGCGTTCACGCCGACCATCGCCGCGCCGAGGAGGCGCCGCGTGTTCTTGTCGAAGATGAGCTTGGTCATGCCTTCACTGCGCCCCATCGCAAGCGCCCGCCCGCTCGCGGCCCAGGGAAACACTGCCTTCTCGAACGCGATTCCCTTCCTCTGGCATTGCGTCTCCGTCAGGCCCATCCAGGCCACCTCGGGGTCAGTGTAGGCCACGGACGGAATCGTGCGCGCATCGAAGAAGGCCTTGTGCCCTGCAATGACCTCTGCCGCCGTCTTGCCTTCATGGGTTGCCTTGTGGGCGAGCATCGGCTCGCCGCAGATGTCGCCAATCGCGTGGATGTGCGGCACGTTGGTGCGCAGCTGATTGTCGACCGGAATGTAACCGCGCTCGTCGACATTGACGCCCGCGGCCTGTGCGTTGATCTCGCGCCCGTTGGGCCGGCGGCCAACCGCCATCAGCACATAGTCGAATACTTCGGGCGCGGGCGCGCTGCCGCCCTCGAAGGTAACCTTCAGCCCGTCCTTTTGCGGCTCGATGCGCGCGACTTTCGTCTTGAGCAGAATCTTCTCGTAACGCTTCTCGATCCGTTTCGTGAGCGGGCGCACCACATCCGGATCGGCACCCGGAATGAGCGAGTCGAGCATCTCGACCACTGTGATCTTCGCGCCCAGCGCGTCGTAGACCGTCGCCATCTCAAGCCCGATGATGCCGCCGCCGATCACCAGGAGCCGTTTGGGGACCGCAGGGATTTCGAGCGCACCGGTCGAGTCGATGATGCGCTTGTCCTCGTATGGGAAACCGGGGATTCTCGCGACGCTGGAGCCGGCGGCGATGATGCAGTGGTTGAAAGAGATCGTCTTGGCACCCTGGGGTGTCTCGACTTTGAGCGTATTTGGCGTCGCGAACTGGCCTTTGCCCTGCACGACTTCAACCTTGCGCTGCTTCGCGAGGCCGACGAGGCCTTTCGTGAGCCGGCCTACCACGCCCGCCTTCCAGCTGCGCAGCTTCTCCAGGCTGATCTTGGGCTTGCCGAACTCGATCCCCGCGTGTGCCACCTCCTCGGCTTCAGTCAGAACCTTGGCAACATGCAAGAGCGCCTTCGAGGGGATGCAGCCAACGTTGAGGCAGACGCCGCCCAGTGCCGGATAGCGCTCGACCAGCACCACTTGCTTTCCCAGGTCGGCGGCACGGAAAGCGGCCGTGTAGCCACCAGGACCGGCGCCCAGGACCAGCACTTCCGCGTGGATGTCGCCCTTGGGCCCGACAAATCCCCCCGCTTCGCTGCCCCCCTTTGCTACAGGGGGGCTGGCTGCGCTGTCCCCCTTAGACGAAGATGGGGCGGGGGGCGCCGCATCTTCCCCCTTTGACAAAGATGGAGTGTGGGGCGCCGCATCTCCCCCCTTTGACAAAGGGGGGATGTGGGGGGTTTCGAGCGTGAGTATCGCCGAGCCCTGCGATACCTTGTCGCCGACCTTGAGTTTGAGTTCCTTTACGATCCCGGCCGCTGGTGCAGGGACTTCGAGCGTTGCCTTGTCGGACTCGAGAGTGACGAGCGAGTCTTCCTTCTTGATGCTGTCGCCTGGCTTGACCAGCACCTCGATGACCGGCACGTCCTTGAAGTCGCCGATGTCGGGAACCTTTACTTCGATGACTTGGCTCATGCGGAAACCCGTGACTTGTGACCCGTGAGCTGTGACCCGTAGGCCAGCAGAGAAGTTGCCAAGCGCACTCTAAACCAGTCACCAGTCACGGGTCACCGGTCACTGCCGTATCTGGCCTTCGCCGAAGACGACCCACTTGAGCGAGGTCAGGCCTTCGAGCCCCACGGGGCCGCGCGCATGCAGCTTGTCGGTGGAGATGCCGACCTCCGCGCCGAGACCGTACTCGTAGCCGTCAGCGAAACGTGTCGAGGCGTTTACCATCACAGAGCTCGAGTCCACTTCGCGCAGGAAACGCTGCGCGCGCGCGCTGTCTTCGGTAATGATCGCGTCAGTATGCTGGGAGCCGTAAGTCGCGATATGCTCGATCGCTTCGTCGAGCCCCCTGACCACCCGTATCGAGAGGATCGGGCCGAGGTACTCGGTGTACCAATCCTCCTCTGTCGCCGGCTTCATTTCAGGAACGATGCGGCGCGCCGCATCGTCGCCGCGCAGCTCGATGCCCTTGTCCAAGTAGATCCGGCACAGCGGCGGCAGGACTTTACCGGCAATGCCTTCTGCCACAAGGAGCGTTTCCATTGTGTTGCAGGTCCCGAGACGCTGGGTCTTTGCGTTGTCCGCCACCCGGATGGCTTGCTCGAGATCGGCGCGGTCGTCGATGTAGGTATGACACACGCCGTGCAGGTGTTTGATCATGGGTACGCGGGCGTCGCGCATCAACCGCTCGATGAGGCTTTTGCCGCCGCGCGGCACCACGACATCGACGTATTCCTGCATGGTAATGAGCTCGCCGACCGCCGCGCGGTCGGTGGTCTCGATTACCTGGACGACACTTTCGGGCAAACCGGCCGCGGCCAGTCCGGCATGCACGCACGCAGCAATCGCCTGGTTCGAATGAATGGCTTCCGAGCCCCCGCGCAGGATTGCGGCGTTGCCGGACTTCACGCACAGCCCCGCGGCGTCCGCCGTGACATTCGGCCGCGACTCGTAAATGATGGCCACGACTCCGAGCGGAACCCGCATTTGCCCCACCTTGATGCCGGATGGCCGCTCCCGCAGCGAGATGATCTCTCCCACCGGGTCGGCAAGCGCTGCGATCTGGCGCAATCCATCGGCCATGGCGGCGATGACTTTCGGGCTGAGCGTCAGGCGGTCGATCATGGCCGCATCGAGCTCTTTCCGCCCGGCCTCGGCCAGGTCGCGCGCGTTCGCGTCGAGCAGGCGCTGCGCGTCCCGCTCGATCGCTGCTGCCATCTCGGTGAGAGCGCGGTTCTTGGTGGCGGTGTCCGCCCGGGCGATCGTGCGCGCTGCTGCGCGCGCCTGCCGGCCAACGCCGTGAATGTAGGTCTGGACATCCATATCAGCGACCCGCTGCGCTGCGGGCTAGAACAGGGCCTGCTGGCTGCGTCCCGCAGCCGCCGAGGCTGCGGGCATTCTACCCCGTTTCATTACAGGCCTGGCCGGCGCGCTGATCGCGAAACGCAGCGCGAGCTGGAGCAATTCGTCCCACACATCGCCGCGGATCAAGCCCTTCACCATGCGGTCGGCGCGCGCCGCGTGGAGGAGCGCCGCCTCCACCTGATCTCTCGTGAACCGGCGGCAGTGCTGTTGCATCAGCTGCTGGTGGGCATTGCCCCAGACCCTGGCTTCGCGCCACAGTTGCGGCGGCGTTCGCCCCGAGCCCACGCCATCGAGCACGCGTCCGATGGTGCGTATTTCCTCGGCGATGGCCCAAAGGACGAGGGGAGGCGCGAGGCCCTCGCCCCTCAGGCCCTCGAGCATCCGGGCAACATGCAGCACGTCGCCTTCGAGAAGCGCTTCCCCAAGGTTGAAAACGTCGTAGCGCGCGACATCGATTACCGCCTCGCAGGCCTGCTCGTAGGAGATCTTTCCCGCGGGGAAGAGGAGCGCGAGTTTTTGCACCTCCTGGTGCGCGGCGAGCAGATTGCCCTCAACGCGTTCGGCGATGAATTCGAGCGTCTCCCGGTCGGCTTCCTGTCCCTGGACGCTGAGCCGGCCGGCGAGCCAGTCGGGAAGGGCCTTGCGGCTGACGGCCTTTGCCTCGATCACCGCCCCCGCGCGATCGAGCGCCTCGAACCAGCCCGCCTTTTGCGCCCGCCAGTCAAGGCCGGGCAGGCACACCAATGTAACGGTGTCGCGCGGCGCGCCTTCGCAGTAGCGCTGGATTGCCTCGCCGCCCGCGACGCCGGGCTTTCCGGTCGGGATGCGCAGCTCGAGCAACTTGCGCGCGGAAAAGAGGGACTGCGCGCTGCCCGCGAAGGCGAGCTCGCTCCACTTGAAACCCGAGTCGGCGGTAAGAACGGCGCGTTCGCTGTAGCCCTCGCTGCGCGCGCGGGCACGGATGCGGTCCATCGCCTCGATTGCGAGCAGCGTCTCGGTGCCGAAAACCGTGTAGAGCGGCTTCAGCTCGCGGGCAAGGTGCTGCTGTAACTGCTCGGGCGAAATACGCATCAGCGCGTGAATCGTTAAACGTTAATCGTGAATCGTAACCCAATCGTTGACCGGCGCAAAACGCGCTTATTGCGATTTACGGTTTGCGATTTGCGATTCACGGGGTCTAGGACTTGAGCTTTGTGGCCTGCAGCCGGCGCAGGATCTGCTGCACCGCGTCGTTGCGCATGTCCCGGTAGAGATTGGCCTCTTCGTACTCCTTCGAGAGCACTTGCTGATCATTGAACGTGACATCCCGCCGCAGCACGATCTCGCTGGCCGGAATATGCTCGCGGTTGAGCTTGTCGGTCAGGCGAAACGCAACCCGGTAACGCAGCAGGAACTCGTTGACCCGCCCGCCGCCGGTCAGCGAGAGGATCTCCTTTTCCTGCAGCTCGGTGAGAACTTGCAGCACCACTTCCGCGTCCCCCGGGCTCTCGGTGACGCGCGTGTGGGTGCCGGCCTCGACTGCGCGTCGGAGTTGCAGCGCGAAAGCGGAGGTGGAGGGCGCCTGCACGTAGAGCGTCTTGAACGGCAGTTGCCCCGTGCCCCGAAGCTGAAAGCCGCATGCCGCGAGTGCAAGCGTTGCGCAGAGCACCACCCCGTATCGCACCTGAGCCGCCCTCACGTTTCCCCGGCAAATGATAAATAATCAATGATGAATGATGAATGATGAATGAACCAGCGCGGATACGCCAGCTGTCGCCGCATGGCGACCGTTGGTAATCATGTCGCATGCCGCGTTCATCGATCAGACGACGACGTTGACCAGGCGTCCCGGTACCACGACGACTTTTTTCACCGGCTGGCCGCTGATGAATTTTTGCACCGCGGGGTCGGCGAGCACGATGCCCTCGATCGCCTTGCGGTCGGCATCGCGCGGCACACGCACGTCACCGCGTTTCTTGCCGTTGACCTGCACGACGAGCTCGATTTCCTCCTCGATGAGCGCTGCCGGGTCTGGCTCCGGCCACGTTGCTTCGAGAATGTCACTGCCGAACCCGAGATCGAGCCAGAGGCGGTGCGCGACATGCGGCGTAATCGGTGAGAGCAGTCTCAGCAGGATACTGAGCCCCTCGTGCACGACAGCGCCGCCCGCCGCGTCGCCTTGTGGCGCGCGCTCGAGCGCGTTGAGAATCTTCATTGCCGCCGAAGCGACTGTGTTGAACTGGTGCCGCCCGATGTCGTAATTCGCCTGCTTCAGAACGGCGTGTATTTCACGGCGGGCGGTGGCAAGCGCAGGCGGGAGCGCCGCGCCGCGCAGGGCATCGGCCGACGCCGTTGCCGTCTTGCTGAACTCCCAGGAAAAATTCCACAGCCGCCGCAGAAAGCGGGCCGCGCCTTCAACCCCGGCGTCGCTCCACACGAGGGTGTCCTCCGGCGGGGAGGTGAACATCATGAAGAAGCGCGCGATGTCGGCGCCGTAGTGGTCGATCAGCTCCTGCGGATCGACGCCATTGTTCTTCGACTTGGACATCGTTCCGATGCCGCCGGCCTCGACCGGCTTGCCGTCGGCCTTGAGCGCGACGGACCGGTTGCCCGCGCCATCCGTCGACCACTCGACGTCCGCAGGGTTGTAGTAGGCAATGCGCCCGGCCTCGCTTCTCCGGAAGTAGATCTCATTGAGAACCATGCCCTGCGTCAGCAGATTGCGGAAGGGCTCGTCGAGCTTCACAAGGCCGAGGTCGCGCATCACCTTGGTCCAGAAGCGCGAGTAGAGCAGGTGGAGGATGGCGTGCTCGATGCCTCCGATGTACTGGTCCGCAGGCAGCCAGTACGAGACGCGCTGGTCGACCATCTGAGCGGTGTTGTCGGGACACGCGTAACGCAGGTAGTACCACGATGAATCGACGAACGTGTCCATCGTGTCGGTCTCGCGCCGCGCGGCCTGGCCGCAACGCGGACATTTGCATTCGACGAAGTCGGCGCGCTTGTTGAGCGGGTTGCCGGTGCCGTCGGGCACGCAGTCCTCGGGCAGGACCACGGGAAGTTGATGGTCGGGCACCGGCACATCGCCACATGCCGCGCAGTGAATGATCGGGATCGGCGTGCCCCAGTAGCGCTGGCGGGAGATGCCCCAGTCGCGCAGGCGGTAGAGCACCTGTTTTTCGCCAGCCCCTTTTGCCGCGAGGTCAGCCGCGATGGCGTCGACCGCCTTCTTGTAGTCGAGGCCGTCATAACGGCCCGAGTTGACGCAAACGCCGCTTTCCTTGTCGGCGTACCAGTCTTGCCAGGCGTCAGTGCTGAAGACCTTGTCGGGGACCGCGATTACCTGCCTGATCGGCAGCCCGTACTTCCTGGCGAAGTGAAAATCACGCTCATCATGCGCCGGGACGGCCATGACCGCGCCTTCGCCGTAGCCCATCAGCACGTAGTTGCCGATCCAGACCTCGAGCTTCTCCCCGTTGAGCGGGTGCGTGACGTGGAAGCCGGTCGGAACGCCCTTCTTTTCCATCGTTGCCAGGTCCGCTTCCATCACGGAGCCGCGCTTGCACTCCTCCACGAACGGCTGCAGCGCGGGCCGGCAGTTGGCGAGCCTCTCGGCCAACGGGTGCTCGGCCGCGATCGCGAGGAACGTTACACCCATGATCGTGTCGGCGCGGGTCGTGAAGACCTTGAGCTGTCCCTGCAACGGGTATCCTCCGCCGTGAGGGGGGGGCGCAGATGCGGGAACCTTGCCCTCCTTCCAGCTGGTCGGGTCCGTCCAGTCGTACGAAAACCCGAAATTCACCCCGTAGCTCTTGCCGATCCAGTTCGCCTGCATGGTTTTGACGCGCTCCGGCCAGCCGGGAAGCGTATCGAGCGCGGCAAGAAGCTCGTCTGCGTAGCGCGTAATCGCCATGTAGTACATCGGGATCTCGCGCTTTTCGACCACTGCGCCGGTGCGCCAGCCGCGACCGTCGATGACCTGCTCGTTGGCGAGCACCGTCTGGTCCACAGGGTCCCAGTTCACGACCCCGGTCGTTTTGTAGACGAGCCCTTTTTCGAGCATGCGGAGAAACAGCCACTGGTTCCACTTGTAGTAGGCAGGGTCGCAGGTCGCAAGCTCGCGCGACCAGTCGATCGCGAAGCCGAGCGACTTCAGCTGCTTCCTCATGTAGTCGATGTTGTCGTGGGTCCACTTTGCCGGCGGCACTCCGTTCTGCATGGCCGCGTTCTCCGCAGGCAGCCCGAACGCGTCCCAGCCCATGGGTTGCAGGACGTTGCGGCCCTTCATGCGAAAGTAGCGCGTGAGCACGTCGCCGATGGTGTAGTTGCGCACGTGGCCCATGTGCAGCTTCCCCGAGGGGTAGGGAAACATGGACAGGCAGTAGTACTTGGGCTTGTCAGGCGCCTCGGTCGCGCGAAAGGCGCCGCGTGCTTCCCAGTCGCGCTGAGCCTCGCGCTCGAGGACGTGTGGATTGTATTTTTGCTGCATGGACGGGCGTGAACAAAGTGCGGATTATAACCGCTCCGCTTCCGGTCCCGGACGCGCCGGCGACTGCAGGAGCGGGACAGGCGCCGCATGCTGGCCTATAATCGGCGTGTTTCATCGCGCCCCGCATGTCCCCAGGCTTTCTTTCCGGTCTCAACGAACAACAGCTCGAGGCGGTCACTCTGCCGCGCCAGTCGGCGCTCGTGCTCGCCGGCGCCGGTAGCGGCAAGACGCGCGTGCTTACGACACGGGCGGCGTGGCTGATCCACACCGGGCAGCTGAGCCCGATGGGGCTCATGGCCGTGACGTTCACCAACAAGGCCGCCAAGGAGATGCTCACGCGCATTTCCGCCATGCTGCCGATCAACACGCGCGGCATGTGGGTCGGCACGTTTCATGGGCTGTGCAACCGCATGCTGCGCGCGCATTTCCGGGAGGCGGGCCTGCCGCAGCTGTTCCAGATTCTCGATACCCAGGACCAGCTCTCCGTGATCAAGCGCCTGCTGAAGAGTCTCAACGCGGACGAGGAGCGTTTCCCGCCGCGCCAGGTGCAGTGGTTCATAGCGGGCAGCAAGGAGGAAGGTCTGCGTGCGCCCGAGGTCGACGTGCACGACGAATTCACCCG
Source organism: Betaproteobacteria bacterium SG8_41 (assembly GCA_001303585.1). GTDB lineage: Bacteria > Pseudomonadota > Gammaproteobacteria > Burkholderiales > SG8-41 > SG8-41. Next base: position 73,970 of record LJTT01000009.1, read on the forward strand.
GCGCATGAGGGATATTTATGCTGCCTACGACGAGCAGTGCCAGCGCGAAGGCGTGGTCGATTTTGCAGAGCTCCTGCTGCGCTCGTACGAGCTGCTCTCGCGCAACGAGGCGTTGCGCAGCCATTACGGGGCGCGATTCGAGCATATCCTGGTCGACGAATTCCAGGACACGAACCGGCTGCAGTACCGCTGGCTGAAGCGTTTCGCGGAACCGGGCAACGCCATCTTCGCGGTCGGCGATGACGACCAGTCGATCTATGCCTTCCGTGGAGCGTCGGCAGCGAATATGCAGGACCTCCAGCGGGACTTCGCGGTCGAGCGCGTGATCAGGCTCGAGCAGAATTACCGCTCGCACGGTCATATCCTCGATGCGGCGAACGCCCTGATCAGCCACAACCGCAAACGTCTGGGCAAGAATCTCTGGACCTCGGATGCCAAGGGCGAGCCGCTTCGAGTGCTCGAGGCGCTCACCGACCTGGATGAGGCCGCCTTCATCGTGGACGAGGTGCGCGCCCTGCGCGGCGATGGTGTCGCGCTCGACGAAATCGCGGTCCTCTACCGCTCCAATGCGCAGTCGCGAGTGATCGAGCATGCGCTGTTCAAGGCGGGCATGCCGTATCGGGTCTACGGGGGGCTGCGCTTCTTCGAGCGCCAGGAGATCAAGCACGCGCTCGCTTATCTGAGGCTGGTGGCCAATCCGGGCGATGACGGCGCCCTTGTTCGAATCATCAATTTTCCCGCACGCGGAATCGGCGCCCGCTCGCTCGAGCAGTTGCAGGATGCCGCCAGGGAGCGCGGCACCAGCTTGTGGGGCGCCGCGCTCCTGAAGTCAGAAGGCAGAAGGCAGAAGGCAGAAGAAAATGGCGGGGACACCGCGAGCCCGTCACCCATCACCCAACACGCATCGCCCGGGAAGGGCATCCCGTCGTTCGTGGCGCTCATCGAGCGGATGCGGGAGGCGACCAGCGGTTTGCCTTTGCCCGAGACGATCGAGCACATCGTCGAGGCGAGCGGCCTGCGGGCGCATTACCGGGCGGAGAAGGAGGGCGCGGACCGCCTCGAGAACCTGTCCGAGCTGATCAATGCCGCGACCATCTTCATCGCCGAGCGCGACGTGCAGCCGGCCGGCGAAGCGCCGGGCACGGACGAGCCCGACGAGCTCACCGCGTTTCTCGCGCACGCCGCGCTCGAAGCGGGTGAGCACCAGGCGCAGGCGGGGGCCGAGGCGCTGCAGCTGATGACCGTGCATTCGGCGAAGGGTCTCGAGTTCCACAGCGTATTTATCAGCGGGCTGGAGGAAGGCCTGTTCCCGCACGAGAACAGCCTGACGGAGGCCGACGGTATCGAGGAGGAACGCCGGCTCATGTACGTCGCGCTCACCCGTGCGCGGCGCAGGCTTTATCTCTCGCTTGCGCAGAGTCGCATGCTGCACGGGCAAACGCGCTACAACATCGCCTCGCGCTTCTTCCAGGAGATTCCCGACGGGCTCATGCGGCGCATTTCGCCCGCGTTCCATGTTCAAAGCTCCAGGTTCAATGTTTCTGGTTCAGCCTCTGCGACCGAAGGCGGTGGGGTGTCAACTTTGAACACGGAACCCGGAACCTTGAACGCCCGGAACGCCGGGCAGTGGCGTGTAGGGCAGAACGTGGTGCACCCCACCTTCGGCACCGGCGTCATCGTCAACTCGGAGGGACGCGGGCCCGAAGCGCGCGTGCAGGTCAACTTTCGCAGCGGCGGGTTGAAGTGGCTGATGCTGGAATACGCCCGACTGGCGCCAGCGTGACGCCCCGGTCACGCCGAACCGCGCGCGCCTGAGAACCGGAAAAAAAGCGGGCACGCCAATACACGCGCATTCGTCCCGGTATCCAGCGTCAATTCCGGTGCGCGGGCGTCAGCGGTTCAAGCGGTTTTGTCGGCGGTCGGTGCCGCCACGTAGATGTCCTTGTAGCTCGCATAAATCGAGGGCACGAAAACCGGTGCGATCAGCCAGAGACCGATATCGTAGAGTCCGATCTTGAGTCCGAATGGCACCAGCACGACCATCGCTGCGAGGATCACGAGCCCGTAGAGGGAGAGCGGCAGGATATTCCGCAGGCAGCCCACAAAGCTCGCCTTAAGCGCCGGCAACGGCTTCAGGTTATCGAAGAAAGTCAACAAAGGGGCGAACCACAGCGCCATCAACAATGGCATCGACAGGACCGTGCCAACCAGTGCTGCCCGGGTGACCAAGGCCGCGGCCGCCTGCAGCTGCTCAGCCTGATCCGGTGCAACGGGGGCATTCTTGGCGAGCGTTCCGGCGATCATGGTGAAGGCTTCGCCGCCGATTTGCGCCACGATCATGAGGATCAGGAGGTTGCCGACGAGGTAGATGCCGCCGAGCGTAACGAGGTGAGCGGCGTTTTTCCGGAAGCCGCTCAGCAGGTGGGTGAATTCCAGCCGGCGGCCTTCCGCCAGTGACCTGCAACCGTCCATGAGCCCGGCGAGGAAAACCGGCATCAGCAGCACGGCCAGCAAGGCGAGCACGGGCACGTAGTTCACCAGCTTCATCGCTACAAAGAGGACCAGGAGCACACCGATCCACTGCGCGGGGCTGCGGAGGAAAAGCCGCGTGCCGGCAATGATCCACGCCCAGCCGTGGGCCGCCCTTACGCTACGCGCTTCCATGGGAGGGGCTGCGGCAGCGCGGAAGAATCGGAGGGCGCAGGCGGACAGGTGCGATGCTTCATGGGGCAATTATAGCGGCTCGACGAGCTGAGGCAGTTCGCGCTCACGCGCGATGTGGCTCGAGAGAATGCGACGGAAATGGTGGGGATCCTTGGCGTGCGTGAGCTCGCCCGGGCGCGGCAGGTAGAAGTCATAAAGCCGCGACACCCAGAAGCGCAGGGCCGCCGCCCGCAGCATGACCGGCCAGGCCCCGCGCTCGATCGCGGTGAAAGGACGGATGCGGCGATACGCCTCAAGCAACGCGTGGGTGCGTGAGTGATCCAGCGTGCCGTCCGGCTCGACGCACCAGTCATTCACGGTAATCGCCACGTCGTAGAGCAACCGGTCGGTGCAGGCGAAATAGAAATCGATGACGCCGGAAATGTCTCCGTCGGCCCACAACACGTTGTCCCGGAACAAATCGGCGTGGATCGCGCCTTGCGGCAGATCGTCGAAGCGACAGAGAGACTGGAACCCGACCTCCTCCTCGAGCAGCACCGCATCCTCGGGCCGGAGAAAAGGTAGTATTTCGGGCATGACGGATTTCCACCAGCGGGCGCCCCGCGGATTGTCCATCTTGTTCTCGTACGAGCTCCCGGCCCGATGGGTGTCAGCGAGCACGGCTCCGACCCGGGCGCAGTGATCGGCGGTGGGCTCGTTCAGGTCGCTGCCCGCGAGGAAGTTTATCAAGGCGGCCGGCTTGCCATTGAGCGTGCCAAGGAAGCCCCCGCTGCGGTCGCGGACCGGCTTTGCGCTGGGAACGCCGCGGTCGGCGAGGTGATCCATCAGGCCGAGATAGAAGGGCAGCTCTTCCATCTTCAGCTTCTCGAACAGGGTGAGAACGAAACGGCCCTGGCTGGTCGTCACGAAGTAATTGGTGTTCTCGATGCCGGCGGCAATACCCTCGAGCGATACGAGGGTGCCCACGGGGTAGCGCTCAAGCCAGGCGGCGAGCTCTTCCGCTGTTACGGTGGTGAAGACCGACATGCCGGTGAATGGTAAACGCTGGGCGCGAAAACGCAAAAGCGCCGGCCCAGTGCCTTACCGCCGGCATCCGGATGGCGGGGCGTTCAGAACGTGAAAATCACCCACATTGGCGGCCGGATGTCCGTGCTCAGGCTGTCCTGGCGATGAAAGACGCCGTCGCCTTGCCGGTCAATGAGGTAATACGGTGTGCCGTGAGGCGGCGTGACCTTGACCATGTAGAGGCGGCCGTTAATGCGGTATTCCTCGACCGTATCCTCGCCCCGTTTCAGGATCGTCACTTGCGGCTCGAGGGCGGGATCCGGCTCATAGCCCGGCGGCGGCGGAGGCGGTTCGGGCAGCGGCTGCAGCGCGGGCGGCGCCGCCTCGGTTTGAGCGATTACGGGCGAAGCAAGAGCCAGCAACAGGGCAGCGATAAGGGGGCGCAGGGACATGGGTCGGGCTCTCGTCTTTATTATGGGTCCTCCCCCACCCGTTTTAAAGATTTCAACGTGAAACGACGCTGACGGCGCCCCGCACTGTCGCGTTTTCACCCAAGTCCTCAGCTTACAGGTTGAGGAGTATTTCACGTTCCCGGGCCGAGGGCTCGAAGCCCCGTTTCTCGTAATAGTTGAAGATCGCGTTAACCACGTCCTGCGGCTCGTCGTGGATCTGTATGAGATCGAGATCCTCGGGGTCGATCATGCCCTCGGCCACCAGCGCCTGGCGAAACCAGTCGATCATCCCGCGCCAGAAAGGCGCGTGTACCAGAACGATCGGCATGCGGCGGGTCTTGCCGGTCTGAACCAGCGTGAGCGCTTCCATCAGCTCATCGAGCGTGCCGAAGCCGCCCGGCATGATCACCCACGCCGTGGCGAACTTGACGAACATGACCTTGCGCGCAAAGAAGTGGTGGAAGGTCTGGCTGATGTCCTGGTAGGGGTTTCCCTTTTGCTCGTGCGGCAGCTGGATGTTGAGGCCTACGCTCGGGCTGCGCCCGAAGAAGGCGCCCTTGTTCGCTGCCTCCATGATGCCCGGACCGCCGCCCGAGATGACGCTGAAGCCCGCGTCCGAAAGTTGCCGCGCAATCGCCTCGGCCAGCGTGTAGTACGGATGACCGGGCCGGGTGCGCGCGCTCCCGAAGATGCTGACCGCGGGGCGGATGGTGCTCAGACGCTCCGTCGCCTCGACGAATTCTGACATAATGCCGAAAACCCGCCATGATTCGCGCGCCGACCAGCGACGCTCCGCGAGCTCGGGCGAAATTGCGTTTGCTAGCTTGTCTTTCTCGGTCATCTGAACACCCGTTAATCGTGAATGGTGAATCGTGAATCGTGAGCCGGCGATTTCGGGCCGCTGTAGGCGGAGAACGATTGGCGATTTACGATTGACGATTCACGCGCAAAGATGAAGACGCTGCTGCTGGTCGACGGTTCCTCGTACCTTTACCGCGCGTTTCACGCGCTGCAGCGCGCCGACCTGCGCAGCCAGAAAGGCGAGCCGACCGGCGCAATCTACGGCGTGCTCAACATGCTGCGCCGGCTGCACAAGGAGACGCGGGCGGATTATAGCGCCTGCGTGTTCGACGCAAAAGGCAAGACGTTCCGCGACGAGGTTTATCCAGAGTACAAGGCCAACCGTCCGCCGATGCCGGACGATCTCGCCATGCAGATCGCGCCGCTGAAGGAAGCGATTGCGGCCATGGGCTGGCCGCTGCTGGAGGTCGAAGGCGTCGAAGCCGATGATGTGATCGGCACGCTGGCCCGGCAGGCGAAGCGCGAGGGCGTGCGCGTGATCATCGCCAGCGGCGACAAGGACCTCGCGCAGCTGGTGAACTCCGCGATCACGATCGAGAACGCCGATCCCAGGTCCGGCGAGCGCGAAATCCTCGACGAGGCCGGTGTAAAGAAGAAGTTTGGCGTCGAGCCGGAGCGCATGGTCGACTATCTGACCTTGATCGGCGACAGCGTGGACAACGTTCCCGGTGTGGCGAAGGTCGGGCCAAAGACAGCGGTGAAGTGGCTCGCGCAGTACGGCTCGCTGGACAACGTCGTGAGCCATGCAAAGGAGATCGGCGGTGTCGTCGGCGAGAACCTGCGCCAGGCGCTCGAGTGGTTACCCAAGGCCCGCGAGCTGCTGACGATCAAGTGCGACGTCGAGTTGCCCGTCTCGGTGCCGGATCTCGCGCCGAAGGCGCGCGATACCGCGAAGCTGGCCGAGCTTTTCAGACGCTTCGGATTCAAATCCTGGTTGCGCGAAGTGGAGGGCACGCCGGGCGATACGGAGCCAACACCGCGACCGGCTGGCGCCGATGCGCCCGCTGACTCGCGGGCGCCGACCCGGCAACCTGCGCCTGGCCGGAACTACGAAATGATACTGACGGTGCAGCAGCTCGAAAGCTGGCTTGCGAAAATCGGGCAGACCAATCTGGTGGCCGTGGACACGGAGACCACGAGTCTCGACCCGTTCAAGGCGGAACTCGTCGGCGTCTCGTTCTGCCTCGAGCCGGGGCACGCCGCCTACGTGCCGCTGGCGCATCGCTACGCCGGTGCGCCACAGCAGCTCGAACGCGACGCGGCGCTTGCGCGGCTCAAGCCGTGGCTGGAGGATCCGCGGCGCGCCAAGCTCGGCCAGCACGCCAAGTACGACATGCACGTGCTCGCCAACCACGGCATCCGGCTCTCCGGCGTGGCCCATGACACGCTGCTCGAGTCGTACGTGCTCGAGAGCCATCGCTCGCACGACATGGACAGTCTCGCCGAGCGCCATCTCGGCCTGAAGACGATTACCTACGACGAAGTCACCGGGAAAGGCGCGAGCCGGATCGGTTTCGAGCAGGTCGCCCTCGAGCGCGCCACCGAGTATGCGGCCGAGGACGCCGATGTGACGCTGCAGTTGCACTACGCGCTTCAGCCGCAGATCGAGGCTGACGCCAAGCTGAGCCGCGTCTATCGCGAGCTGGAGATGCCGCTCGTGGAGGTGCTGTTCACGATGGAGCGCAACGGCGTGCTGCTGGATATCGATTTGCTGCGTCAGCTCTCGCGCGAGTTCGGCGCGAAAATGACGGAGATCGAGGCGAAAGCCCACGAGCACGCCGGCCAGCCGTTCAACCTCAATTCGCCGAAGCAGATCCAGGAGCTCCTGTTCGACAAGCACAAGCTCCCGGTCGTGAAGAAAACCCCGAGCGGGGCGCCCTCAACCGACGAGGATGTTCTTGGCGAGCTTGCGCTCGACCATCCGCTGCCCAAGCTGATCCTCGAGTATCGCGGGCTCGCCAAGCTGAAGTCCACCTACACGGACAAGCTGCCGGAAATGATGAACGCGGCCACCGGGCGCGTTCACACCAACTATGGCCAGGCGGTTGCCGTGACCGGACGGCTCGCCAGCAACGAACCCAATTTGCAGAACATCCCCATCCGCACGGCTGAAGGACGCCGCATTCGCGAGGCTTTCATCGCGCCCCCGGGCAGCCAGATCGTGTCGGCCGATTACTCGCAGATCGAGCTGCGGATCATGGCCCACATTTCGCGGGACGCGAGCCTGCTGCAGGCGTTCGCGGCCGGCGAGGACATTCATCGCGCGACCGCCGCCGAGATCTTCGGCATGCCGGCCGCCGAGCTCGGGCCGGAGCAGCGGCGCTACGCGAAGGTGATCAATTTCGGCCTCATCTACGGCATGTCGGCCTTCGGGCTCGCCCGTCAGCTCGGGATCGAGCGTGGGGCGGCTCAGCAATACATGGATCGCTACTTCGCGCGGTATCCCGGCGTTGCGGAGTACATGCGGCGCACGCGCGAGGCAGCGCGTGAGACAGGCTATGTGGAAACCGTGTTTGGCCGGCGCCTGTGGCTTCCCGATATCCGCAGCGGCAACGCCGGACGGCGCCAGGGCGCGGAGCGCGCGGCGATCAACGCGCCGATGCAGGGCACGGCCGCGGACCTCATCAAGATGGCGATGATCGCGGTGGATCGCTGGCTTGCCGAGAAACGCCTCGGGACGCGGCTCATCATGCAGGTGCACGACGAGCTCGTGCTGGAAGTGCCGGAAGCGGAGCTCGACCTCGTCAAGCACGCGCTGCCCGGAATCATGAGCGCCGTGGGCGAGCTGTCCGTCGCGCTGGTGGTGGATATTGGCGTTGGCCCGAATTGGGACAAGGCGCACTAGTTCTGTGACGAGAAGATATCGCAAACGCCGACAAATGGATTAACCGCAGATAAACGCAGATACACACAGATCGAAACCTAGAACCGACTTTAGCCGCCGATGAACGCCGATAAGGAGAGTGCTGATTGCCGAGGGTTCCTGTCAGCGTTTATCAGGGGTTAAGATGTTTTTCGAGTGCTTGGGTGCATCTTAATGGCTAAGGTGAAAATCAGCGCAGCGTGCCGAAGACTTTCCTCACGATATCGCTGGAAGCCCCGACCGGATTGCGACGGAACGCTTTTTCCTGTTCTGCGATCATGAGATAGAGGCCGTCGAGCGCTTTCTGGGTGACGTAACCTTCGACCGTGGCCTGCTCCTTCTCGACCAATCCAAACATCGCCCCCTGTCCCGCGAGCGAGTTGTATTGCTGTGCCAGCCCGACGCGGTCGGTTTGCTGCTTCACGATGGGCAGGAAACGCTGCGTGAGCTGCGTCTGGGTCGCGCGACGAAAATAATCGGTCGCCGCCGTGTCGCCCCCAGTGAGTATCGCCTTGGCGTCCTGGACTGACATTTTCTTCACGGCATCCAGCAATAGCTGCTTCGCTTCCGGAACTGCCGCTTCCGCGGCCCGGTTCATCGAAAGCACAAGCTCGTCCGCCTGCTTTTGCATGCCTGCGAAGCGCAGCGCGCTTTCTATGCGCTGCAACGACGGTGGCAGGGGAATCTTTACTTTCGGGTTGCCGAAAAAACCGTTCTCGACGCCAAGTCCGGCCACGGCTGCCACCGAACCATCGGTCAGCGCCTGTTTGAGCCCGCCGATCGCTTCGGTGTTGCTGATTCCTGCGAGCTGTGCTGCCGCCGGCGCGCACACGAAGATCCAGGCAAGCATTCCGAGAAAACGGCGCATGGTAGCTCTCTCTTCAGAAAAGTTGGTTCAGTTTTCGCCAGTCCGGCCCCTGCCCGCGAAACGGCGCCCCGCTTGTGATTTTAAGTCAACTCCGGATCCACGAGCCGCCCCAGAGATTGAGCGTGCGCTCGTTGTGCTGCCAGACGCCGGGCGCACGGCCGTCGGTGATTGTTTCGATCTCTGCGGACACTTCGACCGCGTTGCCCTCGGGGTCGCGCACCATGAGGAATAGATTGTTGCCCGGGCCATGCCGGCCGGGCCCCCAGAAGAGGGGCGTGGCCAGGCCCGCAAAATGGTCGGCCCAGTCGCGCAGGTCGTTCCAGGAATTGGCCTCGAGGCTGAAATGGTCAAAGGCGGGTTCAGTGGCGTGGAAGACCGCGAAGCTGTGGTGTTCGTGGTCAGAGCGCAAAAAGGCTGCCCGCTGCTGGTGCGGCCCCTCGAGAACCGTGTCGGAGAGCTCGAAGCCGAGGCCGTCACGGTAGAACGCCGTGATGCGCTCGATCTGGGCGCTGCGCTTGACGACGTGCTGCAATCTTCCCGGGAGGCGGTCGGCGGGGCCGGGCACGGCGCGCGGCAGCCCGAATGCCACGAGCCCGCCGTCGGGATCGCGCGCAGCAAAGGCGCCTTCGCGCAGCAACGGAGACGGTGAGGCCTCCGGTGTGATGTCGTTGTGCCGAAGCCGCTCGCGCAGGGCGTCGAGCTGGCGCTCGTCGCCAACGGCGTAGGCAGCGTAGCGCAGCTGTGCGGGCGGTCCTGCTTCGAGGATCAGCGTCCGCTGCCCGCCTGACAGGACCCAAGCGTTCGTCCCCGGGAGGGGTGCCGGCGCAAGGCCCAGCGCGTCGCGGTAGAACGCGAGCGACCGCTCGTGCTCGCGCACCGAAAGGCATAAATGGTGCAGCCGGGCGGGAAACAGCGGCTGGTTCTGGCGCACACTATTTCCTAAACCACCCCTGCCTCGTGCGCCTGCTGGTCCGCGTGATAGGAGGAGCGCACGAGCGGGCCGCATGCGGCGTGCGCGAATCCCAGCTCGCTGGCAGCGCGCGCATACGTTTCGAAGACGGCGGGCTCGACGTAACGCGCGACGGGCAGGTGGTGGGCGGACGGCTGCAAGTACTGCCCGATCGTCAGCATGTCCACAGCGTGCGCACGCAGGTCGCGCATGACCGCGAGAATTTCCTCGTCGGTTTCCCCGAGCCCAACCATCAGGCCGGACTTGGTCGGAATCTGTGGAAACCGCCGCTTGAACTCGCTCAGCAGTGTGAGCGAATGCGAATAGTCTGCGCCGGGCCGGGCCTGCTTGTAGAGTCGTGGCACCGTCTCGAGGTTGTGATTCATGATGTCCGGCGCGGCCTGCGAGAGCATTTCAAGCGCCGGCTCGAGGCGGCCCCTGAAATCGGGCACCAGCACCTCGATGCGGGTGCGGGGCGAATGCTTGCGCACGGCGCGGATGCAGTCGGCAAAGTGCCCGGCGCCGCCGTCGCGCAAGTCGTCACGATCCACGCTGGTGACGACCACGTAGCTCAACCGCAGCGCAGCGATCGTGCGGGCCAGATTGACCGGTTCATCGGCATCGGGCGGCAGCGGCTTGCCGTGCGCCACATCGCAGAACGGGCACCGCCGCGTGCAAAGGTCGCCCAGTATCATGAAGGTCGCGGTCCCCTTGCCGAAGCATTCGCCGATGTTGGGACAGGTGGCCTCTTCGCACACCGTATGCAGGCGATGCTCGCGGAGGATTTGCTTGATCTCGTGAAAGCGCTGCCCCTGGCCGAGCCGCACGCGGATCCACTCGGGCTTGGCGAGCGGCTCCGCCGGCACCACCTTGATCGGGATGCGGGCCGTTTTCGCCTTGCCTTTTTGCTTGACCCCGGAAGCGCTCATGGCAGTCGGTCTAAAAGATGGTGGACCAGCTCTTCGCCCAGGCGTTCCGCGGAACCGGCAATGCCGAGATCGCGCGCCTGGGTGACGGCAAGGCCGGGATACCCGCACGGATCGACAACGTGAAACGGCGAAAGGTCCATGTCGACATTGAAGGCGATGCCGTGATAGCAGCAGCCGTTCTTCACCCGCAGCCCGAGCGCCGCAATCTTGGCGCCGTTCACGTAGACACCGGGCGCCCCGGTGCGTCCCTCCGCCGCGATGCCGTGCGCGGCGAGGAGGTCTATCACGGCACGCTCCATGATCCGGACGAGGGGGCGCACCGTCAGGCCGCGCCGCCGCATATCGAGCAGCAGGTACACAACGGCCTGCCCCGGTCCGTGAAAAGTGATTTGGCCGCCGCGATCGACCTTGATCACGGGGACCGCGGTGGCTACGCGCGGGAGATGTTCGCTGCGACCGGCCACGCCGAGCGTGTAGACCGGCGGATGCTCGAGCAGCCAGATCTCGTCGGGCGTCTCCGGCGTCCGGGCGGCGGTCAACTCCCGCATCGCATGCCAGGTTGGCTCGTAATCCACTAGGCCCAGCCGGCGCACGCGGATTACGGATTGATGCGCACCGGGAGAAGCGGCGACTTCGGTTGCGATCGTTTGCACTGTCTTCGTTCCAGGCTGCGCCTCGAGCGGTGGCGCATTCATTCGTTTCAGCGCGCGGGTTACACTCGCGCCATGCGGCCAGTTTACCGGTTGTTGGTCGAACATAGAAATGCGCGGAAAATGCCGAGACTTCGGGCGCCACCGCGCCGGCGCCGTCACGAGCCGCGATGGGCCTGTCTTGCAGCCTTGCTCGTCGCCGGTATGACAATGGCCGCCCAGGTCGCCGCTCAAAAGGCATCGGGCGACTACGCGACCGATCTCGGTTATGTGTACGGAGGATATCAGCGAATAATCGCGCTGAGGGAAGCCTGCGATGAGGCTGTGCCGGCGACGCGGGCGGCCAACGGGCAGGCTTTTTTGAAGTGGCAGACGCAGCACGGGGAGCTGCTTGCAGAGTTGAAGCGGCGTGTGACCGCCATGATCCGTCGCGCATCGAGCGACGAGAAGGACTACGCGCGCAGCCTGGGCAAATACGAAGGGGCGATTCTGCTGAGCCGGGAAGAGCAGAAGATGGCTTTTCTCCTGGCGGGCCACGAAGTGCTGCAGAGGCAATGCCGGGGCATGCCCGAGCTGCTGAAAGGGCCCGAAGGGGACCTGAGCGTCGTCTTTGCGGACGAGCTGGAAACGATCCGAAAACACAAATAGAGGGCTGGGCTTGAAGGTTCTGGAGAGCGCCGCGATAAGGGCCAATTGGGAGATGCGCGGCTTCAGCTTCGAGATCTGGAGCGATCCGCCGGGGCAGGTCTGGTCCGATTTCGTGCACGAGACGGACGAGCTGGCGATGCTGCTCGAGGGTCGGATCGAATTCTCTTTTGCCGGAAAAACCTTCCGGCCAGAAATCGGCAGGGAGGTGTTGATCCCGGCGGGCGAGCGCCACTCCGTCGCGAATGTGGGCGCCATCCGCAACCGCTGGTGTTTCGGTTACCGGCTTCGCCGATGACGCACTACCCGGATCCGACCGCCCCGCTCCGCGCCGCGCGCCGCGCGCTTGCCGCCGTGACGCTTGTCTGGGCGCTGGCCCTTGTTGCCTCGGGTATCGCGCCGTACGACCGTTTGACGTGGTTCATGGAGGTGGCGCCGGTGCTTATCGCGCTTCCGGTCATGCTCGCGACGATGCGCAGATTCCCGCTCACTGGACTCGCGTATGCGCTCATCTGCGTCCATGGGCTGATTCTGATATTGGGCGGCACCTATACCTATGCGCGCGTGCCCGTGGGCTTCTGGGTTCAGGAATGGCTCGAGCTCGCGCGCAATCCCTACGACCGCCTCGGACATCTCGCCCAGGGATTTGTGCCCGCAATCGTGGTGCGCGAGCTGCTGATCCGGGTATTCAGGCTTGCGAGGGGCAAGTTCCTCTTCTTCGTCACGATCTGTATCTGCCTTGCTTTCAGCGCCTTTTACGAGCTCATCGAATGGTTTGCAGCGTTGGCGCTGGGCCAGGGCGCCCATGAGTTTCTCGGAACGCAGGGCGATGAGTGGGATACCCAGTGGGACATGTTTCTCGCGCTGACCGGGGCCGCGGCATCGCTGTTGCTGCTCTCGCGCGTCCACGATCGCCAACTGGAACGGCTTGCCCGACGAGCCTGACGAAAAAATTCGGCTGGCATGCTGGCGCGCGAGCGAAGCACGAACGATCGGGTCGCCGTTGCCAAAGCGCGCCCGCTGGTTTGAGGTAGAATTATCGCGCGAGCGCATTTCCAGGGAGATCAGAGATGGGCAAAGGTGACCACCGTACCCGCCGCGGCAAACTATTCCGTGGCACCCACGGCAAGACTCGACCGCGTAAGCTGAAGAAGAAAAAGCCCGCCGCGCGGTGACGTCAAAGGAAAGGCGACGACATGACGCAAGCCAGCAGCATCAAACTCGACGCGGGCAGCCGCTTCCCGGACATCGAGTTCCAGTTGGTCGACGGAGCGAAACTGGCCCTGCCCGGGGCCTGGGCGGGCCGCTGGGGCACGGTGCTCTTCTACCGCGGCCACTGGTGACCCTATTGCCGTCAGCAGTTTGCTGACTTCCAGCAGAAATTGCCCGAGCTCAAGCAGCTTGGCATCGAGGTGCTTGCCGCATCCGTGGATAACCAGGAGGACACCCGCCGCATGGTGCAGGAGACGGGCGTGACGTTTCCCGTCGCCTATGGGCTGGATCCAGAGCGCATCAGTGAGCTTACCGGCGCGTTCTGGGAAACCCGACGCAAAATCCTGCACGCGACGGGATTCCTCATCAAGCCGGATGGCACCCTCGCGCACGCGGTCTACGCAGCGGGGCCGATCGGGCGTTATACCGCGTCGGACGTGATCCAGAACGTGCAGTTCATGACCAAGCCCAAGACCTGACGATGCGCGAATCGTGAGTCGGAAGTCGTGAGTCGCAACTTCAAAAACGCAATTCGCGGCTCAACCGGCAATCAACGCAATACCGGTTCGACTTCGAACTTCCGACTCACGACTCACGACTCACCACTTACGACTCACGGTCACTAGAGGACCATCACCACCATCGGGTGGTCGCAAAGCTCGCGGTAGAGCCCGTCAAGCTGGTCGCGCGAGGTGGCGCGGATCACGCAGGTGACGCTGAGATAGCGCCCGCGCTTGCTCGTTTTCATCTCCATGCTCGCGCTGTCGAAGTCGGGAGCGTGCCGGTGAATGATGCCGAGCACCGCCTGCGCAAAACCCGCTCGCGTATTACCGAGGACCTTGATCGGAAAGTCGCAGGGATATTGGATCGGCGAGAATTCCATCGGCGCGGCGCACGGTCAGGCCGCCTGGCGCATGACCTTGCGCTTGAAATCCTGGAATGCGCGGTGGATCTGCTTGAAGACCGGGCCCGGCTTCCCGTCGCCGACCGGATGCCCGTCCAGCGTGGTGACGGCGAGCACTTCCTTCGACGATGAGGACAGCCACAACTCGTCGGCGCCGCGGACCTCGTCCTCGGAAACCTCGCGCAGCTCGATCGGCACCTTGTTTGCGGCCGCGAGCTCGAGCACCACGTCATAGGTGATGCCCGGCAGCACGAGATGGTTCTTCGGGGGCGCCAGGAGCACGCCGCCTCGCACCGCGAAAATGTTGCTGGAGGAGCCCTCCGTAAGATAACCGTCGCGAAACATCACGACCTCCTCGGCGCCGGCGTCGACCGAACGCTGCCGCAGCAGGCAGTTTCCGAGCAGCGAGATGACTTTCACGTCGCAGCGAAGCCACCGGAAGTCAGTGGCCGTGATGGCGGCGCCTCCGCGCTCGACGAGCTCGCGCGATGGCGTGACCAGGGGGTTGCTCATCATGAACACGGTTGGCGGGACACCCTTCGGGAAGGCGTGGTCCCGCTTGGCGACGCCGCGCGTGACCTGCAGGTAGACCGCCTGGTCCTCGGCCGCGTTGCGCTCGATGAGTTGATGCACGAGCCGCGTCCATTCGGCGTCGGCGAGAGGAGGCTCGAGTCGTATCGCGTCCAGGCTGCGCTGCAGTCGTGCCAGATGCTCGGGCAGGCGGAAGGGGTGCCGTGAATAAGCGGGGATCACTTCGTAAACGCCGTCTCCAAAAATGAACCCGCGATCCAGCACCGGAATGCGGGCATTTTCGAGCGGCATGAAGTCGCCGTTGAGATAGACAATCTCGTTCATCCTGTCCTCACGAAGCCTGAGAAGGGTGGACTGTTACCGTCGAAGAGTTGAAAACGGAAAGTCTACACTGAAAAAGACGGCCGCCCGCGATCAACGGAACAGCAGCCGAAGGGCATCCCAGCTGCGTCCCAGAATTCCCGCGAGAGCCACATCCTCCAGGGCGACCACCGGCAGCTCCCGGTACGGTTTGCCGTCGAGCGTGACCTTCATCGTGCCCACGCGCTGACCGGCGCTGATCGGCGCTACCAGCGGCTGCAGGCTTTCGACCGTCGCTTTGAGCTTGCTGCGCTGCCCCTTGGGCAGCGTCACGTAGAGATCGGTGAGGAAGCCCGCTTTCACCGTGTCTGCCGCGCCCTTGAATACCTGCAATGTCGCAACCGGCTGGTTCTTCGCATGTACGCGGAAGCTGTCATAGAACTGGAACCCGTAATTGAGCAGCTTCTGGCTCTCGGCGGCGCGGCCGGCCTCGCTCGCCGCGCCCAGCACGACAGAGAGCAGACGATGCTCGCCGCGCTTCGCTGAGGTGATCAGGCAGTAGCCGGCATTCTCCGTATAGCCGGTCTTCACGCCGTCCACGGTGGGATCGGTCCACAGCAGCCGGTTGCGGTTCGCCTGCTTGATATTGTTGTAGGTGAATTCCTTCTGGGAGTAGAGCCGGTAGTGCTTCGGGAAATCACGGATGATGGCGGACGCCAGCAGTGCGAGGTCTTCGGTCGTCGAGTAGTGGTCCGGGTGCGGCAGCCCGGTTACGTTCACGAAGCGCGTGTTCTTCAGGCCAAGGCGCTGCGCTTCACGGTTCATCAGCTGGACAAAGACCTCCTCGCTGCCCGCGATAGCCTCCGCGAGCGCGATGCTGGCATCGTTGCCGGACTGCACGATCATGCCGTTGATCAGCTCGCTCACGGTGACCGGCTTGCGCGGCTCGATGAACATGCGCGAACCGATGGTCCGCCACGCCTTGACTGAGACCGGTACCTGCTGATCGGGACGAATTCGCCCCTGCTTGAGCGCGGTGAACGTGAGGTACGCGGTCATCAGCTTGGTGAGCGACGCCGGTTCGACGCGCATCTGCGGATTCTGCTCGGCAAGACGCCTGCCGGTATTGAAATCGACGAGCAGATGCGATTTGGCCGCAATCGCCGGGGGGGGCGGGACCGGAAGCGGAGCTGACTGGGCGTAGACCGACGAGGCAAATGCCAGCAGCAGTGAGGCGAAGATCAGATGCATGATGTCTCGCGAGCCGAAATTATAGCAAAGCATGATTGCTTCTCTGGTGACGTCAAACGGAGACAGTCGGCTTGTGCGCCGGCAGCGCGGCGGCACGTGGATCAGGTGAGGCAATGCGCGAGGCGCAAAACAACACGAGCGCCGGCGGGCGGCGCAAAGGCGGGGCGGGATGCCCCGCTGCCATGACTGCGCCGGGCGCCGCGGCGACGGCACAGGGACCGCGGCACGACGCGTCAGAAAAACACAATGTCATCAGACAGTTGAGACCTCCTGCGCTTCTCGTCGGGGGCGCTCCTCTTGAAAACCGCGCGGCGGCTCCTATATCGATCGTGTCGGCGCAAGTGCGCCATCTTGGTTAATGGAGAACAGTTATGGTCAACCTCACGCGTTACAGCCCTTTTGACGATACGCTGGATGATCTGTTCCGCGGATTCTTCGTGCGCCCTGTGAGTTTCGAGGGCCATCCGAGCGGCACAGGAACATTTCGCGTTGACGTAGCCGAGAACGACAAGGCATACGTCCTGCGCGCGGAGCTGCCCGGCGTGAAGAAGGAGGATATCAACGTCACGATCGACGGCGACACCGTCGCGGTCAGCGCCGAAGTGAAGGCCGAGAAGGACGTGAAGAATGGCGAGCGCGTCCTGCGTTCCGAGCGTTATGCGGGCAAGCTCTATCGGGCATTTACCCTCGGGCAGACGATGGACGATGCTTCGGCGTCGGCGAAATACGCCGACGGCGTGCTCGAGCTGACCCTGCCGAAGAAGGCGGCGGTGCAGGCGAAGCGGATCAGCATCCAGTAAGCATTGCAACTGCACCCGGCGGCCGCGACCGCCGGGCCGACTGCGATCGATTGAGCGGATCAAGCGGGTTCGCGAGTCGATTGAGGGAGCTTTTGACCGAGCGGCGGGCCTCCAGGCCTGCCGCTTTTTTTCGCCTTCCCGTAGAATAGGCACCCGCCAACAACTCACGCTCCCGACGCCACCCATGGCCCTGACCGGTACTTCCGCCGCAGACAGAGCGAAGATCCTCGCCGAAGCCCTGCCTTACATCCAGCGCTTCCACGGCAAGACCATCGTCATCAAGTACGGCGGCAACGCCATGACGGACGATACGCTCAAGCACAGCTTCGCGCGCGATGTCGTGCTGCTGAAGCTCGTCGGCATGAACCCGGTCGTGGTGCACGGCGGCGGCCCGCAGATCGACGACTTGCTCAAGCGCGTCGGCAAGAAGGGCGAGTTCGTCCAGGGGATGCGCGTGACCGACGCGGAGACGATGGACGTCGTCGAAATGGTGCTCGGCGGCCAGGTCAACAAGGAAATCGTCAATCTGATGAACCAGCACGGGGGCCGCGCGGTGGGTCTCACCGGGAAGGACGGAGGGTTGATCCGCGCGAAGAAAATGCTGGTGCGGGGCGGCGCCGATAGCGACGCGCTGCTCGACATCGGCCAGGTCGGGGAGGTGGAGAGCATCGACCCCGCCATCGTTCACCAGCTCTACACCCACAACTTCATTCCGGTGATCGCGCCGCTCGGCGTCGGCACCAAAGGCGAGACTTACAACATCAACGCCGACCTCGTCGCCGGCAAGATCGCCGAAGTGCTCAAGGCCGAGAAGCTGATCGTTCTCACCAACACGCCGGGCGTGCTCGACAAGAACGGCAAGCTGCTGACCGGCTTGAGCGCGCGCAAGATCGACGAGCTCTTCGCCAACGGCACGATCTCCGGGGGAATGCTTCCCAAGATCGGCTCCGCGCTCGAGGCCGTGAAGAACGGCGTCAACAGCTGCCACATCATCGACGGGCGCGTCGAGCACGCGCTGCTGCTCGAGGTTCTGACCGACGAGGGCGTCGGCACCCT